>NZ_CP035534.1:600000-1200000 GCF_009068765.1 Sulfurimonas hydrogeniphila
CCACAATCCTATTTGGATCTATACAAAAGATGCTGAAAAACTCGGTATCAAACGCGGAGATGCAGTTAAAGTACAAATACAGGATACTCTTACAGGTATTAAAAGCGGTTACTTTATTGCAATGGCTGTGCCAACTGAAGCAACACGTCCTGGTGTTCTTGCATGTTCACACCATGCAGGCCGCTGGAAACTCAAAGACTCTGTAACTATTCCGGGATTTGAGCATCAGCTTGGTATTATGAGTTTGGGTTCTCCTAAATATGAAATGACTGATGACGGAAAAGTCGGAACAATGAAACCGACTGAAGGTATCAAACCGCATCATGCATGGCAGTTTAAAGAGTACAACAAAGATCTTGACAATATCTGGTGGGATGGACTCAGTGGTGCATGGCAAAATGCGGTAGCCCCTTGTCATCCGGATCCTATTGCCGGAAACCACGGCTGGCACCAAAAAGTTATCATTACAAAAGCAGGTGCTGATGACAAAATAGGTGATATTAAAGTGAACTATGAAAACAACTTTAAAGTGTATCAGGCATGGAGAGATCAGTTGACTCGTCCGTTGACTGCGGCAGACAAACTGCGCCGTCCATATCATATTAAACGTCCGGTGAAACCAAGCCAAAAGGCTTATGAGTTCAATATAAAAGACGTTTAACAACAAAGGTAAAGCCCACTTCAAGTGTGGCTTTACTATACTTCTAATATAAGAAAATTTCCAAAAGGCACATTTTTAATGAATAATGATTTAAAACAAGAGCAGATTGCAAGAATAAATTTGTATGCACTTATCTCAAGAATAATGATGAGTGAAATTGATGAAGGGCTATTAAAATCAATAGAAGAAGACGAAAATATGCTCTCTTTTTTTTCAACATTCAAAGAATGGAAAAAACGAAAAGAGCTTGATTCAAAAGATTTGATAGAAAGATATCTGAATGTTGATTTTACTAACCTTTTTTTACTCCATCTTATTCCGTATGAATCATTTTACACGAGAGATGATCAGATGCTTGAAACAGGTGGCGACAATCCTGTACAGGCCATTTTTAATGCTTTTGAATTTAATGTACAGCTTGACAAAGCACGAGTTATGGCTGCTGACCATATAGCGATTGAACTTGAGTTTATGTATGAACTCTGCAGAGCAGAGCTAAAGGCACTTGAAGAGGGGAACTCTAAAGTGGCACAGGAGATAGCACAGATTCAGTACGGTTTTATGCGAGACCATATTTTGGAGTGGGCGCCAATGTATCTGTTAAATGTGAAAAGTGAAGCAGGCACGGCTTTTTATTTTGATGCGGCTGATTTGGCTTTGGAGTTCATTATGAGTGACTTTGAATACCTCACAGAATTAAAAAACAGCGGATATAATCACCAAGCATGAGCCTTTTAACTTTAGATGTCAGCAAATGCGTACATACTTCAAACAAGTTTGCAATATGTGACAAATGTGTGCAGGCATGTCCTGTTCAAACAATTCATCTGGAAAACTCTGCAATCTCTTTTACACCGAGTGAATGTGTTGGATGTGGAGGCTGTAATGCAGTTTGCCCTACTGCGGCATATACACTGGATGATTTTAATCCAATGAATTATATTTTCCAGTTTTTAGAAGATGAAAAGAGTGTGCTTACATGTAAGGACGAAAATTTCCCCTGTATAGCCTCATTGAGTGTTGAAGAGTTATTGAGTGTTGCATTGATATCTTCAGAAAAAATTACTCTGGATGTGGGACCCTGTGCAGAGTGTGAAATAGCAAAAACAAATCTTGCTGTTATAAACAACAGAGCAGAAGAGGTGAATTTCCTGCTTGAAGCGATGCAACAGGAAAAAAGCCTGAATGTTGCAGCATTGAATTTTGAAATAAAAAAAGAAAGTGATACTTTAAGCCGGCGTAAACTGCTCTCAAAAGAGGGTGTCAAAACTGCCATCACAATCAAACAACAGCTGCAAAATGAGGTTGATGCAAGCGATAACAATGTAAAAACACATGCAGTGACAGCAAAAGATATTATGAAAATAAAAGAGAAGACTATACCTGACAGGCGTAGTCTGCTGCTTATGGCAATGAAACGTGCCAAAGTGCCTGATATTTTTCATACTATATCAATAGATGATATTTCTTTCGTTTCTCAAAAAGATTTGGATGAGACCACGTGTACCAATTGTCAAATGTGTTATAGAATTTGTCCAACCGGTGCATTGAGTTCAGATCACAGAGGCAGTAAAATTGATTTTAATCCGCTCGCCTGTGTACAGTGTCACAGCTGTCATGATGTCTGCGAACCGCATTCTCTCACACTGAGAAAAACATTTTCGCTCAGTACTTTTTTTGAACCGAAAATTGAAACCCTGGTGCGTTTTGACATTAAAAGATGTGATGAATGCGGGAACTTTTTTGCCTATCAGGGTGGAGAGAAAATCTGTAACAGATGCAGGATTGAAGAAGAAGAAGCAAAAGAACTATGGGGGATACAATGAGTGAAAGAATGGCAGAAGTCGAGACAATGAATGCTGATGACGGGATCAAAAAAGAGACAAAGCTCTTTGGGCTTATTGCTGAACATGCCAGTCCAAACAGACTGTTTGTTTTACTTAACAAAGAGATAAAAGCAAATAATGCCGATGCCATGATGATACCGATGAATATACGCGAAGATGATTTTTATTATACACTTTCAAATATGAAAAAATCTCATGTCAACGGTGCATATATAGCAGAAGAATATCAGGAGAGTGCAGTAGAACTGCTGGATGAAGCAGATGAATTTGTACAGGTGTATAACAAGTGTGATTTTGTTTTAAGAGACGGTGAACGACTGATCGGAACGTATCTTGAGAAAAACAGTACATTGCTTGGCGAAGATTTAGCAAAAGAAATATTTGAAAAATATATAAGATAGGAAGACAATTATGGATATAAAAGATTTAAATGAATTAAGAAACGAATTTGAAATGATGCAAAAACAGGCAATGCAGGCTGCCTGTGATGACGGAAGCTGTGCAGAAGATGAGTATGAAGACTATCCAGACTATTTAAAGGCCATTTATGCAGAGATTATGCCTCCGGCAAAAAGCGGTATCTATTTTTCAAGATGGGATTTAAAACGCATAGCAGCTGAACTGGGCGAATCTTTTGCCATAGATGTACGTGAGAGAATGTTTAAAAACTTCATGCAGTGGATTGCTACACCCGAAGACATGCAGGCTGTTGTCAATGAATTTAAAAAACATATGGATATGAAGTGTGCTTTATATAATGAGTATGTACAAAATTATCCGGCAATGAAAGAGATTTTCGAACCGAAAATTCAAAAAGCGGAAAAAGCAAAAAAATATCTTGACAAAGTCTATATCGAGTTTTTTACTTAAGCTTTTTCAGTATCTCTTTTTTTATTTTTCCGAGATTGAGGGGATGTTTTTCATGAATATCTGCCTCAAGCTTTGCAATATCCTCATCTAAACCTCTGTTTTGATAATTCATTATTAAGAGCAAGAGCAATTCTTTTGCATCTATTGCGCGTTTAATATCTGCAAACTCTTCTTTTTGTTTTTTTGTAAAAAATGATTTTTGACTGATTTTTGCGGTGAAAAATCCGGCTAAAAAAATCAGGGTATAGATGAAAAAAGTTTTTATCTGCGCAAAATTTATCCATGCTTGATTTTGTGGGGCATTTGTTTTATCTAACAAGAGTGCAGGATTTGTTTTTTTTACTTTGACTTTATATGCTTTTGTATGGAGTGTGTAATAGCTGTTTTTGCGCGGGGAATAAACTTCTAACGCAAAAGAGGGGATTGTAAAATTATCTGACGCGCTGAGGGCATATATATATTCTGTATTGATAATATACCCATCTTCTGTAAGCCTGGAAAGTTTGTCTTTTCTTTTTGAAAATATGCTTACATTTTCAATTTGCGTATTGAGGATATTCAATGCTGTTTCTTTGTAACCCGTACCGGAGAGTATATAATGCAGATTGACAATCCCATACTGGTCAATTTCATCGGTGTCAATTGTAGAGCTGATTTTAAAATCTCCTACCAGGTCAACATGTTTTTTAAATTTTTCTACCTTGAGTGTTAAAGGTTTGAGCGCTATTTTTGTATCATAGGTGCTGATGGCTATACTGTCATCATGGTCATCAACATAACTTTGTTTGACAGCTTTGTCACTGGCGGTGCGAATAATAAAATCAAAATTTACATGCAGTGTTTTTGCTTTGAGTGCAAAGAGAATAAACTTAAAGGTTGTCTTCGTGTTGTGGTAGCCTTTGTCCTGTATGCTTTTTTGTAAAAGTTTTACTTCATAATCAGGGCTTTTTTGCACATTAAAGGAAAAAAACATATGATCACTGTGGTTTTTCTGTTCCGCCTGAAAGGTAATGAGCAGAGGTTCTTTGATGTGGACACTTTTTTTATTGGTTGTAAGTTTGTAGGTTGCCAGCTGGCCTGCACCAAAAAGTGAGACAGTAAAAAGTATAAAAAGCAAAAATATCTTACCAAGGGTGTTTTTCATTTGTATATCCTTTGTTTATGAGTTCATAAGCTCTGTATCCCAGCTTGTATTTTGATTTGTTTTTCTTCTTTACATGTAGAAGATTTTGGTTCTCTTTTTTCTTTTTGCTGTTTTTTCCGCTGCCGCTGCTTTTTTGTGAAGCTTTTTGCTGTGAGTTGGACGATGAGGCACTTTTGTTTGTGCTTTTTTTCTGCATTTGTTTTTTATCGTCTTGCTTTTTGCGCTGCCTGTTGGTTTTTGGAAGCATTTGTCCGAGATTTTTTTCATCCTGAAGTCCCAGTTTATACAGAAGGCTGAGATTGTAAAAAGCATCTTTGTCAAATCCAAGTGCCAATGATTTTTGGTAGTAGCGTATTGCTCGGCTGTATTTTTTCAAGGCAACAGCACAATTGCCGAGATTGTAAAAAATATTTTGTTTGAGTTTTGGATCAGTGGAACGTATTTGTGAAAAAAGTTCTACAGCTTTTTTGTAATTTTTTGCTTTGCAATAGGCAACTGCACTGTTATAGTAGCTTGCAGGGGAGGGAGAAAGCTTGAGAAACTCCTGTGCAGCAGCTGCATAGTTTTTATGCCTGTATGCCTGATTTGCTTTGTTGTGATGGTAAAAATCCAAGAGCGAGGCCGCATGAACGGGGTATGGCAGAATGATAAAGGGCAGAAAAACAAAGAGTTGGTGCAGTTTTGTTACAGCAAGAAAAAAACTAAGCAGCGCTATAAAAAGCGGAAAAATAAAAAGTTCCCGGTAGCTGAGTACCTTTGTCGTTGATTCAACAGCAGTATCCTGTTCTTGAAGATCGCTGATGATTTCCTTTGATATATCTGCATCTGTGTCTAATTCATAATATTTTCCTCCGCACTCCTGTGCCAACGGTTTTAAAAGTGGATTTATTCTTGAAATTACAAGATTCTCGTTATTGTCCAAAATAGGTTTGTTGTTCTTTTTCAGTGTGGTTCCTTTTGTTGAACCTGTTGCAACGATATAGGGAATGATGCTATTTTTTTACATATATCTACGAGGCTGGCAAGATCTTTGTCCTCGCCCCCGTCAGTGAAAATAATGAGATTTTTTTGTTTATAGGAAGTCTTGGCAATACTTTGAAACAAAGAGAGCAGGGAGGTTCCTTTTGTTAATATATATTTTGGCTCCAGAGAGTTGAGTGCCATCATACTGATGGTACTGTCTGTTGTCGGAGGTGAGATGAGCATGGCATTGGAGGTGAATGCAAAAATACTGAACCGATCCTGATTCAGTTGCCTAAGCAAAGAGGCAATATTTTTTTTGCCACTTCATAGCGTGTTGGCTTCAGATCATCCGCCTGCATTGAAAAGGATGCATCAAGGGCTATAATATAATCCTGTGCATCAAATTTTTGCTCGATCGGTTTGTTTGTAATGACCGGTCGACTGAGTGCGATGAGCATAAAAAACAGAGAAAGGTAGAGCAGGTTCTTTTGCTTTTTTGTTTTTTGCTGTGTCTCTTTTATATCATTCTTATAGTAAAAATACAGTGGAATCAGAAAAGAAAGAATCCAGGGATACAAAAGTGTCATAAAACTTCCTTTTTCTGTTTTGCAATAAGATAGAACAGCAGGAGCAATGCCAAAGTAAGCGGATAGATAAAGAGATTTTGTTTATGAAGATAATGTTTTGATCGAATGGCACTTGGTTCGAGTTTGTCTATTTCCTGATAAACTTCTTGCAGCATCTTGACATCTTTAGCCGCAAACATTTTTGCACCTGTGTTTTTTGCTATGAGTTTGAGAAGATTGGCATCAAAAGAGGAGGTGTCTCCTATGCCTATGGTATAAATTTTCACATGCTGCTTTTTTGCCCTTTGTACCGCCTCTTTTACAGAAACAGCACCACTGTTCTGATAGCCGTCTGTCACTAGAATAATCACTTTTTCTTTTGCTTTTCCTTTTTTGAGGATTTTGAGTGCAGTTGCCAGTCCTTCTCCTATAGCGGTACTTTCTCCTGCAATGCCCACATCAAAAAAATCCAGTAAAAATGCAACACTCTTCATGTCATAGCTCAAAGGAATGGCAGGATAGGCATAGCTTCCAAATATTGCTACACCGACATTGTCGTTGTAACGTTTGGATATAAATGAAGCTAAAAGTTCCTTGAGTGCATCAAATTTTCTTTTTTGCGGATTTTCTGAGTCAAATCCACTCTCCGCCATGGAACCGCTGGTATCAAGAGCAAAAACCAAATCTCTTCCTTTTCGCTTGGAAGAACTTTTTTGGTCATATACAATTGGTGAGGCAAGTGCAAAAATCATAGAGGAGAGAATCAGGGAATAGAGCAGTTTTTCCTTGTTGATGAAAGAGGTTTTTTTTGAAAAGAGATGTATGTGCGGGAAAATAATTTTTTTGAGCGTAAGAGGACATTTATATATGCAGATTACCAAAAGTAAAAGGATGAAAACATAAGGATATTCAAAGGTAAAATTATTCAATTTGTCACTACTTTTTGATACAATTATAGCAAAGAGGAGATGAGAATGAGATTTATTTTTTTATTTGTTATCCTGCTAACGAAAATATATGCAGATTCAGATGCTTACAATCGTGGTGAAATGCTTTTCTTTGCCAATGCCTGCTCAAGCTGTCATGGACCATCTGCCGAAGGAAGCAGTACCTATCCGAGACTTGCAAACAAAAAAAGCAGTTACCTGAAAAAGAAACTGATTGATTTTCGCGCAGGAAAGGCCAGCAGTGTTTCACAGCAGATGATGGCGCAGTTTGCGAAAAAACTGAGTGATCAGGATATTAACGATTTATCCTTTTTTCTTTCCAATCACAAAGAAGTCCCTGTTGAAGATGTACAGGACGATATACTGGGCGGATTTGGTTCATAAATCTGTTCCGGTACAAATAGATCCTGCAAATACAAAAGAGTACATAAAAACCATACGGGGAATTGGATATATGATGCTTTAGTGTAAGCGTGTTTGAGACGCTACATCTATTTTTCTGCCCACAGCATTCTTAGATAGAGCCCCGGCGTTGAAGTGTATCCAACCTCACTAAATACCAGTTTTTTGTGTTTGTCATAAATAAAAGTTGTCGGAAATCCGGAAATATGAAATATTGAGGAGAGTTTTCCATTTTGGTCGTTGACAACTTTGAAAGTGTAATTATTTTCATCAAGATATTTTTGAAGCTTTTCATCACTCCCTGACTTCACAGCTATGGTAATGACTTCAAAATAGTGCGATAAAAATTCTATATTTGAAGCTTCAAGCTTACATGTAGGACACCAGCTAGCCCAAAAGTGTACTAAAACCGGTTTGTTTTTTACTACTTGATATTCTTGATTATTTATAAGTTTAAAGCTGTCAACAGTTAAGGGACTCTGTGATAAATCCTGACTTCTGTACAAACTTAAAGCATTTGCAAAAAGAGTCATCGTAATCACAAAAAAGATAATTTCTTTGAGGTAGTGTTTCATTTTTTTTAGCATAAGACAAGCTTAACACTATTGTAATAATAAACTGATAAAATGCTAAAAAAATAAAGGAAAATACATGGTTAAAGCACTACTTGTTCCACTGTCTCTCGTATTGATGACGGGATGCAGCACTTCATTGCACAAAGCAACTCCGCATAAAACAAAAAAAACGGTGCATAGAATGTTCCAAAGTGTTTCTAAGGAAAAAGCTGTTTTGTTGCAAAAAGGAAAGCATAAAGAATCTTGCCATATATGCGGCATGAATTTGGTAAAGTTCTATAAAACAAATCATGCGGCAAAAGAGAATGGGATAACACATCAGTACTGTTCTATTCATTGTTTGACAAAAGATATTAAAGAAGGTGCTGAACTGGAAAATCCTCAAGTTGTTGATGTGAGTTCTTTGAAATTTGTTCCTGTAACAGAAGCTTATTATGTTGTTGGAAGTAAAAAACCCGCTACAATGAGTAGAATAAGTAAATATGCATTCAAATCTTTAAAAGACGCACAGGCTTTTCAGGCCCAATATGGTGGAAAAATAGTTGATTTTTATTCTGCCTGGCAAATAGCCAAGAAGGATTTTAAATAAGAAGGGGGTTGAGACAGAGTGTTTACTCTATCTCAGCGTCGATAACGTCGTCATCGTCTTTTTTCTTTGCTGCATCTGCTGCTCCGGCTTCACCGCCTTGCTCTTTTTTATACATCTGCTCTGCCATTTTATGGCTTGCTTCTGTAAGTACTTTTACTTTCTCTTCAATTTGCTCTTTTGTAGAGTTTTCATCTTTTAGAACATCTTGAAGATCCTTGATAGCCGCTTCTATTTTTGCTTTTTCGTCAGCTGCAAGGTTGTCTCCCATCTCTTTCATTGATTTTTCAGTTTGTGCAATCAATGCATCTGCCTGATTTTTGAGTTCAACAACAGCTTTTCTTGCTTCATCTTCAGCTTTATGCGCTTCTGCATCCTGAACCATTTTTTCAATCTCTTCTTCGCTTAATCCTGAAGCACCTGAGATTGTAATTTTTTGCTCTTTACCAGTTCCCTTGTCTACTGCTGAAACTGTCAGTATTCCGTTGGCATCAATATCGAAAGTAACCTCAATTTGAGGTACACCACGCGGTGCCGCCGGAATATCAGTCAGTTCAAACAGACCTAAAGATTTGTTGTCTTTTGCAAATTCTCGCTCACCCTGCACAACGTTAATGCTAACAGCCGGCTGGTTGTCTTCTGCAGTTGAGAAGATTTGAGATTTTTTTACAGGAATTGTAGTTCCTTTTTCGATAACTTTCGTTGCAACACCACCCAGTGTTTCAATACCAAGTGATAACGGTGTAACATCAAGTAAAAGAACATCTTTAACATCTCCTCGTAATACACCACCTTGAATAGCTGCACCCGCAGCAACAACTTCATCAGGGTTTACTGATTTATTTAACTCTTTGCCGTCAAAATAGTCAGAAACTCTTTTTTGTACCAAAGGAACACGAGTAGAACCACCAACCATGATGATCTCTTTAATGTCGCCTTTACTTAAATCTGCATCTTTCATTGCAATTTGAACATGATCCATTGTCTCATCTACAAGTGGTTCAATCATTCCTTCAAACTTAGCACGGGTAAGTTTTACAACCAAGTGCTGCGGACCTGCTTCAGTCATTGTGATAAACGGCAGGTTGATTTCTGTTTCTGTTGCCGAACTTAACTCTTTTTTCGCACTTTCTGCAGCATCTTTCAAGCGCTGTAGGGCCATTTTGTCATTTTTAAGATCAATTCCGTGACTTGCTTTGAATTCACTTGCTAACCAGTCAACAATTTTGTTGTCAAAGTCATCACCACCAAGGAATGCATTTCCGTCTGTTGAAAGAACTTCAAATGTTCCGTCAGAAATTTCAAGTGTAGTTACATCAAATGTACCACCACCCAGGTCATATACCAAAACATCTTCATCAGATTTTTTCTCTAAACCATATGCAAGTGCTGATGCAGTCGGTTCATTGATGATACGAAGTACATTCAGTCCCGCAATAGTACCGGCATCTTTTGTCGCTTTTCTTTGGCTGTCATTAAAGTATGCCGGAACGGTAATTACAGCATCAGTAACTTTTTCTCCAAGATACGCTTCAGCATCTTCTTTTAGTTTTGAAAGAATTTTTGCTGAAATTTCCTGTGGTGTGTAGATTTTTCCTGCAACATCAACTGCTGCCATACCGTCTTTGTCTACAATCTTATATGTTACTTTTTCCTGTGCAAGTTTTGCATTTTCTTCATTCATCATAAGACCCATGATTCTTTTGACAGATGAAATTGTTTTTTCCGGATTTGTGATAGCCTGACGTTTTGCAGGGTCTCCTACTAAAACCTCTCCCTTGTCTGTAAATGCAACAACTGAAGGTGTTGTGTTTTTTCCTTCTGCATTTGGAATGATTTTCGCTTCACCACCCTCATATACTGCCACGCATGAATTTGTTGTTCCTAAATCTATACCTATTACTTTGCTCATTTTTTCTTCCTTTTTTTAAGTTTAATTGAATTTTATATTTTTTAAAACAGTGTAATTGTACGCTCTTTTAAATTTTTTTTTGCAACCTAGGTTGCATTTACTCAAAGCTAGTTTGCAACAACAACCATAGCTTCTCTCAATGGTCTCTCTTTATATTTGTAACCTTTTTGAAAGGTTTGGACAATCTGTCCGCTTTCAACTTCATCACTGTCAACACTCTGTACGGCATTGTGAATATTCGGATCAAACGGCTCTTCATGTGATACCATTGTTACACCGTGTTTTTCCAGTGCTGTAGTAAATTGCTTGAGTGTAAGTTCAATACCCTCTTTGAGCTTTTCTATAAGTTCCTGAGGTTCGGCATCTGCATTAGCAGACTGCAGGGCCATCTCAAGAGAATCCACTACAGGGATCATATCTTTTGCAAATTTTTCGTTTGCATATTCAACCGCAGTGTATTTTTCACGTTCAAGTCTCTTTTTAATATTGTCAAAATCAGCATGAACACGTGCATACTTGTCCTTTAGTTCTGCCAGTTCTTTTTGCAGTAAATCTAATTCGTTTTCAACTGCTTCAGCTTCAGCAGCGACTTCATCATTCTCTATTTCGTTATTATTTGTATTTTCTTTTTCAGACATAATGATTCATATCTCCTTTTTCTTGAAAAGATAACGTATTATACACATTGAGTGTAATAATGTCAAGTAATGGTTGTGTGATTTATATAAAATAACTTTAGTCACATTCTGTCAAGTTTGTTTTTCATCTTCTTAAAACTGTAATGAAGCTTCACTTGAGTATTATTATACTACAAATTTATGGAGAAATATTATGAAATATTTAACTTGGTTCTTTATTGGCGTTGTAGGTATATTTATTTTCGTGTATGTCATACTCTTTACAGGCTTTGGCAATTCATTGATAAAACCCGCTATAGAGAGTAAAATCAGAGAAGAGACGAAACTTGATTCTAAACTAAAGGTTTTTTCTTTATCAATGAGTGATTTTCAAATAATTTTGCAATTAAATGAGAACAATACAATTAAAGCTGCAGGAACCTATTCGATTCTTTCAAAATCTTTTGATATACAATACAGTGTTGATTTAGGAGAACTGGCAACGCTGCAGCCTTTGACTGTAATGCAGTTGCAGGATGCCTTTTTTACAGAGGGAAGGGTACAGGGGAATGACAAACTGTTTACTGTTTTAGGAAAGAGTGATGTTGCCAAAAGTAAAACAGACTACAAAATTGTTATGACAGACTTTATTCCCACTGCAATTATTGCCAAAGTAGCGCGTGCCGATTTAGCCTCTTTACTGCATATGATCAATCAAAAACCGTATGCGAGTGCCCAGGTGAATCTGAATGTCAATTTTACAAACATCACGCCGCATCAACTTGACGGTGATATTCTTCTTGTTACAAAAAATGGAAAATTAAACGCAAGCGTGATGAAAAAAGATTTCAATATTACCATTCCTCCAACAGCATTTGCAATGAATTTGGATGCAAAGCTCAAAGGCGATGCAATTGATTATAGATATAATCTCAATTCTAACCTTGCCAAAATTACATCGCAAGGCAATATAGTTCCGGCACCGTTACATGTAAAGGCAAAATACGCATTACATGTAAAAGAGCTGGCTGTTTTAAAAGCGATAACTTCGGCTGATATAAGAGGAAAATTAAATCTCAACGGAACAGTAGTCGGCAATAAAGAAGAAATGATTCTCAAAGGAAAAAGTGACTTGGCTGCTTCAAACACAGCATTTACAGCAACACTGCATGATTTTGCACCCAAAAGCATTGAAGCGGATATAAAAGGTCTCAAGCTTCAAAAACTGCTTTATATGCTCAAACAGCCTCATTATGCAGATGCGCTGTTTACCATGCATGTGAACATCAGCAATGCTGATCCGAAAAATCTGCAGGGTGTTGTGACATCTCAGATTACAAAGGGGCTGGCAGACACAAGATACATTACCCAAGCGTATAAGTTTAAAAGTATGATGCCAAGAACAAAGTTTCATGCTGCAACACAAACAGTACTCAGTAAGAATATCATTGACACGAAATTAAATTTTTCTTCAACGCTTGCGAATTTTGTGATTAAAAAAGCACGTTTTGATACAAAAGAGGCTTCTTTGCAGACGGACTATGCCGTAAAAATTCCCAATCTTGAGCAACTCTATTTTGCAACGCAACGGCATCTCAAAGGTGCTTTGGCTGCCAATGGAATACTGAAAAAAGCAAAAGATTTGGATTTTACACTTTTTTCAAATATAGCCGGCGGCAAACTTGATGCAAAACTGCACAATGATGATTTTGTTGCAAATTTAAAATCACTGCAGACTTTGGATGTTCTTGATATGCTGCTGTATCCTAAAATATTCAAGGCCTCTGTAGACGGAAAATTTCTTTATAATCTCGCAGATGAAAAAGGTGACTTTAAAGGATTGCTTTTCGATGGTACGTTTATGCCTAACCAGGTACTTGACTTGACAAAAAAATATGCACATATAGACCTGTATAAACAGCGTTTTAAAGGAGATGTAGATGCAAAAATAAAGAAAGAAAAAATTGTTGCCTCGTTGGATTTAAAGTCAAATACATCTTCCATTGTGGCAAAAAATACAAAAATTGACACAAAAGCCAATACAATTGATGCAAAAATTGATATTAATGCGAACGGCAATCCTTTGAGTGTTACGCTAAAAGGAAATATCAACAGACCGAAAATCGGGGTAGATGCAAAGCAGATTATCAAAAAGGAGGCAACAAAAGCGATTAAAAAAGAGATACAAAAAAGAATAGGAAAAGATGTCGGAAATCTGTTGAAAGGATTATTTTAGACTTACATCAGTCAGGGTAAGGCAAAAACTGACGGTTTGGCCCTGTTCTTCAACTTTTGTACAGGCCTGTGCAAGTGTTTGCCCTGTTGTGATAATATCATCAACTAAAATGATACTCTCATCATCTTTGAACTTTTTCAGTTGAAAGTTTCTTGGATTTTCCTGTCTGAATTGTTTGCTTTTACCCGAATACGAAACACTGTTTTGTGCCCGAAGTTTATTGTAAAGCGGACGGATATTGTATGTTTTAAGTGCATGGTTTAACAGTGCTGTGTGCGAATAGCCACTTGTACTTTTGTCATCTATTGCCAAAGAGAGATATTTCTCTTTTGTATGAAATTCTTTGGCAAATTTTTTAAAGCTGAGTTTTGCTAAAATAGTATAAATATAAAAACCGATATCGGTATGTTTCGTAAACAACAGTTCTTTTATCTCCTCATATTTGTAAAAAGAGAGGATGTCGGTACCGTTAGGGAGTTTTCTTCTGTAAAGAGCAGGGGAGAGAAAGTTTGTCTGGCAGGCGGAACATATGTGTGTAAAAGTATAACTTTCACACACTATACATTTCATAAAATCTGCTTTAGTCCATTTTTAAAACAGACATAAAAGCCTCTTGCGGCAGCTGCACCTTGCCTATGGATTTCATTCGTTTTTTCCCTGCTTTTTGTTTTTCAAGGAGTTTGCGTTTACGGGTAATATCTCCACCGTAACATTTGGCAGTAACATTTTTTCCCATTGACTTGACTGTTTCCCGGGCTATGACCTGATTGCCCAGTGATGCCTGTACGGCTACTTCAAAAAGCTGACGGGGAATCAGTTCTTTCATGTTTTTTACAAGTGTTCGCCCGCGAGAAAGCGCAGAGGTTCGCGGGACAATCACACTGAGCGCATCCACAACCTCTCCGGCAACTTTGACATCAAGTTTGACAAGGTCGCCCTCTTTGAATTCGGTCGGTTCATAGTCAAAAGAAGCATAGCCTTTTGAAATGGACTTGAGCGTATCATAAAAATCCACGACTATTTCATTCATAGGTATTTCATACTCAAGCATTACTCTTTCTTCGTTGAGATAGGTCATTTTGTTTTGGATACCTCGTTTTGAAACCAAAAGATTCATGATATTTCCTAGATATTCACTGGGGGTTATCACTGTGGCTTTCACATAAGGCTCTTCGATTCTGTCAATATGATTGATTTCGGGCAATTCTGACGGGTTTTGCACTTTTACCATCTTCCCGTTATTAAGGTACACATGGTAGACAACCGAAGGGGCTGTGGCAATTAGATCAAGTCCGAATTCTCTCTCCAGACGCTCTTTGATGACTTCCATATGCAGCATACCCAAAAAGCCTACACGAAAACCAAAACCGAGTGCTATAGATGTTTCAGGTTCATAAGAGAGGGAGGAGTCATTGAGTCTGAGTTTGTCAAGTGCATCTCTTAAGTCTTCAAATTTGTCGGTATCTATAGGGTAGAGTCCGGCAAATACAAAAGGTTTAGCAGGTTCGTAATCCCCAACCGGTTGGGCAGTGGGATTTTTCGCATCAGTGATGGTATCACCGACACTCACCACACTTACCTCTTTAAGCCCTAAGACTACAATGCCGATTTCACCACTCTTTATAGCCTGTGTTTTGATTTTTTTCAAAGGATGCGGATATAATAAATCAAGGACTTGATGCTCTTCACCGTTTGACATCAGTTTAATCGTCTGATTTTTTCTAATTTCTCCGTCAAAAACACGTACAAGTGCCAGAGCACCAAGGTACTGGTCAAACCAGGAGTCATAAATAATTGCTTTGGTAGGTGCATCCGGATCACCGACAGGTGCCGGAATTCTCTCAACAATGGCATCAATAAGGTCACGAATCCCGACGCCTGTTTTTGCACTCACAAGGACAGCATCTGTGGCATCAATACCTATAGAAGTTTCTATCTCTTCGGCGACTTTATCAGGATCGGCGGCAGGAAGGTCAATTTTATTAATAACGGGAATGAGTTCAAGGTCGTTGTCAAGCGCCAAATAGACATTGGCAATTGTTTGTGCCTCAACACCCTGTGCGGCATCAACGATAAGCAGGGCTCCGTCAGAAGATGCCAAAGATTTACTCACTTCATAAGAAAAATCAACATGACCCGGTGTGTCTATAAGATTGAGAATATAATGTTCCCCGTCTTTGACATAGTCAAGGCGAACGGACTGTGCCTTAATGGTAATGCCGCGTTCCTGTTCTATATCCATGGTATCCATCATCTGTGTACCCATTTCTCTCTCGGTAACAGAACCGCACTCTTGTATGATTCTGTCAGCCAAGGTGCTTTTTCCATGGTCAATATGGGCAATGATTGAGAAGTTCCTAATATTTTTCAATGATACTCCTATGCAAAAAGACTGTTCACACTCTCGTTGTGATAGACTCTGCGAATTACTTCGGCAAAAAGTGGTGCAACACTCAAGACTTTTATTTTTGAATGAGGTTTTGATTCTAAGGTATTGGTTATAATGAGCTCATCAAGCTCACCGTTCTCAAGATTCTGGTAGGCATTTCCACTGAGAACACCGTGTGTAGCGCATGCCATCACAGAAACAGCTCCTTTGTTCTTAAGAGCAGTGGCCGCTTTGACCATTGTTCCTGCCGTGTCAACCATATCGTCTATCATAATAACATCATGTCCCTCGACATTTCCGATGATATTCATGACTTCACTTTCATTTGCTTTTTCACGGCGTTTGTCAACGATAACCATTTCAAGACCCATTCGGGATGCAAAGTATCTCGCACGCGCAACCCCGCCGATGTCAGGAGAAGCAATAATAGGATTTTTGAGGTTTTTGCTTTTTATATACTGCTCAAAGGTAATAGAACCGTAAAGATTGTCAACCGGAATATCAAAAAATCCCTGAATCTGTCCGGCATGCAGGTCTATAGTTACGACTCTGTCTATGCCGGCAGTTTCATAGAGGTTTGCTACAAGCTTAGCCGTAATCGGGACACGGGGAGCCGCCTTTCTGTCTTGTCTCGCATAACCGTAGTAGGGAACAACAGCTGTAATACTTGAAGCTGATGAGCGTTTGAGGGCATCAGTCAAAATTAACAGTTCCATAAGATTGTCATTTGAGGGAGCACCGGTTGACTGTACGATAAATACATCACGACCACGGACAGATTCTGCAATCTGGACCGAAATTTCACCGTCGCTAAACTTTTTAACATCAGCTTTCGCTAAGGGAATATCTAAAATACTACAAATTTCTTTCGCAAAATCAACACTGGCAGATCCTGCAAAAATTTTATAACCACGCATAGGAGTTCCTTCTTGGAAAAATTAATGTTGTATTATACAGCAATTGTACTGAGTATATGTTAAAGTTCCTGGCACTTTTGACAAAGTCCGGATAAAACCAGGTCGGCTTTGTCGATTTTAAAATGAGAAGTCTGTGAAGCGAGTTGGGCAGTTTGTGACAGGTCCAGTACAATATCCTGAATTGTATGACATTGTCTGCAGATTACATGGGAGTGTGTCTCTTTTGTCAGTTCAAATACTGATTTCTCATTTGGAATTTTTACTTCCTGTATAAAAGCATTCTCCATCATAAGATTAATATTTTTATAAATAGTAGCCAGTGAGATAGAATTGAATTTTTTCAGCATGACTTCATACAGGTGCTCTATTGTCATGTGTCCATTGGCATGAAGTGCATTTGCAATTTCCAGTCTTTGCGGTGTTGCTTTTAAATGATGTTGACGTAATATATCTGTATAATTATTCATAATAGAATTATACACTACAAATATTTAAAAATAGTTTTCTAAAGCAGTTTTTGTAATCGGATTAAGCTGGAAAAGAGAATCGCGCTTTTGTCACCACTTGAACTTTTCATCTGAAGTTCACTGTTTAAGAGTAATTCATGCAGTTTTGCATATGTCTGCGGTTTTATTTTAATTGCAGCAGAGGCTTTTTGTTCTACCACAAAAGAGGGTGCAGGGTAACCTAAAATTTCTAAAGCATTAGGCGCACCGTTTATTCGGATATATATGTTAAACATATAAAGCTGTGTCAAATAGGCGGTAATTGCTGTAATAATTCTTATTTCATCTTCGCCATGTTCGAGTATATTAAGTAAATCAGGACGAAAATCTTTTTTGTCAAGCAGTTTTGTTATAAAGTCGTCAAGGTTGATACTTGCAAGTCCATATACCAGATTGTCAACATCTTTTGTTGTAATGGCTCTGTCATAAACACGAAACTTTTCTATTTCATTCGATGCAAGCGCAACATCTCCATTGTGAATTTTTAAGAGATGGGAAATTGTAAATTTATCAATATTGACATGCTTTTCTTGGGCAAGGGCATAAATAATATTTTGTGCTTCATACTCTTTTGGGTGAAAAAATCTTACACTCATGACATTTGTTTTGGCAAAAGCTTTTTTATTGTTGTAGGTTTTATGGTCTGATCCGTAATAGGCATAGACAAAAATATTTTCTGTATTTTTGTCACATAAGGATAAAAACAGATCAAGCTCTTTTTTGGGAATTTTTTTTTCGCTTTTTATGACAAGGATATTTCTGTCTCCAAAGAGTGAACCCTGCGAGAGATGTGCCTTTGCAGAGTTAAAATCATATTCGTCATGGTAATAGCTGAGAATATTTGCTTCTTCTATATTTGTCAGCATTTTTGTATACATATCTATCAAGAAGGTACTTTCTCCAAAAAAGATAAAGCTGTTGGAGATACTCTTGTTTTGTATATGTTTGTCAAACTCGTTTTTATACATTGTTTTCTATTTTCCCGACTACAGAGGCATATATTCGGGCTCTTGCTATATTCACTTTATCAATGCGAACAATGACATCTTCAAAAAGTGTTACATCCGCACCCGATGTAAAATGCAGTCTTGCACCTATGATTTTATCATGCAACTGGGCACGCAGTTCCGGATCTGTAGAGGTAATTCTTGCTTTAAACTCTTTGTGCAGGTTTTGTTCTGCCCATCTTGCATATTTGCGTGCTTTGTATTCGGACTCTATAATCATAGCCTCACGCTCTTTTTCACTGATAGCCATACTGAGTGATTCTATATTTCTTAAAACATAAGACTGCTCCTGTGTGTCGCCTCTGTTAATCGCTTTTAAAAGTCTGTGCACAATTAAATCACTGTACCTTCTTATGGGTGAGGTGAAATGGGTGTACTCTTTAAAACCCAGTCCAAAGTGCCCGACATTTACAGGGGAGTATCGTGCCTGCATCTGGGACTGAATAATCAGTGTATCCACTTCCGCTTCAATACCCATCTCTCTGGCCTGTTTTTGGATGGAGTCTATTGTTTCTTTGATAGTGTTTTTTATCTCTACATGTATGCCTATGCCGGCTAACTCCTGGTAAAGCTTCTGAAGTTTTGCCTGACTTGGCGGTTCGTGGATTCTAAAAAGCCCTCTTTTGTAACGTTTTGCCGCTTCTTTGTTTGCTAAGAGCATACAGTCCTCTATAAGTCCGTGAGAAGGTGTCTCCTGGGCAAGGGTTGTGGCGACAAGGTTTGTGTTTTCATCCAGAGTCATCTCTATTTCTGTAGAGTGAAAGTCAAAACCTTCCTGCAGACGTTTTGCCCGTAATCTGTCGGTAACTGTTTTGAGCTTTTTTATCCAGGCAAATATCTCTTTTTCTTCATGTGTTTTTGCCTGCAGCTTATTTTCTAAAAAGAGGTCAATCTCTTCATAGTTAAATCTTCTGTCAGAGTGCATAAGTGCCTCATACACTTCAGATTTTACGACTTCAAGAGTTTTTAGATCAAGTTTGATTTCAAATACATAAGCAAGTCTGTCTACATGGGGTTGAAGGGAACATAAAGTTTCACTGAGTTCTCTCGGGAGCATAGGAATAGAACGATGCGGCAGATAAATAGAAAAACTTCTGTAGATTGCTTCGGTATCTATGGGGCCAAAAGGTGTGACATATTCACTGACATCTGCGATAGCAACATAAAGGGTTGTGTTCTTGTCATCCCAGTAGATGGCATCGTCAAAATCTTTTGCAGTCACAGGGTCTATTGTACAAAATGTCAAATCTCTTAAATCTTTTCTTTTTGGATACTTTGAAGCATCAACAGGCTGAAAAGAGCGAGCGATTTTTAAAACTTCCTCATCAAATGCATCATGCTTGTTAAACTGGGCAAGGACAATTTTCTCATCAGATTTCGGGTCTTTGATGTTGCCTATTTTTTCCATGATTTTATTTTCATTGTTGTCAACTTTAAAAAGGTCACCCACTGCATAGTTATTGAGCTCTTCTGTTGACATCTCAGCACCGACGGGATACTCGGTTTTAAGATCAACTAAAGATTTGTGCCCCTCTTTTTCTATAATGTAGGCGACACTGTAAGTCTGTTCTTTTCCGACTATTTCTACTATTTTGGCACTCGGTTGTCCTCTGTGCCCTAAAAGTCTCTGAGCAATAACCAAATCCCCTTCATTGGCAAGTCCGAGATTGTTTTCATTGATATAGAGGTCTTTAATATTCTCGCCTATTACATGTAAATAGGCTGTTCCTTTTTGGACAAGTCCTAAAACTCCGGCACGGTATTTGGAATTGAATTTGTATATATTATGCTTGTGTGTCAGGTATTTTTTTGCAAGCCATTCGCGTACTACAGGAAGTTCCTCTTCCGTGATGTCTTGTTCATTGAGTCCATGAGTGAGTCGTATAAGTAGTGATTTCAATGCATTTAACTCTTTATATGTTCCAGGGCTTGATCGAAACTCTCCATATCAAGTCCGTATTTTTCTATTAACTCTTTTGCAGCTTGAATGCTCTCGTTTGTGATTACACCGTTTATAGGAACAGTGATACGAACTACATGAAGAATCTGTGCAGCTTTTTTATCTTCTTCCTTGGCTGCATCGGGATTTTGACAGTTGCGTATAACATCAACAAGTCCCTCTTCAAATTTCCATTGTGCAAATATTGTAGCACTGACTTCAGGTGTATCTACACCTACAATCTCTTTTTCGGCAGCTTCAACATCCTGTAACTCCTGCATAACTGCTTTGAACTCTGCTTCTTTTTTGTCCGCTATAATCTGCTGTGCAATAAGTACTTTTCCGATTTCTACCAAAAAGGCAGCAGGGGATAAAATACCCATAAGCCTGTTTTCTCTTTTTAGACACCAGGCCGTAGTAAGCGCATGCTGTTTTTTTGAGAGTTCAGAGAACATTTCGTTTGTAATGCCGTAGGGTGACAAATCAAGATCAAAGCTTTTTTTCACGATTGAAGCTAATGCAAATCCGCGAACAGTACCCATACCAAAGAGACCGACTGCCTGACTGATAGCATTTATTTCTCTGGAGAAACCGTAAAGCGGTGAATTTGCCGCTTTAAGGATATCGGCTGTCAAAAGAGGGTCTTTTTCTAAAATTTTTGCCATATCATTAAATGTAGAGTTCGGATCTTTGTAAACTTTCTCTATTTGAAGAGCAGATTCCGGAAGTGGCGGGAGTTGCTTGATTTTTTTTAATATATCTTCAGTCATTTAATTTCTCTCTTGTTAAATATAGTCTTTGTAGTGTAATTATAGTCTCAATAGCTAAATACATACTGAAGTAACCATTTTTCTTGATGCTTGTTTACAAAAAACTGTTATTATTTTTCATAAAAATTTTAGAAGGAAACAGATATGCAAAATGATGCAATGTTGACGCAACTGCGATATGTACCAAATGAAGCTTTGGTGCAGCAACTTAAAAGAATTCAAAAAAATACTCCGGGATATGAAAAAATAGAGAAGCATATTTTGGATTTAAATGATCATCTCAAAGTAAATAATGCCTATGTCGCTTTATCCAATACAAAAGATTACTTTAAAATAAAAGTAGAGTCACCTACTCCTGAGTTAGCACAGGAAGCACATGAAAAGATAGAGCATTTCAGCAGAAAATTCAAGGTAAAAACAGACAAATTACCAAATAAAGAAACATATTATATTATAGGGTACGAGCATTAGGAACAACAGTTGATGAAAGAACCTATGAGTATCGAAGGGTATGATAAACTTACAGAAGAGTTTAAATATCTGCTCGAAGTTGAAAAACCCAAGGTGGCGCATGAAAAACTTGTAGCTGCCGCACTTGGTGACCGAAGTGAAAATGCTGACTATCAGGCGGCAAAAGAGAAATTGCGTTTTATTGACAAAAGGCTTTTTTATCTCAACAAAATGATTCAAAACTCACAAATCATTGATCCCTCTTTACATGTACATGAACGTATTTCTTTTGGAAGTACCGTTACATTGGTTGATCTTGAAACCGATAAAGAAGAGGTGTATACTTTATGCGGTGTGCTTGAGAGCGAACCGGAAAACGGACTGATATCCGTTCATTCTCCTATAGCAAAAGCATTGCTTGGCAAAAGTGCAGGCGACGAGGTCAAAGTCAGGTTGCCAAATCAGATAAAAGAGTATGAAATTGAAAAAATAGAGTATAAAAATATCTTTTCTCTGAAAAAGAATATTCGCACAAAAAGTGATTTTTCTTTTCATTAAAACAACTTTTACCATTGCTTGGATATAATTCATTTTTAAAAACCAATTTTTAGGAAACCCCCGTGAGCCAACAATTACAAAACATTGATGAACAGTTAGCCAACCATAAGCTTTCGCAAGAAGACTATATACATATTAAAGAGATCTTAGGACGTGAACCGAATTTGGTTGAATTAGGTATATTTTCAGCCATGTGGAGTGAACACTGTTCGTATAAGTCTTCCAAAGTCCATTTAAAAGGGTTTCCTACAAAAGCACCATGGGTTATTCAGGGACCTGGTGAAAATGCCGGTGTTATTGATATTGGTGATGGATATGCGGCAGTTTTTAAGATGGAGTCACATAATCATCCGAGTTTTATAGAACCCTATCAGGGCGCGGCAACCGGTGTCGGCGGAATTATGCGTGATGTTTTTACAATGGGTGCCCGTCCTGTGGCAAACTTGAATGCACTGCGTTTTGGCAATATTTTGAACAAAGATGATATTTCCAAGCATCAGCGTTATTTGGTGCGCGGTGTCACTGAGGGAATCGGCGGTTACGGCAACTGTATGGGTGTTCCGACCATCGGCGGTGAAACCAGTTTTGATGAGTGTTACAACGGAAATATTCTTGTCAATGCTTTTACTCTGGGAATTGCAAAAAGTGACGAAATATTTTACGGCAAGGCAGAGGGGACAGGAAATCCAGTCCTTTATGTAGGTGCTAAAACAGGTCGTGACGGTCTTGGCGGAGCTGTTATGAGTTCGGACAGTTTTACCGAAGAGAGCAAATCTTTGCGTCCGACGGTTCAGGTAGGGGATCCTTTTACCGAAAAACTGCTTTTGGAAGCATGTCTGGAGCTTTTTAAAACGGATCATGTCATCGGAATCCAGGATATGGGAGCTGCCGGACTTACATCTTCTTCTTTTGAGATGGCGGGACGTTCAGGTTCGGGAATGATTATGCACCTTGACAAGGTTCCTGCGCGCGAAGAAAATATGACTCCTTATGATTTTATGCTCAGTGAATCGCAAGAGCGTATGCTTTTGTGTGCCAAAAAAGGTTCAGAACAGGCTATTATCGATATTTTTGAAAAATGGGATCTGGATGCTGCAGTTATAGGCGAGGTAACAGATACCGGAAAAATGGAGCTTTTTTGGCATGGAGAAAAATGTGCTGAGGTTCCTGTTGACCCTGTTAGTGAAGAAGCTCCGGAACTGAACCGTCCTATGAAAAAACCTGCTTACCTTGATGATATTCACAAAGTAAGTATTGATGATTTTGACAGAGTGTCAAATCAGGAAGCGTTTGAAAAACTGACAAAATCCATGGAAGTAGTTGATAAATCATGGATTTATACACAATATGATTCTATGGTACAGACAAATACTGTTAAAAACGGAGGCATGCTTGATGCTTCCGTCATCCGCGTAAAAGAGAATAAAAAAGCTTTGGCAATGTCAGCTGACTGTAATGTGCGTTATTGTTATATAGATCCGAAAATGGGAGCAGCGGCAGCGGTTGTTGAATCCGGGCGTAATGTTGCCATGAGCGGAGCAAGACCGTTGGCAATTACCGACTGTCTTAATTACGGAAACCCTGAAAATCTTGAAGTTATGTGGCAATTCGGTGAGGGATGTTTAGGTATTAAAGAAGCATGTGCAGAGCTGACAACCCCGGTCATTGGCGGAAATGTTTCTCTTTATAATGAAACAAACGGTGTTTCTGTTTTTCCAACGCCTTCTATTGCAACCGTAGGTGTGAATGATGATGAAAACAATGTGTTAATGTCAAGTTTTCAATCTGAGGGAAATGCGCTTTATCTGATAGGCGAAAGCAAATCAGAATTCGGCGGTTCTTTATATATGAAAGAGCTTTACGGTACTGTTGCCGGAGTTATACCTGAAATTGACTACAAGAAAGAGCTTGCACTTTGGGATTTGGTTATAGAAGCAAACAAAAAGCATTTGCTGGAGTGCGCAAAAGATGCAAGCAGCGGCGGTGTTGCAATAGCATTAGCGAAAATGGCAGCCACAAGCGGACTTGGCTGCGATGTAGATATGAGTGTTGCTGATGATCGGGATATCTTTGCAGAAAGTATGAGTCGAGCCATTATTGAAGTAAAGTCTGAAAACTGTGAAGCTTTTGAAGCGATGCTTGATGAATCAATGTCTGTTGAAAAAATTGGAACAGTTGGAGGAGATACTGTACGAATAAATGATGTAAATATGAGTATAAAAAGCCTCAAAGAGAATTATTTTACTACTTTTAGAAAAATAGTTGAACAAGATTTATAGTAATAGCAAAATCTTATAAAACTTTAATCCGTTTAGGTATATAATAATCACGAAAATATCACAAAGGAAAAGATAAATGAGAAAAAACATAATTACTGCAATAATTGCACTGAGTGTTGCATTTTTTGCAACAGGATGTTCTACAATGCATATGGGCTGGGTGGCAGTTACGAGTCAACACAAACTTGACGACAAAGCTATGGATGCGTATGATGAAATGTTTACAAAAGTTGCAAAATACGGTGACCCTGCACGTGCAATGATGAAAGAGTGGAAGGTTGAAGAAGGTGTGAGCGGTGATGATGTAAAAGAGTCAATAGCTGCACTTACTGAAGAGTATAACATGAGACTTACGGGTTATGTTAAAATGTATACAAAAGAGGATGCAAAACCAAATGAAGTGGCAGAAGCAAGAATCTGGTCTTTGTGTAACCTTACGACTGCAAAAATATTCTTGAATTATTCACGTTATTATGGTGGTTTTATGCCATGTAGAATTATGTATGTTCGTTATGGTAACGGAGACGCTTTCTTAATCAGTATGGATATGACTCTTGCAATTCATGGCGGATACCCGTTACCTCCAAAAATGCTAGAAGCTGCTTTAAAAGTAAAAGACGCAATGGAAGGAATTCCTGCTCGTGCTGCACAAGGTGATTTCTAGTCACCTGTTGCTTCTGGAGAGTTTATAAATTTTATAAGCTCTTCATCTAAATGATAGGGTGTATTCACAACCGCATCAATCTCTTTATACCTGAACCCCTCTTTTGTATAACAAACAATAGTTTCGTTTTTATTATCCAGCAAAGCATCTATCGCATACGTAATAAATTTATATGCCATAAGTCTGTCTTTTACTGTCGGATTTCCTCCGCGCTGCAGGTGACCAAGTACATTTACTCTTGATTCAATGCCGATTTTTTCTTCAAACCATCGTGCTATCTCTTCAGAATCCTCATTTATCCCCTCTGCTACAATAGCAATAAAATATCTTCGTCCGTTTTGTATCTCTTGTTTGAATTTTTGCTCATACGCGTTTAAATTATAGGTTGTTTCAGGAATTAAACAAAGCTCAGAACCGGATGTCAAATGAGATACAAGTGCAAGGTAACCGCATTTGTTTCCCATGGTCTCAATAATGAAAGCCCTTTTGAAAGAAGATGCCGTATCTCTGATGGAGTCTATTGAGAATTTTATCATATTGAGTGCCGTATCTACTCCCAAACAGTAGTCTGTGCCTGAAATATCATTATCAATAGTAGAGGGAATACCGCAAAACTTTATGTTATGCTCTTTGTAAAACTGATGTAAACCACGAAAAGAACCATCTCCCCCAAGCACAATAAGCATTGTTACATGTAATGCATCAAGGTTTTGTTTTGCTATGTTTCTATACTTCTTCTGCATAAATCTTTTGCTTCTGGCACTTCCTATTTTAGTGCCTCCACGGTTAATAATGCCCGAAACATCACAATAACTCGCTTTATGAATATTGTTGTCAATCAGTCCTTCGTATCCGTCATACACGAAGTAGGGCGTTAAATTATTTTGTAAACTGTATTCAACAAATCTTTTCAATGCCGGATTCATGCCGGAGACATCTCCGCCAGAACAGAGTATGGCAATATTTTGCTTCATTATAGCTTCCTTAAATTGTTTTTTTAAGTTTACCATCTTCTAAACTCTATTTGGATAAAATAGCAGTAATATTTTAAATCAAGGCGTCAAATGAAAAAAAGAGCATTAGTAAGTGTAAGTGACAAAAACGGTGTTGTAGATTTTTGTAAATCATTGGTAAAAAATGAGTATGAGATAATTTCTACCGGCGGAACATACAGGTTGTTGAAAGAAAATGGGGTGGATGCTATTGAAATTGATGAGATAACAAAGTTTCCCGAATGTTTTGAAGGGCGTGTGAAAACTTTAAATCCTTTTGTTCACGGTGGGATTTTGCATCGTCGTGACAAACAGTCACATTTGGACCAGGCAAAAGAGCTTGGGGTTGAAGCGATTGATCTGGTATGTGTCAACCTTTATCCGTTTAAGGAAACAATAGAAAAAACGGATGATTTTGATGAAATTATAGAAAATATTGACATTGGCGGTCCGGCAATGGTTCGCTCGGCTGCAAAAAACTTTGATGCTGTTCTAATTGTAACAAATGTACAAGATTATGACATCGTTATTGATGCGATTGAGAATGAAAAAAATACAAAAGAGTTTCGCCGCGGTTTTATGATTAAGGCGTATGAACATACTGCAGCCTATGATTCAATGATTGCAAACTACATGAATGAACGTTTCAACGAAGGTTTCGGCGAAAAACAGTTTATTGTTGGCAATAAAGTAATGAACACTCGTTATGGTGAAAATCCTCATCAAAAAGGTGCCCTCTATGAATTTGACAAACATTTTTCAAATAATTTTAAGACACTCAAAGGCGAAGCAAGTTTTAACAACTTAAATGATTTAAACGGTGCGGTTAAAATTGCAGCTGCCTTTGGGAATGAAAATGCTGTTTGTATCTCAAAACACGGTAATCCCTGTGGCTTTGCAATTAAAGATACATTACTCGAAGCATATACAGAAGCACTCAAATGTGACCCTGTATCTGCTTTTGGCGGTGTGGTTGCCGTTAATGGCACAGTTGACAAAGCATTGGCAGAAAAAATGAATGAAATATTTATTGAAGTGATTATAGCAGGACGTATTACCGAAGAAGCACAGGAAGTATTTGCAGCAAAGAAAAGAATCAAACTTTTTGAGATGGGTGCGGATAACTTAATACTGGCGAATGATAAAAAAGACTTTAAGCACATTGACGGCGGATTTATTTTCCAGGATGCGGACAAGGTGCAGGATGATGAAGTGAAAAATGCAAAACTTATGAGTAAAAATGCAGCAACACCTGAAGAGATGAAAGATCTTGAAATTGCCTATAAGGTAGCATCCCTGACAAAATCAAACTGTGTCGTTTATGTGAAAAATTCCGCAATGGTTGCTGTCGGTATGGGAATGACCAGCCGTGTAGATGCTGCACAGTGTGCGCTTAAAAAAGCAAAAGATATGGGGCTTGACGTAACAGGCGCAGCCCTTGCCAGCGAAGCATTCTTTCCGTTTCGTGACTCTATAGATGCAGCCGCGGCAGCAGGGGTCAAAAATATTATAGAACCAGGAGGCTCTATTCGCGACGAAGAAATAATAGCTGCAGCCGATGAATTTGGTATGAGTCTCTACTTTTCAGGTATCCGCCACTTCTTACATTAAATCTATCAAGGTTTCTTTACCTTGATTGACATGCACTCAAGTAATATGATATAATTCCACTAATGAGAATCTATGAATAATTAAATAAGTTAGAAGCAATCCTATAAAGAATAACTTAAACGGAGTAAAAAAATAAAAAAAACAATAGCCCAGTAACAATAAAACCTCAAAGAACATTTTCAAGAGTATAAAACTCTTGGGATTGTTTGATTTTTGAAGCACTTTATTAAAGTCATTATCTAGAATTTGACTCAAGTGTTTCAATGATCAAACACCTAAAAACTGTTTGGTTGACAATGATAAGGTACTAGGTGCCCCTTGAGGGTATAGGACAATTTATATAATTTCCTATATAGTGTTTATCAAGTTCTATAACAACTTATTGTTAAATAGTTGAATTAAACTTTAGGATAGTGATGCTTGAAATACCCTTTGTGGGTTATAGGCAACATTGTTTTTATATATAGCTAAAATGATATGTGCAAGCTTCCTTGCAACAATCACAACAGCTTCCTTTTTGGCTCTACCTTGAGAGACCTTGTCAAGAAAAAGCTTGTTGAGTTGCTCATTATGCCTAATGGCAGCAATAGCGGCTTGATAGAGAGCTTTTTTAGCAAGCTTTGCACCTCTTTTTGCGATTGCACCGTAGGTGAGTTTATTACCTGATTGCTCTAGTGTAGGATAAAGACCTAAATAACCAATGAAGTGAGAATTATTTTTGAATCGCGCTAAGTCTCCACACTCACTAATAAGAGCAAAGATGGTTTTATCACTCACACCTGGTATGGTTCTAAGATTATCAATAATATTCATAATCTCTTGCTCTTCATTACTCTCAAGTTGCGGTGTTTGATTAAAAAGCTTTAACATCTCATTCTCAAGCTCTTTAAGCTCCTCTTGTAGAAGCTTAATCACTCGGATATGAGATTTAATAACATAAGCTCTCTCATCTACACCATTGCCTTGATAAACAGAGTGTTTGGCTAACTCTAAAAGCTTTGTAGCTTTTTCTTCATTGAAGTTATTGCCTTTGATACCCCGAAAGGTTTTTAGTATTCTCTCTACACTCGCATGATGATAATGCTTTGCAGTTGGATACTTCTCTAAAAGTGCCAAGCCTGTCACATTAAAGGGATCTCTTATCACTTGTTCCATCTCTGGGAATACCACAGCTAAGAGTGTAGAGATTTGTCTTTTATGCTTTTTCATCTCTTCAAGTAGATTATTCTTATGTCTATAGAGTGATTTGATACTCTGATAAGTATCTTCACTTACATAGGCTTTAGAGTATCTGCCTGATTTAATAAGAGCTGCTATCATTAAAGCATCAATGTTGTCATTTTTTACTTTCTTCATGCTGTCCATCTCTCTAAATCTATTTGTTTGATAAGGATTGAGTAATAGTACATTAAATCCTTTTTCACTCAGATAAAGATAGAGATTTTCAAAGAAAATTCCAGTGGCTTCCATACCAATGGTAAAGGTTGATACTTCATCAATGGAGTTTAAAAGTAAAAGTAGCTCATTAAAGCCATTCTCATCATTGCTGAACTTAAGTGACTTCTTTATCACTTTATCATCTTGATTAACCACACAGGCAACATGAAAACCTTTTGCTATATCTATACCTACATAATAGTGCATCTGTACATCCTTTCGTATGTTTAACTTTTTTCTTACAGCCTCGTAACGATAGAGGATTGAGATAGAACTCATCCTGGCATCCTATGGGTAAGTTACTCAGGTTAAACGCAGTATGCTTTCTTAGATAGTTGGCATTACACCTCATAAGGAAAAATGACTGTCATTCAACTCTTTAACTGTAAGTTGTTTTAGTATTTGACAAACATAACAACTTTATCAAAAACTAAAAAATAAATATCAAATCACTACTCCTTTGGATGTAATGATTTGATAAATTTATTATACGAGGAATAAATATGAGCAAATCATTATACGAAACATTGGAAGTATCTCCAAATGCAAGTGAATCAGAAATTAAAAAAGCCTACAGAAAGTTAGCCCGTAAATACCATCCGGATGTTAATAAGGATCCAAGTGCGGAAGAAAAATTTAAAGAAATAAATGCAGCCTATGAAGTGCTGAGCGACAAAGAGAAAAAAGCACAGTATGATCAGTACGGTGATGCGATGTTCGGTGGTCAGAATTTCCATGATTTTTCTCAAAGTCAGGGTGGAAATGTAGACCTTGATGAAATACTGCGTCAGATGTTTTCCGGTGGCGGCGGATTTGGAGGCTTTAGCGGTGCAGGAGGCGGAACATCCGGCTTCAGCAGTTCCGGATTTGGCGGAGGGCAACGCTACCAAGAACCAAACCTTGATATAGAAGCAAATGTAACCATCCCGTTTGCCGTAGCAATCTTAGGAGGCTCTCACTCTGTTTCTGTAAACGGCGAGCGTTTTGACATCAAAATTCCTGCCGGTGTAAAAGACGGTGAGAGAATGCGCGTCAAAGGCAAAGGCCATGCACAAAACGGCAGAGTCGGAGACCTCTTTTTGCGCATACATGTAGCACCGAGTCCGGAGTATGAGAGAGAGGGAGATGATTTAGTCAAAACTATTGATGTGCCTTTGTATGCGGCACTTTTTGGTGACAAAATATCTGTACAGACTCTGGAAAAAGAGATTAAACTTAAAATACCGCAAAATACGAAAAACGGACAGCGCTTTCGTGTCAAAGGTATGGGGGCTATGAATCGTAAAACGAAACAAAGAGGTGATTTGTATCTAAAAGCAAATATTGTATTGCCAAAAGTTGAAGATCTGGATCCTGAATTAGTAAAAATTATGAAAGAAAAATTACCAAAGACAGTATAAAAGGAGGGTATTGCTATGCACCATTATGATGAACCGGTCTATTTAATAAGCATTGTTGCAAAAATATTAGATATACATCCTCAAACTCTACGACAGTATGAGAGGGAAAACTTAATAAATCCATCTCGTTCTGACGGACGAATACGACTCTACTCGCAACGGGATATAGATAAAATTAAATTAATTTTGCGATTGACACGTGAACTGGGTGTGAACCTTGCAGGTGTGGATATTATTCTTAATTTGAAAGAAACAATAGATGCAATGGAAAAAGAGATAGCAGAACTTCGTCACGAAGTTGAAGTAGTCAAAAATGCACATTCTGTTGCTCCGGAAAAGTCACTTGTCACGAAAAAGAGTTTATATGAGATGATAGTTTTTAAAGAGTAGAAGATCTACTCTTTGAGTCTTTGTATATTGGCACCGACCTGGTAAAGTTTTTTCTCAAGTGAGTCATATCCACGATCCAGGTGGTAGATGCGGTGTACATGTGTTTCTCCAGTTGCAACAAGTGCAGCGAGAACCAATGCGCTTGATGCACGTAAATCCGTTGCCATGACATCAGTCCCACACAGGTTACTTTTTCCACTCACTGTTGCAATATGACCGTTTAATGTTATATCTGCACCCATACGCTGTAATTCACTGACATGCATAAATCTGTTTTCAAAAAGTCGTTCTTCTATAATTGAAACACCGTCTGCCTGTGTTGCAAGTGCCAAAAACTGTGCCTGCATGTCTGTTGGAAATGCGGGATATTCCTGTGTGACAATTTTAACAGGCTTGATATGCGCGGCAGGGTGAATTGTAATTGTGGTGTCTGTGAGGGTAAAAGTACTGCCCATCTCTTCGAGTTTGGATAAAACTGCGCCCAAATGTTTCGGTTCAACATTCGTCAATGTGAGTTGCGATTTTGTAATGGCCCCTGCACAAAGGTATGTTCCGGCTTCTATCCTGTCCGGAATGATAGAAAACTCATTGATATTGAGCAGTTGTCCGTCTGTACCGTGTATTTCGAGTATTGCTGTGCCTATGCCGTTAATTTTCACGCCGCTGGCATTGAGTACTTCGCATAATTGGACAACTTCAGGTTCTCTGGCTGCATTTGTAATCGTTGTTGCCCCCTTGGCAAGGGCGGCGGCCATAACAATATTTGCAGTACCTGTAACGGTGACTTTGTCAAAAATTATTTCACATCCGTGCAAGCCATTTGGCGTTCTTGCTTCGATGTATCCTGCTTTAATAGCTATTTTTGCACCCATCTGTTCCAAGGCTTTAAGATGCAGATCAATTGGACGCTGTCCAATTGCACATCCTCCGGGTAAAGAGACTTCACAATGCCCAAAACGTGCTAAAATCGGTCCTAAAACCAAAATAGAAGCACGCATGGTTTTTACTATATCATAGGTAGCTTTTGTTTCGTGTAGATCAAATGTATTAACGATAACACTGTCTTGCGAAAATTCACAGGTTGCACCAAGATTTGACAGGAGTTTTAAAAGCGTTTTTATATCTACAACCTGTGGTAAATTTTTCATATGTACACTGTTTTTGGCCAGTATGCACATAGCAATAAGAGGTAGAGATGCATTCTTTGCACCTGAGATATTTATAGTACCTTCGAGTGAAGCACTGTTTTTTATTTTTAAATAATCCATAGGTCTCTTTGTATTTTCATAAATTTTATAATTGGCATTATATCTAAGGGCACCTCTAAAAACCCTGATATATCTCAACATTATAGCAGAAGTGCTAATGCAAGGCAAAACTATGCAGGAGCTACGAGTAGCTTCTCTTTTTGGTTTTGAGGTATATCAGGGTTTTTAGAGATGCCCTGATTAATATGATTATATAAACAGTTTATTTTTGATATACTTAATTTTTTAAAGGATTTACACATGAGTTCCGCATTAGACAGATTGAAACATTTAACAAATAAAATTTCCAGTTATGAGACGGCGAGAAAGCAAAATTTAAAAATATTACAAAAGCTGTTTGGGGAGTTGGATATAGACAAAAAAGTAGCAAAATTTGAAGATTTATTTCATTTTAAAGCTGTGAACCTTTCGGGTGTATCGCTAAATGAGGAGGATCTTGGTACAATTAAAAAAGGAAAATATTTACAGATTTTAGCAATTCATTATGACAAAAACGCAATACAAAAAAGTAAAAATATCTCTTTGGCCTATTTTGGAAGAGTTGAGAATGTTGCCACTGAATTAAAAGAGAAGGTAGTGGAATTTGTCATTCGCTACAGGTTTGAAAAAAGTTTTATGACACTTGAACATTATCATGATATGCTAAATAGATTCGGGCAGGAGAATGAGTAGATTTTATTTTTTTATATGGTTGCAGTGGGCGGTAAAACTGACATTGTATACAGCGTTGCTGACTTTTTTTATTGCTGCTTTTATAACACTGGTAATATATATAAGCCAGGGAACAGGTACATTAGACAATGAAATAACAAGGGCACTTTTGACTATATTTAAATTCTGGTTTATGGTGTCATGGAATTTTGCGCTTTTGATTGTTTTATTTAGAAGTCTGAAATATATTTTTAATAAATGCATAAAAGGGTATGTGTTTGTCCTGTTAGGTTGTCCCAAAGAAGAGACGAATGAAGAAACAGGAGAGATTATAGATGAGATTGGATATGGTGATTTGTTGAAAGTATGGCGAAAATGGTTTATGCTGATGATATGGACAGTTGCAGGAGAAATGATTGTGGCAGTGATTGTTATGAAGCTTTTTAGCTCATATGAGAGCGTGTTTACATGGTTTAATATGTATGTGCTGCATATATTTATACTAATTGCCGGTTTTTTTTCTTTCATTGTACTCAGTGTAAAATGTAAAAAAGTTCAGGTAAAAAAATGTTGATTTTTACAGATGTTCAGACTACAGGGATTGAAGCAGGCGATGTTGTGTGCTCCGTTGCATTATTAAAAGATGAAAAGGTATTTTACGAACTTATAAACGAAGGAAAAAAGATACCGCCGTCAGCTTCAAGTATTCATCATATTACAAATGAAATGATCAAAGATAAAAAGCTTTTTAAAATGACGCAAGTATATGAAATATTACAAAAAAACAATACTTTTGAAAATACTTTAATTGCACATAATGTACAATTCGTTTTGGAAAAATTTGCTGTTTCGGGTCTGCAATGGCAAGGAGCTGTAATAGATACATTAAAAGTCACAAAACATCTTATCAAAGAGTGCGAACAGTTTTCATTGCAGTTTTTACGCTATGAACTCAAGCTGTACAGACAAGAGAATGCGCTTAAACAGCAGTATGGAATTAAAGATGCTTTATGCTCCAATAATGCACTCAATGATGTATTTGTAACAAAATTATTGTTTGAATATCTGCTTGAGTATGCAACAGTAGAAAAGATGAAAGAATTAAGTTTTCAAAAAGTGCTTTTAGAAAAATTTCCCTTTGGAAAATATATGGGAAAATATATAGAAGAGATAGTCCAACATGATATTAATTATGTGAACTGGATGTTGTGTCTGGAAGATTTGGATGAAGATTTAAAGTACTCGCTTGAGTATTATTTGAGAGGATAGTTTTATGAAAGTAGCTGTTGAATGCCAGTCTCCGCTTTTGCAAAAGTCATTAGAACTTTTTTTGGCAAAGTATTTAAGTTCATCAAAAAAAAGTGACATAATCATTCGTGATGAAGAGTGTTTGAATGAGAGCCGATGTTTTTATATTTCAACGAAAGAAGGAGCAGACTTATTGAAACCTTTTTCAAAGTCACAGCTTATTTTGGCCTTGGAAAAAAAATATAATGAACTCTATCCTGAGAGTACAAATACTCAGCCTGAAGATGAGAACACAAGTGAGAGAATGAACTTTGAAGTATTGGAAAAAAGAATTGAGTTGTTAACAAAAGAGTATCAGGAAAATATTCTAAGAGCGGTGAAAGCATTTTATGAAAAGTAAACAACTGAGCAAGAAGATTATTGCAGGAAAATATAAGGGAAAAAAACTTTTGCTCCCGTCAAAAGTCACTACACGAAGTTCCAAGTCTATAGTTTTGGAATCTTTTTTTAATACTTTACAGTTTGATATAGTTGATGCAAACTTTGTTGAAGTTTTTTCAGGGAGTGGATCAATAGGTCTTGAAGCACTCAGCCGTGGTGCAAAAAAAATATACTTTATGGAAAAAGATAAAGAAGCATTAAAAACACTTCAAAAAAATATTTCACAGACAGACCCGTCTGCCTGTGAAGTCTTTGCCGGAGACAGTTTTGAAAATATTGAGTTAGTTCTCTCAAGACTGAAAAAATCGAATGAAGATGCATTCTTCTACATTGACCCTCCGTTCAGCATCCGTGAGGGTATGGAAGAGATTTATGAAAAAACTATGAAACTTATAGAAAAACTGCCTGCCTTACATGTAAAGATGATTATTGTAGAACATATGAGCGGTCTGAAGATTCCTGAATTCTTAGGCATATACAAGGTGAAAAAATCAAAAAAATTTGGGAATACTACGTTAACATATCTTACAAACAATAATATGGAATAAAATTTGCTGGTTTATCTTTACATGTAAGGATTGCTAATGAAATTTATTTTACTGTTTATACTTTTTTTCTCTACTCTTTATGCTACAAAGATATCGGATGTGTCAAATATTGTAGGAGTAAGAGACAATCAGGTTATAGGCTATTCCCTTGTTGTCGGATTGAAAAAAACCGGAGACGGGACTACCTCAAGGTTTACTCTTCAGTCTATCTCCAATATGCTTCGTGCAATGAATATAAACATGGATCCAATTGACATCATGTCCAAAAATGTTGCTGCTGTTGTGGTAACTGCTACTATGAAACCTTTTGCCAGACAGGGTGATAAAATGGATGTGACCGTTTCTTCTATAGGAGACTCAAAATCTTTAGAAGGGGGAACACTTCTGATGACACCTTTAAAAGGGGTTGACGGAAAAATTTATGCTTTGGCACAAGGAGCCATCAGTATAGGCGGACTGAACACAAGAGGTGCAGGAAATGCGTCACACCCTACTACAGGAATTGTTTTTAACGGAGGGATAATTGAAAGAGAAATCAATATTGATCTGTTTCATCAAAAATATGCAACATTATCTCTTAAAGAATCAGGATTCAGGAATGCTGTTGGAATTCAAAAGGCAATTAATGATTATTATCATACACAGTTAGCAATAGCTATGGACTCAAGAAGTATAAAACTGAAATGTCCACAAAATCGTTCTATGATAGAGTTTTTGGCTGAGGTTCAAGAGATCGACATGGATTATCATCCAAAAGATAAAATCATAATAAATGAAAGAACAGGAACAATTGTTGCTGGAGTAAATATAGAACTCAAACCGGTAGTTTTAACACACGGAGATATTACGATAAAGATTGTTGAACAGAAAAAGATTTCAAAGCCTGCAGGTTCAATGAGTGTTGATAATAATCTGGTTATCGGTTTAAACGAGAATGAAGTCTATACCAAAGAGGGAACAACAACAGTGGCAAACCTTGTAAGATCTTTGCAAAAACTCGGAGCTTCACCAAAAGATATTATATCTATACTTGAAGCGATGAAAAGTGCAGGGAGTATATCTGCAGAATTGAAGGTGATATGATGAGTTACTCAATGAATGCTGTCAATGCCCAGGCACAAATGGCTACAGCGAATAAAGCAATACCCAGGATTGACGAAAAGGCGCAGGATAAGGCTCTGAGAGAACAGACAGATGCTTTTGAAGCCGTTATAGTAAAAATGCTGATGGATAATGCGATGAAAGATGATAAGAATCTTTTTTCATCACAAAATGATCCGGGAGATAAAATATATAAATCAATGTACAGAGATGAGCTTTCTAAAGCAAGTGCCGGAAGTTTCGGATTTTCGCAAATGCTTTATGATTATTTATCTCAAAAGAATTCATAAAATCAACTTAATAAGTTCTGGTTATTGCCGATATAACAATAGCAATAAAACAAACTTATTATATAAAGGATGAATTATGATTTCAAAAGTAAATAATTCAGTGTTGGGGAGTGCCTATGTGAACAATACACTTTCAAACACACAAAAAAAAGAGAATACTTCAGTAACTGCTGTGGAAAACAAGAGCAGTAAAGTCGAACAACTCAAAGAGTCTATAGACTCAGGACAATACAAAGTAGATTTGTCTGCATTATCTAAAAAAATGGCAGATGAGTTACTTTAGAAATAAACTAACAGGAGAATGGCATGTTGAGTCATCATTTGCAGAGTGCTTTACAGGATTTAAAAGATTTAATTTCAATAACAAAATCAGATATCAAAGATATCCAAAAAGCGCAACATGACCATCAGTTTGAAAGACTCTCCATAAAAGAAGGAAAACTAAAAAGCTTTGAAGCAAAAAAAGCAATGATAGATTATGAAATTTCTGCGTTAATTACATCCCATCCGGATGTTGAACTTCCCCAATTATTAGATGAAACACAGCATCAACTACTGGATGAATTAAAACAAAGCTTATCAGAACTCAGAACAGTGAATAAACAGTATGCAAAGTTAGTAGTTGTCGTGAGTAATTTATACAATACATTCCTGGAAAGATTAGTACCGACAGAAATGCAGGGGTACAACAAGGTTGCATCCAAAGACTCTACAATATTGGAAGTAAGGGTTTAAAATGGCTTCAATTTTTAATACACTCAGCATCGGATACAGCGGATTAAGCGCAGCACAAGTCGGAATAAATACAACAGGAAACAATATAGCAAATGCGGAAAATGAAGGATATACCCGTCAAAGAGTGATCACTTCAGCTGCAAATCCTTTGATTACGAGTGCAGGAAATGTTGGAAATGGCGTTGAAATCCAGGATATCAAAAGAGTATTTGACAATTTTGTGTTTGACAGATACAGCAGTGTTTCTGCAGATAAAGAATACAGTGATTTTGAAAGACAAACACTTGAAGAACTCTCAACATATTTTCCTGAAATAGATGGTGTCGGAATTAAAGCGGACCTGGCCGAATACTATAATATGTGGCAGACTTTTGCTGATAATCCAAATAATGATTCCATAAAAATTGCATTGGCAAAACAGACCGAAACACTGACACAGCATATAACCCAAACACAAAACCAGGTTTTAAATTTACAAATGCAGGTAAATGACCAGCTTGATGTTAATATTACTGAGGTAAACAGTCTGGCTCAGCAGTTGGCAGATCTTAACAAGTCCATTGATGTTGCTGAAGCGGGTGGAGGATACACTGCAAATGATTTACGGGATAAAAGAAATGTTATAGAAAGAAGTTTATCCAGATTGATAGGCGCTGAAGTAAATCAAGGACAGTTGGAATCAAATATTCAGATAGATTCCAATTCAAATACAAGAACCGGAAGTTATACACTTAGTGTTAACGGTTTTAATCTTGTTGACGGCAGTACATATCATCCGCTCACTATTGAAAAAGGGAATAATCCGTATGGATTTTATGAACTCTCCTATGAACGACAGGACGGTACACTTATTCCTATGGAAGAAGAGATAACCAATGGAAAGATAGGAGCAATTTTCAATCTGAGAGGTCGGGCTGTTGATACAACAAGTGGTATGCCGACAGATGGTGTATTGCAAAATGTTGTTTCAGATCTTGATGCTTTTGCCAAGGGCCTCATAGAATCAACAAACAACCTGTATGCAAAAAGTGCCAGATCCCGAATGGAGTCAAATAACATTAATATTAATCCGGCAACTCCTTTGGTGACTTCCTCTTTAAATATTAATCCCGGTTCTTTTGATGTGACAGTGTATGATATAGATGGCAATGAGGTGGCAAAAAGGACGATAAACATTGATGCTGCAACTTCTATGTCAGGTATCAGTGGTTCCAACTCAATTGAGGGGCAAATCATCGCAAATAAAGATGACAACAGTGATGCAAATGCCAATAATGATGTTGATGATTATATGATCTTTAATTATGCACCAAATGCGAATGGTGATATAAAACTTGAACTCAGCATGAATACAGCTGCCAATTCGCAAGGCTATACATTTGCCGTTGTTGACAACTTACCTGATAATACATTTGCATCAGGAACAAATTTTGCAGGTGCTATAGGGCTTGGTTCCTTTTTTGAGGGGACTAATGCAAGAGATATTCGTCTCAATACACAATACAGGAATAATCCGACACAATTACATGCTGGCTATTCATCCAATGCAGGTGATAACAGAGTCGCTCTTGATATGGTTCAGCAACAGTTTGAATCCTATAAATTTCAGGTAGGAAATGAGCAGTATGATACGACAACATACGGGATGTTTGATATTACCAGTACCTATGTAGGCATCTCAACAAATTCAGCCATAACAAGGAATGAAACTGTTTCTACGCAATTTAATGCGACAGAGATGGAATATAATTCTATTACAAAAGTAAGTATTGATGAAGAGATGACAAATCTCATCAAGTATCAGACTTCTTACGGTGCTGCCGCAAAAGTGATTACTACTGTTGATCAAATGATGCAGACACTTTTAGGCATTAAACAATAGCTTTATGCCTAAATTCAGTATATTTATACTCATCTTTATTTTCCTGTTTTCGTTTTTCGGATCACAACTATACCATGCCAGCCCCTATGCTTTAGATGCAAAAGCAATTTTGTTGGCGCCTTCTTTGATGCACCCTTTAGGCACGGACAGGCTGGGAAGGGATATATTGGCTCGCCTTATTGCCGGAGGAGAAGTTTCTCTTGTTATTGGGGCAGGGAGTGCTTTTGTCGCTTCTTTTATTGGACTGATTCTGGGTTCGATGGCCGGATATTTCAAAGGAAGCGTGGACAGGATTTTTGTCATTACAGTCGATCTTTTTTTGACATTTCCGACATTTTTTTTACTGCTTGCATTGGTCAGTTATGTCAATGCCTCTGCTTTGGTCCTGATTGTTATCATATCAATTACAGGGTGGATGACAACTGCCAGGCTGATACGCTCTGAGAGTTTTAAAATTACTTCCCAGCCTTATATTAAAATACTCAAGATCGCAAAGGTAAATACATTAAAAATTCTTTTAAAATATTATGCCCCTGTTTTGGCTCCGATTTATTTTGTAAGTTTTACTTTCGGCGTGGGCGGTGCTATTTTGGCAGAGTCAGGATTGAGTTTTTTAGGATTGGGAATTGTCGCACCTCAGATGAGCTGGGGGACAATTTTAAGTGGAGGAAAAGATGTTATTGACATTGCCTGGTGGGTGAGTTTTTTTCCAGGTTTAATGATTTTTTTAGTCACTTTTTCACTTATTAATATTTCAAACTATTTACAGCAGATTACAAATCAACAAGAGATAAAAACTTAAAGGGAAAACGTATGAAAGAGCATAAAATAGGCTATTATTTTATCGTTATGGCAAGTGTTGTGATTGTCCTGGCAGGCATAAAAAGTGCATCAGTCATTATTATTCCGTTTTTACTCTCTTTGTTTATTGCAATTATCCTCTCTCCTTTGTATAATTATTTTAAGTCAAAGTCGATACCGGATATTGTGTCTGTTACTTTGGTAATAACAGTCTTTATTCTGTTTTTGGCGCTGATTGCAAAACTTGTGGGTAATTCAGTGCATGATTTTAGTGCCAATATTGATACATATGCACAAAAACTTGCGCAATATTATCAGCTTATTTCACACTATACCGCTTCTTTCGGTATAGAAATTTCAACTGAGGATATAGCAAACCTGATAAATATGAAACAGGCGATGAAATTCGCAACAAGTATTATTCAAAGTATGGGTGCTATGTTTACAAATGGTTTTATCATTATTTTAACAGTGATATTTATGCTGCTTGAATCACAATATTTTGTAAAAAAAGTGGAACTGGCTGACGGACATCAAGAGACAATGGCTCATATAGAAAGAATTTTTTCTAAAATAAAAAACTATATGGTACTCAAAGCACTCATTTCATTGTTTACCGGTGCCATCATATGGATGAGTCTCTATTTTTTAGGTACAGATTATGCCTTTTTATGGGGAGTATTGGCTTTTATGTTAAACTTTATCCCAAATATAGGTTCAATAATTGCAGCCATTCCTGCAGTTTTAATTACTTTAGTGCAGCTGGGAGGCATGAGCGCTTTGGTAGTCATGGTGTTGTACACTGTGATAAATATAGTCATAGGCTCTATTCTTGAACCTAAAATTATGGGAAAAGGTTTAGGACTGTCCACCCTGATAGTTTTTCTTTCACTCATGTTCTGGGGATGGCTTTTGGGCATAGTAGGCATGCTTTTGTCAATTCCTTTAACAATAATGGCAAAGATTATTTTTGATGCCAATCAAAATACACAATGGATAGGCGTCCTGCTTGGAACAGGTGACAATATTGCATTGAATGAAGAAACTAATAAGTAAAATACAAGAGCAATATAGCTATACTACAAAAAAATATATAGATTACTCAGTAGGAAAAATTTTGATATTAATGATAGATAATTATGACAGTTTTACATACAATATTGTTCAGTATTGCAGGGAACTTGGAGCGGATTTAAAAATTATACGCAATGATGAGATGAGTGTGCAAGAGATAGAAAATCTTCATCCGGAAAAAATTATAATTTCTCCCGGACCGGCTTCTCCTGATGAGGCAGGTGTAACCTTGGAAGTGATAAATTATTTTCAGGACAAATTGCCGATTCTTGGTATATGCTTAGGGCACCAGAGTATTGCACAGGCTTTTGGTGCAGATATCGTGCGTGCCAAAAATATGATGCACGGTAAAACATCAAAGATTAAACACTCTACATGTAAACTCTTTGACACTCTGCCGGATGAATTTACGGCAACACGTTATCATTCTCTGATAGTCGATAAAAAGAGTATACCGGAGAGTATCGAACCGACAGCCTTCAGTATGGATGATGATGAAATAATGGCACTAAAAATAAAAGATAAAGATATTTACGGCGTGCAGTTTCATCCTGAATCTATAATGAGCGAATACGGACATGAAATTATTGGAAATTTTCTAAAATTATGAAATATCGAATCATCTTATTCCTGATACTTGGATTGGATGCATCTATTCTTATTTTTCAAACTACGCAAATTTCCATCTCTCCCTCTGAAGCATCACTTTTGTACGGAGATGCTTCCTTCTTACAGCAATTAGTGAAACTCTCATTAAAAATATTTGGACAAAATGATTTTGCATTACGGTTTGTGATGATACTTTTACATCTTTTAAGTGCATGGCTTTTATATGCGATTTCTGCAAAATACTTGGCATTAGAGAGAAACAGGTTATGGTTAGTAACAGTATTTGTACTTTTACCTGGGGTTGTCAGTGCTGCTCTTGTTGTCAGTCATGCCGGTTTGATTATCTTTGGACTGTTTCTGTACATATATTTGAGTCAAAAACTGAATGATTATTACTTGAATGTTCTGTTGTTTTTGTATGCACTGCTAGATGCGGGTTTTGTTTATCTGTTTGCAGGACTTGCAATATTTTATTTATTTCAAAAAAATAAAATATTGTTTTTATACAATCTTTTTCTCGCAGGTTTATCTGTTTATATCTACGGTTTAAATATATCGGGTGTACCAAGTGGTCATTTTTTAGACACAATCGGAGTTTACAGTGCTATTTTTACCCCTGTTATATTTATATATATTTTTTATACGCTGTATCGTGGTTACCTTAATGACGAGAATGACAAAATATGGTATATAGCATCAACTGCTTTATTGTTTTCTTTACTCCTGTCATTTAGACAACGTGTCGAACTTGAGTTATTTGCACCTTATCTGATTTTAGCGCTGCCCTTGGCGGCGAAAACTTTTGCACATTCATACAGGGTGAGACTGACAAACTTCAGGAAAAGATACAGAGCAATATTTGTGTTGGCCTTTGTATTTTTAATTTTTAATACTCTAATTGTAATGTTTAACAAAGAACTGTATTTACTTTTAGACAATCCAAAAAAACATTTTGCATATAAAATGCATATTGCCAAAAAACTTGCAACCGAGTTAAAAGCAATGAATATATTGTGTGTGAAAACCAGCCAGGATATGCAGAAAAGATTAAAATTTTATTTTATTGATAAATGTGATGAAAATGTTTTACAAGAACTAAAACCTCATTCAAATATTAAGAGCGATGTTACTATACGTTACAAAAATAAAATACTGTATAAGGCTAATGTTACTAAAATAAACAATAAATAAATCTATTTAATGGTTAATATAAACCAAAGATATTTGTTGGATACTTTATGCTAGAATAGTCCACAAATATCAAAATAGGGAGTTTCTATGGCTCAAAAAGCGATACGAGAATATGACGCGAAGTCAATTTTAGCAAAACATTGGAATAAATACTTTCCAGATTTCACTTATGCATACGAGACGGTTCTGGTAACATCAGGTGCGGAACTGCTTGAAGCTGCAAAAGAAAAACCATGGTTAAAAGAAAAACCATTAGTTGTAAAACCGGATATGCTGTTTGGTAAACGTGGTAAAAATAACTTAGTGCTTTTTAAAGATCAAAAACCGGGTGATGTTACTTTAGAAAAAGCTGCAGCATGGATTGACGAAAAAGCGAAAGAAGATGTGGCAGTCTATTTTTCATTTGAGGGAGATACTCCGACAGGTGAGCCAAAAGTAGACAGATTGACTCACTTTATTGTTGAGCCGTTTACTCCGCATGATCAGTCTGAAGAGTATTATATTTCAGCAACTGTGGTAGGAGATGAAGATGTTCTCTACATGTCAGCTGAAGGCGGTATGGAAGTTGAAGAGGGATGGGATGAAAAAGTTACCGAAGTTGCATTCCCAATTACTGCTACAGAAGAAGAGATCGCCGAGAAAATAAAAGCAAATATTCCTGCAGATGTAAAAGAAGAAGATAAAGAAAATTTTGCAAAATTTGCAATCGGTTTCTTTAAAGCGTATCGTGAACTAAATTTTGCATACCTTGAAATTAATCCATTTGTTATGCAAGGAACAAAAATTGAGCTTTTAGACATGGTTGCAAAACTGGATGATACTGCCGGATTTATGATGGTAGAAGAGTGGGGTGATGTTGAGTATCCAACTGCATTTGGTATGGAAGCAAAATCTCCGGAAGTTGAAGCAATCGAGGAAGCAGATGCAAAAACAGGTGCTTCACTCAAGCTTACATTACTGAAGCCTGAAGCCAGAATATGGACTATGGTTGCCGGTGGTGGTGCTTCAGTTGTATACGCTGATACTATTGCTGATTTTGCAGGTATTGAAGATTTAGCGAACTATGGTGAATACTCAGGTGGTCCAACTACAGGGGAAACGAAATTTTATGCTGAAACACTTCTTGATTTAATGACAAGAGAAAAAGATCCTCAAGGGCGTGATAAAATCTTAATCATTGGTGGAGCGATTGCAAACTTTACAGATGTTGCAAAAACATTTACAGGTATTATTCAGGCTTTTGAAAATTACGCCGATAAAATGAAAGATGTAGGTATAAAAATTTATGTCAGACGTGGTGGTCCAAACTATGAAAAAGGTTTAAAAGACATCAAAGAAGCTGCTGACAGATTAGGTTTAAACATTGAAGTATATGGTCCGGAAACACATGTAACAGACATCGTGCGTATGGCATTAGAAGAGAAGTAAGGAGAAAAGATGGGAAAATTATTTACTAGAGATACACAAGCAATTTTTTGGAATAACAACAAAACTGCTATCCAGAGAATGCTTGACTATGATTACACAATCAAAAGAGAAACACCATCTGTTGCGGCAATCGTTGCACCTACGAGTTCAAACAAATTTGAAAAGTTTTTTTGGGGTGCGGATGAGATTATGGTCCCTATTTACAAAAGTACAGCAGAAGCAAAAGCTGCTCAGTCGCAAGCTGATGTACTTTTAAACTTTGCATCATTCAGAACGGCTTATGATGTAACAATGGAAGCCTTAAACCTTGGCGGCTTTAAAACAATCATGATCACAGCTGAGGGAATTCCGGAAAGACTTGCCCGTGGCATGAATGCCTATGCAAGAGAACTCAATGTAACTGTTATAGGACCTGCAACTGTTGGTGCTATTGTTCCGGGTGCATTTAAAATTGCCAATATCGGTGGTACTATTGAAAATATTATCAACTCAAAATTGCACCGTGCCGGTTCTTGCGGACTTGTGACACGCTCTGGTGGACTTTTTAACGAACTTTCAAATATTATTGCAATTAATGCTGACGGTATTGCGGAAGGTGTTGCTATCGGTGGTGACAGATTCGTAGGATCAGTTTTTATTGACAATTTATTGCGTATGCAAGAAAACCCGGATGTAAAATATATGATTTTACTTGGTGAAGTCGGTGGTACAGAAGAGTATAAAGTAATCGAAGCAGTAAAATCCGGAAAAATTACTAAGCCAATTATTGCATGGTGTATCGGTACTATTGCTAAGTATTATGATTCCGGTGTTCAATTCGGGCATGCTGGTGCTTCCGCTAATGCTGAGCGTGAAACTGCTGAAGCTAAAAACAAAGCGATGGCTGAAGCTGGTATACATGTACCGGCTACATTTAACGATTTACCGGCAACTATCATGGAAGTTTATGATGATTTGAAAACAAAAGGCATTATTGGGGAAATTGAAGAACCTGAAATCAATGTTATTCCTAAAATGCGTCGTTCTAAAAACTTTATCTGTACTATTTCTGATGACAGAGGGGAAGAGGCTACATATGCAGGCTTTCCTATTTCATCTGTTGCGACTCCGGATACAGGTAAAGGTATCGGTGATGTTATTTCACTTTTATGGTTTAAAAAACAGTATCCCAAATGGGCGACAGATTTTATAGAAACAGTTATAAAAACAGTAGCAGACCACGGTCCTGCGGTTTCTGGTGCGCATAATGCAAAAGTAACAGCACGTGCAGGTAAATCAGTTGTTGAATCACTTGTAACCGGTTTATTGACAATTGGTCCGAGATTTGGTGGTGCAATTGACGGTGCGGCAAAATATTTTAAATATGCTGATGATAACAATCTTTCTCCAAAAGAGTTTTTAGCATATATGAAAAGTGAAGGTGTACCAATTCCAGGTATCGGTCACCGTATTAAATCTCTTAAAAATCCGGATCTTCGTGTTACGGGTCTTATGAATTACGCAGCAGAACATTTTCCAAGTACTCCACTTCTGGATTATGCAAAAACTGTTGAAGCGTTAACAACATCAAAAAAAGAGAATCTTATCTTAAATGTTGATGGTACTATAGGTATTTTAATGGTTGATATGTGGAGAGCACTGGGATACTCTGAAGAAGAAATTAATGAATTTATCGAATCAGGTACTCTTAACTCTTTCTTTATCGTCGGCCGTTCAATAGGTTTTATCGGGCACGTTCTTGATGAAAAACGTCTTGCTATGCCAATGTACAGACATCCGATGGATGATATTCTTTACGATGTAAAAAAAGCAGAAAAAATTTAATTATTCTGCATGAGACAAAGAGGTTACTCTTTGTCTCATCTTCATTCCTTTTCCCCTTTTTATTCTATTCTGATATACTACACTCATGAAAAAAGCTTTTACTCTTTTAGAAATTGTTTTTGTGGTGGTTGTAATTGGTATATTGGCAGCAGTTATAATTCCGCATACCAAGACCAATCCTTTACAGGAAGCAGCTATACAATTGGTTTCCCATATAAGGTATACGCAGCATTTGGCAATTATTGATGACAAGTTTGATGCGAATGAGCCATACTGGTTTAGGCAAAAGTGGCAATTGGCATTTTCCACGGCTGCCGGAACAAACTCTTATATGATATTTTCGGATTCTCCTGCCAAAATTGGTGGAGCGTATGATGGTAATCCAAGCGCGAACAATACATATACTGATGTGGAAGTAGCACAAAATCCGCTAAAAAAAGGTAAGTATTTGATTGGTGTTGCAAATAATAATTTTGACAATTCTGAAACAAAACATCTTTCAAAAGAGTTGGACATAGGCAAGAAATATAGTATTGCTGCTATTACAGTGACAGGAGGAAGCACAGGTTCAGGAGCAAGAAGAATTTTGTTTGATCATATAGGCAGACCATACAGAGGGAATACAAGTTCAACTTCTATGGTTGCTTTAAATTCTGCTGTTGATAGAATTGCGACATCAGCAATTTATATAAAGCTTTGTTTGGATGTTTGTATTAATCCAAAAACGAGTGCGAACAACAGGAATGAGATTGTAATTAAAATAGAACCGGAAACCGGGTATGCACACATATTATAGCTATAGACGTGAAAAAAATATTAAGAAACAGTAACTTCAAAAACTTTTTAAAAAACCCACCAAACATTAAGCAGTCTCTAAGCAATACTCCCCTATAATTCCCATCCACAAACAGAGAGACCTGATTTAAAAGGCCTAGAGAGACTTCAAGTAGAAGCTTTTAAAAATGTTTGAGATCATTGAAAACTAAGCAAGTAAGAGACTTTTTAACTTTAGAGTTAAAGAGATAAATTACTTAGAAATAACTAATAAACAACAACCGTCTATTCTATTTTGAAATCCATACAGGCTTGCCTGTATGGTTCCCTTAATAGTAATAGATAACTATACAGTCTAGTAATAGAACCTTAAGCAGTTTTATTAAGACTTAAAATAACAAAGCCAATGATTTAATAATCTTGGGCAAAAGATCAGTAATAAGTTTACTTATCTTTCTGTAATAACAATTATGGAGAGTTTGATCCTGGCTCAGAATGAACGCTGGCGGCGTGCTTAACACATGCAAGTCGAACGGTAACAGATGGTAGCTTGCTACTATGCTGACGAGTGGCGCACGGGTGAGTAATATATAGATAATGTGCCCCTTGGACCGGGATAGCCATTGGAAACGATGATTAATACCGGATACTCCTTCTTATCACAAGATAAGTCGGGAAATGGATTCCGCCAAGGGATCGGTCTATATCCCATCAGCTAGTTGGTAGTGTAAGAGACTACCAAGGCGATGACGGGTAGCGGGTTTGAGAGGATGATCCGCCACACTGGTACTGAGACACGGACCAGACTCCTACGGGAGGCAGCAGTGAGGAATATTGCACAATGGGGGAAACCCTGATGCAGCAACGCCGCGTGGAGGATGACGCATTTCGGTGTGTAAACTCCTTTTATATGTCAAGAAAATGACGGTAGCATATGAATAAGCACCGGCTAACTCCGTGCCAGCAGCCGCGGTAATACGGAGGGTGCAAGCGTTATTCGGAATCACTGGGCGTAAAGGACGCGTAGGCGGGTTGGCAAGTCAGATGTGAAATCCTACAGCTTAACTGTAGAACTGCATTTGAAACTGCCGACCTAGAGTATGGGAGGGGGAGATGGAATTAGTGGTGTAGGGGTAAAATCCGTAGATATCACTAGGAATACCGAAAGCGAAGGCGATCTCCTGGAACATAACTGACGCTAAGGCGTGAAAGCGTGGGGAGCAAACAGGATTAGATACCCTGGTAGTCCACGCCCTAAACGATGTTCACTAGTCGTCGCTCTGCTAGTCAGGGCGGTGATGCACTTAACAGATTAAGTGAACCGCCTGGGGAGTACGGTCGCAAGATTAAAACTCAAAGGAATAGACGGGGACCCGCACAAGTGGTGGAGCATGTGGTTTAATTCGAAGATACGCGAAGAACCTTACCTAGCCTTGACATTGAGAGAACCTGCCAGAGATGGCGGGGTGCCCTTTTGGGAGCTCGAAAACAGGTGCTGCACGGCTGTCGTCAGCTCGTGTCGTGAGATGTTGGGTTAAGTCCCGCAACGAGCGCAACCCTCGTCCTTAGTTGCTAGCAGGTTAAGCTGAGCACTCTAAGGAGACTGCCTTCGTAAGGAGGAGGAAGGTGAGGACGACGTCAAGTCATCATGGCCCTTATGGCTAGGGCTACACACGTGCTACAATGGGGCGTACAGAGTGTTGCGATACCGCGAGGTGGAGCTAATCACTTAAAGCGTCTCTCAGTTCGGATTGGAGTCTGCAACTCGACTCCATGAAGCTGGAATCACTAGTAATCGTAGATCAGCAATGCTACGGTGAATACGTTCCCGGGTCTTGTACTCACCGCCCGTCACACCATGGGAGTTGATTTCACCCGAAATCGGGAAGCCAACCTTCGGGGGGCTACCGCTTACGGTGGAATTAGCGACTGGGGTGAAGTCGTAACAAGGTAACCGTAGGAGAACCTGCGGTTGGATCACCTCCTTTCTAGAGTAAAGAAGAGTCATTCGTTTGACTACTTCATTCAAAAGAAAATCTCACACGAGAAATAGTTTATTAGTTGTTTCAAAAGTTACTTACTTGCTTAGTTTTCAGTGATCTGTGTTCATTTGAATTACGATTATAAAATGGGGAATTAGCTCAGCTGGGAGAGCGCCTGCCTTGCACGCAGGAGGTCAGCGGTTCGATCCCGCTATTCTCCACCATTTTTGAGAATTTGCACTTGAAAAATCTACTTACGTACAAAAGTACGCTACGCAGATTTTTCAAGCACAACTTCTTCAAAAATCAAACAAGTTTCTAAATTAAATATAAGTTCTTAAAGTCATAAGAATTTATATTTGGTTTAAAAACCAAACGATCATTAAATTACAATTGTTAAAGTCAACAACTTTAATTATAGAGATATAATTAAAAACTAAATAACTACAATAACAGATCATTCATCTTGTTTAATGTATTCATACATTAAATAAGGTAGTGAACGCAACATAGAATAAAAAGATATTAAGGGCCATAGGTGGATGCCTTGGCTAGTAGAGGCGATGAAAGACGTACTAGGCTGCGAAAAGTCTCGGGGAGCTGCCAAGAAGCTTTGATCCGGGAATTTCTGAATGGGGCGACCCAGCACGGAGCGATTCGTGTTACCACCTTCGGGTGGGGCGAACTTGGGGAAGTGAAACATCTCAGTACCCAAAGGAAGAGAAATCAAACGAGATTCCGAGAGTAGCGGCGAGCGAAATTGGAATAGGGCGCATACATTTAGCATATTTGTTAGCAGAACATTCTGGAAAGGATGAGCATAGAGGGTGATACTCCCGTAAGCGAAAACATTTATGTGGAACTAAGGTATGGAACGAGTAGGTCGGGACACGTGTTATCTTGACTGAATATGGGGGGACCACCCTCCAACCCTAAATACTACTACTAGACCGATAGCGAACAAGTACCGTGAGGGAAAGGTGAAAAGGACCGCGGTGAGCGGAGTGAAATAGAACCTGAAACCTATGGCTTACAATCATTCGGAGCACTATTAAATAAGTGTGACGGACTGCCTTTTGCATAATGAGCCTGCGAGTTGTGGTATCTGGCAAGGTTAATCGAACGAGAAGCCGTAGCGAAAGCGAGTCTTAATAGGGCGACATAGTCAGATGCTGCAGACCCGAAACTGAGTGATCTATCCATGAGCAGGTTGAAGCTGGTGTAAGAGCCAGTGGAGGACCGAACCCGTAGAAGTTGAAAATTCTTGGGATGACTTGTGGATAGGGGTGAAAGGCCAATCAAACTCAGTGATAGCTGGTTCTCTCCGAAATATATTTAGGTATAGCCTCGAGCATTAGCGTATAGGGGTAGAGCACTGACAGGGCTAGGGCTGCTTACCGCGGTACCAAACCCTATCAAACTCCGAATACTATACGTGTAACCTCGGGAGTCAGGCGTAGGGTGATAAAATCCTATGTCGAGAGGGGAACAACCCAGACTAACAGCTAAGGTCCCAAAGTTTTATCTAAGTGGAAAAGGATGTGGAGTTGCTGTGACAACCAGGAGGTTGGCTTAGAAGCAGCCATCCTTTAAAGAAAGCGTAACAGCTCACTGGTCTAGCGATTCTGCGCCGAAAATATAACGGGGCTAAGATAAACACCGAAGCTTTAGATTTACAGTTTACTGTAAGTGGTAGGAGAGCGTTCCATTCAGCGCTGAAGGTATACCGGTAAGGAGTACTGGAGCGGATGGAAGTGAGCATGCAGGCATGAGTAGCGAGAAAAGAAGTGAGAATCTTCTTCGCCGTAAACCCAAGGTTTCCTACGCGATGCTCGTCATCGTAGGGTTAGTCGGGACCTAAGTCGAGTCCGAAAGGGGTAGACGATGGCAAATCGGTTAATATTCCGATACCGACATTACATCGTTTGAGTGATGGGGGGACGCATAGAGTTAAAGGGGGTCACTGATGGAATAGTGGCTCGAAGGACGTAGGTCGTAGCGTAGGCAAATCCGCGCTACATGAGACCGAGATCTGACAGGCTGGTCAATCTTTTCGGAGAGCGACCAGAACCCTTGATACTGTCGTGCCGAGAAAAGCCTCTAAACGAGATGTAATGTTGCCCGTACCGTAAACCGACACAGGTGGGTGAGATGAGTATTCTAAGGCGCGTGGATGAACCCTTGTTAAGGAACTCTGCAAACTAGCACCGTATCTTCGGTATAAGGTGTGCCCTAAGTGTTAGGAGATTTACTCTCCAAAGCACTGACGGGTCGCAGCAAAGAGTCCCTCCCGACTGTTTACCAAAAACACAGCACTCTGCTAACACGTAAGTGGATGTATAGGGTGTGACGCCTGCCCGGTGCTCGAAGGTTAAAAGGATTGCTTAGCTTCGGCGAAGGCATGAATTGAAGCCCGAGTAAACGGCGGCCGTAACTATAACGGTCCTAAGGTAGCGAAATTCCTTGTCGGTTAAATACCGACCTGCATGAATGGCGTAACGAGATGGGAGCTGTCTCAACAAGGGATCCAGTGAAATTGTAGTGGAGGTGAAAATTCCTCCTACCCGCGGAAAGACGGAAAGACCCCGTGCACCTTTACTATAGCTTGACACTGCTATTGGGATATTCATGTGCAGGATAGGTGGGAGCCGTTGAATCCAGGACGCCAGTTCTGGAGGAGGCATCCTTGAGATACCACCCTTGAATATTCTGATAGCTAACTCCGTACGATTATCTCGTGCGAGGACAATGTCTGGTGGGTAGTTTGACTGGGGCGGTCGCCTCCTAAAAAGTAACGGAGGCTTACAAAGTTCGGCTCAGAAGGGTTGGAAATCCTTCGTAGAGTATAATGGCATAAGCCGGACTGACTGTGAGACATACAAGTCGAGCAGAGTCGAAAGACGGTCATAGTGATCCGGTGGTTCTGTGTGGAAGGGCCATCGCTCAAAGGATAAAAGGTACGCCGGGGATAACAGGCTGATCTCCCCCAAGAGCTCACATCGACGGGGAGGTTTGGCACCTCGATGTCGGCTCATCGCATCCTGGGGCTGGAGCAGGTCCCAAGGGTATGGCTGTTCGCCATTTAAAGCGGTACGCGAGCTGGGTTCAGAACGTCGTGAGACAGTTCGGTCCCTATCTTCCGTGGGCGTAGGAACGTTGAGGAGAGCTGACCCTAGTACGAGAGGACCGGGTTGGACGTGCCACTGGTGCACCAGTTGTCCTGCCAAGGGCATAGCTGGGTAGCTACGCACGGATGAGATAACCGCTGAAAGCATCTAAGCGGGAAGCCAACTCCAAGATGAACGTTCCCTGAAGTACGCTTGAAGACTACAAGCTTGATAGGCTGGATGTGTACGCACAGCAATGTGTTTAGCTGACCAGTACTAATAGTACGTTTGTCTTTTTACCAAGTTCTTAAATGAACACAATTGCTTCACTACCTTATTTAGTGTATATATACTAATAAGAGATATGTTAAGAAGTTATTTAGTATGACGGAAACAAGGTTTTAACCTTGCCTTTTAGGCTTTTAAGCCAATTAGCCCAGACTGAAGTCTGGGTTCCGAAGAGTTTGTTGACTTTAACAATTGATATTACTCAACTCTTAACTGATATAAGATCAGATATAAATACATCAGTCAGATGTCTTTATATCTGATCTTGTCTAGGTGGCTATAGAGAGAGGGAAACGCCTGGCCCCATTCCGAACCCAGAAGCTAAGCCTCTCATCGCTGATAATACTGCAGGTTTCACTTGTGGGAATGTAGGTCGCTGCCTAGTTGATCAGATTTTTTCTTACTCTTTAACTATTTTATAATCATTGATACTCTTTACATCTAACGACTAATCTTATCCATAGTATTATTTTTATATAATTGTAAAAAAATGGAAAGAGAATGTTATTGGAAAACGGGTGGAAAAATTTTCTCAATGATGAAATTCATAAAGAATATTTTATCAAACTTCTTAAAAAAGTATCTTTGGAATATAAATCAAAAACTGTATTCCCCAATTTTGAAAATATATTTAGAGCTTTTAATTTAGTAAAGCCTTCTGAAGTAAAAGTTGTAATTATAGGACAGGATCCATACCATGGAATAAATCAGGCTACCGGTCTTGCTTTTTCTGTTTGTCCAAAATGTAATATTCCACCTTCGCTAAAAAACATATACAAAGAGTTAGTCGATGATATAGGTTGTAAATATCCGAAAAACGGGGATTTGACACAATGGGCAAAAGAGGGAGTTTTGTTGATAAATGCTGTTTTAACTGTTGAACAGGGGAAGGCAAATTCTCATAAAGATTTTGGCTGGCAAAAGTTTACCGATGCAGTTATCAAAAAACTCTCTGATGAAAAAGAACATTTGGTTTTTATATTATGGGGTGGACCGTCACAAAAAAAAGAGTTTCTCATCGATACAACAAAACATTGTATTATTAAATCTTCTCACCCTTCTCCGCTCTCGGCATACAGAGGTTTTTTTCATTCAAAGCCTTTTTCCAGAGCAAATAAGTATTTGATCAAACATAAGAAAAAGCCTGTTGAATGGTGTCTCAGTGCAGAACAAACTCTGCTATGACAGGCAGATGGTCTGAATAGCCTTTCCCTTTGTGACGTCTTAATCTGCTCCTGGTTGTCTGCCATCTGTAAATCTCTTTTCCTTTAAACAGATAGGGCTTTTCAAAAGCAGTGATACTATGTGGTTTATAATCAATGCATTTTTTATCAAGAAGTGCGGCTGTGACTAAAATACTGTCCATTGCTTCTTTTTTGCCTCTATAGATATAGCTGTATCTTTTTTCTAATTCAGTGTCATACCATAAGTTGTAAAAATCATAAGGTGCCAGATGTATATTTAGTGATGAATTCTGATACTTTATAGTACCCAGTATATGATTGATACCTGTTATTCCATCTGTGTCATTATGTTTTCTTTTTCTTTTAAAAATTTCATACTCTTCATAATCAGAATTAAAATCACCAAGTGCAATTATATTTTTATTTTTTCCCAGTTCTTCAATTCTTTTTCTGAGTTTTTTTGCAGAGACTATACGCATGCTTTCCGGACCTGCTTTTGATTTCCAATGATTAATTAAGATATACAAATCTTCATTGCCTATTTTAAATTTCACTTCTAAAATATTTCTATATCTGTAGGAAGATGTGACAGCAATTTCATGTGTATATACAAACGGAATTTTACTCAAAATGGCTACTTTGATTGTTGTAGATTTTAAATTGGCAATTTTATAGTACTGGTAATAAACTCCTTCTCTTTTTAAAGTATATCGTAGATCTTTGAGTGCCTGAAGAGATTCTATCTCTTGGAGTCCAATGATATCGGGATTGATATCTTTGATGACTTTTGCAATATTTTTAAGTTTTTTTCTATAATTTTTATCATTCCAATTTGATTTTGCATAAGGAATATATTCTTTATACTCATGTCCGTTTCGTTGCAAATCAAAAAGATTTTCAACATTATATGTTGCAATTTTCAAAGTTGTTTCTCCATACATTAATGTGATAAGCAGAGTTAAAAGAAAGAATACTCTCACTTTATTATACCGTTGAGTCTTAATAGTTGCGTTGTATCGGCATCTCTGCCCATCAGTTCATAAAAAAGTTCTTGCATACTTTGTGAACCGCCACGGTGTAAAATGATATTTTGATATTTTTTTGCTGTAGGGGAATTGAAAATATTTTCATCTACTACGGTGTAAAAAGTATCTGCACTCAGAACTTCGGCCCATTTGTAGCTGTAGTATCCTGCAGCATACCCACCTGAAAATATATGTGAAAATCCGTTTTGGAACTTGTTGTATTTTGGTGGTTTTATCAGTGCGGTTTTTTCTCGTATGGTGTCAAGCAGATTTTGCACTTCATCTCCCTTGTAAACTTTAGTATGCAGTTTAAAATCAAAGAGTGAAAATTCCAATTGTCTGAGCATACCCATTGCAGATAAAAAGTTTTTACTTTTTACGAGTTTATCTATCATTTCATCTGAAATAGTTTCATTTGTTTCATAGTGTTTTGCAAACATTTTGAGAACCTGAGGCTCATAAGCAAAATTTTCTAAAAACTGAGACGGAAATTCAACAGCATCCCATTCTACTCCATTGACACCGCTTACTTCATTTTCATTTACTTCACTCAGGATATGATGCAAAGTATGTCCTGTTTCATGAAAAAGAGTGACAACATCATCATGACGAAGCAGTGAAGGATTTGTATCATTTGATGGAGGAAAACTGCATACTATAAAGGCTGAGGCCAGCTGTTTTTTGCCTGCTTCATCTATGCAGTGTGTTTGCCAGTTATGCATCCATGCTCCGCCCCGTTTTGATTCTCTTGCTTCTAAATCAAGATAGATACGGGCTTTGAGTATGTCATTTTCATACACATCATAGGCATAGGCTTTTTCATGCCACAATTTTTCTTTCACCTGTTTACATGTAACATTAAAAAGCTTATCCACGAAAGTAAACATCCCTGCAATAACATTTTTTTGTTCAAAATAAGGGCGATACTCCTCTTCATCTATGTCATATTGCTCTTTTTTTAATATTTCTGCATAGTAAGAGGTATCATGACTCTCCAGTTTGTGTGGAGCGATATTTTGAAGTTCCTGCAGTTCATTTTTTGCCTGGGGAATTGAATTTTCAAGTAAATTTTCTAAAAACCCTAAAACACTTTTTGTATCTTCGGCCATTTTTGTAGCAAGAGAAAGTTCTGCATAGTTTTTGAACCCTAAAAGCTGACTCATCTCCTGTCGCAGTGCCAACAGTTCATCAATTATTTTTGCATTCTGGGGTGCGCGTGAAACATAGGCACGGTAGAGTTCCTCTCGAATTGCTCTGTTCTTTCCATAGGTCATATAGGCTATGTATGATGGCATTTGCAGTGTCAATTTATATTTTACAACGCCATCGTCTTCAAATTTGGCATTTTCTATTTCACTTTTTGGCAAACCTTCTATATCTGCTTCATCAGTAATTATATATTCGTAGGCATTTGTTGCATCAAGCAGGTTTTGAGAAAAGTTATTGGAAAGTTCACTTTTTTTCAAGTTTATTTCCTGGAGCCTCTGTTTTGTTTTTTTATCTAGATGGGCACCGCTTAATTCAAAATGTAAAATATTTAATGCTAAAACTCTTTTTTGTTCACTGTTGAGGGATGTTTGTTCTTTTTGCATTATTTCTTTATATGCATTGTATATTTCAATGTTTTGTGAAAGCTGTGTCGAATACTCTGTAATAAGAGGGAGTGCTTCTGTATAGACCTTTTGTGTTTTTTCAGAGTTGTTTACCGCATTGAGATGAGACAGGGGTGTAAAAAACTGTTCAAGATACTCATCCATCATCTCCAGTGGTTTGACAAAGTTTGCATAGGTTTTTTCTTTTTGCCCAAGTAAGGTTTCTATCTTTTTGTTATTTTTATTGAGATGTTTTTGCAGTTCTTCTATAAAAGTATCCAAGTCACAATCAAATTGTAAAAATTTTGTCATCTATGTTTTCCTTTAGTCCTCAGTGTCTTTTTTCTGTCGCAGAGCACCGTATTTGTTTATGAGAATATTATCATACTTATTTGCATCTTTGATTAACTTTTCTATTGCAGTTTTTCCTTCTTCTTTTGTTAAGGAGGAGTCTACAACCAGATAGGAAAGATATACGCTGTTTTCATTGATAGAAAACTGTAAATAGGAGAGTTTGTTGTTCTCCTGGAGCAAAAAATCATACATCTTTTCAATATTTTCTTTGGGAATACCGCAAAGCTTGGCATCTCCTATAATAATGCCGTTTTCATAATAGTTTATATTGATTCTTGCAGTTCCCTTGTCTATTCTCCAGGATGATTGGCTTCTTCTTGCCAGGGTAACATTTATGCCCAGGGACTCCAGTATATCTTCTATGAGTTTTGTCGGGCCTATAGGTGTGTAGCCTTTTCGTCTGAGTCTGGCTATTTCAAGTTCTGCTCCACATTTTGGGCAGTAGTCATTTTTTATATCTTTTTCTTGGATAAGATTTTTGCACGAAGGGCATTTAATGACATTTTCTACTCCGAGCTGTTTAAAAGCGGTGAGTGCATCTTGAAGATAATGTACAGGGAGTGCAAAACCCAAATTATTTGCATTTTGAATAATGAAAGTATTGACTCCTGTAACTTCCCCTTTGTCATTTAACAGAGGACCTCCGCTGTTTCCCGGGTTAATGGCAGCATCAATCTGAATATATTCAAGGTCTCCCATAAGTCTGGCTGCACGGGAAACAATTCCCTCTGTCGCTGTATAATTAAGACCGTAAGGGTGCCCAATGGCTATGGTGGTATCACCGTTTTCTACGTTGGTTTTGGCAAGTTTAAGCGGGTTTTTTGGTTGTTTGAATTCATATTTTATAAATGCCAAATCATAATAGGGGTCATCATAAATAACTTTTGCAATACTTCGCTCAAAGTGCTCTGCTTTGATTACAACTTCTCTCAGCCCCGAACATACATGCGAATTTGTAATAATAAGATTATCTATAATAAAACCTGTTCCGCTGCCATAGGGTGTCATTATCTGTATAATATTTTCAATGTAGGTTTCTAAAAGAGTTTGCGTATTCATTTGCTAGGCCTCATGAAAATCCAGATTTTTTAATGCACTGAAGTAACTGTTTGAAAAATCATTGAGTGAACTGAAATCAAGTTCATCACCAAAAGCGCTCAGCAGTTTATACTGATGTCTGTACCTGGAAACTGTTTCGTCAATTTGAGAGATTATCTCACTTTCTAAAAACTGGTTCTTTTGCGTATCATAATATCCTTTGCATCCCAGCGCATTCATATACTCAGCATAAATGACACAAATATAAATATGGAGTAATTTTCTGGCCGCAGGGTTCAATCCGTAGTTATACAGAGCATACAAGGCTATATAACTGTAAATGGTTGGTATGATCTGAGGATGGCGGTTGTTTTTGTACCATCTGAGCTTTATAAGTGATTCTTCTATAAAGTCAACAAACTCATCATAAGAACTTTTTTCAATTTGGCTGAATGTGTATTTGGCTTCATAAAAGTTTTGACTGAAGTCATCAAAATCAAGCTTTTCAAGACTTAAAATATATTTTGCAAGTTCCGCATTTTTTACTTCTGGCAGTGCTTCTTCATCTGCAAAATAATTTTGAAGTTTTTTTGTCATTTTTTGATAGATTTTAGACTTTGGTACCAAAAGATAGTCAATTTTAAATAAAAAGTTTAGATATAGAAATGCCTGCATACCTATACTGTCCTCTGCCGGCAATGTCTGTATTTTTGCATTAAGCTCTTCTGTCCAAATATGTAAATACTTATACTTTACATGTAACTCGGCAGTGTCAAGTTTTTGAATGTGGCCGATGTCCTCTAACTCTTTTTGTTCGAATTCACTAAGCATGTGTTCTTTGTCGTAATCTGCATTCAGTGCCAGTTCTCTTAAAGGATAAAAAGCTTTCTTGGGGGTCATAGTAATATTGTCAAGACTGAGTTTTAATTTAATATGGTCGCCGTCACTGCAGTAATTTACATAGGTAAACTGGTAATTTCTTTCAAGTGCGTAGCGTTTGAGTGCAACATTTGCATTTTTTGCCTTGACCATAGTCACTTCGGCGTAGAGTTTTTTGTTTGTTGTGAAGCCGTTGATCTTTGCACTGCCTTGATACAGGATAAACTTCAAAGACTCCTTTTCCCGGGTGAGTATAATATTTTGATTGGGAAGACCGTTTTTGTAATTCATCAGAGAGTTGAAAAAGAATGTATAGGCATTTAAAATTTCTTTTTTTTCAAAGGCTTCGTAGGCTTTGTTAAAGAGTTCTTCTTCATTTTCTGCGATATCTGCATGAATACCTCTTCCAAAGCTTTTTGAACAATAGGACTTTGGCCGGAAAAAGTGGAACCAGTTCATAAATTTCCTTTTAGGGATGCCCTTTATTTTAATACCAAATAGATAAGTATAAAGTTTATAACTGTCATTATAGTAAAAGCCCTCTTATAAAAGAGTAAGGGTGATTTTTCAATGAGTGGTGCATTTTTAATAAAGTAGGGTTTTACCTTCTGCGGATGTGTAAGTTCATATTTCATCTCAGAGTAATGCTCATACCTTTGGTCTTTTTGAAGTGCAATAGCACGCATGATAACACTGTCAAGCCAATCAGGTATATTTGAATTGTAATAACTCGGTTTTTTGGCTTCTTTGAATGTCGGGTTTTGAAAGGGTTCTATCTCGCCGTAAGGGTATTTCCCCGTAAGACTTAAATAGAGTGTCACACCAATGGCAAAAATTTCGCTTGTTTCACTTATGGACTCGCCTTGAAATCGTTCAGGTGCCAAAAAACTCGGTGTACCGGCGCGGGACTCTTCTGAAAATATCTCTGTAATACTGCCAAAATCAATAACCTTGTATTCTGTATTATCATCGTCAATTTTGGCAATCATGATATTGTTTGGCTTGATATCACCGTGTACAAGATCATATTTAAGTAAAAACTGAGACATGTTTAAAAGTGTTTGCGCAAGTTCCACAGCATCATCTATCGTTACATGTAAGTGTGATGCCAGGTAATTATTTAAATCTTCTCCATCAAAGAGCTGCATAACATAGTATCGGGCACTTCTGTTTTTTGGAATGACAGCCTTTGGGAAAAACTTTGCTTTGAGACGTTTGGCATTCCATGCTTCTTTGACAAACAGATCTAAGATCTGATTATCTTCTTTGGACTCAACCGGTGCAAACTTTATAACATATTGCTTTGTTTTTTTACTTGCAAGCCAGGTTCTTTCATTTTGTATGAGAGGTTTTTCAAGTTTATAGCCGTCTATGGTCTGACCTGCTTTGAGTGACCGTGGAATATCCAGTTTTTGCTGTTTGAGTATCTCTATCTCATCAGCATTGAGTACTTCCAACACAACTGCTGTTGTATCATCAGGAAGATGGTCTTTTGTATGGTTACTTGCTCGCTTGACAAGAGCAATAGCTCCTTTTGAAATATTGTCTTTTATTTCATTTTCAGAAAGTACATTATACAAACCATCGCTGCAAAGAAGAATTTTATCATTTTTCTGAATAATATTTTCAAAATAGTAGGGTTCTACATCCTCACTGATACCAATAGCCTGCGTCAGGACATTTTCATATCCTTCTTCTTGCATGGCATGGTCAGATGAGAGCTGTGTCAGTGAAGCATCTCTGAGGAGATATACTCTGCTGTCTCCGACATTTACGCCGTATAAACGGTTTCCTTCTATAACAACGAGAGCAAGGGTTGTGATAAGTTCACTGCGTTCATAATTGAGTTGTGATTCTTTATAAAGAATTGTATTTATGGAATTGATAAATGTTTTTATAGATTTTTCGATTGACCATGACTTTGGGCGAATCTTAAAGTTGTTTATAAGATAGGAGGTCACTCTTTTTGCTGCTTGGGCACCTTCTTCGGCACTGCTGACACCATCACAGACTATGGCAACACTCAGGTTGCCGATAGTTGCCATATCATAAAAATCATCTCCGGTCAGTTCTTTGGTCTTTGCAAGTGAGAACCCGGAAGTTTTAATATTACCTTTTGCCATATTGCCCCTTTACATGTAAAGTAGATTATAGCAAAACGGTATTTATTTTAAAGAGTTTTTATGCCTGATTTTTTCTATGTGTGTAATATAAAGCCATACCTGTACAAATCGCTCCGCCAACAATATTTCCCAAAGTTACCGGAATTTCATTCCACAGCCACCACTGTGACACACTTACATTTGCACCAAGCATTATGCCTGCAGGAATAACAAACATATTTACAACGGCGTGTTCAAACCCCTGTCCAAAGAAAGTAAGAATCGGGAGCCACATAGCTGCAATTTTTCCTATTGTTGTTGTAGCTGTCAATGCCATAACGACACCCAAAGATACCATCCAGTTACAAAAAACAGCTTTTAAAAAGACGGTATAGATACCGTCTGCACCTATTTTTTCATATCCGATTGTTTTTGCTTCTGCAATATGCTTAATCATGTCTATGACAGGAGATGATTCCACATGTCCGAATTTTGTAGCAACCAGGCTGTAAAGAGCTGCAAAAAGCAGGCTGCCCAGTAGATTTCCTGTAAAGACCCAGAACCAGTTTACAGAGAGTTTTGCGAACCCGATTTTTTTGTCAAACAAAGATGTCGTCAATAAAGCAAAACTTCCGGTTACAAGCTCCAATCCCAGCAAAACAATCATAACAAAACCGACAGGGAAAATAAGCGCTCCGACAATAGGCAGATGTGTCTGAGTAGAAGCAACAATAGCCAGGGTTGTAGCAACCCCAAGAAGAGCACCCGCAAGGGAACCGCGTATCAATAAATCTTTTACACCCAATCCTGATTTGTATACTCCGGCTGTTACCATTCCATCTACAACTATCTCTGGTTTTACATAACTCATATGAATTCCTTATAATTTTATTTAATAAGTATAGCTTAAATTTGTATACTTAATAGGTTTATAATGATTAATTTTTAATCATTGTCAGCCAAGTTGATTAATGGAAGCAGTTCAGAAAAAACAACGGCTCTTTTTGCTTCAACATCCAGCATCTTAAAAACAAGTTCATTGATGTTCTTATCAATATCGGAAACTATTTTATTGAGAGGTATCAGTTTTTCTCTTGGATTTTCATTTGTAAATCTGTTGTATGCCGTATACGGTTCTTGTTTGGAGAGAGCAAAATAGAGCTTACGGCCAAGTTCAAAAAGTTCAAACTCTTCAATATGTCCTGTTTTTGGAATTTTATTGATATTTAAATCAATAGCAATGTTTTTTAATCGTAAATAAGCTTGGAGTTGCATATAAAAACCGATATATGCATGAGAATACTGTGCTAAAATTCTGTCATGAAATGCTTCAAATGATTCGTTTTTTAAACGCAGTTTTTTATATTCTAACACAAGAGTCTCAACAAAGTATTTAGAAAATTTCAGTGGAGCAGATTTGATAACGGTATACCCGTTTTTTCCCTCACTGACGATTTTTCCGCCTATGGTTATGTGGACACCGTCCTCGGTTTGTCCTTTCACTTTTGCTTTACAGCCTTCAAAACCGATGTCTCCTATCTCATGTGTTCCGCAGCCTTTGACACAGGCAGACCAGTACATTCGTACTCTCCCTGATTCAAGAGGAACAGCCTTACTTAAATATGCAGCCATTTCTATAGCATCCTCTTTGTTTTCAATAACGCCAAATGCACAGTGTTTGGTTCCTGCACAGGCGACAAGGTTGTTAAAGTAAGGCGTGTTTATATTTTTATATTTTATAAAAAAGGGATCTTCTAAAAGTGCAGCCGTGTCTTTGACACCTAGAATGTAGATATTTTGTTCAACACTGAATCTGATTTCGTTATTGCCGTGATTTTGGCTTAACTCGGATACTTTTATCAGATCGCTACCTGTAAATATTCCCGAAGGTACAATAATCTGTACTCCAAATGAACCGTCTCGAAGTTGGATTTTTCCGTGTTCTGAGTCTACAGGATCTATTTGTGTCATTGTGTCACCGGCGGTGGCAAAATTTACGCCTGCAACATCACGAATGGCTGCAGAAATTTCAGCCATGCCGACAGCCTCAATGAGAAAGTGCAGTCTGTTTTTGTTTCTGTTGTCACGGAAACCATACTTTTGAAAGATTGCTATAAGTGCACCGTAGGCCTGTAAAACTTCTTCTTCGTTTGCCAAAAATATGTCTGCATTTTTTGCAATCATACCGACTCTGCCACCAAGAAACATATTGTAACCGTATACTCCGTCTTTTTGTGCAAGTACGAGAGAACAGTCATGTCCAAAAACATTACATCTGTTTGCGAGAGAGCCTGAAATCCCGGTATTGAATTTTCTTGGCAGTGTTGAGATCCAATCCGGATTTTTTAAAAATGTTTTTTCGATTTTTTTAAGTAAATCATACGAAGGAAGCACATTGTCAAAACCGTCTTTGTCAAATGGGTCTGTGACGATATTTCTAAAGTTGTCCACACCTGTCTGGTAGGAGGTGAGTCCGACTTCTTCAAGTCCGTTTAAAACAGCAGGCATATCTTCGATATTTAAAAAACGGAGTTCAATTTGTGCTCTGGTTGTGATATCAATATAATCCTGACCGAAATTTTTTGCAATTTCTCCGATTTTTTTTGCCTGAATTGCGTTGAGGTGTCCCCCTGCAACTCTGACTCTCATCATAAACTGCTTCGGCGTGAGACCGTCTTTGTCAAAGATTCCAAAACATTTCAAAAAATATTTTTTGTCTTCATCCTCAATTGCATCATATCCCTCTCGTGCATACTCTGTTATCTTTTCAAAAGCCTCCATAGGATTTTTAAGGTTTTTGACTGTTTCGATTTTATTAACTTTTTTACTTCTAGCTTCATATGCTTTTTCTAATACTTGTAATTGCAAAATATTCTCCATTTTCTCATTTATATTCTTCCTCCGGCTGCAACGCCCCAGGTTGTTCTCCATCGTGTTTTTACCAAACTTATTCCCATGATAGCTACAAGTACAACACCGGCAAATATCATAAAACCAGCCGAATAGCCGTCAAAGGCACCTTTTGACCATCCAAGCGTTTTAATAAGGGCTGTACCCCCGAGTCCGCCGGCTGCACCGATAATCCCTGTCATGATTCCAATATCTTTGCCAAATCGCTGAGGCACAAGTTGAAAAACTGCCCCGTTCGCCATGCCAAGGTTTGCCATTATTGCAAAGAGTACTGCAATTGCAACCCAAAACGGCAGAGTGACAGTTGCATTTACAATTGCCAATGCGGCTACAATACCAAAAAAGATATAAAGTGATTTGACACCACCCATTTTATCTGCAACAGCACCCCCGACAGGTCTCAAGACTGCACCGGCAAAAATTGTAAGCGCTCCAAAATAACCGGCAATGACTTTAACATTGGGTTCATTAAATACACTGAGTCCAAAACTACTCATATCGGCTTGATAGGTGTTCATAAGATAAACTTTCATATATCCTGCAAATCCGACAAATCCTCCAAAGCTTACTGCATAAAAGAGGTTAAACCACCAAGTGTCTCTGTCACGTAAGAGTTTGGCATAATCTTTGAGTTTTTTAGGACGGGGCGTGTAAACCTCTTTTGGTGCATCTTTTGCCAAAAAGATGTATGTTACAAAGATTAAGGTTGATAATGCTCCACCAACTAAAAAGACTGCCTGCCACCCCCAAAGTTCTGCTATTTTTGGAGCAAACATAAAGTCAACAACAACACCAATATTGCCGGCACCTGCAATTCCCAAAACGACTCCCTGCAGTTTTGGCGGATACCACTGTCCTGCCTGTGGCAATGCAACCGCAAAAGAAGCACCTGCAAATCCGAGACCGACAGCTACAATCAGGAGTTCATTATAGGTAATGGTCTCTCCTCTGAAATAGGCGTAAAACAGCACAGATATAACAACTGCCTGACTCATAAGCGCTGTTTTTTTCGCACCGAATTTATCAACACCGAATCCAAGTACAATACGAAGCAGTGCTCCTGCCAAAATCGGAATAGAAAGCAGTGTGGCTTTTTGTGAGGCACTCATTATAAATCCGTGCATTGCCAATGATTCACTGATTTCTGTTGCCAATGGGCCTAGCATGGTCCAGACCATAAAGCTAAAATCAAAATAAAGAAAAGCTGCAAAAAGTGTTTTTGCATCGCCTTGACCTTTGAGGGCTTTAAAACTTGCCATATTATACATTCTCCAATGAAATTTAATAGTGTAATTATAGTGAAAAATATTTCCGATTTAAAAATATTATTGATTAAAAAGTAATCAATTTAGAATTTTCAAAAGATTAGAAATTATACAATTTTCATATTAAAGAGTGATTTTCTTGATATATATCAATTTTATCAATTCTCGTTTTTTATACAATTTGTGAAAATTTAAGGAGAGCATTATCATGACATTTACAAATTCGGCTGAATTGTTGTCTTTTCACTGGGTTGCTTACTCTATATATGCTGCAATGATTATTTCTGTTGTTGCATGGTTTGGGTATAACCTGACAAAAAAAGATGCCAAGTCAGTTTTTCGTATTCCATTTTACTGGTATATGGCATTTTTGGTTGCAGGCGGTGTGGGACACCATATTTTTACATACAATACAATTCCGTGGGTGTCACAGGATATTGACAGACATAACATCAAACCGGATGCAAAGTATGAATTTGAGATTAAAAATCATAAGTGGCTGGGTTTGCCAAAACAGATAGTTATACAGTGTGGACAAACGGTTGAGTTTGATGTACACAGCAGAGATCTGGTGTATGGGTTTGGACTCTTTCGTCAAGACGGTTCCATGGTGATGCAGATGCAGGTCAATCCCGGCACGGATGTCAACGGTATCCTGGACTCCAATGATATTTTATGGACATTTAATCATAACGGTGTTTTTGATTTAACATCCACTGAATATTCCGGACCCAGACAGTACAGCGAAGACGGTAAAGATTTAATGCTGGTGAAAGATTTCGTTAAAGTCGTAGGCTGTAAAGATAATGGAGGCATTCAATGAGTTATATAAATACATTAATAAATGGTACAAATTTTGACCATAAAGGCTTAAATGCTTTGCAAAAGGTAACACTCAGACCGGTTGTTATGGCATTTTTATTTTACGGACTGGTCGCTTTGGAGGGTATGATTATGAGAATGGTTGAGGTCGGGCATGTGCCGCTCAATCCTCTGCCTGAGCAGTTTTTTCATCCGGAACATTTCTTTTCCATCATGACGGTACACCCGATTGTCGGTATATTCGGTTCGACCTATCAGCTGGTCTTTGGTGCTTTTACCTTTTTGGTGCCATATCTTACGAAAAAACCGCTCTACAGTGTAAAACTTGCCAACTGGACCTGGATATTGATTACTTTAGGGACTGCTTTGGCATGGATAGCCGCATTTGTATGGCAGTATGCACCGTTATATACATTGTACTGGCCGCTTCCTGCCGATACACACCAGTTTAATGTTATTGGCGGTATTGTCTTTATTCTGGGTGTAGCATTAATTATGGTTGGAACTTTAGGCTTTATCTACAATATATATGCAACAATTTTTGCGCGGGTAGGTATTCATAAAAACAAGACAACAAAAGAACTTTTAATCTCAGGATTTGGTATAGACGGATTTTTAAATCTTATCAACAAGCTGAGAGGAAAACAGCCTTATACAAAAGAGCCGGCTTTGGCACTTCCTGTTGTGGCAATCTTCCGTGGTACGGTAGATACTTTCTTGGATGCACTGGTGATTTTGGGTGCAGGTATTTTAATCCTGGTTTATTTGGTTTTTGATGCAAGCGGACATGCACTTGATGTCACGGCGATTGATGCCCTTTTGTACAAGAACTTTTTTTGGTGGGGGCTTGATTTGGTTGCGGATGGTCTGGTTCTGATTTATGTGGCAGGTTCGTGGTATTTGCTTGCCACATTAATCACCGGACAAAAGCTTTTTATGGAAAATGTTGCCCGTGCGGCGTTAATGCTTGAGCTTTTGGTTTCCTGGATGGTCTGGTCGCATCACCTTCTTGGTGATCAGGGACAACCTGAAATGATGAAACTTATCTCCGGTGAGATGGTGACTGCCTTTGAACTACTGACCCAGGGACTTGCACTCTTTATTACCCTTGTGACACTTTGGAAGGCCCGTCCTCTGAAAATGACTATGGAACTAAAATACCTTCTCGGCGGACTTGTAGGGTTTGGTCTGGCTGTGCCTGCTGCAATTATCCAGGCAGATATGGGGATGAACAGAGTGTTGCACAATACGCAGTGGATTATCGGTGCGCATGTGCATATTGCTTTGATTGTCGGATTGTATATGACACTCTATTCGGCGCTGTATGTTTTATGGCCATTGGTAACAAACAACACAAAACTCTATTCTCACAAACTGGCAAATACACATTTTTGGCTGCATCTTATTGGCGGTATCGGTATGGGCGCATTTATGGGAATGGCAGGACTTGACGGGATGCTCCGTCGTCACCTTTATGTGGATGGGCAGTTTAATCCAGACATGATATTTGCCGCTATTTTTGGAACGATGCTGCTTGTCGCCTGGGCAGTATTCTTATACAATATTATTATGAGTGTGGGTATCAAAGGCTTAATCGGTATATTTTTGCCTGCAAAAGATGCAACGGCTTCTTATGGGATAGAAGAAGAGTTGGAACCGGCAGATGATCCGGCATTTGCGCAGTAAAAGTTTCATATTTTTTTCGGAATTCAGACAGGGCTTAGTCTTTACAGATACAAAGCCCGTATTAAAGTACGGGTTCCGAACAGATTGCAAACATAATAGTCATGTTTGGAAAGTTTTAAGATTTAGAATTTATTCAGTAAGAGATTAAAATAATAGGAAAAAACAGTTGATAAACTTAGACCGAGTTGCACGTGAAATCAAGACTATAGGACTGTACGATTTGGTTTTGCAGGATGTGCAAAGAATTGCCGGGAAAAACAGAGTAGATGAAGAAGAAATTCTTCAGACATTAGAGAAAAATCCGGAAATTCTGCAAGATTACATGCAGACAAATGTCGAATACAATTTGAGCAATATCCATCTCAAAGATATCAATGTGCAAAATCTCAAAGATGAATGCAAACAAGAAGCGCAAACCTTTAATGAAAATCTGGCAAAATTGCGTGTCTTGGAAAAATATACACTTGATTTTGAACAGAGTGCCACGCTTGTCATCATTTTTTCCATTGAGTTTTTTGTTCTTTTTTCTGTGCAGTATTTTATAGTATTGCTAAATCTCAAAGCGTGGCAATGGTGGATATATACACTCTTTGCCTCCTCTGTTGCTTTTGCCTACTGGTATGGTAAAAAGCAGAGCAGACTGTATGCAAAAAACAAACAGCGTTACGAAATGCTTTATCTGCAGACATTACAACTCTTGGAAGCACTGGAAGAAAAAGAGTGTATCAAAAAAGAGGACTTATTGATTCATGAGTGTGAAGAACATGTCTAAAACAATCAGTGTTGATTATATTTGGAACAAAGAACTGGCGCTGCAGACAAGCAAGCTTTTTTATGATTATGATATGCGTCATTCTGCCAAAAGATATATAGGCTGGTTTTTTGTCGCTTTGGTGCAGTTTGGTATTGTCGGTGCTTTGAAGCATGAAAGTTACGGTATTTTGTATCTTTCAACCTTTTTGGTCTTTTACTGGTATTTTGGAAGATGGTTTCTGCGAAAAAGAATGTTGTTAAATTTTTACAAAAAAAATATGCCTCAAGATACACAAGTGCATTTTATTATTGATACAGAAGGCTTGCATAAAGATAAAAAGCGTATTCCCTGGGAAGAAATTACAAGGATAATAGAACTTGAAAACGGGATTTTGGTGCAAAGCCTGCATGATACACTTTTTTTTCAAAATTCTGCCTTTGGATCTGTTGATGAACGCAAAGAGTTTTTGGCGCTGGCCAAAGACAAAGGAAAACGCTAATGCACTATTTTTTTATTGGAGCAGTAAGCCTTTTTGTCATAGGATTGCTTATTGTCGGGGCAGTTATGGACAAAGAGGATATGGAAGGTGATGATTAAAAATTAAACAAAGAATTATAAAAATATTCATTTGTATAGAGTATAATTTCATCACTATTATATGGAGATACCTTACATGCAGACACCTTTAGAAAATTTTATAGAGTATAAAGCCGATACAGGGATGCAATGTGGGAATTACTCTATAGATATACCGCCGTTAAAAGAGGGGGAACAGTACCGTTTTCATTTTGATGCTGTTGCCTGTGTCGGGTGTCGGTGCTGTGAAGTTGCCTGTAACGAACAAAACAACAATCCTGCCGATATAAAATGGCGTCGTGTCGGGGAGATGGAAGGCGGAGATTTTCCGGCTTTTACCCAGATGCTCAATTCTATGAGTTGCAATCACTGTATAGATCCTGAATGTCTCACAGGCTGTCCGACGGAATCATATATAAAGATAGCCGAAACAGGCATAGTCGTGCATGATGACGATACCTGTATCGGCTGTCAGTACTGCACATGGAACTGCCCGTACGGTGTTCCTGTTTTTCATGAAGAGAGAAATATTGTTACAAAATGTCATATGTGTCATGAACGGCTTGATGTCGGAGAGTCTCCTGCCTGTGTGCAGGCCTGTCCTGCAGGAGCTATTGAGATTGAGGTTGTCAATGTCAAAGAGTGGCTGGAACGTGACATAGACGAACAGGCAAACATGCCGTTTTTGCCGGATGCACGCATAACAAATTCTACAACGCGCTACACGCTTCCCGAGAATCTGCCGGATGATATGAAAGAGATGGATGAACACATCTTAAAACCTGCACATAAAGAACTGCCTCTTGTTTTTATGACAGTTTTGACGCAAATTTCACTCGGTGGGTTTTTGGCGCTCTTTTTAGGAGACTTTATGAGTCTGTTCGGATTTGAGAGTACCAACTGGATTATGGCACTGCTTGTGATGCTTCCCGCGGCAATCGGGCTGCCTCTCTCAGCCTTGCACCTTGGGCGTCCGTTTTTGGCGATGACAGCCATGAAAAATATAAAAACCTCGTGGCTCTCCCGCGAGGCTTTGGCTTTGGGTGTTTTTACAGGGCTTATGAGTGCCGTAGTGGCAACATACTTTTTCGATATCTCCAATATATTGCGTTTGTTCCTTGAAGCACTGACTTTAGCTGTGGGAATCTATGGAATTTATGCACAAAGTATGATTTACCGTATTCGTGCCCGTCCTTCCTGGAACAGGATTACAACGAATTTCAAGTTCTTCGGTGTGGCATATATCGGAATCTTTTTGGTTGCATTTATCAGCTCTGTATCAAGCGTGCATGAAGCGATTATTCCTTTGACAACCTTGGGTATGCTCGGTGCTTTGGCACAGCTTTTTTTCTCTTATGAAGATATAAGAACACTTGATGTCAAAGAGAATGCATACCAACTGCAACGGACAAAAAGACTTTTAAATGAAAATTTTCATAAGCTCAAAATGATTCGTTTCGCCACGTTGATACTCGGTGGTGTGGTACTGCCGCTGTTTACTTTGGTCTTTGTAAGCGCTTCGTTACATGTAACGGCTTCTGTGATGCTTTTTTTGGCAATCATTATTGCCTTTGTGAGTGAAATAAGTGATAGATTTTTATTTTATACCACGGTTGTTCCTCTTGGAATGGCAGGTGGATTTTTTGTAGGGAAACAACGATGATAAGTAAATTAAAAGATTTTTTAGGGTTTGATATAAAAGAAGAGAAATACAAACTCTCACATGATGAAACATTCGGCATGATAGCCGATGCAAAAAAACCCGATAAATGGGTCTTTTCAACCTGTGGATACTGCGGGGTCGGCTGTGGACTTTACATCGGTGTCAAAGACGGTAAAGCTGTTTACACAAAAGGCAATCCAAAACATTTTGTCAATCAGGGAACACTCTGTCCAAAAGGTTTGAGTGAACATCAAATGCTTAACTCTCCCCATAGAATTCAAACCCCGTTGATAAAACAAAACGGTGAGCTGAAACCTGCAACTTGGGATGAAGCCTTCACGAAAGTAAGCAGTGAATTTAAGAGAATTCAAAAAGAACACGGAAACAAAGCCGTTGCTGTCATTGGCACAGGGCAGTTTTTGACAGAAGAATTTTACACTTTGGGTAAATTTGTCCAGCTTGGTCTTCGCACAAATAATTATGACGGCAATACAACCTTGTGTATGGCATCTGCTGTTATGGGTTACAAACAGTCTCTTGGCAGTGACGGTCCGACAAGCTCATATGAAGATTTTGCACTTGCCGATACTATTTTTTTGGTGGGAGCCAATATTGCGGACAATCATCCGATACTTACCTTACATGTAAACAAAAACCCAAAAAAGAAAGTCATCGTTATAGACCCCAGGGCCTCGAAAACATCCCAAATGGCAGATGTGTATGTGCCTGTAAAACCGCGTACAGATCTGGCGCTTTACAACGGTCTGGCTTACATTGTGATGGAGCAGGGATGGGAAGATGAAGGTTATATAAAAGCAAATACAAACGGATACAAAGAGCTGAAAAAACATTTGCAGGATTATCCGCCCCAGGAGGTGGCAAACATTACAGGCATTGATGTCAAAACCCTGTATGAACTCGCACGTGAATTTGTCTCAAGTAAAAGTGTTATCACCGGTTGGACAATGGGTGTGAACCAGTCTTTTATGGGAACAGATACTGTCAGTGCCATCATCAATCTGCATCTTTTGACAGGGCATATCGGTCGAGAGGGAACGGGGCCTTTTAGTATAACAGGGCAGTGTAATGCGATGGGAACACGTGAGACAGGGTTCACTTCATCTCTTCCGGGATACAGAAACTTTGGGGATGAAAAGGCTTTAAAAGAATATGCGGAAATTGTCAATGTTCCTCAGGAAATTATTCCGCGTGAACGTGGCTATAAATATGCCGAAATTATTGATGCCATAGACAGAGGTGAGATAAAAGCGCTTTGGATAACGGCGACAAATCCGCTGGTTAGTTTTGTCAATCAGGACAAACTGCGAAAAACACTGAAAAAACTTGATTTGCTGGTCGTGCAGGATGCTTTTTTAGGCGATACGGCACAAATAGCAGATGTTGTTTTCGCTGCTGCGACCTGGGGTGAGAAAGAAGGTGTTTATACGAATTCTGAACGTCGCTGTAACAAGGCGAACAAAGCAGTAGAACCCATAGGTGAGGCAAAAAGTGATTTTGATATCATTCTTGAATTTTCAAAATATTTTGAAGGTGTGAATGAAATGCTTTTTCCAAACTGGAGCCAGCCTCGTGATGCTTTTGAGGAGTGGAAAAAAGTCTCAAAAGGACAGTTGTGTGACTACAGCGGTATGAGTTATGAGCTTATAGAAGAGTTGGGCGGGATTCAATGGCCATGTAACGAACAGTTCCCAAAAGGGAGTAAAAGACTCTACACCAAAGATATTCCTTTTAGAACATCCGATAAAAAAGCGAAACTTGTATGTGTGCAATGGCATCCGATGGCAGAGCCTGTAAGCCCTGAGTTTCCTGTTATTTTAAACACTGGAAGGACGGTTGAACAGTGGCATACACGAACAAAGACAAGGGATATAGCAATTCTTGACAATTTGGCTCCTGAAGCCTGGGTGGACATAAATCCAAAAGATGCGGTCAAACTCAAAGTAAAAAGCGGTGACAGAATGAGTCTTTCATCTCCAAGGGGGCGCATTGATGATGTTATTGTACGGGTGACATCAAGTGTACGCGAAGGCACGGTATTTGTCCCGTTCCATTTTAATGAACAGCTTGTCAATACGTTGACCAATGAGAGTTTTTGTCCAAAGTCAGGGGAACCTAATTTCAAACAAACGGCAATACAGCTTCACTCAGAAGAGGTACCGGAGGGTCTGATACTTGAAGAGGAACAATCAAGCGGAGCGATTGCACATCACAAGGTCGTTTATGAAGGGGTTGCCTATAAAGAAAAAGAGGTGCATTTGCAACAATAGAAGTTATGTTATAATTATTTACGGGTCCTTTCAAATCCCGTTAAGTTAAACAGTCCAAAAACTTCAAAAATGGCGGTCATAATTATGCAGGAATGTGAACTGTATCAATACACTCTTTTTACAGGCAGTATACTTTTGCTTGCAAGTCTGTTTTTTAATATCAAATACAGAAAAAAGATAAAAAAACGCTTGGAAGATGAAAACAGACTCATAAAAAATGCCTACTATCATCCTGTCACCTCTCTCCCAAATAAAGAAAATGTTAAAATAGTAATTTCTGAACAGATACAAAGAGCTTTGCGACATAATAAATCTTTTTTGGTTATGGTAATAAAAATAAAAAATTTTCATGAAGTTCAGCTGCATTCCAAAGTGCTGGCAGAGGAATTTATGCTTGAAGCAAGTAACAGACTGCTGCAAAGTACACGGAGTGAGGATATAATCGGACATATCAGTGATGACTCTTTTATCATTGTTTTTAATGAATATTTACAAGAAGAAAATTACAGGAGAGTATGTCAAAGAGTAGAAGAATCATTTGCACAGGCTCCCGAACTCAATACAAAATATACTATAGATTTTAAGGTTTCCATAGGTACATCTGTGTATCCGGATGGGGCTGTAAATCCGGATGCCTTAATGGAAAAAGCGAGAAAGGCTGCAATTGATAGAGATTGAATAGTTCAAAGCAAAACAAAAGCCAATTTTAAGTATAATTCACGGATTTTATAAAAAGGTATATGCATGGCAAACAAACGTGTTTTAGTTAAATTTTCGGGTGAAGCTCTTGCTGGAGAAGCAGGTCATGGAATCGATACAAAGATTTTAAAGTATATTGCCCAGGAGATTAAAACTCTTGTTGATGCAGGTATAGAAGTCGGTATAGTCATTGGAGGCGGGAATATCATTCGTGGTGTGACTGCTGCCCAAGACGGAATTATTAAGCGTACATCCGGAGATTATATGGGAATGCTTGCAACTGTGATAAACGGTGTAGCAATGCAGGAGGCCTGTGAGCATGCCGGAATGCAGGTACGTATGCAAACCGCTATAAAAATGGAACAGATTGCTGAACCGTATATTAATCGTAAAGCGACACGCCATCTTGAAAAAGGACGTGTTGTTATTTTTGCAGCAGGGACGGGAAATCCGTTTTTTACTACAGATACGGCAGCAACACTTAGAGCTGTTGAAATCGGTGCAGAAGTTATTATCAAGGCCACAAAAGTTGACGGTGTCTATGACAAGGACCCTGCCAAATACCCGGATGCGGTGAAATTACCCGAACTGACCTATGACCAGGCATTGCAGGATCATATAAAAGTTATGGATGATACCTCAATAGCACTGGCAAAAGACAACAGTCTGCCTATTATTGTCTGCGATATGTCCAAGCAAGGTAACTTATTGGATATTTTAAATGGCAATATGAGCAACTGCTCAATAGTAAAATAAACTAAAGGAAAAACAGAGAATGAAAGTTGAAGAATTAACAGCGAAAGTTTTAGATGAAAATCCAAGTATGGATAGATATCAACTGGCAATTGCAGTTGCAAAAAGATGTGATGAACTGGAAAACGGTGCTCCAAGCAAATTAAATGTCAATACAAGCAGTATCAAGTCAACTGATTTGGCGCTTATGGAAATAGCTGAAGGACTTATTAGAGTCAAAGGCTTTAGCGACAAAGAGAAATAAGTTTTTGCCTTTGAGTCAAATGGATATAGAACAGATTAAACACATCAATGATGTTGAATCTGCAATTGCTTATCTTTTTTCTCAAATACCCCAAAGTGAACCACTTGAAAAAGCATTAGACTTTTCTATAAAAGCACACGAAGGGCAGTATAGAAAAAGTGGTGAAGCTTACATAATCCATCCCATTTTAGTAGCCTCCATTGTTGTTTCTATAACAAATGACGAGTCGATGGCTATTGCCGCCTTATTGCATGATGTTGTTGAAGACACTCCTGTTACTATTGAACAGATAGAAGATTTGTTTGGTAAGGATGTTGCCCATTTGGTGGAGGGACTTACAAAAATAGATACGATTAGAGATCATGAACTCATTCCCTCCAATTCTGATGAAAAGCTTGTTGTATCGGCACTCTCTTTTAGAAAAATGCTTATTGCCAGTATTCATGATGTACGGGTGCTTGTTGTCAAACTGTGTGACAGACTGCACAATATGCTCACCCTTGATGCCTTGCCTGCTCACAAGCAAAAACGAATTGCCGAAGAGACATTGGTTGTGTATGCCCCTATTGCACACAGATTGGGGATTTCATTTTTAAAAAATATACTTGAAGACTTAAGTTTCGGCTATTTGTTTCCCAAGGAAAAGCAGGAAATAGAAAATTATCTTCAGACAAACTATCATGCAATTGAGATGAAACTTGATGCAATCAAAGAATCAATAATGAAGATTCTTGTGAAAAATGGCTTTTGTGAAGATGATTTTGAGATTTTGTCCAGAATAAAACATAAATATTCTATTTATCTGAAGATGCAGAGAAAAGGTGTGAGTATTGATGAGGTGCTGGATCTTTTGGCTGTTCGGATTCTTACAAAAGACCCTGTAAAGTGTTATATGATTTTGGGGCTTATTCATCTTAATTTTCGTCCGCTTGCCTCACGTTTTAAAGATTATATTGCTGTTGCAAAAGACAATGGATACCAGACCATTCACACAACTGTTTTTCATGATGCTGCAATTTTTGAAGTACAGATTCGAACCTATGATATGCATAAAACTGCTGAACTCGGAGTTGCCGCACACTGGAAATATAAAAGCGGCGGCAACAATATCAAGCTGGACTGGTTAGACAGTCTGCAGTACCAAAATGAGTCTGTAGAGGATTTTTATGCATTGATAAAAAATGATTTGTATTCTGAAGACATTTCGGTTTTTTCTCCGTCCGGTGATGCTTTTACCCTTCCCCGCGGAGCAGTGGCACTTGATTTTGCTTACGCTGTACACTCGGAAGTCGGAAACAAAGCTGTGAGCGCTTTAATCAACAAAACAAAAGCCTCTTTAATGAGCGAACTCAATAATGGTGATATAGTAAAAATTATTACCGGAGATGAAATTGTTACAAGATGTTCCTGGATTGATGCAGTCAAAACATCAAAAGCCAAAACAAATATGAAACTAAACTGCAATGCAAGAATACGCGATCTTAATGCAAAAGTGGCTGTGAGTATTGTTGCAACTGCAATGAAGCTGAATTTCGCGAGAGTGCAGGAATGGTTTTTGAAACATCATTGTGACAGTGTGACCTCTATTCCTAACGACATAGAACATTTTAAGAATGTTATTCATAAATATATAGTAGAAATCAGTAAAAACAACAGATTTAAAAAGTTTATTTCCCGACACAGATTCAAACTCAAAGGGTATGAAATTGCAGGTATTGAGATATTCTCTACAACAAACATTACCGATATAGTGTTTGATTACTGCTGTCATCCTAAACACGGGGATGAAATTATGGGATTTTTGGATAAAACAAAGGTGCATGTCCATCACAAACTGTGCAACAATGCTACAAAAATGCTCGATGCACATGATCCGATGGTCTTTGTCCGCTGGAAGCAGGAAAAAATTTACCGATACAAACTGATTGCCTCTTTGCATAATGAAAAAGGTGCTTTGGCTGAGTTTTTAAGTTTCCTGGTTAAATTGGATGTGGATATCAATGCAATTGAGCTGGGCAAAGAGAGTGCTGATTATATTAAGTACTGTGAGCTTGTTTTTGAGGCAAAAGAAGCTGATATTAATTCACTTCGTGCTAAAATAGAGTCTAAAATAAAAGTTGTCAATTTGGTGAGAACTGATGATGCTTATAAAAATTAAATAAATATAGAGAGAAAAAATGATAGATGAAGCTTTAAGAGAGATAAACAGAGGTTGTGCAGAGATTATTGACAACGAAAGAATAGAAAAACTTTTAAAAGCTTATTTTCAAGAGGGAAAGACATATACGGTAAAAGCCGGTTTTGACCCGACTGCACCGGATTTGCATCTTGGACATACTGTTCTTTTGCAAAAACTTGCAACCTTTCAGAAATATGGTGCAAGAGTACAGTTTCTTATAGGAAGTTTTACGGCAACAATTGGTGATCCGACAGGGAAAAATGCCACACGAAAAGTATTGTCAAAAGAAGATATAATCAAAAATATTGAAAGTTATACGACACAGGCTTTTAAAATTTTAGATGAGAATAAAACAGACATAGTCTACAATGATGACTGGCTGGGAAAAATGAGTGCAGCTGATTTAATAGCGCTTGCCTCAAATTTAACAGTGGCACGTATGCTGGAGCGTGATGATTTTTCAAAAAGATTTAAAACAAATGTCGCAATTGCCACAAGTGAGTTTATGTATCCGTTGTTGCAGGGTTATGACAGTGTACACTTGAAATCTGATATAGAAATAGGCGGAACAGATCAAAAATTTAACCTTTTAATGGGAAGACAGCTGCAAAAAGTATATAATATTAAGAAGCAGCAGGCTGTTTTAATGATGCCTATTCTCGAAGGTCTTGACGGTGTCCAGAAAATGAGTAAGTCTCTGGGAAATTATATTGGTGTTTCAGATGAACCAAATGATATGTTTGGTAAAGTTTTAAGTATATCCGATGAGCTGATGTGGAGATATTTTGAGCTTTTGAGCGATAAAAGTCTTGATGAGATTGCAGCACTTGAGAGAGCAGTAAAAGAAGGAAAATTACATCCGAAAAAAGTAAAAGAAGACTTGGCACTGGAAATCACAACGCGTTTTCATGATAAAAAAGCAGCACAAAATGCAAAAGAAGAGTTTGACAAGGTCCATTCAAAAAGCCAAATTCCAAGTGATATTTCAGAGTTTAGCTGTGAGGGACCGATTTGGATTGCAAAAGCTTTGGTTGACTGCAAGATGGAGCCCTCAACATCCCAGGCCAGAAGAGATATCAAGCAGGGTGGTGTTAAAATAGACCAGAAAAAAGTATCTGATGAAAAGTTGGAATTGTCATCAGGAGAGTACCTGTTACAGGTTGGAAAAAGAAAATTTGCAAAGTTAAAGGTTAAATAAAATGAGTTTCAAGTCTTTAAAAATTGGTAAATATGAGATTGAAAAACCAATAGTACAAGGTGGTATGGGCGTTGGGATCAGTTGGGATCAGTTAGCTGGTACTGTTTCAAAAGAAGGCGGACTTGGAGTTATCAGTTCTGTCGGAACAGGTTACTACAAAGATAAAGAGTTTGCAAAAAAACTGGTAGCAGACAGGCCTTTGAGCGAAGCAAACTTTTACTCAAAAGAGGGCTTTACCGAAATAATAAAAAATGCCAGAAAAATCTGTGGCGACAAGCCTTTGGCCGCAAATGTTTTGTATGCTATCAATGACTACGGACGTGTTGTTCGCGATGCCTGCGAAGCCGGTATCAATATTGTAATAACAGGTGCAGGGCTGCCGACAAATATGCCGGAGTTCACAGAAGGATATCCTGATGTAGCGCTTGTACCTATTGTATCCTCTGCAAAAGCTTTGAAAATTATTTGTAAAAGATGGCAGAAGCGCTATAACCGTCTTCCTGACGCAGTTATTCTTGAAGGTCCCAAAAGCGGTGGGCATCAGGGCTTTACATACGAACAGTGTTCAATGCCTGAATATCAGTTGGAAAACCTTGTAAAACCTGTTGTAGAAGAAGCAGAACAATGGGGCGGCATGCCGGTAATTGCTGCAGGTGGTGTTTGGGACAAAAACGATATAGAAGCCATGATGGAACTCGGTGCGAGCGGTGTTCAAATGGGAACACGTTTTATCGGTACTTATGAGTGTGATGCGCATGCAAACTTTAAAAAAGTCCTTCTTGATGCAAAAGAGGGTGATATTAAACTGATGAGTTCTCCTGTGGGATACCCTGCACAGGGAGTTGTGACAAATCTCACTCATATGGTAGAAAAAAGAGAAGGTCCTGCAATTAAGTGTATTTCAAACTGTGTTGCACCGTGTAACCGGGGAGAAGAGGCTAAAATTGTCGGTTTTTGTATTGCAGACAGATTAAGTGATGCTTATGAGGGCAACCTGGAAACAGGACTCTTTTTCTCTGGAACCAATGGCTATAAACTAAATGAAATTATTACAGTAAAAGAACTTATTGACAAGCTTATGCATGGTGAATAATACTGTATGGTAAAAGTTTTTGCTCTCATACTTTTTTTTATTACTGTTTTACATGCTGTCAATGATCAGGAGATTTTAAAAAGGGCAGATTCTTTTTTAAAATCTTCGAGTAAAAGCAATCAGTTTCGTGCATATAATGATTATAAAAATCTGTATTTAAGAGCATTGTTGAACGGAGATAAAAAACTTAAACACTCCGCTCTAAAAGGGATAATCTCCAGTGGACATAAATTACATATTGATGTAAAAAGATATGAACAGGAGTATAAACACCTCTCCCCTGCGTCCAGAAAAAATTACAAAGCAAAAAAAACATTAAAGTCACATCTTCACATAAATTAAAATCAGTTCGCTTTTATAATAAAAGACTGGTATTACAGTTTGATAAAAATCTTCAAAAGAAACAGGTGAACTATTTTACGCTCAATGATAAAAAAAAGAGCATCTATAAATATGTTTTTGATATACATGCTTCCATGTTGAAGAAGTCAAATACTCTCAAACAAGAGGGGGTTGATAAAATTAAACTGGCACAGTACAATCCAAATACATTGCGGTTGGTTATTCAAAACAAAACTCCTTTAAAAATCCGTTTTTTCAAAAAAGGCAAAGAGCTTTCTATAAAAATTATCAACAAGTCAGTAAAAACAAAGAGTGTTGCAGTATTTAACAAATACAGGAAAAAGTCACCCAAAAGACTCGACAGAAATAAAATCATAGTCATAGATGCAGGGCATGGCGGAAAAGACCCGGGAGCCATAGGATACAGAAAATACAGAGAAAAAATTGTGGTCTTAAGTATAGCAAGAGAGTTAAAGCGTATACTTCGTGCAAGAGGTTTTACAGTGTACATGACACGCGACAGTGATCGCTTTATAAAATTAAGAAACAGAACAAAATATGCAAACAGAAAAAATGCAGATATTTTTATCAGTATCCATGCCAATGCAGTTGGACGCAAAGATGCCAAAAAAGTTTGTGGACTGGAATGCTATTTTCTTTCAACATCCCGTTCAAGCAGGGCAAAAAAAGTGGCAGAAATGGAAAATTCGGCAGATTTGGATGAGATGGACTATTACGGAAAGCAAAGCTTTTTAAATACCATAAATTCACACAATATTGTTGCATCGAACAAGCTGGCAATTGATCTGCAAAGAGGGGCGTTAGCAACACTCAAAAGCAGATATAAGAATGTGAAAGATGCAGGGGTCAGAGAAGGACCGTTTTGGGTGCTTGTAGGGGCACAAATGCCTTCTGTTCTGGTAGAAGTCGGATTTATAACACATCCGACAGAAGCCAGACGGCTTGTAAGCAGAAGTTACCAAAAAACAATGGCACAGGGGCTTGCCAATGGAGTGGAACGCTATTTTATAAACTCTCAAAAAAGATAAAGCAGCCTTGAGGCTTAGTCCTCTTTTTTATATTCCAAATCCCCGGCAACAGCTTCTTTGTCGTTGATGACTTTTTCAATCTGCTGTTTGACTTTGTCATAACGGAACTGCTCTTTGAATCCCATAATTCTTCCTCCGGCAGCATTTGGGTGCCCTCCGCCGTTTGCCCACTCTTTGGATATCTGTGCAACACTTACCTTGTCGCTTGCACGCAGACTCATTGTTCCCCGATAGCTGACATCCACAATGAAATCATATTCAGGGTAGGCTGTTAAAAATCCGTTGCCGACTATGGAGGTGTTTCCTATTCCATAACTCAGGTAGCCTCTGTATCCCTTGTAATAGATTGTTTTTTCACTTCTGGCTTTGCCCATAAGTTCAACGACATACCGTGTGGCAAGATTGTCGAGTGTATCATCTTTGTCGCGTCTGAAAAAATTCTTTTTTAAAGAGTGGATTTTTTCATCAAGTAAAATAGGGGCATCAGGTTCATGAATGAATTTTGCCGCTTCATGCAACAGTGTGAGTTTGTAGTTTGAATCTTCATCGGGAAACATAATTCGGTTGAGCTCTTTTGTTTCTGTCACAAGACGCATACAGACTTTCCCGTATTCAAAATTGTCATGTTCTTCCTGTTTCCATAAATCTACTGCATTAACAACATCAACATACTTCTCCATCCATGCAGGTTCGTTGAGCTCAAAGTGTTCTTTTGCATAGTCATAGGTGATTTTTGTAGCGCAGCGGCTGGTATCAAGATAGTACCATTCATGTTTTTTTGCACTCTCTTCCCCGCTTCCATGGTGATCAAGAAGTTGTAATTTGACATCAAATGCACCGTCATTCATTTTTTTTACTTCATGGCTGAGCCAACGGGATTCATCCGCTGTAAGATTCAGGTCCGTAATAAGAATGTAAGCTTTTTCTTTTGCTTTTCTGATGTTTTCCAGCATAAGGTCGAGCTTTTGTTTCACTTCTGCTCCGTAATTGGAGTTGTAGTTAAATCTTTTGTACGGTGTGTACTGCATGACCAGCTGGCAGCTGTAGCCATCCAAATCAATGTGTGAAAGATGATGAATAGTTCTGTTTTTCATTTGTACCCTTTTAGTTATTTGTTTCTTGTGTTTGAATTGAAATAGAGCCCATCACTTCAAATGTAGCACTCGAATCAATTTCTGCATGAGAGAGTGTTACAACATCAAGAGAAAATCTCTCAAATATTTCTGCAACACTGCGACGGATTTGTGGATCGACGATAATAATAACAGGGGAAATCCCTTTTTGCAGTAAGTCTGCAGCCTTTGTGCTTGTTGCCTGAATCAGGGCATTTATTTCTCCTACATTGAGCATGAGGTTTCTCACACCGTCTTGTTCTTGTGATTTTTGCAGTAACAACTGCTCAGTCTGTGTATCAAATGTCAAAAGGCGTATCACCCCGTCATCCCCTGCATACATTTGGGTAATGACGCGAGAAAGTCTGGCTCTTACCTGTTCTGTTATAAGGTCAACATTTTTTGTGTATTCGGCAATATCTGCAATTGTCTCTAAAATAGTAAGCATATCTTTGAGCGGAATTTTTTCATGCAACAGTGCTTTGAGAACTCTTTGAATAAGACCGATAGAAGCCACTTTTAAAACGTCATCAATGATTACAGGATAATCATCTTTTATTTTATCAATAAGTGACTGCACTTCTTGACGGGTTAAAAGCTCTTCGGCATTGCGTTTGATGAGTTCGCTCATATGTGTGGAGATGACTGTAGCAGGATCAACAACGGTGTATCCGTTGATAATGGCATCTTCTTTTTGTTCCGGTGCTATCCACAGGGCGTCGAGTCCAAAAGCAGGTTCTTTTGTCGGTTCTCCCTGAATCTCTCCTGTAGCCATACCACTGTCCATCGCAAGAAATTTATCAGGCATGATCTCACCCTCACCAATGGCAATGCCTTTAAGCAGTACCTGATATTGGTTAGGTTTGAGATGTAAGTTGTCACGTATTCTGACCTGCGGCATTAAAAATCCATAGTCACTTGCTATTTTTCTTCGCATGGAACGGATACGTTCAAGCAAATCACCACCCTGGGAACTGTCGGCCAGTTTTATAAGTTGATATCCCAAAGTCAGTTCAAGCATTTCTACTTTGAGTATGTCATCAAGCGCATTTTCCTCTTCTTTTGCAATTTCTTCGTTCGTTTTTTTCGGTTTGATTCTCTCTTTCTCTTTTTCTGTCTCTTCTTTTGTCTTGACACCAAGGAGATTCTCAACATCCAAAATGGAAAGTTCCCCTTTTTCATATTTGTAGATAGACCACCCAAGCAGGGCGAATATTATTCCGACAAATCCCATAGAAGCAGTAGGCAGGCCAGGAACAAGAGCAAACAGGAGCATGATAAAGCCGACTATCATCATAATCTTTGCATTTCCGATCATCTGTGAAATAGTGCCTTCGGCAAAATTGTCACCGTCACTTGAGGAACGGGTAATGATAATACCGGTTGCAGTTGAGGTAATGAGTGCCGGAATCTGGCTGACAAGACCATCCCCGATTGTAAGGAGTGTGAAGGTAGAAGCGCTGTCTGCAACGCTCATATCGTACTGAAAAACACCGATGAGAAAACCGCCGATGATATTTATAAGAGTAATAATAATACCTGCAACAGCATCGCCTTTGACAAATTTTGAAGAACCGTCCATCGCCCCGTAAAAATTGGCATCCTGAAGAATTTCTGCACGGCGTTGTTTTGCTTCGGCATCATCAATGAGTCCTGCATTTAAATCCGCATCAACCGCCATCTGTTTTCCGGGCATAGAGTCAAGTACAAAACGTGCTGCAACTTCTGCAACCCTTGTGGAACCTTTTGTAATAACCATAAAGTTTATAAGAACCAAAATGGAAAAAACGATAATTCCGATAACATAGTTTCCCCCGACAACAAAATCACCAAAACTTGTAATAACATCACTGACCTGTTCCGGTCCCTCATAACCGTGACTTAAAATCATTCTGGTTGTCGCAATGTTGAGTGAAAGCCTAAAAAGGGTGAGAATCAGTATAAGTGTCGGGAAGGTAGTCAAGTCTGTCGGTTTTGGTACATATAATGAAATAAGCAAGATTAAAACAGACAAGGCAATTGAAATTGTCAGCAAAACATCCAATATCGAAGAAGGCAGAGGAACAATGATAATGGCGAGTATTGCCATTACAAAAAAGACAACACCAAGATCACGTTTGCCTAGTAAAAAGTTAAGGGAGGTTCCGATTTTTTGTTTTGTTGTCAATTTTCTTGCCAAGTGTCAGTGTCTCACCAAATTTAGTCGTCGAGTAAGTCTGCCAAAGTCAAGTTTGCCAAAAACAAATCTATTTTCCCCTGGAGTTTGTGTAAAAAAGGCCATATTGTACATGTACTGGCTTTTTCGGAAGGACAGTCTTCCAAAGAGGGAGCACACTCAAAAACAGTAGGTGCTTTGCCTTCTACGCAGGACGCGACACTAAGCATATTGATATCTTTGGGATCTTTGTTGAGTGCAAAACCACCATTGACACCTTTGTATGAGTTTAAAATCTGCGCTTTTGCCATAGACTGAAGAATTTTTGCCAAAAAACTTTTGGAGATAGAAAGCTCTTTGGAAAGAGTATCACTGTCCATTGGCGCTTCTGCTTTGCAAAGCAGTATAAGTGATAAGATGGCATATTCGCTGGCACGGGTTATAAGCATGTATTTACTTTCATTGTTTAAACTTTTAAAATGATATTATATCCAAAATTACTGCTGAAATAAACAAAAATAAAATTTAAAGAAAAGTTTTGCTATAATCACGCTTCAATTCTTCTGCATTGTGCATTTGAGTTAGATTATTATACCTATCAGGAGGCTATTATGGCTTTAGATTCGGCTAAAAAACAAGAAATAGTTGCGAAATACGGTCGCAGTGAAAATGACACTGGTTCAAGTGAAGTTCAAATTGCACTTTTAACTGAAAGAATTAAAGAGTTAACAGAACACTTAAAAGTTTTCAAAAAAGATCACGCATCTCGTTTGGGATTACTGAAATTAGTTGGTCAGCGTCGTCGTTTGATGAAATACTTCAAAAGAAAAGACAAAGACGCCTATATGAAACTCATCGAAGATTTAGGCATCCGTGACAATATCTAAGTTTTAAACTTTTTCTTTAAAAGTCCCTTTTAAGGGACTTCTTCCTTACATGTAAACTAATTTTTATAAAAAAATCTCAATCGCCCTTTGTAAATCATCTTTTGTATCTATACCAAAACCCGTACTCGCCACTTTGACCATAGCTATATTTTTTCCATGGTATATTGCACGAAGCTGCTCTAGTTTTTCTATGTCTTCAACAGGGGCATCAGGGAGTGAACAAAACTCTTTTAAGCTTTTTTTAGAAAAACCGTAAATACCGATATGTCCGAAATAGACAGCTTCTCCGCTTTGATTGAATGGTATTTTAGCACGGGAAAAATAGACGGCATTGCTGTTTGCATCGAGCACAACTTTGACGAGATTGGAATCCTCTGCCGCTTGTGCATTAACAGCATTGTAGCAGCTTCCCATAATAAAATCTTTTTTTTCTTTTTGCAGTTCTTTGAGTTTTTGTATAAGGGACTCAACAACATCAGGCTCTATAAAAGGTTCATCTGCCTGTACATTGATAATAAGTTCTTCATCCGATAAATTTAAAATAGTGGCACATTCATGAATTCTGTCCGTACCGCTTTTATGTGTTGTGGATGTCAGCATAGCTTTGATTCCATACTTTTTACATGTAGTAATGATACGTTCATCATCGCACGCGACAACTACATCATCCAAATGTGATACTCTTTGTGCCGTTCTTACCACCATAGGCAAGCCTCCTATGTCTGCTAAAACCTTTTGCGGAAACCGTGTGGATGCCAATCTTGCCGGAATAATAATCATATTAATCTGCCCTTATGATATAATTGCAATATTATAACCCAAGGGACTTTAATTCATGCTTCTTTACCAACCGGATTCTGGTTACTGCTATAACAGCGACTCTCTTTTTTTGTACGATTTTATCAACTCTTTTCATCCCAAAGGGAAAGTTTTGGATGTAGGTGCAGGTTGCGGAGTGGTAGGACTGCTTGTTGCAAGAGACAATGAAAAAATAGAACTTGAAGCAGTGGAAAAGCAGGAAGTTTTCAGGCATTTTTCAAAAACGAATGCCCGAGTCAACAAAATAGCGTATAGACTGCATGAGTGTGATTTTTTGGATATGCAAGAAATACAGAAATATGACTATATTATTTCGAACCCGCCGTTCTATCCGGCTGGTGTACAAAAAAGCCAAAATGAGATATTATTTAATGCACGCTATAATGTACACCTCCCTTTAGAGAAGTTTTTTAAAAAGGTGTCGCGTTTGTTGCGGCCACATTCACATTTTATATTTTGTTATGATGCGACACAGTTTGGAAATGTCTGCGTTGAACTTGAGAGAGTCAAAATGAAGATAGTGGATGTGCAGTTTGTCCACCCAAAAATTGACAGGAGTGCATCACTTGTAATGATACATGCAAGAAACGGTTCAAAGGCAATGATGAAGGTCTGGCCTCCATTGATAAGTTTTGAGGGAGACAATCCTTCACAAAAAGTACAAAACATTTATAAAAAAGCCAATACACAGAGTATAAAATGTCAAATATAATAAAAAAAGAAAATTATCCTTATGCTTTTGATGCCAGTGCATGTGCTGCATGCGAAGGCAGATGCTGTACAGGGGAGAGTGGTTATATATATGTCACTAAAAATGAAATATTTGCAATTGCAGAAGTTTTAGCAATGGATGTTAATGAATTTGCGTTAAAATATCTCTTTAAGAAAGGGTATAAATACTCTATCAAAGAAAATAAAATTAATGACTCCTATGAATGTGTTTTTTATGACAGAAAAACAAATGGGTGTAAAATATACAGTGCCCGTCCAAATCAGTGTAAAACATTTCCTTTTTGGGATTATTACAAAACCAGAGTTGATGAGCTAAAACTTGAGTGTCCAGGAATAATAGATGATTAGAATTCTCCTTTTAGTAACAGTGTCGCTGTTTTTTGTTTCATGCTCAACGCATCCCAGACCGATAAGTTCAAATGAAAAAGCTTTTGAGGGTGAAGATCTCTATATTATGCTTGCGTTAAATGCTGAACTTACAAAACATTATGATGTGGCGGCAAAGCGTTTTGAAGAACTTTATGACAAAGCATCCAAAAAAGAGTATCTGTATCGCTCTTTGCATAACTATCTTTTGGCAAAAAAGAATGAAAAAGTGATTGAAAAAGTTGATGAAATAACAGAGGGTACTTTCTCTGATCCAGCGCTTATCCGTCTAAAAATCATTGCTTTGACGGAAATGGGAAAACTCGATTATGCAAAAAAACTCTCAATCGCACTTGCAAAAAAAACACAAAAAGCAGAGGATTACCTTTTAGCCAGTGATGTGTATATCAAAAACCAGGAATTTGATGTAGCTTTAAAGTATCTTAACAGTGCATATATGAAAGAGTATAACGAAAAAATACTTGATAAAATGGCAATTATTCTGTATGTTAATCTGCACAGGAAAAAAGATGCGATTGCCTATCTTGAGACACATACACGCATGCACGGATGCTCACAGCTTATTTGTAACCGTTTGATCGGAATTTACAGTAATGAAAACAATATTGAAGGTTTGCTCTCTGTATATAAAAGACTCTACAATTTAAAAAAAGACAAATCAGTCGCACAAAAAATAATCCGTATATATGCCTATAAAAGAGACTATGTCAAACTTATTGACTTTTTGGAAGAGACACATGCAGATGATGCGGTACTTTTAGAACTCTATATGACAGGGAAAAATTATGCAAAAGCAAGTGCTTTGGCGCAGAAACTTTATGAAAAAAGCGGGGATATAAAATATTTGGGACAAAGTGCTGTTTATGAGTATGAAGCACACAGCAAGAAAATGACAAAAAAGCTTTTGGCATCTATAGTAAAAAAGTTGACAAAAGTTACCAAAGAGACAGATGAACCACTCTATCTAAACTATTTGGGCTATATTCTGATTGATCATGACCTGGATATCAAAAAAGGTATGTACTACATCAAAAAAGTATTAAAAACAAATCCGGATTCTGCATTTTATCTGGATTCCCTGGCATGGGGCTATTATAAACTTGGAAAGTGCGTTGAAGCGAAAAAAGTGATGGAGAGAGTAGTCAATATGGAAGGCGGAGACAATCCTGAAGTACTCTTACATGTAAAGAAAATAGAGGCATGTTACAAAAAGAGTTTAGAACACAAAAAGGGGAAGAAGAAAAAATGATTTTAGATGATATTATTAAAAAAACAAAAGAAGATCTGATACAAAGAGAGAAAGAGTTTTCTCTGGACTGGCTAGGCCGTTCTCTTGCATTCAATGCCAGACAGCCGCGTGATGTAATTCCGTTTTTAAAAGCTACAGAGGAAGACCCGTACAGAATTATTGCTGAGGTGAAAAAGGCCTCACCTTCAAAGGGTGTCATTCGTGAAGATTTTGATCCGCTCGCCATTGCTCAGGCGTATGAACGGGGAGGGGCAAGTGCTATTTCTGTTTTAACAGAACCGCACTTTTTTCAAGGTTCTCTTGATTATCTTGCAGGTATTCGCAGATATGTTTCTGTTCCTCTTTTAAGAAAAGATTTTATTATTTCAAAATATCAGGTACTTGAAGCTCTGGTTTTTGGGGCTGATTTTATTTTGCTTATTGCAGCAGCTTTAAGCAAGAAAGAGCTCAAAGATTTGCTGGGCTATGCAAGACACTTGGGATTGGAAGTTTTGGTTGAGGTGCATGACAAAAAAGATTTGGTAAAAGCTATTTATGCCGGAGCAGATATTATCGGAATAAATCACAGAAATCTGCAGACGTTTGAGATGAATATGAACCTTTGCTATGAATTGATTCCTTTAATACCAAACGGAAAAATTATTGTGGCGGAGAGTGGCATATACGAGCATGGACAGCTTGAAGATTTAAGCAAAGCAGGGGTTGACGCATTTTTGGTCGGTGAATCATTAATGCGGCAAGAAGATGAAGAGTTGGCAGTAAAGAAACTGAAATTCGGAGAAAATTATGAAAAAAAATAAAATTATTATTCTGCTTTTTACACTCACAGTGTTCTTTTTGAGCGGATGTACGCAAGAAGCACAAAATAAAATAGGACGCTCTATCCAAAACTGGACAGGAACAAACGGTGTGCTTGATATTTATATGGGCGGCAAACTGGTGCAGAGATTTATCAAAATTGACAAACTTACCACAGCGACGAGTACAGACGGAAATACACCGAGAAACTACCGCTACGGGTATGGTTATATAGATACAAACAGAAATTTTGTAGTTGATAAAGGGGAGAAAAAAGTCTACTTTGAAATCAGTAATTATTCAACACCCTATGTGTTTTATGAAAACCCAAAGAATTAAATGATGGATGTGATTCAACTGTTTAAATATCTGATCAACTCAAAAAGTGAAACACCGGATGATGGCGGTATTTTGAATTTTGTTGAGGATTATCTTCCCGGTTTTGAAGCGATAAGAATTGATATTGAAGATGTCAAAAATCTTTTTATCTATAAAAGATTTTCCGAGGGTGAGCATCTCTGTTTTGCCGGGCATGTTGATGTTGTTCCTGCAGGAAAAGGATGGGATACAAACCCGTATGAAGCTGTGGAAAAAGAGGGCTTTATATATGGTCGCGGTGCACAGGATATGAAAAGCGGACTCGCCGCTTTTATTCAGGCTGTAAAAGATACGAAAAACTTTAAAGGCACGCTCTCTTTGCTTTTAACTTCGGATGAAGAGGGTGAAGCAACGAACGGTACGGTCAAAGTACTGGAATATTTGAAAAAGAACAATATGCTTCCGGATGCCTGTGTGGTTGCAGAGCCTACATGCGAAAAAGAGTTTGGCGATGCCATAAAAGTGGGACGCCGCGGTTCTATTAACGGGTACCTTACTCTTAAAGGAAAACAGGGGCATGCAGCTTATCCCGAAAAAGCGATAAACCCCATACACCAAATAGCAAAAGTTTTGGGTGATATGGCAGGTGTTGATTTGGATGAGGGAGATGAGTTTTTTGCACCTTCAAAGTTTGTCATTACCGATATTCGTTCTGGTATGCAGGTGACAAATGTTACACCCAATGAGCTGAAAATGATGTTTAATGTGCGCAACAATACAAAAACCACACAAAAAGAGGTAGAAGAATTTGTTGCCAGACATTTACAGGGATTGGACTATGAACTGCGTCTGACACAAGGTTCCTATCCTTTTAAAACAGATACGGATACGAAACTTGTCAAAAAAATAGACACGGCTATAGAAATGGTTACATGTAAAGTGCCAAAACACTCTACGGCAGGCGGAACAAGCGATGCAAGATTCATTGCACCTCTTGGTATAGATGTGGTTGAGTTTGGTGTAAAAAATGACACCATTCACTCGATAAATGAGAGAACAACACAAAAAGAGGTACAAGATCTCTATAGCGTTTTTAAAACGCTTATCAGCGAGTGGAACAGGCAGTGAAATCTCTTTTTGTGCTGCTCTTTTTCAGTGTCACTCTTTTTTGTGCACCGCTTCATTGGAGTCATGACTATTTGAAAGCATTGTCAGATGCAAAAAAAGAGCATAAGCTTATCTATGTGTTAATCGTTTCTGACACATGCGGGTGGTGCAAAAAATTTGAAAAGACAACTTTGCAAAATACAAAGATTAAAGAGAGAGTTAATAAAGAATTTGTTACTGTTTTACTCTCAAGAGACAGACATGCAATACCGAAATTTTTGAAAACATCTCCTGTTCCAAGACACTATTTTTTGGATGAAACAGGAAAAATACTGTATGCATCTTTAGGATACAGAGACGAAGAGATGTTCAATGCATTTATGGACAATGCCCAAGAACATTATGAAATACTAAAGGATGAAAACTATGAAACAAGTAAAGACAGATAAAGCACCTTCGGCAATAGGACCCTATTCACAGGCAATCGTGGCAAACGGAATCGTTTATACATCAGGACAGATTGCGTTAACGGCTTCAGGCACAGATGAGCTGCTTCAAGAAGATGTGTCAATTCAAACAGTTGCAGTTTTAAAAAATCTTCAGGCAGTTTTGGAAGAAGCGGGAAGCTCTTTACAGGATGTGGTAAAAACAACAATTTTTTTGGCAGATATGGACTCGTTTGCCACAGTTAATGCAATATATGAAAAAGCATTCGGTGAACATAAGCCGGCACGCGCAACAGTAGCGGTAAAAACACTGCCTAAGAATGCTTTGGTAGAAATAGATGCCGTGGCATTAGTGACAGACTACTCTTTTTAAGTGGTATTTCTTTTTGTTTAATCAAGACTTAAAGCTTGAATGGGTATAATTCCGGACTTTTGTAGAAATACAAGCTAAAAATATGTAAGGACCATAGATGTACGCAATTATTAAAAATGGTGGTAAGCAGTATAAAGTTCAAGAGGGTGATGTTTTATCATTAGATAAATTATCTCTTGACACTGGTGCTACGGTAGAGATTAAAGAGGTTCTGGCTGTGAATGCCGGAGAGCTTAAGATCGGGACTCCTTTTGTAGAGGGTGCAGTTGTAACTGCTGAAGTTATTGCAGAAGGACGTGACAAGAAAGTTGTAATTTTCAAAAAGCGTCGTCGTAAAGATTCTAAAGTAAAACGTGGTTTCAGAAGAGACTATACTCGTGTTAAAATCACGAAAATAGCTGCGTAATAAATTAAGGAGATAAGTAATGGCACATAAGAAAGGTCAGGGTAGTACACAGAATAATCGTGATTCGGCTGGTAGAAGACTTGGTGTAAAAAAATTTGGTGGAGAGGCTGTAGTGGCCGGTAACATCATTATTCGTCAAAGAGGAACAAAAGTTCATCCAGGCAAAAATGTAGGTATGGGAAAAGATCATACTATATTTGCTTTGGTTGACGGTGTTGTTGCGTTTGAGCGAAAAGACAAAAAGCGTCAACAAGTTTCCATTATACCTGCTGCGTAATTTCTACAGTATAAAACCTCTTGTTTCCATCATATCCGATGGAAACATATTCCACAAAGAAAATTCAAAATATTTAATAAGTTACTTTATAATTCATAGTATTTTCTTAAGTATTTACAATGGCATAAAGCCATAAAAAGGATTCACGAATGTTTACAGATAGTGTCGAATTAACAGTTAGTTCTGGAAAAGGCGGGCAAGGGTGTGTGGCTTTTCGCCGTGAAAAGTTTGTACTCAATGGTGGTCCAAACGGTGGCGACGGCGGAAAAGGCGGTGATATATGGTTTAAGTGTGACAACAATACGCATACACTTTCACACTTCCAGAGAAAAATGCATATAAAAGCTGAAAACGGCAAACCCGGCGAAGGTTCAAACTGTACCGGAAAATCAGGGGCAAAAAAAGTCATTATTGTCCCACCCGGAACACAGATTATTGACCAGGAAAGCGGTGAAGTTCTTTTTGATATGGTTGAAGACGGACAGGAAGTGAAATTTCTGCAAGGCGGAAAAGGCGGACTCGGCAATACACACTTTAAGTCACCTACAAACCAAAGACCGACGTATGCACAGCCTGGTGAAAAGGGTGAAACGAGAAATATCAAGCTTGATTTGAAACTGATTGCAGATATCGGACTGGTCGGTTTTCCAAATGTCGGAAAGTCTACGCTTATTTCTACTGTGTCCAATGCAAGACCTGAAATTGCAAATTATGAGTTTACAACATTAACGCCGAAACTCGGTCAGGTAAATATCGGAGATTATGAATCATTTGTTATGGCAGATATTCCCGGAATTATCGGCGGAGCGCATGAAGGCAAAGGCCTTGGAATAGAATTTCTTCGTCATATCGAAAGAACAGAGATATTGCTGTTTATGATAGACTTGGCATCGTACAGAGATCTCAAAGAACAGATAGAGGTACTCAAAGACGAAGTAGCTTCTTTTTCGCAAAAGTTGGGCACTTCGCGATATGCAATAGCATTAACACGAACAGATATAGTGCCTCAAGAAGAAGTTTCCCAAAAAATCGCCGAATTTATCAAGATGCTTGATCTTGAGTCCAGCAAGGGAAGTGAATTTGATTTTGATGAGGATTTGCCTTATTTTATTCAGGGGAGTGTTGATGAAACATTAGGGTATGATAGAGAAAAACCTTATTTTGTTGTGCCTATTTCTTCCGCGATTAACAAAAATATTGAACCTTTAAAGTACGCACTCTTTAATTTAGTACAGCAAACAAGGCAGTAATTCCATGCGTGTTGTAGTCAAAGTAGGCAGTGCCGTCTTAACCCAGGATGGCAATATAGCACTTGATCGTATGCGTTCTCTCGTAGAATTTCTAAGCGAGTTAAAAAAAGAGCATGAAGTGATTTTGGTCTCTTCCGGTGCAGTTGCGGGTGGTTATACCGAGCTGAAACTTGATAGAAACAATATTGCGAACAAACAGGCTTTAGCTGCAATAGGCCAGCCTGTTTTGATGAATAAATATGCGAACAAGTTTTCAAAATACGAAATACTGACAGCACAGGTGTTAGTGACTGCTGCAAATTTGAATACTCCTTCTGATATTAAGCGTGTGCGCGCAACTGTTGAAACACTTTTGCAAAACAGTGTGCTTCCTATTGTCAATGAAAATGATGCAACGGCAACAGATGAACTTGAACTTGGTGACAATGACCAGCTCTCAGCATATATAGCAAAAGACATGCAGGCCGATATGCTTGTGATTCTTTCAGATATTGATGCCTATTATGACAGCGATCCGAGAAAAAATCCCGAGGCAAAAGCATTCAAAACAGTAAACAAAATCAGTGAGGAAGAACTGCATAAAGAAGTCACTCCAAACAATGTTTTTGCAACAGGGGGTATCGTTACGAAACTAAAAGCCGCAGAATATCTTCTGCAGGCAAACATAGATACATTTCTTGCCAGTGGTTTTGATTTAAGTGATGTGAAAAGTTTTATGCTTGAAGGTTCCCACAAGGGCGGTACTCTCTTTACATGTAAAGGTTAGCAATGAAAAATATAATATTTATGGGGACACCTGAGTATGCCCAGAAAATTCTTCAAAAAGTAATAGCAACAGAAGATATAAATGTTGTTGCCGTCTATACACAGCCTGACAAACCTGTCGGGCGCAAAAAAGTACTTACGCCTCCTCCTGTGAAGCTTACTGCGCAAGAGCATAACATTCCGCTCTATCAGCCAAAAAAACTTCGGGATGAGGAAACTGTAAAAGAGATTCTGGAAATTCCCTGTGATTTTATAGTGGTGGCCGCATACGGGCAGATTTTACCACGAGAAATTTTAGATCATGCACCCTGTATCAATCTTCACGCTTCGGTTTTACCGCAATATCGCGGAGCAAGCCCGATACAGCAAACCTTGTTAAACGGTGACAAGGCAACCGGTGTAACTGCCATGCTTATGGAAGAGGGGCTCGATACGGGTGACATTTTAAAAATCGAGAAAGTCTCTGTCGGTGAGGAGATGATGGTTGAAGAGTTGTTTGAAAAGCTTACACAGACTGCTGCTGATCTGACGATAGATGTGCTGCGCAATTTTCATACATATACGCCCAAAAAACAGGATGATGCGCATGCTTCTTATTGTAAAAAAATAACAAAAGCAGACGGTGCAGTTGTTTTTGACAATGCGCAGGAGATTTATAACAAATACCGTGCTTTTACACCATGGCCGGGAATTTATCTTGCAAGCGGACTGAAACTAAAAGAGATACAGCTTGAAAAAAAAGATGAAGAACATGCTGATGCCGGCAAAATAACTGCAATAGACAAAAAAAGTATTGTCGTTACATGTAAGCAGGGGGCTCTTCGTATTTATAAGGTACAGCCACAGTCAAAAAAAGAGATGGATGTTATCTCTTATATTAACGGGAAAAGACTCGGACTTGAAGATACATTACTATAATACACTGCCATCAACGCAGCTTTTTTTAAAAGAACAGTTGAAAAACAAGAAGCTGACTGCTCCTGTGGCTGTGGTTGCAGATATTCAGACAAAGGGAATCGGCAGTCGAAACAACGAATGGAGTTCCCAAAAAGGAAATCTTTTTTTGTCCTTTGCACTCGATACAGAACAATTGCCTCATGATTTAAAATTAGAATCTGTGTCACTGTACTTTTCTTATCTGCTCAAAGAAACTTTATCTGAATTTGGTTCAAAAGTTTTTTTAAAGTGGCCGAATGATTTTTATATCGGTACAAAAAAAACAGGCGGAATGATTACAAACAGAGTAGACGATACACTTGTCTGCGGTGTGGGAATAAACCTTGTAACAGCACCACAGGGCTTTGCATCATTGGATATTACGCTCAACAGAAAAATATTAATTGCAGCATATTTGAAAAATATAGAAAAAAAGGTTTTATGGAAGCAAGTTTTTAGCAAATATAAGTTAGAATTTGAAAACAACAAGGAGTTTTTTACCCATAGTGATGGTAAAAAAATATCACTTGAGTCTTGTGTACTCGAGAGTGATGGCAGTTTGAATATAAATGGTGAGAGGATATACAGCAGGCGATGAGTGAAGTAATAGTAATTGCAAATCAAAAGGGCGGAGTAGGCAAAACGACTACCGCTGTAAACTTGGCAGCGTCACTTGCTGTTGCAGAAAAAAAAGTGCTTTTGATTGACTCAGATCCGCAGGCAAATGCCACGACATCATTGGGCTTTCACAGAAATGATTATGAGTTTAATATTTATCATGTGCTTATAGGTACAAAAAAGCTCAAAGAAATTATTCTCAAATCAGACCTGCCTACCCTGCATTTAGCACCTTCAAACATAGGTCTTGTGGGAATAGAAAAAGAGTATTATGATGCAGACAAAGCCAAAGGGCGTGAACTTGTTTTGAAAAAAGCGATTGCAAATGTACAAAAAGAGTATGATTATATTATTATAGATTCTCCGCCGGCGCTTGGTCCGATGACGATCAATGCACTTTCAGCGGCAAACTCGGTCATTATTCCGATACAGTGTGAATTTTTTGCACTTGAAGGGTTGGCACAGCTTCTCAATACTGTCAAGTTGGTAAGAAAATCAATTAATCCGAAACTTGCGGTAAGAGGCTTTCTTCCAACTATGTTTTCATCACAAAACAATTTGTCCAAACAGGTATTTGCAGATTTGCGTCAGCATTTTAAAGGCAAACTGTTTAAAGATGCTGCAGATAAATATATAGTGGTACCGAGAAATGTAAGACTTGCAGAATCTCCGTCATTCGGAAAACCTGCAATCTTGTATGATGTAAAATCAAGCGGTTCTATTGCATACCAAAATTTAGCACAGGCGATTATACGATAATGAAGTCACAAAAACTAGGCAGAGGGCTGGACGCTCTTCTTGGAGAAATAGACGAAGCATATGAAAATGAAGGAAGCCAGTATGATGCTGTATTGGAGATTCCGCTCAAAGATATCCGACCGAATCCTTTTCAGCCAAGAAAATCCTTTGACGAAACTGCTCTTCTGGAACTTGCCGAATCCATAAAAAATGACGGACTGATTCAGCCTATAGTTGTAACAGAAGATATTGACGGCTATATCTTAATTGCAGGAGAGCGGCGACTACGCGCCTCAAAGCTTGCAAAACTCAAAGAGATACGGGCAGTAGTTCTCAACTCTGATGAACAAAAAATGCGGCAATTCGCGTTGATTGAAAATATTCAAAGAGAAGAATTAAATGCTGTAGAACTGGCAGAGGCATATACAGAACTTATAAAGCTGCATGATGTAACACATGACGAACTTGCCAATATTATTCATAAAAGCAGAACCCATATAACAAATACTCTGCGTCTGCTGCAGCTTGCTCCAAAGACACAAAAGGCACTGGTTGAAAAAAAGATTTCAGCAGGACATGCAAAAGTAATGGTTGGGTTAAATGAAAAAGACCAGCAGCTGATACTCAATTCGATTATAGGGCAGAAACTGAGTGTACGCGAAGTTGAAGCTATGATAAAAAACATGAAAAATGTAGAGCCTGCACCAACTGAGTCTGTCAAAAAGAGCGATACCGATTATGATTTTACACAGATAAAAGAAAAATTCAGTGCACTTGGATTCCATGTAAAGGCTTCTAAAAATAAAATAAGCGTCAGTTTTGCATCACAAGATGAAATTGATGAATTTTTGACACATTTTAGAAACTAATCACTCAAATAACAAATTTATACCTCCATTTAACTATCGTTTCAATTTTATAATAGTATAATCACGCAACTTTTAGGAGGTGCTATGTTAGATATAAATCCAATACTACTTTTGGCTACATTTGTTGTATTTGTTTCCCTTATAGCCGTTCTGAACAGTTGGCTTTATAACCCATTACTTTCTTTTATGCAAAAGCGTGATGATGACATTAAAAAAGATCTTGAAAAAGTAGGATCAAATGACAATGAAATCAATGAGCTCAAAGCAAAAGCAGAGTCAATAATTATGAATGCCAAGCTGGAAGCTGCGGCCCTAAGAGAAAAAGTTATCGCGGATGCTAAGGAATTAGCTGACAGTAAGTTAGAATCAAAACGTGCTGAACTCGCGGCAGAGTATTTAGAGTTTGAGCAATCACTTGCAAAATCTAAAGATGAGTTGACTTCTGACTTAATGTCACAAGTTCCGGTATTTAAAGAAGCTGTAAAAGCTAAATTTAGTCAGATATAAAGGTGTAATGTGAGTAGAATTTTAGTATTAATGCTAATGATATCAACTTATGCATTGGCATCTGGGCACGAGCATGCAGGAACAGACATAGTTCAAAGAACTGTAAACTTTCTGTTATTTGCCGGGCTTGTTTGGTATCTAGTTGGGGAACCTGTAAAGAATTTCTTTGCATCAAGAAGTCAGGCAATAGCTGACGAATTGAAAAAGGTTCAGGAAAAGCTGAATGAATCAATCGCTCTTAAAAAAGAGGCATTGGCAAAAATTTCTGAGGCTGAAAAGTTTGCTGAAGAGTTGGCGATTGTTTCTAAAAAAGAGAACAAAATTTTGAATGACACGATTATTGCACAGGCAGAAAGTGATATTGAAGCTATGGTGAAAAAATTTGCTCTCAAAAAAGAATTTGAAGAAAAGAAAATGATTCGCAGTGTTGTTGAAGATGTCTTAAAAGAGACATTGAAACAAAGCAGTGATAGTTTTGACAGAGAAACTATGGCTAATATCATTTTGAAAAAGGTTGCCTGATATGGAAGAACTGATTGCAAAACGATACATAAAAGCTTTAGGTATGGGTTCTGACTTAGCATCTATGCAAAATATGACAACAGTATTTTCTGCCTTGGCAGAGTCATTTAAAAATGACAAGTTTGTCAGTATTATTGCTAACCCAAGCATAAAAGCTCAAGAAAAATCAAAGATTTTGTTAGAGGCGGTAAAAAGTGCCAACTCTGATAAAATCAACAACTTTATCAAGCTGTTGGTAGAAAACAAACGTATCAATATTATTCCGGCAATTGCACAGGAATTGAAAAGTGATTTGGCAAAAGCGGCTAAAACTTATGAAGGTGTTATTTACAGTGATACAGATATCAATTCAAAAGTAATAGAAGAATTGAGTGCCGGCTTAGGCAAAAAGTATGATGTAACTATCAGCCTGACATTTGTTAAAAATGACTTTAACGGTATAAAAGTAGAAGTAGAAGGTCTTGGTATAGAAATTAATTTTTCTAAAGACAGAATAGACAGACAAATTATAGAACATATAATAAAAGCAATTTAACTTTCAATGAGAGGAGAACAATAGTGGTAGCAAAAATTCAAGCTGATGAAATCAGCTCAATAATTAAAGAGCGTATCGACAACTTTGAACTAAGTGTTGATATCAATGAAACAGGTAAAATTGTTTCTTATGCCGATGGTGTTGCGAAGGTTTACGGACTGAGCAATGTTATGGCGGGAGAAATGGTAGAATTTGAAGAGGGAACAAAAGGTTTGGTTCTAAACCTGGAAGAGAGCAGCGTTGGTGTTGTTATTCTCGGTTCTGGTCCTGAACTTCGTGAGGGAATGAGCGTGAAGCGTTTGGGAACACTTCTAAAAGTTCCTGTAGGGGATGCCCTTCTTGGCCGTGTTGTAAATGCACTTGGCGAACCGATTGACGGTAAGGGTCCGATTGATACTACAGAAGTTCGTTTTGTAGAAGAAAAAGCACCTGGAATTATGGACAGAAAATCTGTACATGAGCCACTTGCAACGGGTATCAAAGCAATTGATGCACTTGTTCCGATTGGTCGCGGGCAACGTGAACTTATCATCGGTGACAGACAAACCGGTAAAACTACAGTTGCGTTAGATGCAATCATCAACCAAAAAGGCAACGGTGTTGTATGTATATATGTTGCCATCGGTCAAAAAGAGTCGACTGTTGCACAAATCGTTCGTCGTCTGGAAGATCACGGAGCAATGGAGTATACAATTATTGTATCTGCTACTGCTGCTGAAGCTGCTGCACTTCAATTTTTAGCTCCGTATACCGGTGTTACTATGGGTGAGTATTTCCGTGACAATGCAAGACACGGTTTGATTGTATATGATGATTTGTCAAAACATGCGGTTGCATATCGTGAAATGTCACTGATTCTTCGTCGTCCTCCGGGTCGTGAAGCATATCCTGGTGATGTTTTTTATGTTCACTCCCGTTTGCTTGAGCGTGCTGCAAAAATGTCTGACGAAAACGGAGCCGGTTCTTTAACTGCTCTTCCTATTATTGAAACACAGGCCGGAGACGTTGCGGCATATATTCCTACGAATGTTATCTCTATTACCGATGGTCAGATTTTCTTGGAAACTGACTTGTTTAATTCAGGTGTTCGTCCTGCGATCAATGTCGGTCTTTCAGTATCTCGTGTTGGTGGTGCTGCGCAAATTAAAGCTACAAAACAGGTGGCAGGTACATTAAGACTTGATCTTGCATCATTTAGAGAATTGCAGGCATTTGCCCAGTTCGCATCTGATCTTGATGAAGTTTCACGTAAACAGTTAGAGCGTGGACAAAGAATGGTTGAAATCCTAAAACAGGGGCCTTTTTCACCACTTCCTGCTGAAAAACAGGTTGTTATTATATTTGCCGGAAATGAAGGTTTCCTGGATGATATGGATGTATCAAATGTTGTTCGTTTTGAAGCAGAACTGTATCCGTTTATAGAAGCATCATATCCTCAGATCTTTGAAAATATCAGAAGTACTAAAAAAGTAGATGATGAAACAAAAACACTATTGATGAAAGCACTAGAAGAGTTCAAAGCCAGCTTTGTAGCTAACTAAGGAATAACTTATGGCAAACTTGAAAGATATTCAAAGACAGATTAAGAGTGTTTCAAACACTCAAAAGACGACTCGTGCGATGAAGCTTGTATCGACTGCCAAGCTTCGCCGTGCAGAAGAACTTGCAAAACGTTCTCGTCTTTATGCTCAAAAAATGAATCAGGTCATTGCCGAAATAGCTGGACGCATAGAATGCAACAGAGTTGGAGGGTTGGAAAATCGCTTTTTTACAGCAATTGAAAACCCAAAAATGGTTGACATTATTTTTGTAACTGCAGATAAAGGTTTATGTGGCGGTTTTAATATTCAAACAATTAAAGCTGTGAATAAACTTCTAAAAGAGTACAAAGAGAAAAAAGTAAAAGTGCGTTTACGCGGAATCGGTAAAAAAGGGATAGAATACTATAAGTATAATGAAGTTGAAATGTTTGATACTGTCATAAACTTAAGTTCTAAGCCGAATAAAACGAGATCTGATGAATTTATAAAAACTTCTATCGAAGATTACAAAGAGGGTAAAACGGATGCTGTTCATATTATTTATAACGGCTATAAAAACATGATAACACAAGAGTTACATGTAAACAATGTTTTACCTATTGATGTAAATGATTTTGATTGTAAAGAAGTGGAATCAAAATCAATGATGGAAATTGAAGCAGAAGATGAAGATAAAATGCTTGAGTCTTTAATTGAAAAATATGTAAATTACAATATGTACTACTCTTTGATTGATTCAGTTGCTGCAGAGCATTCTGCACGTATGCAGGCTATGGATACAGCAACGAACAATGCAAAAGAGATGGTAAAAAGTTTAAATGTACAATACAATAAAGCGCGTCAAGCCGCTATTACTACAGAGCTGATAGAAATTATCAGTGGTGTGGAGTCTATGAAATAATGGAGAAAAATATGATTGGAAAAATTAGCCAGGTAATGGGTCCTGTTGTTGATGTTGATTTTGATGGTTATCTTCCAGTAATTAACGAAGCAATTGAAGTGAATGTTAATTTAGAAGGTAGTGAACATCGTTTGGTATTAGAAGTTGCAGCACACTTAGGTGACGGTCGTGTTAGAACGATTGCAATGGATATGAGTGAAGGTTTGGTTCGTGGTATGGACGCAAAAGCTACAGGTGCACCGATCAGTGTTCCGGTTGGCGAAAAAGTACTCGGTCGTATCTTTAACGTAATTGGTGAAACAATTGATGGAGGAGAGCAGGTTACTGATGCTCCAACATGGTCAATTCACCGTGATCCTCCACCATTGGTTGATCAGTCAACAACTACAGAGATGTTTGAAACAGGTATTAAGGTTGTTGACTTGCTTGCTCCATATGCAAAAGGTGGTAAAGTCGGACTCTTCGGAGGGGCTGGTGTCGGTAAAACAGTTATCATCATGGAGCTTATCCACAATGTTGCACACGGGCATGACGGTCTTTCTGTATTTGCCGGTGTCGGTGAGAGAACTCGTGAAGGAAATGACCTGTATTATGAAATGAAAGAGTCAAACGTACTGGACAAAGTTGCACTGTGCTACGGTCAGATGTCTGAGCCTCCAGGAGCACGTAACCGTATTGCGCTTACAGGTCTTACTATGGCTGAGTATTTCCGTGATGAGAAAAAACTTGATGTATTGATGTTTATTGACAATATTTTCCGTTTTGCGCAGTCAGGTTCTGAAATGTCTGCACTTCTTGGGCGTATTCCGTCAGCTGTTGGTTATCAGCCGACATTGGCTCGTGAAATGGGTGCACTGCAGGATCGTATTACATCAACTAAAAACGGTTCAATTACTTCTGTACAGGCAGTATATGTACCGGCAGATGACTTGACTGACCCTGCTCCGGCTTCAGTTTTTGCCCACTTGGATGCAACAACGGTTCTTAACCGTAAAATTGCGGAAAAAGGTATCTATCCTGCGGTTGATCCATTGGATTCAACTTCAAGACTGCTTGATCCGCAAATTTTGGGTGAAGAGCACTACAATGTAGCTCGCGGTGTACAGCAAACACTTCAAAAATATAAAGATTTGCAGGATATTATTGCGATTCTTGGTATGGATGAACTTAGTGAAGATGACAAAAATGTTGTTGAACGTGCTCGTAAAATTGAGAAGTTTCTTTCTCAGCCATTCTTTGTTGCAGAAGTTTTCACTGGTGCTCCAGGAAAATATGTTAAACTTGAAGACACAATTGCAGGTTTCAAAGGCATCCTAAACGGTGACTATGACCACATGTCTGAAAGTGCATTCTATATGGTCGGAAATATGGATGAAGCTATTGCTAAGAATGAGAAAAATAAATAAGCATATTGCTTAAGACAAAGGACTGTAATGGATACATTTAAACTTGAAATCCTAACGCCTGACGGTGAAATCTATAATGGTAAAGCTGTCAGTGTTGTTCTTCCTGGAAAAGAGGGAGAGTTTGGTGTTCTGGCAGGTCATGCATCTCTAACTACATTGTTAGAAGCTGGCGTGGTAGATATCGAAAAAGAAGATAAATCAGTCGAGTCTATTGTTGTTAACTGGGGTGTTGTTCAAGTTGATGAAGAAAAAGTTGTTATTTTGGTTGAAGGTGCTGCTGCAATTCGCGGTGAAACTGAATCTGAGATTGCGCAGGCACTTGATGCAGCAAAAAAACTTATTAATGAAATTGCAGATTCAAGCACTGCTATCGCATCAGTATCAGCAAAAATAGAATCTGCCGCACAAAAGTTAATATAGTAACCGTATGATTAATAATTTAATAGATTTTTATCTAAAAAGCCACCCTGTGACTCTCGGAGTATTGCTACTGCTCTCTTTATACTTTATAGTATTGAACTGGGTGTTTTTTTACCGCTATTTTTCTCTTAATAACTGGCTTTCTAGTGAAAGTGCTTCTCTTGAATCACTTTTACTTGGAGCTACTACTGTAAATGAAAACTCTTTTTTAAATAATTTTATAAAAACCAGTAATGTTGTTTCAAAAGAAGTTTTAGGACTCGGTATGCTTGCTGCGACAAAAGAAGCGACAAAAGGACTTTCTGTACTTTCTATTTTTGCTTCTACCTCTCCTTTTATCGGACTGTTTGGTACAGTTGTTTCTATTTTAGATACATTTTCTCATATCGGACAAAACAGCGGAGGTATGTCAATTATTGCCAGTGGCGTTTCGGATGCATTAGTGGCAACCGCTTCAGGTATATTTGTAGCCACATTCGCCTATACATACCATCAGGTTTTAAAAAGAAAGTCATATGAACTTATAAGCTATCTCCAAATGCAAAGTGATGCGATTTTAGCACGTAAGGCGTAAAACAGTGCTGTATGATTGGGAAGAAAAACCGGAGCTTAATATTACTCCCCTTGTGGATGTAATGCTTGTATTGCTTGTCGTTTTAATGGTTATCGCTCCAAATATTATATATGAAGAAAATATAAAACTGCCGCAGGGCTCAACAACTGAGCAACTCTCGAAGATTCCTCCTGTGCATATAACAATAGACAAAGACAGAAATATAAAAGTCAATAAAGACAACTATCTCTTAAATGCTTTTATGGATAACTTTTCATTGTATGCAAGAAAGTTAAATAAAAAAGCAACTGTATTAATCAGTGCAGATAAACGTTTGGACTATGGTATAGTTATGTCAGTGCTTGCTGCGGTTAAACAGGCAGGTTTCACTGAGGTATCTTTAGCTACAAATGGATAACAACAGCCGTTATTTTTACATAAGTGGCTTTTTGTCACTCTTTCTTTTTGCATTTTTTTTATTCTCATTTCTTTATATGATGTTTCATGCTTCCAAAACAAAAGCATATGGCTATAAAAAAGAAAATTATATTTCTGTTTCAATTAATGTCACAAATACAAAGCACCCGATGAAAAAGAAAAGTTCCAAAACAGTTCCCGCAACTAAAAAAGTTGTAAAAAACATAGATATCAATAATCTGTTCAGTGATGTATGGACAAAAAAAATAGACAACAATGTAAAAAAAGTTAAAAAAACTGACAATAATAGACGGATAGAACAGATTACAAGAAAAATCAGGCCCACAAAACAAGAAGACAGAGAGTCTGTCACACAAAAGATCAGTACACTTCAGGCAAGTCATGACCCGTCAAAAAGTGAAGCAACATCTGCTGCGAATGAAGTTAATGAATATTTGGCTAAAATTCAGGATATTGTTTATCAACATTTTAATGTGCCGCAAAACAGTGAGGGCAACAGTGTAAAAACAGTAATCGAACTTGACCCTTTTGGTAAACTTATTGATTTTAGAATACTGAGTTATTCTAAGAATGAAGCACTCAATGAAGAAGCAGACAGGATTAAAGAACGATTAAAAGATGTTGTATTTCCTGTTAACCCGAAAAACAGACCGAGCAGAACGATTGTTATATTAATTTCTAAGGAGTAGATTTTGAAAATATTTTTTTCTTTGTTCATTTTAATCAGCCTTGCTTTTGCAGGTGATGCAACTATAGAAGTAGTGAAAAAAGCAGACTCTTTGCCTTCCTTGGCAGTTGAAGATGCGTCGATCAGCTATAATGACACATTTAAGCTGCGTTTTTTTAAAGCTTTGATAGCAGATTTAAATGTTATTTCTTTATTTAATGTTGACAGACATCACAGGTTTGCCGATTTTGATGATACAAATGTACTTGTTGCCAATAAAGATATGAATTATGTTTTGCGCTATAAACTGTTTGAGGATGACAACAAAGCTTTAAATATTGAAATGACTCTGTTTCACCAAAATGAAGTAGTCTTTTCAAAACGATACAGAGTAAACAACAAAAAAATCTATATGTTTATATCTCATGCAATGGCTTATGATATCAATGAGTTTATGGGTGAACCTTCTGTTGGATGGATGAAGAGAAAAGTTATATTTTCCCGTATAGTTGCGCCTAAAAAAAGTGAAATCATTATTGCGGACTATACACTCTCTTACCAGCATGTAATCATCTCAGGCGGATTGAATATCTTTCCAAAATGGGCGAACAAAGCACAGACCGCATTTTATTATACATCTTTGGATTCTTTTGAACCTACTTTGAAATATGTTGACATTAAAACTGCAAAAGTGAAAAACATTATATCTTCTGACGGGATGATGGTATGTTCAGATGTCAGCGAAGACGGAAAAAAGCTGCTGCTCACAATGGCAAGAGACGGTCAGCCGGATATTTATCTTTACAATACAGAGACAAAAAAATATAAAAGAATTACCACATACAGCGGAATAGATGTGAACGGACAGTTTATGGGAGATGATAAAATTATTTTTATTTCATCCCGTTTAGGCTATCCCAATGTGTTTTCCAAAAGATTGGACAACGGGCTTGTGGAACAGCTGGTCTATTACGGAAAAGCAAACTCTTCATGCAGTGCGCAAGGACATTATGTAGTCTATGAGGCCCGTGAGAGTTCAAATGCTTTTAGTGCAAATACATTTAATCTGCATCTTATCTCCACAGAGACCGATTTTATTCGCAGGCTCACTGCGACAGGAGTGAATGAGTTTCCAAGGTTTTCCAAAGACGGTGATGCGATTATATTTATAAAAAACTACAAATCGCAAAGTGCCATTGGCATTATTCGGCTGATGCACAATAAAAACTATCTTTTTCCTCTAAAATCAGGAAAAATACAATCTATGGACTGGTAAAGTTTTAAGTGTTCATCACTTATTACATTTTTTTGGTATAATATATCAATTTTAAAAGCAAGGAAATAAATAATGAAAAGTATAGTTCTTTCAAGTGTTGTAGTAGCACTTTTGGTTTTCAGTGGTTGTAGTACAAAAGAACCGGCAGTCGACACAAAGACTGAAGAAGTCACAGCACCGGTAGCACAAGAAGTTGAAGAAGTGATGACTGAAACTGTGACAGGTGAAAATGCGGAAATTAGTTCATCTTCAAATACACTCAACAGCAATCAGTTAAGTGCCAGTGCAATTGAATCAAAATTCCCTACAGTCTATTTTGATTTTGACAAGTATAACATTAGACCTGACATGCAGGAGAAAGTGGATACTGCAGCAGAACTTGGAAAAACTACTGCAAAGTCTTTTAATATAAAACTTGAAGGCAACTGTGATGAGTGGGGAAGTGATGAGTACAATTTTGCACTTGGACTCAAACGTGCAAACAGTGTAAAAAAAGCTTTGGTTGCCGAGGGCATTGACGCTTCTCGTATTTCTATGGTCAGTTACGGAGAGAGTAATCCTGTATGTACTGAGCACACAAGAGAATGCTGGGCTAAAAACCGTCGTGTAAATTTCAAACTTTTACCATAAGTTTTATAGATGAAAAGTAATATACGCACTTTATTACTTCTTACTTTTGTCTCTTCTTTATCGTTTGCTTCTGAACCTTCTGCGTTCGGAGCAGGCGACTTGACCGCACCGACACCCTACGGACTTACTCAAAGTGAAAAAGTTATTTTGCAAACAAAAGATACTTTAAAAAAAGTTGCCATAAATACAAAATCACAAGCCAGCAAACTTGATTCATTGCGCGAAAGGGTAGACGGTATACAAAGTGTTGTAGAGAATCTGAGTGTACGCTCTCATGAAAATAAGCGAGAATTACAAAAATTCAAAGAGCAAAACAGAGTAAATCTTGACAATATTCATGAGTTTCAAACCAGGCTGGCTGAAAAAGTACAGAAGAATCAGGATGAGATAGCAAAACTGCAAACTATGATCTTTGAGCTTTCAAAAGTCGTAGATAAAATAAATGCTCAGTATGTAAGCAAAGATACATTCAATACTCTTGTAAAAGATATCAATGATTTTAAAACATTGATTGCAAAAGAGATGCAGTCTAGAAAAAACAGTGTGAAACCGGGCAAAATAAGCAGTGCGCAGTTATACAACCAGGCAAAAGCAAATTTTGACAAAAGATACTATACAAAAGCGATTCAAAACTATAAAGAACTCATTAAAAGAAAATACAAACCGGCCTATGCACATTATATGATAGGTGAGATGAACTTTAAAAGAAAAAATTATGCAGAGGCAATTTCATATTTTAAAAAAAGTGCTTCTTTGTATGACAAAGCTTCGTATATGCCAAAACTGTTGTTACATACTGCAATTGCGATGGATAAAACAGGAGACAAGGCACATGCAAAGGCATTTTACAATGCTGTAATTGCAAAATATCCTCATTCAAAAGAGGCAAAAGAGGCTAAGAAACATTTAGACTAAACTGGGGTAAAAGATGCTTTTCAGCAATAATATAGATTATTATGATAAAATCCCAAAAAAATAAAAGGTAAAATAATGGCAATTCAAGACAATCAAATTGTATCAATGGAATATGAAGTACGTGATGGCGATCAAATCGTAGACAGTAACAAAGGTGGAGCTCCATTGGTATTTATGTTCGGAAAAGGACAAATTATTCCAGGACTTGAAAACGGAATCAAAGATATGAATACAGGTGACAAAGCTGACATTTTAGTTAAAGCAGCAGATGCCTATGGTGAATATAATGCAGATGCAACGCAAGAGGTTCCAAAAGAGCAGTTTGCCGGAATTGATTTAACTGAGGGCATGACTCTTTACGGTCAGGGTGAAGATGGCGGAACTGTGCAGGTTATAGTGAAAGAAATCAAAGATGATACTGTTGTCATTGATTTTAATCATCCTCTTGCCGGAAAAGATTTAATGTTCACTGTTGCCATTAACAATGTAAGAGATGCCTCTGCTGAAGAAGCAATGACTGGTGTTCCGGAAGAAAACAAACCTTCTGATGAAGAGGGTTGTTGTGGAACAGGTGGCGGCAGCGGTTGTGGATGTAACTAAATTTCTAACTGCCTGTGAGGCTTCCTCCCAGGCTAAAAAGACAGCGACTCTTTTAAAAACACTTACGGTAAATGCACTTATTACAGGTGAACACGGTGTTGGAAAAAAGACCTTGGCTTCTTTTATTCTCCCTGATGCATTTATAATTGACGCATCTAATTTTGATGAGCTGCTTCTTTCGTTAGAAAACACACAAGCTATCATAATCACAAATCTTGACAATTCACCCAATATTGAACGTTTGGTACAGGCTGTAAAAGAAAACAATGTAAGAGTTATAGCAACGGCAAAAGACTCTTTTTCCCACCGGGCAATTGATGAACTTTTCAGTGTGAAGTTTAATATTCCTCCTTTACGAGAGAGAATGGAAGATGTCAAAGCATTAATCGAAAAGTTTGTGAGCGAAGCTATTGTGTTATTTGGTGAGTGCAGTAACTTTGACGTAAGTAATTTTAAGCCTGATTTGTCCCAAAATGCCATCTCTTTAAAAAGACAGGTGATGATAAATTATTTACTTCAAGATATTCAAGACAGTGAGCTAATGGACATTATTGAACATTATCTTTACGACAAACTTGGTTCTAAGAGTGATTACAGAAACTATTTGTATCTTTATGAAGTACCGCTTCTCAAAGCAGGTCTGCATAAGTTTAAATCACAGGTACAGTTAGCTGAAAGTCTGGGTTTAAACAGAAACACATTACGAAAAAAGATAACAGAAAATAAAAAATATATAGAAGGAAAAATATGAAAAAAATAGCTATGATATTTGCAGGACAGGGTTCTCAGGCAGTTGGTATGGGAAAAGATTTTTATGAAAATTCTGAAACTGCACGCGAAATGTTTGATAAAGCCGGTGAAAGAATCGGTGTGGATTTTAAAGAACTTATTTTTGAAGAAAATGAAAAACTGGGACAGACGGCCTATACACAGCCGGCAATTTTACTTGTTCAGATGATAGCATACAGACTTTTCAAAGAGGCCTGTCCCGACACTAAAGCCGAACTTTTTTTAGGACACTCTCTGGGTGAGTTTTCTGCTTTATGTGCAGCAGGTGCCATTGATTATGTAGATGCCGTAGAACTTGTGCATAAACGCGGTGCTTTTATGCAAGAAGCCTGTGAAGGAAAAAATGCCGGTATGATGGCAATTGTCGGCCTTGATGACGCAAGTGTGGAAAAAATCTGCAGTGATGCACAAAACGAAGGCAAACAGGTATGGCCTGCCAACTATAACCAGGACGGACAACTTGTAGTTGCGGGAAATAAAGAAGACCTGGCATCACTGGAGCAGACTTTTAAAGAAGCAGGAGCAAAACGAGTCTTGCTTTTAAATATGTCTGTTGCATCACACTGTGATATACTGGCACCTGCACAGGAATCTCTTGCCGAAATTATGCAAACACAGATACAAGAGAATTTTGAAGCCCCTGTGATTTCAAATGTTACAACAAAACCCTACAGTACAAAAGCGGAAGCAGTTGACCTTTTAAAAGAGCAGCTTGTAAAACCGGTAAAATACAAACAGTCAATTCAGGCAATAGCGCCTGAAGTTGACCTGGCCATAGAATTTGGCAACGGAGTTGTACTAAAAGGTCTTAACAGAAGAATTGCAAAAGAGTTGAAAACACTCAATATATCAGATATGGCATCATTACAAAAAGTGAAAGAGGAAATTTGCTCTTAATATGAGAGTCACACTTGCACAAACTTCACCGAAGTTAAACCGTACAAATATTACCGAGGCAGTTGTCTGGATAAATGATGTCAAAGAAAGTTCAGATCTTATAGTCTTTCCTGAACTCTCTTTAAGTGGGTATTTGCTTCAGGATAAACTTTTTGAAGATGCCTATTTGCTTGAAGAACTGAGTGTTTTTGAAGAGTTGAGCAAAGATATTGATATTGTTGTCGGCGCAGCACTCAAAGACGGGAATGTTTTTAGAAATACAGCACTGTACTACAGCGGCGGAAAACTTCTCTCCAAACATATAAAAGTACACCTGCCAAATTACGGAATGTTTGAAGAAGCACGCTATTTTGAAGGCGGTGACAGATTTGAATCATTTGTTGTGGGGAGAAAAAAAGTTTCGATGCTCATCTGTGAGGATTTGTGGCATACCAGTGTGCATGAAGAACTCACCAGCCTTGATCCGGACTTGATTATCGTTCTTGTGGCATCCCCTGCTCGCGGATTTAATGAAAAATCTTTGGATATTCAAGACAAATGGTATGGAATTATCAGCAATGTTGCAAAAGAGTGCCGTGCAGAGCTTCTTTTTGTCAACCGTGTGGGATTTGAAGACGGACTTGGCTTTTGGGGCGGAAGCTGTATCGTTCAAAAAGAGGGCAAAAGAGTGCATCAGTTGCCACTGTTTGAAAAATCAATACAGACATTTACAATCGAGGAATAAATATGACAATAGCAATAATGGGTGCAATGCCTGAAGAAATCGCACCGATTTTAGAAAAATTAGGTGAATACAAAGCGACTGTATATGCAGGAAACAAATATTATGAAGCAAATTACAAAGGCACAGATCTTGTCATAGCCTATTCAAAAATAGGAAAAGTATTTTCAACATTGACGGCAACCACCATGTGTGAACATTTTGGAGCGCAAAAACTTCTGTTTTCAGGTGTTGCCGGAGCAATATCGCCAAAGCTAAAAGTAGGAGATTTGATTGTAGCTACAAAACTTGCCCAACACGATCTTGATATTACAGCCTTTGGACATCCTTTTGGATATGTGCCAGAGGGTGCTGTTTATGTTGAAGCAGACAAAGAACTGACAGCCCTGTCAAAAGAGGTTGCAAAAGAGATGGGCAAAAATGTCCAAGAAGGTATTATTGCAACGGGTGATCAGTTTGTAGCAGATGAAAAAAGAAAAAACTGGATTGGAGAGACGTTTCATGCAGATGCACTGGAAATGGAAGGGGCAAGTGTCGCTGTTGTATGTGATGCTTTGGATGTGCCTTTTTTTATTCTTCGTGCAATAAGTGATGCGGCAGACATGGATGCAAGTTTTTCTTTTGATGAGTTTTTAGAGACCAGTGCCGTGGAATCCGCTGAATTTATTATGAAAATGGTTGATAAACTTGTCGGTTAAACTTTCCAAAAAAATTATGTCAAAACTCGGTAAAACAAATGCCAAGTTTTCCTTGATAGAAGAGGGGGACAAAATTCTTGTCGGACTCAGCGGAGGTAAAGACTCTCTGACAATGATTCATGCGATGAAAGAGCAGCAGCGCCGGGCCCCTTTTGCCTTTGATTTTATTGCCGTTACCGTAAGCTACGGAATGGGTGAAAATTTTGACAAACTCTCCGCACATTGCAGGGAATATGGTATAGAACATATAGTAAAAGAGACCCAGACCTATGATTTGGCAAAAGAAAAAATTCGCAAAAATTCTTCCTTTTGCAGCTTTTTTTCCCGTATGCGGCGAGGGTATCTTTACAGTGTTGCCAAAGAACTGGGATGTAACAAGGTTGCACTTGGCCATCATATGGATGATGCGGCAGAGAGCTTTTTTATGAATTTTATTTACAATGGACAGATGCGCAGTCTTGCTCCGAAATATACAGCCCAAAACGGGCTTGTTGTGATTCGTCCTCTGATTCAGATGCGTGAACGTCAGCTGCGTGCTTTTGTGGAAGACAACGGCATAGAAGCCATAGGCGATGAAGCCTGTCCTGCCATGCGTTTTGATGTCAAAATGCCCTATGCAAGAGCACAGATGAAAGAGATGCTCTCATCAATGGAAAAAGAACACCCTCAGCTTTTTACTTCACTTAATGCCGCTTTTAAAAACATCTCAGTCGATAGTTTTTTTATGAGTGAGGAGTAGCATCTTCATCATAGATTACAATGGTTCCGGCAATTAAATCATGCAGTCCTCTTTTGTCTTTTCGAAAAGCCACCATCAAAAACCCGAGTCCGAACAACAGTAATGAGGGGATATAGGCCAAAGAACGTGTAATCGCCTGTTTGTTGTTTATATCTTTACATGTAAAGGCGTCAACTATCTTTACATGTAGAAATTTTTTCCCGGGGGTCGCTCCGCGCCATTTTTCCCAAAAAAGAATTGTTACAAGCAAAACTGAAATCTCAAAAACAAATTCCCATGTTAAAGAGGTATGGGGCTGTTGGTCAAGAGCATGTATATTCCCGTTCATTGCCATTTGAATATTGTTTTGGTACTGTACAAAATCAAACCAGTTGCCATCACTTACAAAATAAATAATGATACCTACAGGCAGAGCCAAAAAGAGCGTATCAAAAAATGAAGCAAAAAAGCGTATCCAAAACCCTGCATATCTAATATTTTTTTTCATACCCTAAAGATAGCGTAAAAAATCTTACTTAATACTAATGTAACACTTTTTCTATACACTTTTACATATTTTGCGGGAGAAATGTAATGAATAGAAAAATTTTGTTTTTATCTTTGTGTGCATCGTTGGCATCAGCAGAGAGTGTGGTAGAAATCAGTCCTGTCAGTGTGATAGCAACAGGTGTGAAAGAAAGTGTTTTAGAACAGCCTCTGAGTATAAGCACGAAAGGGGAAAAGGAGATAGAGCTTGATCAGGTTATATTTCAAAAAGACCTGCTCAACTCCCTTTCCGGTGTGCGTATTGAACAAACCGGTTCTGTTATCGGACATATGACATCCATTCGTATGCCTGTGAATACCGGTCCCTATTATCTCTTTATGCAGGACGGAATCCCTGTGCAGTCAAGCGGTTTTTTCAATCATAACGGGCTTGCCTATACTACATTTCAGAGTGCTTCGTCTGTTGAAGTGATAAAGGGAGCAGGAACTGCTTTGTATGGATCCGATGCCGTTGCTGCCACTATTGATGTACAATCCTTGAAAAAACCTTCAAAAGAGAAGGTTGTTTTACTCAAAGGTATGGGCGGAAGCTACGGATACGGCCTAGGAAGTGCGGAGGTGAGTGATGCTATAGACAAAGAGAGCGGATATCGTGCAAATATATCTTATATGCACAGTGACGGTTGGCGGGAGCATACAAAAACTGACAGAGTTGAGTCCAATTTTCGTTATGACAAAAGAGTGAACGACGATAATGATATAAAAATTATTGCAAATTTTTCTAAAACTGTGGCACAACAGGCTGACAGCTTTAATAACTATGCAAATATAACAAACGGCTCAACGGCTGCAAGTGATGATCCGAATTATTATACAGCCTTGCAAAAAACAGATGTAGAGAGAAAGTTTGACTATGCGAGGGTCAGTGTTGAACTGAATAATTACAGGTATAATGATTTGGAAATTTCTCTGATTCCGTATCTGCGTTACAACAGAAACAGATATGTTGCAACCTGGGAAACAAATCTTCCAAGCAATGATAATGAAATTTATACCTTTGGCCTGCAACAGAGAAATACTTATGAAAAAGAATGGGGGAAAATAGTTTTTGGCTTTGATACAGAATATACACAGTCTTCTCTGAAATACAATCAGGATTTTGATATTACAACGACAGGATGGGGCGGTGCTACCTATCTTACAGGGGCATTGTATGACTATACGGTAAATTATTTTGCCATAGCCCCTTACATCCACACAGAATACAAACTGTGGAGTGCCCTGGTTGTGAGTGCCGGCTTGCGATATGACTATAACAGTTACAGTTATGATAATAAACTCGCAGATAACAGTTATGACGCCTCGGGAAGATATTACAGACCTGCAGACAGGGATGACAGCTATAATTATCTAAGTCCCAAACTGGCTTTGAGTTATTTTCCTGCGAAGGATTTAAATCTTTATGCACGGTATGCAAACGGTTTTAGAATTCCACAGGCAACACGTCTGTATTCTGTAAAGGCAGGATACGAACAGATAAACCTTGATCCCGAAACATCAAATACCTACGAGATAGGATTAAAAAAATCTTTTTCCAAAAAGACATCTTTTGAATTGGCAGTCTATTATATGACTATAGAGGATACCATCATACGAGATAGAAATACCGGCGGTTACCGCAATGGTGGCAGTTCTATACACAGAGGGATAGAACTGACACTCAAAGAGGAGATATCTCGGGAACTGGAGACGGCAGTTGCATATACCTATACAAAACACAATTATGACAATGATCCTGTTCTTGGCGATAATGAAATGGCAGGAGCACCGAACAATATAGCAAATGTACGTCTTTTTTATATGCCGGACGCTCTCAAAGGAGTTACCCTGCAGGGCGAATGGCAATATGTCGGTTCCTATTGGATGGATGATGCACATACGGTTGAGAAATATGACGGATACAGTATCGGTAATGTTAAAATGAATTATAACTACTCAAAGAGGGTAAGAGTTTTTGCCAAAATTACCAATATTACAGATAAAAGATATGCTGTCAATGCTCGGTATGCCTACGGAAGAGAAGACTATACACCCGGTGATCCAAGACAGTTTTATGCGGGCTTAGAGTATAAATGGTAAAAATCTATAAACTTCATAAAATTGTCGGATTGAGTTTTGCCGCAGTATTGGCTCTTTTGGCTTTTACGGGATTTTTACTGGATCATGACAAATGGAGTTTTTTATATACGATAACTTTCAAGAGTGTGCCGCAAAAGAGTATGGAGGCGGACAAAAGGCTTTTTGAAGCGTATTATATTGATAAAAAAAACCCCGGTACTGTTATAGCGGGCGGTAAACGGGGTCTGTTTAAAAGCACGGATGCAGGAAAGCATTTTGAAAAAATCAGTTCTCTGCAGTGTAATGCGATAAGGGAGCAGAAACACACACTGTACATAGCAACATCGCAGGGCGTATACTGCTATGATTTTAAAAAACTGACACCGTTGGTCCTTAAAAACAGATATATAAGCTCCTTGGCCTTATATGAAAATAAACTGGTAGCGGTTGAAGAGAAAGAGAGAGTGTATGTAGTAGATATAAAGAGTAGAAAAGTTACAACAAGCACAGAAATACTTCTGCCAAAAGAAGCACTGCAAGAAGATATAAAACTTTCAAGATTTATACGGGATTTACACTATGCAAGAGGACTTTTTGACGAAGACCTTTCTCTTTTTCTCAATGATTACGGGGCACTGGTTTTATTATGGCTCAGTATAAGCGGATATATCATTTGGTATTTGATACGCTCTAAACAAAAGGCACAGTTTGCAAGAAAAATGATAAAAACACATGCAAATATTTTTGTTATTTTTTCTATATTCCCTCTTTTTATTTTATTGACAACCGGAATTTTTTTAGATCATGCGTCAGCACTTGGAAAATTTATGAAATCTGTGACAATTTCACATAAAGTTTTACCACCAATATACAATACTCTAAAAGCTGACATCTGGGCTGTTGACTACGACGGGAAAGTGTATAGAATAGGGAATCGTTACGGTATCTACAAAAGTAGGGATTTAAACAAATGGCAATTGGAAAACAGAGGTTTTGCGTACAGAATGATACGAAGAGGAAAACGCCTCTATGTCAGCGGAATGGGAGCCCCCAACCGTATTTTGGATGCAAAGCATTTTAAAATTTTAAAAAATGCACCGCATATGTTCCGTGACATTATAGAAAAAGAGAACAGAGTAGAATATTTCAGCCCTGTGCAAAAGAGTGTAAAGTTACCACAGTTTCATGAGGCAACACTCTACTCTGTACTTTTAACACTGCATGATGGCAGTTTTTTCGCTTCCTGGTGGATATGGGTAAATGATGCAGCTGCTTTGTCTTTGCTGTTGCTGCTGGTAAGCGGGTTTCTACGATGGAGACACAAAAGAAAGCATTTCAAGTATCTTTTCTTTAAGTGAGCCCATAGTACTTTGGAGCCTGCGGTTCTCCATAGTAATAACCCTGTAAAAAATCGACGCCAAACTCTTTGACAAGCAGCGCCAGTTCTTCTGTGCTGACAAATTCGGCAACGGTACGAATATCAGCCTGTTTGGCATACTGTATAATCCCCCGTACCATATTGTTAATATTTTCATCTTTATTGAGCTGTGTTATCAGTGAGCCATCGAGTTTTATATAGTCAAGATGCAGTCTCAAAATATTTGTAAAGTTGGAATAGCCCGAACTAAAATCGTCAATAGCCACTTGGCATCCGTATTTTTTTACAAATAAAATAAAGGCTTCGACAACAGCATAATCGTCAATATCTTCTGATTCGAGTATTTCAAATGTAATTCTTTCCCCTCCGTATTTTTCCAAACGGTTTTTTATATAATCAAGCATAGAGGCAGAGTTGAGGTTCTCATAACTGAGATTGATAGAAATTTGAATATTGTTTTTTGCATAGACATTAAATACTTTTTGCATCATCTGTCGTGTAAAAAATTCAAATGTTTTATCTTCTTTTGCCGCATCCAAAAAGTAATAAGGCGAGATAATTTCACCGCTGCTTGTCTGTATTCTTGCCAATGCTTCATATTTGACAGTTTTTCCGCTTTTTGCCTCTATAATAGGTTGAAAATACGGAATGATGTCACCGTTGTAAAGTGCTGTTTTATAGACTTTAAGTCTCTGAATTTTCTGTGCTTTTTCATCTTTGAGGGACTGTCTGTTTTTATAGATTTTGTATTTTTTTTGTGAAATAAGTGCTTCTTGCAGTGCAATGTTTGCATGTGCCAAAACAGTATCTATACCGTAGGCAATACCTGCTGTAAAGTCAGCCACTATAGATTCATTGCTTTCATTTTCCTCTGCTTCAGTCGGAAGCAGTAATGAGTGCTGCATTAAAAGTAAATACTTCTCAAAAAGATTTTTATTTGTGATTAAAAATGCGAATTCCTGCAAATTAAGATTATATAAGGTCACTTCTTCATCATGGACTATATTATGCAGTTCTCTGGTTTTTTGTCTAATGATATCCTGGACAACAGCATTGCCGTAAAGGTCTTTTAACACATTCAGCTGGTTTACATGTAAAATTATCAGCATCGCCTCTTTTTTAAGCAGAGAAAGATCTTCATGCAGTGCGGTATGATTTGGAAGTTTTGTAAATCTATCCAGGCTTTTGAGATTTTTAATGGCATATTCGTTGACATCAAGCATCACAGTGTTTTTTTGCGCTTTATGCAGGTTTTCATCGGCTATGCTGTATAAATCATCACAGTTAAGATAAAATTTTGACGTATCAAGATTAATGCCACCTACTGAAAGATGTAAGGATTTTAGAGTATTCAATTCAAGAATATTCTTTGCTGTGTCATTTATATATTCATCTTCTTTGTTGTGCACAGTCAGAGCAAATTCATTGTGTGCTATCCGAAATAATTCAGAATTTTGCGGGTTTCGGAGTTCTTGTAAAAAATGAGATACCTGCAGGATTGTCTCATCTTCAATGGGTTCATCATCGATTTTAATCAGTAAGAGGGCAAACAATTCCTCTTTCCAAATGGCATGCTTGTATTCTGTTTTGAGGTAGTTATGAAAGTATTGTTTGTTATATAAAGAGGTAATCGGGTCAAGAGTAGAAAAATATTCCAGTCTTTTTTGATAGGTGATGTCTTTTAACAAAGAGGTATAACCGATGATGTTTTTGCTTTTGTCATGCAAAGGTGTAATAACTGCATGTACCCAATACTCTTCACCTGTACTTTTTGTATTTTTTAAATCACCTTCCCAGGTATTATTGGCAGAGACAGTCTCCCACAAATTTTTTATGGTTTCTCTGTGGATATCATGGTTTTTAAAAATACTGTGGTTTTTGCCAAGTATTTCTTCTTTTGTGTAGCCTGTAAAATCCAAATAGGCCTGCGAAATATTTGTTATATTTCCATGAATATCCGAAACTGTCAAAAAGATATTTTCATCAATCATTTTCTCTTTTTGCAGTAACAAAAATGCTTTATTTTCCAACTCCTGTACAAGGAGAGATTTTTTTGCAAGTTCCAGTAGGGCAAGCAGTGTATCATCTGTATTTTTAAGAGGTTCACTGATATATTTGTCTATTCCTAAACCGATAGCCTCCGGAAAAAAATGAGAGCTTCCTTTTTGTGTTATAAGGGCAATAACCTGATTTTCATGCTGTTTTTTAATCTCTTTTGCCAGTTCTATGCCCTGGGAGTTTGTGAAATCCAGGCTAAGGACAACTATATCATAATATTTACTGTGTTTGGAATAGTATGTTTTATAAAGAGAAAGCGCCTCTTTGACATTATCACTTACCGTTACATGTAAAGAAAGGTTTTGCAGGAGAGAATGAATTTTGTTTCTTACCGAGAGTCTGTTCTCGACATATAAAATTCTTAAATCTGTGTACTCTCTTACATCTTGCAGAAGGTTCATACTTTAATTCCTCAGTGTTATAATCTATTATATATTATAATACATTGATTGAACATTAAAGTATGTATTTAAAAATTTAACTATACGTGATAGTTCGGTGCCTCTTGCGTGATAATGACATCATGGACATGAGATTCTTTCAAACCTGCTGATGTGATTTCAACAAATTCTGCCTTGTCCCAGAAAGCTTCAATGCTTTCACTGCCGCAGTAGCCCATAGCGGAGCGTAATCCACCCATCATCTGATGCACAATTCCGGCGATTGAACCACGAAAGGGAACACGTCCCTCAATTCCCTCTGGAACAAGTTTGTCAGCGGCTGTACCTTCCTGGAAATATCTGTCATTGCTTCCTTTTTGCATAGCCCCGATAGAGCCCATACCGCGGTATGATTTGTACTGACGTCCCTGAAACATTATCGTCTCACCCGGAGACTCTTCCGTACCCGCTAAAAGAGAACCTGCCATAATACAGCTTGCACCGACAGCAAGTGCTTTGGCAATATCGCCGGAGTATTTGATACCTCCGTCTGCGATAACAGGCACACCGTGGGGACGGGCAACTTCCGCACACTCATCTATGGCGGAAATCTGCGGTACACCGACACCTGCTACAATACGTGTTGTACAGATTGAACCGGGACCAATTCCCACTTTTACAGCATCGGCGCCTGCTTCTATTAGTGCAAGAACTGCCTCTTTGGTTGCAATGTTCCCGGCAATTACATCAACTTCCAAAGACTCTTTAATCGCTTTGACAGTATCTAAAATACCTTTGGAATGACCATGTGCAGAATCCAGGACAAGAACATCCGCACCGGCATCAACAAGGGCTTTGGCTCTGTCCATCTGACCGACACCGATAGCCGCGCCAACTATCAGACGACCGAAGGCATCTTTGTTTGAGTTTGGATACTCTATGCGTTTTTTGATATCTTTGATGGTTACGAGCCCTTTTAAAAAGCCTTCATCATCTATGATAGGGAGTTTTTCTATTTTGTTTTGGTGCATTATATCAGCGGCTTCATCCAGAGAGATCCCTTTTTTTGCAGTAATGAGCGGCATTTTTGTCATCACTTCGTCTGCACGTTTTCGCATATCTTTTTCAAATCGCATATCACGGTTTGTTAAAATACCAAGAAGTTTGTTGTGTCCGTCTACAACAGGAACACCGGAGATTTTAAACTCTTTCATCAACGCTTCTGCATCCGCTAAAGTAGCATCCGGGTGGACATAAATAGGGTCAATGATAATACCGCTTTCAGATTTTTTTACTTTTTTGACCTGTTTGCACTGTGTTTCGACATCCATGTTTTTATGAATAATTCCGATACCTCCGAGTCTTGCCATTGCAATAGCCGCACGGTATTCTGTAACTGTGTCCATAGCAGCCGAAACCATAGGAATTTTAAGAGTGATATTACGAGTGAGTTTTGTCTCAAGTGAGACCTCTTTAGGAAGTACTTCCGAATACTGTGGTACTAAAAGTACATCTTCAAATGTCAGGGCGCGTTTACGAATTCTCATGGGGTATCCTTTTGCAGAGTATAAAATTAATTATTAGAAATTTTTGCATTATACCTCTTTTGTGGTTAAAAAGAGGTAAAATCTAAAAACATAAACTGGGAAAGTAAAATGATAATAACGACAAGAACAAAAGGGAAAATATGGCTCTTGAATACCCATGGCTGTATACCGAAAAATACCTGATTGACACCGCGAAAACCAAGCCAAAGACCTAAAAAGGCTTTGATTGAAAGAGCTATCTGAAAACTGCTTAATCCATCAGGGGAAATTTTTCCAAAAACCTGTGAAAAAAGATACATTCCCGAAAGTACAGCAACAATAAGAGCCTTCGGTACAACTTTTCGTACATGTATCATAATGGCTTCACGGGCCTTTTTATGTTCTTCTTCCGTTAATGACTGTTTCATCTTTGCCATAAAAAGATTATCGGTAAAGAGAAATCCTCCGTAAATAAAAACAGCAAAAATATGTATGGTATGAATGATTGTATATGTGATGACTTATCCTTTTTTAGGTGTTTTTCTAAAGAGATGATAGTTCTCAGATTCGAGCATATCTTCAACATAACTTGCTACACATTTTGTACAGTTTGTCCATATTCCCGAAGGGAGTCTGACTTCAAGCTTTTTCTTTTCCCGGAGTTTAATGATTTTTTTAGGACTCAATACTTTTGTGACAGGGGCAAAATCAACATCTGTCAAATCTATATCATCTTTGTAAAAGATCGTCTGTTTTTTGAAATTTCCCCAGCCTGGTATACCGTCTTCTGTATAAGGAACCTCATGCCCGTTTTTAAATTTTACCATCATTTTGTAATGAGAATCTTCAAAAACCTGAGAAACCTTTCCCCGGCCAAAAACCAAGCCGTAGAGTTTGTCTTTTACTTTTAGATTGTCAAAATATGCCATTTTACTTCCTTTTTTAAAATAGTAGCAAAAAATTATCTCATTGTCATTACATTATTTATAGGCAATCTCTTTTTCAAGGCTCATAGCACCGTCAAAGAGTGTCTGCTCTTCATAGGCGTTTGCTATAAGCTGCAGTCCGACAGGCATCCCTGCTGCATTTTTCATTATTGGCAATGAAAGGGCAGGCAGACCTGCAAGGTTGACACTGATTGTATAGATATCACTCAGATACATCTCCATCGGATTTGCAAGTTCCCCGAATTTTGGAGCAACATTCGGAGCAACCGGAGAGAGAATCAAGTCAACATCGTTAAAGATTTTTGCATACTCCTCTTTTATCAAATGGCGTGTTTTTTGTGCTTTTACATAGTAGGCTTCATAGTAGCCGCTTGAGAGCACAAAATTGCCAAGCAGGATACGGCGTTTGACTTCATCCCCAAAACCTTCGCTTCTTGTTTTGTAGTAGGTCTCTTCTAAATTTGCACCTTCAACACGGTTGCCGTAACGTATACCGTCATATCGCCCAAGATTGGTTGTTGCCTCTGCTGTAGCCGTCACATAGTATGCAGAAATATCATATTTTGCATCCATCATCTCTTTTTCAACAATGGTGTGTCCCTGTGCCTTGAGTGCTTCAACTGCTTTGCGGTAAGCCTCTTTCACATCATCACTCGCATTTTCTATATACTTTGGCAAAATGGCAATAGTGAGTTTTCTTTCAGGATTGAGATTGTCACTGACTTTGTCATCTCTCATGGCATTTGTTGAATCTTTGACATCACTCCCACTGATAATGTCATACAAAATAGCAGCATCTTCTACATTTTGTGTCATCGGTCCGATTTGATCCAGACTTGAAGCATAAGCCCCCAAACCGTAACGGCTGACTCTTCCGTAAGTCGGTTTCATGCCTACGATACCGCAATACGCTGCGGGTTGGCGAATACTTCCGCCTGTATCACTGCCAAGTGCAGCTATAGCCAAACCCGCTCCAACTGCAGCGGCACTTCCTCCCGAACTTCCACCGGGAACATGCTCAGGATTGACAGGGTTAAGTGTTTTGCCGTAGCAGCTTGTCTCAGTTGTCGAACCCATGGCAAATTCATCCATGTTTGTACGACCAAAAGGAGAGAGCCCGGCAGCTAAAAGTTTTTCTATGACAGTGGCATTGTAAGGCGCAATGTAGCCTTGCAAAATTTTTGAAGCAGAAGTAACAGACCACTCTTTGACTTGAATATTGTCTTTAATGGCAACAGGCACACCCTCACCAAAAGTATTTACATCTATATAAGCATTTAAATCTTTGTTTGCTTCTATTTTTGTTTGTAATTCATCTTTAAATTTATTAAGTTCATCTTTGCTCATTGCAAGCGCTTCTTTTAATGTAATCACTAACTTTCCTTTTTAAATTTTTTAACAGCTAAAATACCTATGCCAATCATAACAAATACAGCAAGTATGGTTGTTCCGATAAATGTTGTACTAACGGGCTCACTGTAATTAATCATTGACTACGCTTTGGCATCTTTTACAAAGGCACTCCTCTGCTTCAGCCTGGTATTTCCAGCATCTTGGACATTTGTGCAGTGTGGCTTTTGCGATGCTGAAGGTGTCTTCATCAACTTTAAAGCTGGCTATAATCTCTTCTTCTGGTTTGTCTTCAAAAATTCCGGAAACAACAAACCAGTCTTCTGCATCGGTACTGTTCATCTCAAGGACAGTTTTTGATTCTGTGTAAATGACAAGTTCAAGGGTGTTTTTGATGATTTTTTCTTTTTTGAGTTTATCAACTTCTGCTCCGAAACCTTCACGGGCTTTTACCATATACTCAGCATCAAAAGGTATGTCACCGGCTTCAATTTTTTCATAGGTCATGTCAAAAATATCTTCGGCATCACCTTTGATGATGGCAGGGGCATTGTCTACTATCTCATCTGCTGTGTAGGTTATAACAGGAGCCATAATCAAAAGCAGTGTTTTTGTAATGATTGCCATTGCACTTTGGCTTGCACGTCTTCTCGTAGAATCTTTAGCATTACAGTAAAGATTGTCTTTTGTCATATCGATATACATGCCGCTGAGTTCGTTAACAATAAAGTTGTTGAGTGTGCTCATACCGTTGACAAAGTTATATTCACTAAAATGTTTATGTACTTCATCAAGCGTGTTTTGTGCAACATTTAAAATCCATTTATCCAAATCACCCATATCTTCGTACGGTGTCAGGTTCTCGAGGTCATTGATATTGGCAAGCATAATTCTAAAGGTGTTTCTCAGTTTACGATAGTTTTCAGAAGTCTGTTTTAAAATCCCCTGAGAAATTTTCAAATCACCCTGATAGTCCGATGAAGCAACCCATAGGCGTAAAATTTCACTGCCGTATTCTTTTAAAACTTTCTCGGGTGCGATGACATTGCCTTTTGACTTGGACATCTTTTCACCTTTTTCATCTACTGTGAAACCATGCGTCAATACACCTTTGTAGGGTGCTTTGTGCTCAACCGCAGAAGATAAAAAGAGTGATGACTGGAACCAGCCGCGATGTTGGTCAGACCCCTCGACATACAAGTCAGCAGGATAGTCTCCCGCATCATAATTACGGGATTTCAGTACCGAATTCCAGGTAGAACCTGAATCAAACCATACATCCAAAATATCTGTTACTTTTTCAAGCTCTTCGGGCTTGTAACCGCTTCCCGGGTAGAGAAGCTGTGCGATGTCCATAGAGTACCAGGCATCACTTCCCTGCATTTCAAATATCATGGCTACAAAGTTGAGCACTTTTTCATCAAGTAAAACTTCACCGGTCTCTTTTACTCTGAAAAATGCAATAGGAACACCCCAGTCGCGCTGGCGGGAAATACACCAGTCAGGACGATTTGCAACCATAGAAGTCAAACGGTTTTTTCCGGTTTGCGGTATGAAAAGTGTTTTTTCAATCTCATCAAGGGCGATGTTTCTGAGTGTCTTCTCCTCGTCTTGCGGTTTTTCATCAACAGAGATAAACCATTGTTTTGTAGCACGGTAGATAAGCGGTGTATGACTTCTCCAGCAATGCGGATACGAGTGCATAAATTTGCTTACATGTAACACGCTCTCACCCATCATCTCAATGATATCTTCATTTGATTTAAAGATGTGACGCCCTACAAAATCCTGCGCATTCGGAATCAAAGCATCACGCACAACAGTTGCATCATAACATCCTGTTTCATCCACAGGCATAACAACTTCAAGGTCATATTTCAGTCCGACACGGTAGTCATCTTCACCATGACCCGGAGCGGTATGTACACAACCTGTACCATTGTCAACTAAAACATGCTCCCCTAAAACAATACGGGAAGTTCTGCCATTGAGCGGGTTGATGGCGTTGAGGTTTTCAAACAGAGTCGCATCAAAAGTTTTGGCGACACCGCCTTTGAGAATGCCGTCTTCAACCAAAGCATTCAATAGTTTTTTTGCAACAATATAACCCTCAGTTGTAAGAACATACTCTTCTTCAGGGTTTAGCGAAATCCCCGTATTTGCAGGAATTGTCCATGGTGTAGTCGTCCAGATAACCGGTGCTGCTTTTGTTTCTTTGTCCAGTCCGAGTTTTTCTTTGGCTTCATTGCTGAGTTCAAATGCTACAAAAATCGAGTAGTCTTCTTTGTCCTCATATTCAACTTCGGCTTCTGCCAGTGCAGTTCGTTCAGCCCATGACCAAAAGACAGGTTTGCTGCGCTCAATCAAAAGACCTTTTTTTGCAACACTGCAGAGTGTTCTGAAAATATTTGCTTCAAATCTGTAGTCCATTGTCACATACGGTTTTTCCCAGTCAGCAATAATTCCAAGTGTCTTAAACTCTTCTTTTTGAATGTTTACAAACTTCGCAGCATGTTCGCGGCAAAGTTTTCTTATCTCGGCAGTTTCAAGCTGCTCTTTTTTCTGTTTTCCGCCAAGCTTTTTTTCAACCTGCTGCTCAATCGGCAGTCCGTGACAGTCCCAGCCCGGAGTAAAACGGACAGATTTACCGTTGAAATAGTTGTTTTTGATGATAATATCTTTGAGAATTTTATTGAGTGCATGACCTATGTGAATATGCCCGTTTGCATAGGGAGGACCGTCATGAAGGGTGAAGTGTTTTGCACCGGCACGTTTTGCCTTCATCTTATGATAAACTTTCTTTTTGTCCCATGCAGCATAACGCTTCGGTTCATTGTTTATTAAGTTGCCTCGCATGGCAAACGTAGTTGTTGGTAAAAGTAGTGTGTCTTTGTAGTCCATTGAAACCTCAAAATATTATTATAAATTTTTGCAGTATACCTTTTAAGTGTTTAAAACCTAATAAAAGTGTTATAATAAGCCAAATAAAATTCTTCAAACAAGGCTGTACAGAGTATGAAAACACATCTGATAATCATTGGAAATAAATTTGTTTATAACAAATCGTTACAGGAATATATTTTGCGGGATATTGAAAAAAACAGTGGTTTTATAGATAATATAACTTATTTTAAGGACAGTGACAACTCCTTTTTTCTTTATCTTGAAGAAGAACTCCATGCATCCAACCGGGTTATTATCGTTACATGTAAACAAAACTTTTCAACTGTCGGAAAAGTGATATGTACTGCAACCAGTGATAATCAGATTTTAAAAGAGGGGATGCTCATACCGCAGAAAGCTTCATTGTTTGCAGAACGTTCCTATCTTTTGGAATTTCAAAGCTCTTTGATAAATGTAGTACAGATGGATGAAGGACAAAAAATGCCCGAATTGCTTTTGAAAAATGAAGAGATACGGGCAACCATACATATATTTGAAGAAGACAAATCCACTATAGTGACAATTTTGACTCCAATCGCACAAACATATGAAGTCAATATTGATGTAACACAGGAGGTGCAAGGGTGGCACAGAGTAGATGTGACGAGTAACAAGTACGGGGATATTACCAAATTTATTCATGCAGCAAAAAACCTGTTGCCTAAAAAGCTTATTGCATCATCAAATATTATTGAGTATATCATAGAAAAACTTTCACATTCAGGAAAAAAAATAACATTTGCCGAGAGTTGCACAGGAGGACTGCTCAGTTACTTTTTTACAAAACACAACGGCGCATCAAAAATTTTAGAGGGAGGCTTGGTAACTTATTCCAATACACTCAAAGAAAACTGGTTGGCAGTTGATCATGCCATACTTGAAGAAAACGGTGCAGTCAGTGCCGAAGTTGTCAGAGAAATGAGTGAAGGTGCACTCAATGTCAGTGGAGCAGATTATGCTTTGGCAGTAAGCGGAATCGCCGGAGACACAGGAGGTACACAATTTAAACCGGTCGGTACGGTGTATATAGGTGTACGAAGTAAAACACAACACACTGAGAAGCATCTGCATTTTCACGGTGACAGGAATTATGTGCAGGAACAGAGTGCCCTTATGGCAGTAAAAATGTTGCTTTTGCTTGATAAAGAGACTTTTTTCTAAATTTAGGAGAAAATATCTTGACAATTAAAATCTATTTGTCTATAATTTCGACCTCTTAACAATAAGAGGCAAATGTCTTGTTAGCTCAGCTGGTAGAGCACGTCACTTTTAATGATGTGGCCGATGGTTCGAATCCATCACAGGACACCATTTATTTTATTGAATGGGCGCTTAGCTCAGTTGGTAGAGCGCTACCCTTACAAGGTAGATGTCACTGGTTCGAGTCCAGTAGTGCCCACCATTTTTTGATTATTTGCACTCAAATTTTTAGTTCACGTACTTAAGTGCGCTTCACTAAAAACTTAAGCACAACTAATGCAAAAAACAAGTTTTTTCTTTCTTTAAAAAAGAAAATGTGACAATTTTTTATAAAATTCTTGATTTTTGTTTTAATCAAGGCAGGCTCTAGAGTGAAAGAGGAGCATAGTTATACTATGTGACGATTGAGCGAAAGGTTCTAACGCCGAGTAAAGCAAAAAGCATAATTTTAGGTTGCGGTGGTAGTTCAGTTGGTTAGAATACCTGCCTGTCACGCAGGGGGTCGTGGGTTCGAGCCCCATTCACCGCGCCATATGTTTTAATAACCTTGTTATTGAAGAAAGTGACCCTTTCGTCTAGTGGCCAAGGACACTATCACTTCATGGTAGTAACAGAGGTTCAAATCCTTTAGGGGTCGCCATTTTAATTGGTGTTTGAAACATAATTTTGGGCGCTTAGCTCAGTTGGTAGAGCGCTACCCTTACAAGGTAGATGTCACTGGTTCGAGTCCAGTAGTGCCCACCATTTTTTGATTATTTGCACTCAAATTTTTAGTTCACGTACTTGAGTACGCTTCACTAAAAACTTAAGCACAACTAATGCAAAAAACAAGTTTTTTCTTTCTTTAAAAAAGAAAATGTGACAATTTTTTATAAAATTCTTGATTTTTGTTTTAATCAAGGCAGGTTCTAGAGTGAAAGAGGAGCATAGTTATACTATGTGACGATTGAGCGAAAGGTTCTAACGCCGAGTAAAGCAAAAAGCATAATTTTAGGTTGCGGTGGTAGTTCAGTTGGTTAGAATACCTGCCTGTCACGCAGGGGGTCGTGGGTTCGAGCCCCATCCACCGCGCCATTCTCTTTTCATTCATTCAGTATACTTATTCAATCATCAAATTCTGTTTTCACATCATCTATTCAAATGTATATTAATACTGTTACGTTAAACAGTTTTTTCGGAGCCCGTACTTCACTGCGGTGGCATTGAGACTCAATTAGTCCGGACTGACAGTACTGAGAAAGTCAGTTGTAATGTGTGCAACATCCCCGGGTGAGAGTTTTTCTATGTTTATGGTTCTGTTCTGTTTTCCCAAAGCACCGTAGACTTGAATATCTGTCTTGTTGAAAAGTGCCAAAACTTTTGCACCTGAAGCGACTGCAAGATGCATAGGTCCTGTGTCCGCACTGACATACAGATCACATGCCTGAAAAAACGCCCCTAAAACTCTTAAATCTTTGTTGGCATATTCCAAAACTTTTTCGTTGAGTTTTGTAGGAATATCGGGTGAAAGGATATCTATGATAACAATATTCTCATCAAGTTTAAGGAGTGTATCTACCCATTCATTCCACCATTCATCACTTATTTTTTTGTCAAATCTTGCATTTCTGAAGATGGCTATAACCTTTGTATCGGTATCAATGTTGTTTACATGTAACAGTGAAAGCAAGTCTTGCTTTGCCTTTTCTTTCTCCTCTTGTGTCGGTTTTATATCAAGCGTTGGCATTTTTTTGGGAAAATCAATTTTGAAAAACCGTAAAAATTCCAGACTTTCAAGTCCCATATGCCTGTAGGTCTTTAAGCCTCTTTCTTGAATATGTGTGAAATTTGCCCAGAGTTTGTCACTTGCGAAGCTGGCTTTGTATTTTGCTCTTGTGAGTGCCGTGACGATTTGGGCACTGGTGGAACCACCGGAAATATTTAACGCAATATCATACTGTTTTGTTCTGGCCTGTTTGATATAGGCAAACATTTCAAGCGGATGCAAAAGCAGTTTTCGGGGGATGTCTATGACTTTGTCAACATTTGGCAGAGGTTCAAGAATTTTTCCGGCAAGTTTCATACCGACAATGATGTCTATTTTGGCATTTGGCATCTCTTTTGAAAGTTCGTTGATAAGAGGCGTTAAAAAAAGCAGGTTCCCTATTCGGTAATTTGGCCGTATTATGACAATGCTTTTGATGCGCTCTTTGTCAATATATTGAGCAGGCTGTGATTTGTGAGAAAATAAAGAAAGCACACCATTGAGAATACTCGAGAGTTTTTTTCTTAGGGTTACATGTAAAGGATATTTCATAGGAATCTTTGTTTTTTTTGTGTAATTATAGCCAATTAACATTTATATAGGATAGTTAGTGTAAAATGTCATATTAACTTAACGGAGTGCATTTGAAAGAGATTGTTAAACGGTTTTGGCCTTATATAAAAGAGTATAAACTCTACTATTTGCTTGTCATTTTTGGTGGGTTGCTCATTCTTGTGTCAACTGTGGGAACTGCACAGATTATGAAGCCAATGATGGATGATATGTTCATTAAAAAAGACAAGACAATGCTCTACATTATTCCTCTTGGGCTTATTGCCATTTATGTGACAAAAGCGATTGGAAAGTATATTCAGACAATTTTCATGGAGTACATCGGACAGAGTATTGTGACCCGTTTTCGTGAAATACTTTTAGACAAAATGATTCATCTTGATATGGCATTTTTGTATGCAAACCGGAGCGGAGAGCTTATTTCTCGTGTGACAAATGACATAGGCCGAATTCAGTATTTTGTTTCAAATATGCTTCCTGATATGTTTCGTGACCTTTTAACGGTTATTGCACTCGTGGGGTACATTGTCTATCTCAACCCTTTACTCTCTTTTTATACACTTATTGTTGTGCCTTTGATTATTTACCCTTTGATGCTTATTGCCAAAAAACTCAAAAAATATTCACACCGTTCCCAGAGTAAAAATGCCGATTTGGTATCGCGTTTGACAGAAGTTTTTAACAACAGTGAAATCATTAAAGCCAATGCAACAGAAAAATTTGAAGTCTCCCGTTTCAGTGTAGAAAACTGGAACTTTTTCAAGATAAATATGAAAGCCATTTATGTCGGTGCCCTTGTTTCGCCTATTATGGAGATCATAGCAGTTTCAGGACTTGCCATGGTCGTGTATGTCGGGGGTAAAGAGGTTTTTGACGGTAAAATGACTGTTGGTGAGTTTACAGCATTTATCACGGCAGTAGGACTTGTATTTGAACCGATTCGCAAACTTGGCGGAACCTATTCGAAAATTCAGGATGCGCTTGCGGCAAGTGAGCGTGTTTTTGAAATCATAGACAAAGAAAACAGTGTCGTCGAGGGTACAAAAGAGCTCAAAGAGGATATTAGGAAAATTGAATACAAAAATGTTGTTTTGCAGTATGAAAATATCAATATATTAGATGGTATTACTTTGACAATCAACCAAGGAGAGCATATTGCTCTTGTAGGGGACAGTGGCGGGGGCAAATCTACTTTTATGAATATGCTTTTGCGTTTTTATGATCCCGACAGCGGAGAGATTCTCATTAACGGCATCAATATCAAAGAATTCAAGCAAAAGTCACTCAAACATCATATTGCACTTGTTTCACAGCGTATCTACATTTTTCAAGACACCCTGGCTGCCAATGTTGCCTACGGTGAAGAAAGTATAGATGAGGCAAAAGTCATAGAAGCTCTGAAACTGGCGGATGCCTATGATTTTGTGATGCAGCTTGAAGAGGGTATCTATACTATGATGAGTGAAGCAGGGGCAAATCTTTCAGGTGGGCAGAGACAACGCATTGCCATTGCCAGAGCAATATACAAACATGCTTCACTGCTGCTTTTTGATGAAGCAACATCGGCACTGGACAATGAGAGTGAAAAACGTATACAAAAAGCACTTGATGCTTACACGAAAGATAAAATCACACTGACAATCGCACACCGTCTCTCTACAATTGAGCATGCTGACAAAATTTTGGTACTGCAAAAAGGGCTTATAGTGGCGAGCGGTACACATAAAGAGCTTTTAGAGTGTTCCGCTGTGTATCAAAGACTGGCGGGAGAACTGAAAAAATAGTCTGTGAGACTATACAAAGCTTTTTGTCCCACCTTTGTCATACATATCTTTGTATCGGAATGTGATGAGATTTTGCATGATGGCAAACAGTATCATAAAATTTAAAAAACTGCTGCCTCCGTAGGAAAACATAGGCAGAGGTACGCCGACTACAGGGGCATAGCCTATAGTCATGGCAATGTTGACACCCATATATATGAAAATCATAAAAGAGATAGCGACAGTTACAACTTTAATATAGTAGTCATTGTTAAATATACTCAGACTCAAAAGATGCAGGATGAGCATAGCATAGAGTAAAATGAGTGCTAACGCTCCTAAAAAGCCGGTTCGCTCAACAACAAAGGCAAAAATAAAATCACTTGTGGCGATAGGCAAAAATTTCATCTGTGTCTGTGTCGCATTCTCTTTGTCTTTTCCTGTCCATCCGCCAGAGCCTATAGCGATGATAGACTGCTGTACGTGATACGATGGTTTTTCACTTAAAAAATCTGTAATTCTCTCTTTTTGATAATCATGCAGCATAAATTTATAGGCAAGCGGGGACAGAATCAAAATTCCTGCAACAATAGTGGCTATTATTTTCCAATAAACACCTACATAAAACAAAACGCTATAGCCTATAAGCAGTAAAACAAGGGCTGTACCCAAATCCGGTTCTTTTGCAATAAGAACAAAAGGGAGCAGTATGTAAAAGCTTATGCGTAAAAAATCTTTGAGTCTGTAGCCTTGTTGAGGAGGAGGATTTTTATGTATAAGATAGGCAAGCATTAAAATAAGCGCAGGTTTTACAAATTCTGAGGGCTGTATGGTGGCATTGATGAAGGGTATTTCTATCCACCTTTGGGCTCCAAGGCGTGAGTGTCCGAAAAGTTCTACTGCAAAAAGCAGGGCAATATTGCCCCAGTATATAAAAGGGATAAGCCAGCTCATCCGTCTGATAGGCAATAAAAATACAACCAAAAAAGCCAAAAGTGCAACACCGACATAGGCAAGCTGTTTTTCAGCAAGAGCAGGGACAGCTTCACCGATGAGCCAATGAGACATAATTATCAAAGGAATGATAAGAATGATGGAAAAAAAGTCAAATTGTGATAAAATACTCTTATCAAATCTCCACAAATTTGTAACTCCAAAATAAAATTATTATGATTGTATCATAAAGGCTGTAAAGAATGATAAACACACAAGAATACAAATGCGTAAATCCTGAACGACTGGATACTTTTTTGACTGCACAGATAGGACAGACCCGTTCGCAGATAGCAGGACTGATCAAACATGAATGTGTCTTTGTAGATGGAAAAAAAGTTCCCCGTCCGGGTGTAAAACTTAAATCAGGACAGACAGTCAGGGTAGAATTTCCTGAGGCGAAAGAGGAAAAAGCACTTGATGTAGATTTTGATGTTGAAATTTTATATGAAGATGATGACGTTCTGGTCATAAACAAGCCAAGCGGCGTGACAGTTCATCCTGCACCGAGTGTCAAAGAAGCAACACTGGTTGACTGGCTCAAGCACAAAGGTATCAGACTTTCTACTATAAGCGGGGAAGAGCGTCACGGTATCGTGCATCGTCTGGATAAAGGAACGAGTGGCACAATGGTTGTTGCCAAAAACAATGCTGCCCATGAATTTTTGTCAAAACAGTTGCAGGACAAAAGTATGGGGCGTTACTATATAGCTGTCATAGTGCCTCCTCTAAAAGAAGAAATTACCACAATAGAATCAAACATAGGCAGAAGTGCCCATAACCGTTTGAAAATGGCATCCGGACTGGAACATGCAAAGTATGCAAAAACGATGTTTAAACATCTGGCTTTGAGTGAAGATGAACAGACACAGCTTATAGCCTGTAAGCTTTTTACCGGAAGAACCCATCAGATAAGGGTACACCTTGAGAGTATGAACCGTCATATTTTGGGGGATCATATCTATGGATTGAGCCCAAAACAGGAGAACTCGGAACGTATTTTGCTGCATGCCTATATGATTTACTTTATTCATCCTTCAACAAAAGAAAAGTTAACTTTTCAAGCAGAGTTTGATGCTATAATGCGAGAAACAATTTATAAAAAATTTGATACGGAGATTTTAAATGAAGTTATTGAGCCTGAGTACATTATGCGCAGTTTCACTGCTGATTCTTAGTGGCTGTCAGGGAATAAGCCCGCTGCCAAAGAAAAAAGTTGCTATAGACTCTACGCTGCCTGTTGTAATGCTTACAAAAAATGGAATCATGCGTGATATGAAAACGGTAGCCTTTGAATGGAAAAGTATAAAAGATCCGCGTGTAAACGGTATTTATGTCTATAAAAGAATTCTAGGGAAAAAAGCCACAAAAGAACTGGATTATTATGACCGTATAGACAATAGATTTAAAACACATTATCTTGATACAAAGAATGAACCGGGTACAAAATACAGTTATGCTTTCAGGGTGGTTTCCAAAGATGCCCAGGGCAAACTCAGTAAAGTATATAATGTCAGCACTCTCCCTGTCCTGGAATCTGTAGCCTGGATACACTCCATTGCCGGACTTCCTCGAAGTGCGAAAATTATATGGAGACCGCATGAAAATCAACGGGTTGCATCCTATATAATTGAACGCCAGAGTGTTGAAGATGAATCATTTAAAAAAATTGCAATACTGAAAGGGCGCTTGAATGCCGAGTATATTGATGAAGGTTTAAAAGACAATGCCGTATATCTGTACAGAATTCGGGTAAAGACCTATGATGGAATTATTTCAAAACCTTCACAGATTGTAAAATCTGTAACAAAGGCACTGCCAAAAGGTGTAGAACATATAAGTGCAAGCAAAAATTTGCCAAAAATGATAAAAATCAGCTGGTCTGCTTCAAAACAAAAAGATTTTCATCAATACTATTTATACAGAGGCGAAGACATAGACAGCTCTTTTGAACTGATAGCCAAACTGTATAACAACAGCTTTACAGATCATATTAACAAAGACGGGCAGGTTTATTTTTACAGAGTCAGTGTTGTGGATAAAGACGGGCTTGAAAGCGAACATGATAAAAATACCGTTATGGGGATGACACTGCCAAAGCCTGATGCTCCTGTTATTACCTCAATACAGCTTACTGATTCAGGAGTAGAACTTTCCTGGAAAACTGCAGACGCAAGAATCAAATCTTATGAAATTGTCAGAAAGCGCCAGATAGGCTGGTTTAAAGAGACAAAAAAAGAGTATAAGAATATTCATACAAACAGGTTTATTGATACAAACATTGCTGCAGACAGTATGTATGCATATACTGTTTACGGTATAGATGAAAACGGTATAGTTTCAAAACCGAGTACTGAAGTCAAAATAAAAGTTGGTGCATTTACCAAGGTGGTAGATGGAGAAAAGAGTTCGCCGGTGAAAGAGGTTCCTGTCAAAACTTACACAAAGGATACAGACAGCACACAAGAGAAAGTGACTCCTGTAAAAGATTTAGATTTAAACGAGATTTAATGCCACATTTACATATAGAAAAATTTAAACAAATTGATTTTCCAAAGCTTTGTGATGAGGTGAGTTTTAATTTTATTGCATCAAATGTTTTGCATGCCGATGAAAAACTCATTGCAACAACTGTAGAAGGTGAAGATTTTTTTCTTTTGGTTAAAGAAGAAGAGAACAGAAGCCTGCTCAAAACTGACAAGCTTACGCGTCCCGCTTCCATACACAATGTACATAAAGCACTTTTGGCATATGCAAAAGCTGCAGGGTTACATGTAATCGCTTCAAATGTACCCCAGGCACCGAAGAATATACATCTGCAGGAAGTAACGGCACTCAAAAAAATAGAATATTTTGCCAATGAATTTCCACAGGACAAAGAGGTCCGCATTGAAGTAGGCTTTGGCTCTGGACGGCATTTGCTGCATCAGGCAGCAAAGAATCCTGATGTGCTCTTTATAGGTTTGGAGATTCATCGTCCTTCCATAGAACAGGTACTCAAACAGAGCGTTATACAGAAGCTGGATAATTTACTTGTGCTTGATTATGATGCGAGGCTTTTTATGGAGCTTGTTCCTTCAAATATCGTCGGGGCTATTTATGTGCATTTTCCTGTTCCGTGGGATAAAAAACCGCATCGCAGAGTTATTTCAACTTCTTTTATCCAAGAGGCCCGTCGTGTATTGAAAGTTGGCGGGACTTTGGAGCTTAGAACAGACAGTGAAAACTATTATGTGTACTCTTATGAAACCTTTATAGCATTTGACAAAACAACACTGCAAATTAATAAAAACAAAGATATAGCCATCAGTTCAAAATATGAAGACAGATGGAAAAGACAAGAAAAAAACATTTATGATGTGACAATGATAAATGATGAGTTTTCTCAGGAATTGGCTATTGAAGGTGACTTTACTTTTACAAAACCCGGCTTGAGTGTGGAAGAAATCATTGCACTGCATAATAAGACTTTTCGTTTTGAAGGCGGTTTTATACATTTTGAACGTGTATACAGACTCAAAGAAGGGGTTATGCTGCGTTTGTCAATGGGGAGTTTTGACAGACCGGAACATTTGTATCTTATTATCAATAATGAAGAAGTTTTTTACTATCCAGAGTACCCATTAAAATCACGCAGTAATCTCAAAGCACACAAAGAACTGAACAAGGTGTTACATGGATAAAGTTATTATTGCTCAAAACCTTTCTCTTGCTTATTCCAAAGATGAAACCATTATAAACAAAGCAAATTTTTCTATAGACTCGGGAAGTTTTGTTTTTATAACCGGAGCAAGCGGTAGCGGAAAATCAACACTGTTAAAGTCACTCTATGGTGCGCTCAAACCCATAGAGGGAAGTCTTGTTGTCGGAGGTGTTGAACTCAAGGGTGTTTCAAATGCAAAGCTGAATTTTTTGCGAAAGCATCTCGGCATTGTTTTTCAGGACTATAAACTTGTAAAAGAGTGGACGATAGAAAAGAATATCATGCTGCCGCTGATTATAAACGGCTATGAAAAAAGTATCACACAGAGTCAGGTTGACTCTCTGCTTAAGCATGTAAGACTGCAGCATCAAGTGGGGAAGTATCCTTTGGAACTCAGCGGCGGAGAGCAACAGCGTGTAGCCATGGCAAGAGCCTTGGCACATAATCCGATTTTGATACTTGCCGATGAGCCGACAGGTAATCTTGATGATTACTCTTCACAGCTGATCTGGAATCTTTTAGAAGGTGCAAATGAGCAGCTTAAAACTACTGTTATTGTGGTAACACACCATATTCCTGAAACAATGAAGGTTGATTACAAGCACTATCATATAGAATTCGGAGAGGTACATGAAGTCATTTAAAAACCATATCTCTCTTGTTATTGCTCTTGTGAGTATACTTTTTTCATTGCAGATTTTTACTATAGTAGACAGATCTATCAATGCCTATAAAGAGAATCTGGCAAACAACTATTCACTTGTGGTCGTCAGTCAAAAAACATTGCAGCCAAAAGAGTTGACGGATAAGATAACAGCACTCTCTTCTGTCGAACAGCTTTCTCCTGATGAGATTATAAAAAAACTCAATACCGGGATAAGCAAAAAAAATATAGAACTGTTGAAAATAACATTGCCAAAATTTTATAAATTTAAATTAAAAAGGTATCCGACACCTGTTGAGTTGCAAAAAATAAAAAAAGAGCTTTTAGCATACCCGTATATTACAAAAGTGGAAACTTTTTCAAATACACATGACACAACCTATAAACTGCTGCTGCTTTTTAAAAATGTCATATCTGTTTTGGCTGTATCTATTTTGCTTGTTACGATACTTTTAATATTTAAAGAACTTCGCATATGGCAGTTCAAACACAATGAAAGAATGAATATAATGGGATTGTTCGGTGCGCCTACATGGTTGCGTTCAGCAGTTTTGTTTCGGCTTTCCATTGTTGATGCATTTATAGCCTTTGGTATTTCATTTGTAGCTTTTTCCTATTTTGCCTCAAGTCCGTGGGTAAAAGAACAGTTTGTAAACATAGGCATATCTGTTGTGATTTTTGACAAAGTGTATGATTCACTGATTATGCTTGGTGTTTCTATAACAGTCTCTATTTTACTGGCAGGTTTTATAGTTTTAGGGCATAAAGAAGAGGTCTGATGAGAGCTGTATTATTTTTTTTACTCTTTATATGCAGCAGTGCTGTATTCGGATCAACAGCAATAGATAAAAAAATAAACAAAACAAGTTCTGCGCTGCAGTCTTATACGAAGAACTATTCTGTACTTAATGCGAAAATGGCACAGACGGCCAAAGCTATCATCAAACAAAAAACAGAGTTGGCAAAAAAAACGCGTTATCTCAAACAGTTGGAAAAAGAACTCTCTCTCAAAGAGAGCAGTCACAGTGAGAATATACAACAGTTGAAAATTTTAAAAAAATCCCAGGAAGCACTTCAAAAAAAACGACAAAAACTCGAAGAGGATCTGATTTTTGTTATAGCCAAAACTGTCTCTTTATCAGTTGTTCTGGAAAAAGAGTATCCTGAAAACGAAGAAGCCATCATGGAGTTTGAAGTTTTAAAAGCTATGCTGAAAGCTTCAAAAGACAAAGCAAAACTTTTAAGCAGAAAATTTTTTGAAAATGAAAAAAATATAGATTTAATCAGTTTACATGTAAGTTCACTCGAAGTGGCAATCGCAAATATAGATCAAAAAAGAAAAGAAGTAATCCGAAGAAAAAAAGAGAACAAAAAAGCGTTAAAAAAACTGACTTTGGCAAAAGAGTCCTACAAAAAAGAGTTAAAAAGTCTTATCAGAAGGCAAAATGCTTTAAAAAGGACTCTTTCTAAGCTTAATCTTATAAAAATAGATGAAATTAAAAGAGCAAAAGAAGAAAAGATGAGAAAACTGGCTTTTGCAAAACGTCAGAACAAACTTGGAAAGAACCTGCCAAAAGTAAAAAAACATGGCAGCAGTTATCAGGCAATAAAGACAATCAGGTACAGAGGACGAAAAACGATTGCTCCGCTTAATGCGTATACAATTACAAAAAAATACGGTACCTATACAGATCCTATTTACGGTATAAAGATATTTAATGAGTCTATCTCTTTGAAACCAAAATATCCTAATGCAAAAGTAAAAACTGTTTTCAACGGTAAAGTGATTTATGCGGCAAAGACAGCGGTTTTAGACAATATTGTGATTGTCGAACACAAAAACGGACTCCATACGATTTATGCAAATCTTTCACAGATAGCACCAAATGTCAAAAAAGGGAAAAAGATTGCCAAAGGTGCAACAATCGGCAGGGTTAAAGATGAACTTGTTTTTGAAGTCACACAAAAAACAAATCATATTAATCCGATACGTTTATTTCAATAGATTTTGATATAATTGCAAAAATAAAAAACAGAGAAAAAATATGAACTTTATTCAAACACGCGGCGTAGATAAGAAAAAGCCGCAAACGGTTACCTTTTCGGAAGCAATATTGAGTCCTATAGCATCTTTTGGCGGTTTATATGTCCCGCAAAATCTTCCTGCTCTCGGAGAAGAATTTTTACAAAAGCATTTGAACTCTTCTTATAAAGAACTTGCAGCAGATATGTTGGATCGTTTTGAAATAGATATAGCAAAAGAAGTGATTGATGAGGCACTGAGTCTGTATGACAAATTTGATGATGCATCCAATCCTGTCCCTGTTGTAAAAGTCAAAGAAAACCTCTATATCAGTGAACTGTATCACGGGCCTACTCGCGCATTTAAAGATATGGCACTGCAACCCTTTGGTGTAGTTCTTTCTTCTATCGCACAGAGATTAAATGAAAATTATTTGATTTTGGCTGCAACAAGCGGAGATACCGGTCCTGCGGCACTTGAAACTTTTAAAAACAAAGCAAATGTAAAAGTTGCATGTCTCTACCCGGATGGCGGAACAAGTGATGTGCAGCGTCTGCAGATGGTGACAGAAGATGCACCAAACCTAAAAGTCATCGGGATAAACGGTGTTTTTGATGATGCACAAAGCGCTTTAAAACGTTTACTGGCTTCACAAAGTTTCAAGAATGCATTGCAAAAAAAAGATATGAAACTCTCAGCAGCAAATTCAGTCAATTTTGGACGTATAATATTTCAGATTATTTATCATATTCACTCTTATCTGGAGCTGGTTCGTCAAAATGCAGTCACAATGGGTGAAAAAGTGTATCTGAACGTCCCAAGCGGGAACTTTGGAAATGCTCTTGGGGGATATTATGCCTGGAAAATGGGTCTGCCTGTTGAAAAAATCATTATTTCATCGAATGAAAACAATGTGCTTACGCGTCTGATTCGTGACGGGAAATATGATTTGAGAAATTGTGAAGTTATCGGTACGACATCACCTGCTATGGATATTTTAAAGTCATCAAATGTTGAAAGAGTTTTGTTCGATCTGTTTGGAGAAGACAGAACAAAAGAGTTAATGCAAAATCTTGAAGAAAATAATTTCTATGAATTGACAGCGGATGAACTTACAAAGCTTCGTGAGTGTTTTGATGCTGATTTTTGTACAGGAGAAGAGGGTAAAAAATACATCAAAGAGACTTTTGAAAAATATAACTATTTGATGGATCCGCATACGGCTACATGTATGAAATCCTATGAAACATGTTCAAAACCTGAGATTAAGACTATTGCCTATTCGACAGCTGAGTGGACGAAATTTTCTCCGGTAATTGCAAATGCACTGACAGGAGAGATTGATATGAAAGATATTGATGCGTTAGAATCAATATCGAGAGTGGCAAATTTTGAAATTCCAAAGATGATACAAGAGTTGTTTACAAAACCGATAGTGCAAAAAACAGTGATAGAAAAAGAGGAAATAGAAGAAGAGATACTTAAATTTTTATAACATTTTCAAAAAGTGATAAATCATTATTATTAACAGTTTAAGTTGTCATTAACTATTAAAGATGTAAAATAACTTTAATAGGAAAAATTATGAATAAAACAACAACTGAGGATAAGTTAAAGCAGAAGCGGAATATGCTTTATTACAATCAGCTGATACTGAATGAAAGACGTGCAAAGTCTTTTCATGGAAGAAAAGCAAAAACAGCTAAAAAGCGTACAAGTTTTGGTTCTCAAAAAGTCGATTTTAAAGATTATCTGTTTATTCCCGAACAATGGGAATTCGTTGCATACATACTCTATTTTGTCGGTATCCCCTATACCGTTGGAGCTTTGTTTTTATTTTTATTTATAGCAAATGCAAATTGGGAAAGCTTTCAGTTACTGAATCTCAATGCATTTCCTGTAGTTTGGCTGATAGGGTATGAAATAGTCTCTGTCTGTCTGTTGATCTGGATTATGATTCTGTATTTAACCTATGAAGCAGAAGACGGGTATTAAAGCAGCCCAGCCTTACAGCTTCACTGCTTTTTTATAGGCTTCTTCTATTGCTTGGATGCAGGCATTGCGAACATTTCCTTTTTCGAGTGCAGCATATCCTGCTGCTGTTGTTCCTCCCGGGCTCATGACACCATCTTTAAGCAGTGCAGGGTGTATTTCCTGGATAAGCTCTCCAAAACCGTCAAACAAACCACGCATAATAGCCATGGCATCTTCGCGTTTGAGTCCCTGTTTGACTGCTCCGTCGCTTAAAGATTCTGCAATAAGTGCAAGATAAGCAGGACCGCTGCCGGCAAGAGCTGTTGCTATGTCTATTTCTTTCTCGTTTGCCAGCCATCTTGTTGATCCGATAGAATTAAAAAGCGTTTGTGCTTCTTCTTTATAGGCGGTATCTCCTGTAAGTGTTGTCATGGATTTTCCAACACTCGCCGCAAGGTTTGGCATAGCTCTTACAACTGCAGATGTGTTAAAATGATCTTTGAGTTTTTGAATGCCTGTTCCTGCCAAAACCGAATAGAGTATCTCTGCTCTGCCTTGCAGTTTTTTTGACACTTCTTCTACATTTGCCGGCTTTACACACAGGAGAATATTTTTATCTTCAATATTAAAATTATCAAGAAGAGATTTCTTTACATGTAAACCGAGTTTTTCTTCAAAACTGTCTAACTTTTTACGGTCTCTTCCAACTACTTCTATTTTGTAACTGTTTTTTAAACCTTTGGCAATGCTGAGTGCCATATTGCCATTTCCGATAAATGTAATTGTTTTCATACAAGTCCTAAATGTTTTATGGTAGTATAACATTATTAAAATAAAGTCTAAAAAATGGGTGAGGATATGGAACAATTTTTAAAAGAAGCAAAGACTGCGAGTAGAGTATTTAACAGTTTGAGCGGACGTGATAAAAACAAAATACTACATGAAATGGCAAATGCTTTACGTGCCAATACTATGGATCTTATAGAAGCAAATGCTATTGATATGCTTGAAGGTGAGAAGAACAAATTAAGTTCTGCATTGATGGACAGACTTTTTTTGGACGAGGAGAGAATAGAGTCCATGGCAAAGGCTGTAGAAGAGATAGCTGCACTCAAAGAACCGGTAGGACGCGTACTTGACGGGTGGTTGACTGAAGATGGGCTGAAAATAGAAAAAGTGAGTATTCCTATTGGGGTTATCGGTATTATTTATGAATCACGCCCTAATGTTACGAGTGATACAGCTGCTCTTTGTTTTAAGAGCTCAAATGTTTGTGTCCTTAAAGGCGGCAAAGAAGCAGAACGCTCAAACAAAGCAATCGCAAAAGTTTTAAAAGCAGTCTTGGAAAATCATGATTTGCCGACATCTCTTATATCTTTGATTCCGGACAGTTCCCGTGAAGGTGTGGCCAAACTTATCAAAATGGATAAATATGTAGATCTGATTATTCCTCGCGGAGGAGCAGGGCTTATAAAATTTGTCAGTGAAAATGCAACGGTAAGTGTTGTCAAACATGACAAAGGGCAGTGTCATACCTATATAGACAAGGACGCAAATATTGAGAGCGCTGTAAAAATTGCATTGAATGCAAAAGTACAACGACCGGGTGTCTGTAATGCTATGGAGACACTGTTGGTAGACAAAACAATAGCAAAAGAGGTACTTCCTCTTTTAAAAGAGGCGTTTGACAATGCAAATACACAATTAAAGGGCTGTGTGCAAACTCAGGAAATAATCAGTGTTGCAGAGGCGACAGATGCCGATTATGATACTGAGTATTTGGCAAATATTTTAAATTTGAAGGTTGTTGAGGGTGTCAACGGGGCGATTGAGCATATAGTACGTTTCGGCTCAGGACACTCGGAAGCTATTGTTACTGAAAATATCACTACAGCAGAAAAATTTTTAAACAACATTGATGCAGCGGCAGTTTATGTCAATGCCTCTACCCGTTTTACAGACGGAGGCGCTTTTGGCTTTGGTGCAGAAGTGGGAATCAGTACAAACAAACTCCATGCAAGAGGGCCTATGGGAATAGAAGGGTTGACAACGTATAAATATAAAATTTACGGAAGCGGGCAGATAAGATGATGTTGACAATTGACGAATTAAAAAGTATTGTTTTTTTTGAAAATCTCAATGAAAAAGAGTTGAAACTGTTACTTTCAATCACAAGAAAGAGAAGTTTTTCTCAAGGTGAAATTCTTTTTTATGAAAAAGACAAAGCACAGCATCTTACGATGGTGCTTGAAGGTGTTGTGAAAATTTATAAAATAGATCCAAAAAACAATGAAATTATTCTGCATCGGTTTAGACCAAAAAGCATGGTGGCCGAAATGGCGGTTTTTGAAGGTATTCCTTATCCTGCTTCTGCTGCTTTTGAAAGTGACGGGAGTGTTTTAGAGATAGACTTTGAAAAATTCAAAGAGTATTTTCTTGGAAATCAAGATATCTCTTTGGCTCTTTTTAAATCACTGACCCAAAAAATCAAGCATCTTGACAATGTGATAGCCTTGAATGTTGTTCTGGACTCAACGGCAAGAGTTGCAAAATATATTTGTGAAAATGACGAGGCACTGAAGATGAAAAACAATCAGCTTGCACAATATCTGCACATGACTCCCGAGACACTCTCGAGAATACTGAAGAAATTTACAAAGTTAGGGTTTGTAAAAAAAGAGGCAAGTTCATACAAAATTACAAACAAAGAGGCATTAACCATCCTTTTTGAGTGATTTTTCTCTTTTTATTGATATTGGTCAACCTGTTATTACGCTTTCTTGATTACAATCATGAAATCTTATAAGTAAAAGGATTGATAATGTCACATATACCCAATGAAGCTGAAAAAATAGTTGTTGACGGTGCTACCGTTGATTTTTATAAATTGCAAAAAGATGGAGAAAGTACCTATTATTTTGATACATCAAAAGAGGGGCCGCCACACCCAATGGTAAATGCAATGGCAGGCTTGGCTCTTATAAAAGGAACTAATGACACTTTGGTGATGATAAACCATAAAGCACCGGGAGGACTTTTTGCAAAACTTGAAGATGATGTGAAGTATGATATACAAGAGCTGGATGACGGTTTGGTAAAAGTTGTTTTTTCATATAACAAAGATGCTGCAAGTGAATCTGATTTGACACAGACAAGTTGCGGCGGTTGAGTTGAGTAATGGTAAAAATATCGCAGGACTTTGCACCGCCGTTTAAACTGATAGCTCCTTTTTTCCTGATAGGGAGCCTGTTTTATTTTTTTGCATCAGTCTATCTTTTTTCATTTGATGCTGCAAATCTCTCTTTTGTCAACCCGGATATGATGGCATTTGTGCATCTGTTTTTATTGGGTTTTGTCATGATGGTGATTTTTGGTGCAATGGCACAACTGGTTCCGGTTGTTCTTGAAGTCGGACACTTTGGTGTAGAACTTTTTTATGCAATTTGGCCGTTGCTGCTCACGGGTACACTGCTCATGGTGTTCGGATTTTTGTATTTTCCCGCGCTGCTGCCTTACGGCGGTGTGACTGTATTGATATCTATGCTGATATTTGTAGGCGAAATTTTTTTAACAATATTTAAAGTCAAAAAATTAACTTTGGTGATGAGCAGTCTGCTCATTTCAAATACTTTTTTGTTTTTCGGAATAATTTTTGGGCTTTTAATGGCACTCTCTTATGCCGGAACAGTTTCTTTGGATATTGCATCCTTGCTGAAGGCCCATGTCTATGCGGTTTTAGGCGGTTACATTGCGATAACCGTTATGGGACTCTCTATTGTGCTTGTTCCTATGTTTACGCTCTCACACAGCTTTTCTTTGAAACCGTTAAAGATTTCTTTGATTATGATGAGTATGGCTGTTGTGAGTGTTGTCATATCTTCATTTTTTAAGATAGATATACTGGCCTATACCGGCTATGCTTTGGCAGCTGTTTCGATGATCGTCTATTTCTATCTTATCTATATAATTTACAGTACAAGACCAAGAAAAGAGAACGATATCTATGCGGTCTCTTTGATGTTCTCTTATATTTCCATGTTGGTTTCCATTGTGATTGTCGTGTTTTATTTTCTGACACAAAAAGAGGAATTTTTACTGGCCTCTATGTGGCTGTTCTTTTTTGGATTTTTTGCTTTTTTGATTACAGGGCATATTTACAAAATAATTCCGTTTTTGGTCTGGTTTGAAAAGTTTTCACCATTGGTAGGGAAACAGAAGGTTCCGATGCTGGCAGATATGGTACCGTACAAAAGTTCGCAGGCTCAGTTTGTATTTTGTGCAGTCGGTGTTGTTTTGATTACCATCGCAATACTTACAAAAGGTGATGCATTGCTGCATGCCGGTGCTTCTTTTCTTTTTATAGGAACATTGGCATTTATCAGAAATGTATTTTATATGATAAATTTTAAAGCATAAAATTTTAGAAGAGGAGAATTACATGTATACAAAAGATGAATTATTTCAGGCAATTTCAACGGTTATAGATCCGGAAGTAGGTTTTAATCTTGTGGAAATGGGTCTTATCTATGATGCCAGTTGTGATGAAGAGGGGAATGCTAAAGTAGTCATGACGCTTTCAACAAAGGCCTGTCCTATGCATCAGATGATTTTGCAATGGGTAAAAGAAGCAGTAGAAAAACTGCCAAATGTAAAAAGTGCTGATGTAGAAGTTGTCTGGGAACCGCAGTGGAATATTTCCATGGCTGATGAAAATGTCAAAAAAGCACTGGGTGCTGCCTGATTGTATGAGCCTACTCTTGAGGCTCATGTTTTAAATAACTGTTTTTTATCAGTATCATTTCATATACCGAAACTTTTGGCATCGCTTCGTCTATAAGTCGGTCTGTATCTTTATATTTACCCTGCATTCTTTTTATATCATCATAGGCTTTCGGCTTGACTTCACTTGTTGCAACAGAAATAACAGCAGCCCATATAAGAATAATGGCAATCCATACTATTTTTTTAGCACCGGCATACACGCCTAAAAAATGAAAGATAATTGTCAGAACAATTCCAATACTCAACAAAAATGTCAAACTCATAAATGTATCCTTTCTCCTTCTGGGGTAATTGTAATATTTGCATCTTTAAACATCTGATCTCCAAAATCTTTGACACCCAGGGTTCCCAGCAGCATTAAAATGACAACTAAAAACAAAAAAATGACAGCCATACCATATCTTTTGAATCTACTTATCATTTTCAGTCTCATCTTTTGGGGCAATAGGTGAATAGTCTACGCATCTTGCCGTATGAAAATCTCTGATAAAATCAGGATTTTTGAAGTAATCACCATCAAGTCTCCATCCAAGCTTTTTTGAAATCAAAACAGATTGTGAAATGGTTCTTCTCATTTTGTTTTCACAGATAACAGTCTTGCCTTCATTAAAGATTTCTTTGACACCCTGCATTCTTTTGGTAGTTACAAAATAATGAATACCTATCATAATGGCAAATATGGCAAATATACCAGACATTCCTTTTTTAAAGGCACCTTTTGGCATAAAATCCCTTGTTGTGACAAAGGCGGTAATGGCCAAAAAAATATTCCTATTACAATATATGCAATTTCCAGCTCAAAAAATCTTTCCATTATATTTCTCCTTTATGCAACTGTAGCATGTTTTTTTTCCCATTCGGCAAATTTGGGTGTGAAATACTCAATTCTTACCTTTTTAAACTCTTTTGATGAGTACAGAGGCATGTAGTCTTTTGATTCTATCTCCTGTGCCATCTCCGCAATCATGGCATTTGTCTCTTGGGTCGTTTTTCCGTGGACCATTGTAAAGAGATTATAGGGCCAGTTTTTGTATTTTGGACGCAGGTAGCAGTGACTTACGGCAGAAAAAGCCGCTGCCTTTGCACCTATGGCATCGCCGAGTGTTTCATCAATATCCCAGACAACCATGGCATTTGCATTAAAACCTGCTTTTCTGTGGTTTAAAATGGAAGCAAACCGTCTCATGACACCGGCTTTCTGCAACTCCTGCAGGGTATTGAAAAAGGTTTCGTAGTCTATATCAAGATCATTGATGATATCAGCAAACGGTTCGCTGACAAAGTCAATGTCATACTGTACTCTCTGAATAATTTTATGGTGTAAAGGTGTCAGTTCTATATCTTTATGGACAACCTTTTTTACCTCTTCTTTTTTTTCGTCTTTTCCTGTCGTATTGAGTTTGACATTGATCTTAAAAAGCTTCAGGGTAGGCAGAACAATATAATCATCTGCCTCTGCAAGGCTGGCAAGCGTTTGTATTGTTTTTTCTAAACCCAAAACAGAATCAGGTGCAACTGCCATGGTAAACCAGATGTTAAAATCATGGTTTCTTTCGTAGTTATGCGAAACACCGGGATGGGCATTGATAATCTTTACGGCACTGTTGATTTTTTCTTCGGGAATTTTAAACGCAACCAGAGATGATTTGTACCCCAGGCGTTTTGTGTCAAATATGGCGGAAGTCTGACGTATGATATTTGCTTTTTTTTCTGCTTGCAATATCTCTAAAACTTCATCTTCTCGCATACCCAACTCATCAGCAATCACCTCAAAAGGTTTTTGTACCAACGGAAACTTTTTCTGTATTCTTGAAAGTATCTCTTGTTTCATCTGTATTACTTTATATTAATTTTTAGCATAATGATTGTATCTATCTTTATCTAAATTTAAATTGATATTTGTCAAGAACTTTATGTCTGTATATGTTATGATTAGATTACAAAAACTTAAGTAAGGGTATTTGGAATGGCTTATTTTCCGGCATTTTTAAAATTAGACGGTAAAAAAATTCTTATAGTAGGTGGCGGAAATGTTGCGTATGAAAAGTTGGAACATCTTCTTGATTTTACAAAAGACATATATATCATTGCAAATGAATTTTCACAAGAGATGCTGCAACGTATACAGGAAGAAAATCTTGTGTATGAAAAGCGTAAGTACAGAAAAGGTGATATACGGGAGTTTGCTGTTGTAGTGGTTGCTGTGGACAGTATTGCACTGCAGGCGGAGATATTTGAGGAGTCCAAGCAGTACAATTGTTTGTGTAATGCTGTGGACTCAGTGGCCTATTGTGATTTTATTTTTCCTTCGTATGTAAAAAAAGAGGATCTGATTATTGCAATATCAACTTCAGGTGCTTCTCCTGCAATGGCAAAACATTTAAGAAAGTATCTGCAAAAGATGATTCCAGGTGGAATTTCGAAGTTTTTGCAGGAGATGAAAAAACTGCGTAAAAGTTTGCCCAAAGGAAAAGAGAGAATGAAAATGCTTGATGAAAAAGCAAAAAAATATATAGAAAATTGGAGTCAGTAATGAATGCTAAAAAAGGATTGTTTTTAGGGATGTTGTTTGCATTTTTTGCACTTGGGTTTATAGCGATACAAAAAGCTACCCCGGATACAAAGCCGCACAGAATTTACAAAGAGATTAAAGTCTACAGTCCGTATAAGTTTGAAAAAACAATCGGGGGTCTTGCCATTGTAGATACAAGAACAGGGACCAAAGAGAAACCGGATGCGGCAGATTCATTGTACCGTATGGATGAACTGGACCAGAAGTGGGGAAAAAAACATTTGAAAGTTATCGGAAATGATGTTGTCGTCCTTGGTGATGCAAATCAAACAGTGAGAAAAATCTATATAGAGACAAAAGAAGAAAGAGACTGGCTGAAAAAGTTTTTTGGTATCTAATCTTATATTCGTTTTATAAAGGGAGTGCATTATGCTACGTTTGACTTTCCTGGCAATTTTTATTATTGTTGTATGGATAGAACTGCTCCCTTATATAATCCCAAACAAACCAAAAGAAATTTACAGTGATGAGAAACTTCGGGAAATTGCCTTAAGCAGAGGTATGTCTCCTATACCAAAAGAGTATAGCGGCTTTTTAAAACTGCTTGATTCCAAAGAGAACCCGATAACAAAAGAGAAAGTTGCCTTGGGCAAAAGTTTGTATTTTGACAAAATACTTTCTCAGGACACATCAGTCAGTTGTGCTTCTTGTCATATGTTGGGTGAAAATCCGCACAATAAAAAGCAGTTTTTAGATGACCTGACTCATCCGCAGGCCAAAACTGACTGTATGGTATGCCATATAAAAGATCAAAGCGGCAGTGACAGACTTGCAACTGCTATTGGTACAGAAGGAAAAACCTCTCCCAATCATTTAAATACCCCTACAATCCTAAATTCTGCTTTGGCAAAATACAGAATGTGGGACGGGTCTGCAACAACTTCAAAATCTGCTATTGCTCCGATGATACATGGCAAATATACAATGAATTTATCAACGCAAGAGGTCGAAGAAAGAGTCAAAAAAAACAATGCATATAAACAAAAGTTTGACAAAGTTTTTGAAGACGGAGTGACTTTTGAAAATGTGTGTAAGGCTTTGGATGTATATCAGAAAACGCTGCTTACCCGAAGTGCCTATGACAGATTTTTAGAGGGTGATGACTCTGCTATGAGTGAGGAGGCAAAAAGAGGTTTCAGAAATTTCATTCAGCTTGGATGTAAGGGATGCCATACCGGTATAACGGTCGGAGGACAGACAATTCAAAAGTTTCCGACACGCAATTATAATCATATCATAGATGTAACGGGAATTTTCAGCACAGAGTTTATCGGTCGTGATGTAGCTGCTTTTGATTTCAATATCAAACCCTACAGCAGATATCCATTTGAAAATAAAGGCGGCTTTTTGGGAAAAAATAATGAACAGCTTTTTCGGGTACCTGTTTTAAGAAATGTAACGAAAACATCTCCCTATTTTCATAACGGAGCCGTATTTGATTTACGGGAAGCTGTCCGTATTATGGGGAAATATCAGTTAAGCATGGAGTTAACAGAGATACAGATAGATGAAATCGTAGCATTTTTAAAGTCACTTGAAGGTGATGTTGTCGAGTATAAGGAACTGCAATGAAAATTTTATATATAAACCTTGATATTCTCTTTATGTTTGTCAGTGGAATTTTGCTGATGAACTATTTTTCGCTGCAATGGTCCTATTTTCGAGTGATAGAATTTCTTCACATTTTTGGTTCTGTAGTCCTTACACTGTTTTTTGTGCTTCCTTTTTTATATAAGCATATTTATGAGAGTATGATAATTATGAAACACAAAAGCAAAAGCGGATTGGCATTTGCTTTTGTGTTTGTGTTTTTGCTCGTCAGCGGAACGTACCTGTTCTTGATAGGCAACAGAGGCGGTGATATCTATGGTATTATCTCATACTATATACATCTTTATGGCTCTTTTGTCTTGCTGTTCTTTTTTGCACTGCATCTGAGAAAGTTTTTTGCAGTAAAAAAAATGACAGCTGTTCTTCCTCTCTTGCTGATATTCTTCCCAAACTATGCCTATTCAAGTTCAGAGAAACTGACAAATATCATCTTTACAGACGGTGCAAAACATCACCACAGCATAGACTGGACAAACTCCGTTACATGTAAGGCCTGCCATCCGGCTGTCTTTCAACAATGGGCGGATTCAAACCACAGGCATCTTGCCGATTCCAATCCATACTATATGGTGCTTGAAAATTTAGCCGAAATGGACAGAGGCAAAGAGTTCAGACAATGGTGTATGGGTTGCCACAATCCGAGTACCGTGAGTATGCATCAGGAAAGAACTACACATTTTATGCAAGACAATATTATGCCGGAACCGCTTTTTACCAAGGGATCAAAAAATCTGATAAATGAATTTGAAAAACATCCAAACAGACTTGAACAGGGTGTCTCCTGTATTGCATGCCACCGTATAACAGATGCAAAGCCGACGGGAAACAGTTCCTACAGTCTTAATCTTACAAAAAGAAAAAAATATCTGTATGAAGATGCACATTCAGATATGAAAGTCTGGATCACGCAGAAGCTTATCAATGCAAAGCCAAAGGTTCATAAACAGGAGTATATGAAACCTTTATACAAAAAAAGCGAGTATTGTGCTTCTTGTCATAATGAGTTTCTGCCGCATAGCGGGAAAAAAGTTGTCTCAACGTACGAACAGTGGAAAAAATCACCCTACAACAATCCGAAGAAGCCAAAGGAGCACAAAGAGTGTATCGACTGCCATATGACCTATTTGAAAAACGGAAAATTCTCTCCGCTTGAAGGCAGGTCAACTCTCGGGGGAAAACATAAAAAGGATATCAAAGTACACTATTTTGCAGGCGGAAACCATTTTCTTGCCGGCTTGAAAAACAAAGAGAATGAGTCACAGTCCATACAGCTTTTAAAAACATCGGCAAAACTGGATGTGAAACTTGACAAAGGGGTTTTGTCTGTAGGTGTAAAAAATGTGGGGGCTGGACACAAACTCCCGACAGGCGCGGCAGATTTTCGGGAACTCTGGCTTGATATAACAGTAAAAGACAAAAGCGGAAAAATTGTTTTTAGCAGCGGAAAACTGAATAAAGAGGGAGAGATTCAAAAAGGTTCTGTCATTTTCAACAAAGTATTTGGAGACAAAGAGGGCAAACCGGTAGGATTGTTTTTTTGGCGATATGAAAAACTGCTCAAAGATACAAGAATCCCTGCAGGCAAACGGGTTGTAGAAAAATTTTCATTGCAAAAAGAGCTGCAGTATCCTTTACATGTAAACATAAAGCTTAACTTTAGAATTTATCCGAAATGGGTGACAAATATTGTCAAAGCGGCATACCCGCAACTTCCGGATCCGCCGGTAATTACAATAGCAGATCTGGAAAAAGATTTTGATTAGACTTCTTGTATTGCTTTGTTTCTTTTTCATGGAGGGAGAATCATTTATACTTGAAAACTCTTACAGCAATGCCCATCAAAAAGCTGTTCAGGAAAATAAAATACTGATGGTCTATCTGACAAAAAAACACTCTGCTGCTTGCAATAAAGAGCTTTTTAAAATTATCAACAGCAAAAAAGTTTCATCGCTTATTGAAAAATATGCAGTTTTTGTTATAGTCTATCAAAAACAAAAAGAGAGTTTTCCTATAGAAATGCTCTATACTGTGCAATATCCAACGCTCTTTTTTCTTGACGAAAATGAGCTCTTTCGCTGCAAGGCATTGCGAGGACATATGAAACCCAGTGATATAGCCAGGTGTTTAAAGCAAAAGTAGATGTTTACTCCTTGATGTTTTTATTGCAAAGCTTCAAAAGCATCATCAATTGTTTTGTATTGTTGGGCTATAAAAAGATAGACTGCGGCATTGAGTTTTGCCAGTTTTAAATATTCATCTGAAGGGTTGTTAAGTTGTTCGAGTGAGTCTGCAAGAGTGATCTGGTCCCAGGATTTTTTATAATGTATGCCGTAGTATTGCGGGTCTATAATGATCTCTTTGACTTCATCTGTTTCAATCATCCAAAGGCGTCCTTTGCTGAAAAGTTCCGGTGTTCCTTCATTCCCCTGAATTAAGGCAAAACGTTCATATCTGTCTGCAAAAATTTCAACATATTTCTTGACATAAGGTTTGTGAAAGACGCCTGTAATGGCATATTTGCTGTTTGCAGCTTTTGGAAGTTTCTCTATTGTATTGAACCCGCTTCTGAGTCCCAGTTTGTTTCTGATATCTGTCAGCTTATGGAGTTTGTTGCAATACTCTTTTCTGTCAAAATATTTAATATTTGGATGAAGATCTATCTCCTGGCATATATTTTTAGTGGTGATACCATCTTTTGCCGGCTGTTTTTCATCCCCCATAATGACAAGTTTCAATGCTGTCTTTTCTAACATTTGCGCAACCAGAGGAAATATATACGGATTTTTTGCTTTACCGTCAAAAGGGTATCCCAATTCTATTGAATCCGGAATATTCTCTTTGCGGGTATATTCGTCACATGCGCTTAAAGCTCCTCGGAACTCCTCTGTCGTTTCAGGCTTGAGTCTCCATCCAAGCAGGAATGCGGCAATTTGTTCGCTTGGAACACTCTGGTTCAAAACCTGCTCCATCATATCTTTGCTTTCTTCAAAGCTTAAATCTCTGTTGCCTTTTGGACCGGTGCCTACCGCATGTATATATTTAAAAAAATCCATTCAATACCTTTTGTTTTTTTCTTGCATCAAGTGTATCAAAAGTATATAAATATAACTACTCTTCTGTCGCTTCAACCTCTTTTTTTATAGCTTCTTGCAAATCAGCATCTTTTGGTGAGATATTAAAATAATTTTTTGCAAAAGTAATGGTAACTGCTTTCATTTTACCATTTTCTTCTTTTTCTCCGATAAGCATATTTTCTTTAAACTCAGTGATTCTCCAACCGTTTTTTTCACCGGTTTCGCGAATGAGAGTATGGACTTTTTTGAGTGGAATCTCATGTTTGAAGTGTATGAAATCAGCTGTTTTTACATCTTCGGATGATATTTTTGCTGTTGAGCAGGCATTGAAAAGCAGAGTGCTTAAAAGTATCGAAATCGTCGAAATTATGATTTTTTTCATAGTAACCCCTTTGTTATATGATATAATAATAATTATAAAGAAAAATTTAATTTCGAGGAATTTTGATGACACTTCACGATGTTATGATTATTTTGGTGCTGACTTTCCCAATGTTTATTTTTACAATCTATCCGGCAATCCGACTCAGTGATTATCTGGAGGCACATCACGGGATACAAGAGTCTCAAAAACGCTCTGTAATGTTAGCGGTAACATTTTTGGGTGCCCTGTTTCTCTCCTCTTTATTGTATTATATATGACAAAAGGAATTGTATGAAAAAATTACTTTCTATACTGTTGCTGAGTGCATTGTTATACGGGTCAGATGCTGCTTTTGAAGCCTTTCATGCCGGAAATTATAAAAAAGCATTTTCATTGTTAGACACAGAAGCGAAGCAGGGGAGTATCAATGCAACCTATAATTTGTCGCTGATGTATTACAACGGGTATGGAGTAGAACAAAATATCTCTAAAGCAGCCGAACTGTTAGAACGTGCGGCAAAAGCGGGGCATAAAAAAGCGCTGCAAAATGTAGGCCGTATTTATATGCAGACAATGAATTTTGACAAAGCCGCAGAGTGGCTGAAAAAAAATGCAAAAGAGGGTGATACCAAAGCCTGTTATCTGTTAAGTGAAATCTATGTTACACAAAACAAATTCAAAGAGGCAAAGAAATGGGCCCAAAAGGCTATAGACGCAGGAAATCCCGAAGCTGCACTCTTGTATAAAGAGTATAAGTTACAAAACTATTAGTGATGAAACCAGTCAAGCTGTTTTCTGAGTGTAACAACTTTTCCGACTATAATGAGTGCGGGAGTTGGTACACCTTCTGCTTTTTGCACAATATCACCGAGTGTTCCGACAACAACACTCTGGTCTTTTGTCGTACCGCGTGAAATGACAGCGCAGGGATAATCTTCAGGCTTGCCTACTTCTATCAGTTTTGATGAAATTTTAGAAAGATTATGCAGTCCCATTAAAAATACGATGGTGTCATCTGTTTTGAAATTTTCCCAGGCAATCTGGGACTCTTTTTTGTTTGGGGATTCATGCCCTGTAACTACTCGAAAACTCACGGCAATGCCACGGTGAGTGACCGGAATGCCGGCATAGGCAGGAACGCTGACTGCAGAGGTGATGCCGGGAATAATTTCGAATTTTACACCTCTTTCATGCAAATATGCTCCCTCTTCTCCGCCGCGTCCAAAGACAAAAGGATCTCCGCCTTTTAAGCGGACAACTACATTGTGCTTGAGCGAGTTTTGGTAAATAACTTCATTTATCTCTTCTTGAGGAAGTGTATGCCTGCCGTCTTCTTTGCCGACATAGACAAATTCACATCCGTCTTTTGTCATTTCTAATATTTCCGGATTTGCCAAACGGTCATATATGATGACATCGGCCTCACCGATAACTCTGTGTGCTTTCATTGTTAACAGCTCAATATCTCCGGGTCCGGCACCGGTTAAATAAACTCTACTCATTGTTTTTTTCCTCATAAATAAAAATACCTGAAGGCTTCTTGATGGTAAAAATTTCGCGTTTTAACCACCATCCTTTTGTATTTATTACAGCGATTTTGTTAGCATCATTGACAGAAACATACAGATAAGGTTTTTCCCGGGACCATCTTACATGTAACACCTTGCCGTCAAACTGAAATCTTTTAATGACTTTGAGTGTTTTTGTATCTATGATTTGAATGATCGGAAACTTTTTACCGCTGAATGTCACAGCCAAATATTTTTTATCCGGTGAAAGGGCAGTAAAAACAGGCATTCCTTCAGTTTTAATAGCTGTAATAAATTTAAATTTTGGAGTAAAGACAAAAACTTTGTTGTCTCCCACCGCAGGAATGAAGATTTTAGAATGGCTCACTGACCAGAAACCGAAATGCGGTACTTTTAAAACCGGTTCTCTTTCTCCCAACTGTAATGGAATTTTTTTAAATTTCATGGTATCCAAGTTGAGTTCGCCTATCCAGGGACTGTTGAAAAAGCCGTTGACATATTTATTGCCATCAAGTAAAGCGTCAAAAGGCATAATTCCCACATCTTTAAACTCTTTGTAGAGAACAAAATGCGGTTTGCCTTTGCCTTTGTTTGTGTCTTTGTAAACGGCAATCGTGTCTTTGTCCATCTCTGAAAAAACAAGATAGTTTTTATAGATTTTTATACCAACATTGCGTGAACCGGTTTTGAGCTTTTGTATGGGCTGCAGATTACGGGATAAAATATCTACACTTTTGTCATCATAGTTGGCAACGGCGACATAGTTTTTGTTAATGACAAACCCTATGGCACTTTTGCTTGTTTTATATTCGGAAAGTTTTTTTTCGCTGACAGGATTAAATCTTATAATATAGCCGTCGCGGGAGATAAGATAGCCGTCCTTGCCATAAAACTTCATAACACCATGATTCATATTGTGCATATGCTCCATATGGTTTCTTGGGAGCCCGTCTTCTATGACTGCTACCGAATTACTCTCTCTCTCAACAACAAAGACTTTTTCATGTGCACTTGCAATTACATGTAAAGACAAGGCTGTTAATACAACTGCTAAAATTTTTCTTATTTTCATTATACTGTCTCTCTTTCTTCTTGGGTTAAATAACAGGATGGATCTTCACTCCACAGGTCACCTGTTATTGCATACGCACGTGCGCGACTGCCGCCGTTACATATATCTATCTGCTTACATGTACTGCAAATACCGCTGATTTGTTTTCTTGGATGAATTCTCAGCTCATCCAATAATGCTCCGTTTTGCCAGATATCACCAAAGTCCTGATGAATAATATTACCGACAATGAGAGGAAAAAACGGGTCAGGACGCACATCGCCTTCGCTGTTTATGTTGAGGAGTTTTCGACCTGCGGAGTTGCCGCCCCATTTTACAAGTCTTTGTCTCATTTTATCTTTAAGTTCCGGATACTTTTGTGCAAACTTATTGAGAAATGCAACCGCATCCATCTCCATATTTCCGGTCACTATTTCTATGTCACGTCCGGTTTCATAATACTCAAATGCTTTGTTAAGTATAAAATCAACCGCTTTTTTTCTCTGCTCTTTTGTCAAATCCATTTTCAAGTTATCAAGTCCCCGTCCAGAGTAGACTAAATGGGAAATATATATTTTTGGAATATTGTGTTTTTCGACCAAATCAAAAATATATTCCAAAGAATTGATGGTGTCTTTTGTCATAGTAAATCGAATACCGACTTTTGCGCCTGTTTCATTGGCAAGCAAAACAGATTTTAATGTTTCTTTAAAAGCCCCTTTGAGCCCTCTGAAGTAATCATGTGTGGCTTCATCGCCGTCTATACTTACACCGACATAGTTAAAGGTATCGGTAATTCTTTTTATATTGCCCTTTGTAAAATAGAGCCCGTTGCTTGAGAGGTAGGTAATGATACCGTTTTCTTTGCAAAAATCGGCGATTTCAAAGAGGTCCTTTCTTGTTAAGGGCTCGCCCCCTGAAAAGATGATAAATTTGACACCATTGGCTTTCATCTCCAGGATGGTTTTTTTAATCTGCCCAGTTGTGAGGGTATCTACTTCATCCAAGGTTGATTTTGAGTAACAGTGCAGACAGGAGAGATTACAGCGGTTGGTAAAGTTCCAAATGGCGATACTGCCGTCTAAAATCCTCTCTTTTTTTTCTTCGACAACGGAGGCGATAAGATTTGACAATCGAAACATTATTTTTTACCTTTATAAGAGAGAATATAGTCACTGATGGCATCGAGCTCTTGTGCATTGAGATGAAGCTGTGTCATAACAGTTCTTTTGTAGCCAAAAGCTTTGTACATTGATTTTGGAGAAGCTATATAGGCTTCTATTTCAGATTTTGTTCTTTTTGCGGCAATTTGGGAAAACGGGGGACCAAAGGCCATTGCTGTTTGATGATGGCATCCCCAACAGTAAGTTTGAAAGACTTTTTTACCATCTGGCTTTTGTGCAAAAGCCACAGAGCAAAAAAGTAAAAAAAGAATAATCAGTTTTTTCACTCCATCTCCCTTTTTTAAGAACTGTATATTGCTTATATTGTAGCGAAAATTTACTTGAAATTTTGCTTATAAATCCCAAAAAACAGGGAAAAATTAAATAAAAAGCTTAGATATATAATTATAAAAAAATATTATGAAAAAAAAGATGATTTATATCAAGTAATGAGAGGATTTCTCCCAAAAAAGGGAGAAATATAAAAGTAGAGTCTACGCGCCAGGAATAGACTGTCTGTGTTCGATAGAATATGTAAACGTCGGTGTTGTCAAACCTTCTATATATTTAACAAATTTACCGGTTTTCGCTTCATAAATACCGATACGACCGGCATTCCACTCTGAAACCATTGTCCAATGACCATGATTAGCAGGTTCAGCATGTAAAATACGAGGAATAATTACTTTGCCTTTTTTATCTTTAACAGTAGGGACTTTCCAACTGTAAAGTGTTTTATGCGTTACAGGATCTGTAATAGTTCCTTTTTTTGTACCGACTGTCAAAATTCTATCAGTCTCTAATGTTTGTTTGTTGATAAGGTAGATTTTATTCCAGTTATCTGGACCGCCGAGTACACAATCAGACCAGATAAACGGTGTATGCTCACTTGTACCGACAAATAGACCGCCGCCTGCAGTTCTTACATGTGCAACAACATCCCAGTTGCTGTCCCAAATAACTACATCACCGACATTCATACTGTTTGTCGCATAGAGTTGACCGTATCTGTCATTATACCATGATGAACCTTGACCTGGATGCGGCTTGCTTCCCGGACCTGTGTATACTTTGGCAACCAAAGATTTTGTTTTAAAGTCAACTACACCCATTACATCACTTCCTTGAGAAGCTTGCATTAGGTAACGGCCTATTTCTTTTCCTTCATTTTCAAAACCGTCATGCAGGATTTTACCGATATTTGGAATATCTCCGACAATTGGGAAGTTTGGTTTAGAATAATCTATAATATAGACATGCCCTGCATCTTTGAGTGCAAATGCAATATATGGACCGTATGGAGTATCATAGATACCTGCTACACGAGATGAACCGATATCTCCGTCCATGTTAATTACAGATGAAGTTGGGTAAACTTTTAACGGCTCAAGTGTCATTGCATCCATTAAAATTGCACCGCCCGGAACATAGTTTCCTGCCATGAGGTATTTTCCATCAGGTGAAACTGCTAAACCACGAGAATCGGAACCGACTTGTACCTGTGCAATTTTTTGCTGACCTTTTGATGCAAGGTCAAACATAGTGACTAAACCCGAACGAGAGATTGAGTATGCATAACGAGGCTGACGTTTGTTTGTTACTGTTACGTGAACAGCGAAACCTGCAGGGTGACGTGAAAGTATTTTACCACTTGTGCCATCGATAAAAGTAACTCTTTCTGCATCACGTTCTGTAACAAAACAAATATCCGTAACATGTTTTACATCTACTGCATGCGGATATTTTTTTAATAGCTTTGCTCTATCATTAAGTTTTTTCCAGCCTTGTTTTACCGCATCGAGCGTAAGGACTTCTATTTTTTTACCTTTGAAATGCTGAAGATAATCCACCATTTTTTGTGCATCTGCTTGATTCATTTTATTTGCAAATGCAGGCATTGCAGTTCCGGGGCGACCATTTAAAATAACTTCAGCCAGACTGTATGCATTTTTCTTTTCTAATTTTGCCGGACGCAAATCCGCACCGACGCCCCCTTCATGATTTGGACCGTGACAACCCTGACACTCTTTTTCGAACATTTTCTCAACATCCATATGCGAAGTACCCGCAAACAGACCTGAACTGACAACTGCAAACGCTGCAGCTGATATAACTAATTTACCTAATCTCATTTTATTTCTCCTTCTAAAATATGATTAGATATTGACTCATAAAGAGTCAATACCGACTAGTTTTCATTTTCCAAACGTTTCTTCTCCTGAAAATAGATCCAAATCATTGGAAGTATTATTATAGTGTGCAGAAAAATTGTTAAGGTCAAAGGACCTTGGTTAAGCCAACCGAAAAAACTCGGGTTGACATCTGTAAATGGTTCAAACATTGTATCTCCTTATCTTTCGTGTACTGGATTTTTACCAGTTGTAAGTAAATCTTTTGCCAAGAATATGAAACCTGTGAATGTAACTACACCCATAATGAGTCTCCAATCCATTGCTTGAGAAAACCACATTCCGCTTTGACCGTCAAAATATCCTGCCCAAGTAGCACCCATTTGTGCACGAGAAACAAGAACCTGTACATATCCTGCAATCGTAAGTGCTACGGTCATGCCGACTACCCCACTAACTATTAGGCTAACAGCCCATATAGAGGCTTTCGTGTTTTTCATAATTTTAATCCCGTTTGTGCCTTGAACTGCAATATACATCATACCGACAAGAATAGTTGCATAAGCACCAAAGAAAGCTAAGTGCCCGTGTGCCGAAGTAAACTGTGTACCGTGAGTATAAAGGTTTACTTGAGGTAGTGTATGGAAAAATCCCCAAATACCTGCACCCAAGAAGTTACCAAAAGCATTAAGGACAAACCATGTAAATGCAGGCTTATTGTTAATAACAGAAACATTGTTTCCTCTTGCTTCTTCTCCACCTTGCGTTTTACCCCAATCATAAAGTACATGAATAAACATAGCTACAAGCGGTAACGGTTCAAGTGCAGAGAATAGTGCACCAATTTCCCACCAGTATTCAGGTGTACCAATCCAGAAGTAGTGGTGCCCAAGTCCAAGAATACCTGAACCGAAAAGCATTGCAACTTCTATCCATAACCACATTTCAACAACTTTACGGTGCGCGCCAATCATAGTAATAAGACCGTAAGCCGCAATCGCGCCAACGAAAACTTCCCAGGTAGCCTCAACCCATAAGTGGATTACCCACCACCACCAGTACTGATCAACTGAAATATTGTCCGTAAAGAACATACCGGCCAAATAAAGACCTGCAAAGGCAATCATATCTGCCATAAGAACGGTGACAATTCCTGTCTGCTCCCCTTTCATTCCTGTTAAGAAAAGATTTCCGACAAATCCAAGTGCGACAACGACAATGCCCCAGTCAGCCCAACGAGGTGCTTCAATATATTCACGACCCTCTGTAATAAACCAGATTGTTGTTGCATCTGCAGGACCTACCTGAATGAACAGGTATACAAGTACAACGACAACGATTGCTGCTGCAAAAATCCAAAACAAAAGCTTTCCGATTTTGATACCGACTGTCTCAATACCTGTCTCATCCGGCAGTAACCAGTAAACAGAACCAAACATTGCAAAGACCATCCAAACAACGAGTGCATTAATATGTATAATTCTGGCAATTGAAAAGTCCAGAACGCCATATAAAAAACCAGGCATTACATACTGAATCGCTGCCACTAACCCGAAAAGTAATTGGGCGCCAAAGAGAATAGCTGCAAATGTAAAATACCATGTTGCCAACTGTTTTGATTCACTTCCGACACCTGTTAAATATTTACTTGCCATGAACTGCTCCTTTTATTTTTCCAAAGTTTCTTGGGAAGCCATTTGTGTCAATAGATGACATATGTTTCAAGAAAGCAACTAAACCTTTAGCCTCTTTTGCTGTGATACCTAAATCCGGCATCATACGGGCATGTGTAGGATACTGGTCCGGATGCATAAGGAATTCAGCCATCGCCTCTTCTTTTGTGTTTTTCCCCGTTAAAGCCTGCATCGCACCATCTGGTCCCCATGCAGGGTCCAACCATGCTTTTGTTAAGTCAGGTGCATAGTATGCGCCATTCCCAAGAAGTGTATGACAATCCATACAGTTTTTGGCCTGTGAGCCCAACTTGCCTAAGTGAAGTAAAGCCCCGGCTTCTTCTTCAGAATAGTCATCTCGACCAAAGAACTTTTCTTTTTCCCCAATCACAGGAATTTCATGACCACGTTTTGCGCTCATTTCATACGTGATTTTGTAATTTATAACGGTAGGTCCTGGAACCCTCTTCGTCACCTTGTTTTGTAGATCCTGATCATTTCCCATTGCAATCTGAGCTGACGTATCAAACGTTAGCCAAATTAAAAGAACTGATGCAAAACCTGTAACCCACGTTGCTGTTCTTCGCCAGAAACGATTGTCACTCCATACAGATTTATTAGCCACTGTATCCTCCTATAAATTTATTGTCAAAATATATATTAACAATCAGTGTTCATTTTCTTCATGAACCTGATTTTGCATATAATAAACAGCAAATGGAAGTAAAAACAATCCAATTGCTGCGACAACTAAAGCTTTTGCAGTAAATTCCCCGACATGCATTAAACTTCCCATTAAATACAAACAATAGGCAGTCAATACCCAAAACATGTATGCAAAAAGCATACTCCACGGTTTTAGTAGTTTAACTTTTACTGCAGTATATATACCAACATAAAATCCTCCAAAAACTAACACAAGTGCTGACGATACAAATATAGTTAGAAAATCATCCAACGCAATTTCCGGTCTGATTATAGATGGATCGATCATTTTACACTCCTTAAACTCTGTTAATATTTTAGAATCATATGTATTCTAGTCTTTTCTGATACCAATAATATTGATATAAATCAATTTTATTGACTAACATAATGATTTTATCTTATTTTTATAATTAGTGTTACATTAGGTGAATGAATTTTGTTATTTATTTAAGGAATTATTTATATGTGTAGATTGGTAATAGTTTTTCTTATATGTAAGTTGCTTAGGCTTATCCCGTTACTTACATGTAAGAAAATAATTCTCAATGCTTTGGATAAGTTCTTGAACTCTTTTCTTATATAAAGTAAGATCGCTACTTTCATTTTCAGCTATTTTGTTTTTAATATCGTTTGCACAGGCAGTTAAAGCATCCGCCCCAATATTTGCAGAGACACCGATGATGTCAAGTAACAGACTGTCAGCCTGATCTGTTTTATTGTTTTTGAATAAAATTTCCAACTCCTCTGCTGAGTTGCTGTAGGCGACAAGAAACTCTTTTAAAATATCATGGTAAAAACCACTGTCATTCCCGCATACCTGCAATCCTCTGTGTGTATCTAAAGTTGGTAAATCCGAAGAATTCTCTTCAGCAGAAGAGATTCTGCTTGAGTAATGATACAAAATATCATACAAAGCACCGACCTGCAAAGGCTTTTCAAGATGTTCATCCATACCGGCTTCTTTCATTTTTCTAATGTCATCACTTGCCGTATCTCCACTCAGTGCAATGACGGGGATATGATTGTTCTGCGGATCATGTCTGATAGCTCTGGTGGCTTCAAACCCGTCAACTCTCGGCATATGCGCGTCCATGAGTATAATGAGAAAGTTTTTGTCTGTTTTGAGGATGTCAAGTGCTTCCTGTCCGTCATTTGCCACAACTACTTCTATACCGCTGTCTCCAAGGACTCCAAGGATTACTTTTTGGTTGATGAGATTGTCTTCGGCCAAAAGAATTCTTTCCCCGGCAAATATTTTAAAATCTTCTTTTGTTATCTTTGCATGCCTTGGCACAGAATGTTGTATTTTTTTTTCTTGAATCTTTTTTTGTGGTGTTGCAGTACTTTGTCCACTTTGCTCTGCTTTGAGTGCTTCTTCTTTTTTAGCCGCTTTTGTGTCAGCTTCTGTTTTGTTTTTTCGTTTTATTCCAAGATAAATGAGTATGAGCAGAAATATAGCTGCCAGAGCAAGTAACTCATTTTGATACTGTAAAACCATAAGAAGACCCTTTTTTTGTTCTTGGAGTAAATCATACAGTATAAAAAATTAAACCTAAATCAAATTTGCTGTATAATCACTAATAAATTTCTATTGACAGGGTGTCTTTTGCAAAATATTCCACATGTTCCGGTTTTATATAAAGAGGTTGTCGAAGCTTTTAAAGATTTACAAGAGGGTATAGTGATAGACTGTACCATGGGGTACGGCGGACACTCCTGTATGATACTTGAAGCCAATCCAAATATAAAACTCATAGCAATTGATCAGGATCAGACCGCTATAGACTTTTCAACAAAACGTCTTGAACAATACGGTAAGAGAGTAAGTATAAGAAAAGGCCGTTTTTCAAATGTGATGCAAGAAATTTTGCAAGAGGTTGATCCCGGCGAAATTAAAGGCATCCTTGCAGACATAGGGGTGTCTTCTTTGCAGCTTGACCAAAAAGAGAGGGGCTTTTCGTACGAGAGTGAGACACTTGACATGCGTATGGACAAAGAAGCACCACTGAGTGCTTTACATGTAGTGAATGAATATGCTAAAAGCGAACTTGAAAAAATACTTTTAGAATACGGAGAACTCAGAAACTATAAAAAAATTGCAGATGCTATTGTACAAAACCGTCCTTTTGTTTCTGCAAAAGAGTTAAGTGAAGCCGTCAAACCACATATGCCAAGAGGCAAGAAAATTCATCCTGCAACACTTTTGATGCAGGCAATCCGCATAGAAGTAAATGATGAACTCGGTGAACTCAGATCACTGCTCAAGAGCATAGAAGAAGCAAAACTGCCGGATGCAAAAGTAGCAATAATATCTTTTCACTCTCTTGAAGACAGGATTGTTAAAAGAGAGTTTTCCAAATGGTCCAAATCATGCATATGTCCTCCTGAGGCATTTCGCTGTACATGCGGAAACAATAATCAGTTAGGAAAGATTTTAACGAAAAAACCGATTACGGCTACAGATGAAGAACTCAAAGAAAATGTCAGGAGCCGCAGCGCAAAAATGCGTCTGTTCCAAATGGGTGAAAAATGAGCGAAAAGAACGAACTTTTAGATGAACTTGATAATCTGGTCATATCAAAACAAAAGTTAGGTCTGAACTATTTTTTATATATGTTGCTGGTGTTGACATTTATAGCCATGTTTGCATTTCCTAAAATTTACATTACAGAGCAAATTTACTTTAAAAGCAGAGATATTGCAAAACTCAAAGTAGAGTATGATACGCTCAAAGAAGAAAACAAACTCATCCGTGCTTCTGTTGAGTCGATAAAATTTAAAAATCAAATACTAGATACTCTCTTTTAAGGAACAGCAGTGATTCGTAAGTTTATAGAATTTGCTACAGAAAAACCACTTTTAAATCATATACTATTACTCTTTATTTTTATGCTCTCCATTTTTGCGTATATCAATATACCCAAAGAGATTTTCCCTCCGATGAATATGGATAAAATAACCATAAAAGGCGGTTATGCCGGAACATCGGCTGATATTTTGGACAAAATGGTTGTGCAGAGCATTGAAAATGATTTGCAGAATATTGATGCACTTGAAGATATAAAAAGCAGTATCAAAAACGGTTCATTCAGTATCAGTGCAGACATTAAGAACGGTTCGGACAATATTACAGTACTCAATGATGTCAAAGATGTGGTGAGCAGTGTAAAAAAAGATTTGCCGGCGGATATGAATGAGCCTGTTGCCAAAATCAAAACACATGCATTTCCCCTTGTTCTTATAGCTCTCTCCGGTGATGTTCCTAAAGAAACACTGCTAAAACATGCAGATGAACTTAAAACAGAATTAAGCAAGTTTAAAGATTTGAGCGACATTACAATTCGTGGTGATGCCGATGAAGAGTTGGATATACAGCTTAATCCGCAAAAAATAAGAGCCTACGGACTCTCCTCAACACTGGTTGTCGCACAACTCTCCAAAATAAGTTCGATTTTTCCCATAGGCACTATCAAACAAAAAGCAAATCATCTTTATATTTCTACATACAACGGTGAAAAGACACAAAAGGCGGTTGAAAATACACTGATTGATGTTGGTGGAAAAAGAGTTAAAATCGGCGATATTGCAGAGGTTTCTTTCAAGTTGAGTGATGAGGTGGAACTCTCCCACTATAATGGGGTACGAAATATTTCAATAAATGTCACAAAGAGCAAAAACGGCAATGCCATTGCTTTGGTAAAAGAGATACGAGAACTTTTAAAAAAACAAGAAGCAAAACATCCTGATTTGGATTATAACATCTACACAGATACTTCTGTATGGATTAAAAACCGCCTCAATACCGTCTTTTCAAATATAATGTTTGGTTTGATGCTTGTTTTTTTGGCAATGCTGATTTTTATCAACAGAGGTATAGCCTTTGTTGTTGCACTCGGTATTCCTGTAAGTTTTATGATAGGGCTTATCGTGACAGAGATATTGGGAGACAGTCTTAATATGCTCTCTCTTCTGGGAGCACTGATTGCGCTTGGAATGCTCGTTGATGAGGCAATAGTTGTAGCTGAGAACATCTACAGGCACCTTGAAGAGGGGATGGATAGAAAAGAAGCGGTCATAACAGGTGCGGCAGAGATGTTTCCTGCCGTACTTACGGCAACGCTTACAACAGTTTTCGCATTTTTACCTATGCTCTTGATGACAGGTGAAATGGGAATGTTTATTAAGATAATTCCTATAATGATAACGGTCCTTTTACTCTCTTCACTCTTTGAAGCTTTTTATTTTCTTCCTTTGCATGCACATGACTTTTTGAAAGTCTCCAAAGAAGGGAGTTTTACAAAACGATTTTGGCAGAAAATGCATGACTGGTACAGTACAGCCCTGCATTTTCTTTTTAGAAGAAAGTTTCTCTCTTTGAGTGTTATTGTTGTGAGCATTGTTTTACTTGAATTTGTAATGATTAAAAATGCAAAATTTCAGCTTTTTCCGGATTTTGACAATACTCAAATATATGTCTATGGAAAGGTCAATATTAACAATGAACTCAAAGATACGGAAAAAATTGTAACAAAACTGGAGAATATCATCCTTAAAAACATAAATAATGAAGATGTCTCCTCTGTAACTTCTGTTATCGGTTTTAAAATGGATGCCAAAAACAGAGCCGAACTCGGTGAAAATATGTTTCATATATTTATAGATTTACATGAGCGCGCGCCTGAGAATTTTTTTGATACATACATCAGTCCTTATCTCTCTATAGAATACAACCCTGGAGTACAAACACGTAAAAAAGATGCAAAAGAGATAGCAAAAGAGATTAAAGAAGTATTGAAAAATCAAAAATCAGCTTTTGAAGAACTTGTTGTGAAAGTACCTGGTGCAGGGGTGATAGCACATGATGTCGAAATTGGTTTGAGTACAAAAAATGCCCAAAGTGTTGTACCCTATCTGAAAATTCTTGAAAAAGAACTCGCAGGTATCAAGGGTGTTTACAATATAGCAGATGATGCAACGCTCGGTGAGAAAGAATTAAAGTTACATGTAAACAGATATGGTCAGGAACTGGGCTTTACCGAACAGGATGTTTCAAATGAACTGCGGGCATATTATCTTAAAGGGGAATACGGGAAACTTTTTAATGACCAGGGCTTGGTGCGTATACGACTTGACAGCAATGTAAATAAAGAGATACGTTCCATACATACAATTGAATTGCAGGTTCCGGGATCAGACAAATATGTTGCCTTAAAAGAGATATGTGATTTTGAGTATATACAAAGCTTTGTAACGCTTAAAAAAGAAAACGGCAAAAGAGTACGCAGTGTTTATGCTTCTACAGACAAAAAAATTATAACATCATCCGAACTCATGAAAAAACTTCAACCGACACTGCAAAAGTTTAAAAAAGAGGGCATTGCTGTAGATATCAAAGGAGAAGAAAAAGAGAATAACAAAAACAAAAGAGAGATGATGCAGTCGGCGCTTATAGCAATATTTTTAATTTTTATTACTTTGGTGTGGCTCTTTGATTCTATAAGAAAATCTTTAATTGTTATCAGTACAATTCCTCTTGTACTTCTGGGTGTTTATGTGGGACACTGGATAATGGGGCTAAACCTGACTATGCCGGGACTCATAGGTATAGTAGGGCTTGCAGGTGTTGTTGTCAATGACGGGCTTATCATGGTAGATTTTATAAAAAATGCCAAAAATACAGAAGATCTGATGAAAAGAGCGCAAACACGACTCAGACCGATTCTTTTGACATCGCTGACAACCGTACTGGGGCTTTTAACACTTATATTTTTTGCATCAGGTCAGGCAAAAATACTCCAACCGATGGCAATATCTTTGGGATATGGTATCGCATGGGCGACAGTGTTAAATCTGTTGTATGTCCCCTTGCTTTATGCTGTTGTATATAAAATCAAACCACCTCAAGCAAACAAAGGATAAAAATGAATTTAGAAATAAGTCAGGCGCAGTTTGGTGTAAGACCACCGGTGACAAAACCAATACCGGAGTTTTTGCTGGAAGTAGGGGAGGAAGGCATCAGGGAACTGATTTCCAAACACTATGATGCAATAAAACAGAGTGATATTTCTCATCTTTTTCCTCAGGATGATGCAGAATTTGAAAAAGCAAAAGTGAATTCGGCAGATTTTTTCATTCAAATATGCGGAGGACCGAAGTATTTTAATCAAAACAGAGGGGCACCGCAAATGGTAGGTCGTCACGCACCGTTTCGCATTGATGCAAAAGCACGTCAAACATGGCTGGAACTCTATAAGCCGCTCATTGAAGAGCTAAAAGAAAAAGGGGTGACAGAAACATCACTGTACTCATTTTGGAGATATTTGGATATATTTTCCATCTGGATGATAAATACGCAGTAGTAACCGCATAATAAGGATTATATAAGGAAGCTCCTTGTATAATTCCGACCTACCAACAATAAGTGGGTTCTTAGCTCAGTTGGTTAGAGCTCTCGGCTCATAACCGAGCGGTCGAGTGTTCGAGTCACTCAGAACCCACCACTTACAAACCCCCTAAACAACGAACTTTAAATTTGAATTGGTGTATTGTTTTTTCAACAAAATTTTTCAACACTCTTGGAACTATTTTTTTATGCTTTGTCAATTTTTATTTTTTGGTTGAAATAGATTAGCAGGTTATCAGTTAACCCTGCCTTTCAACTTACTTTTAAAAAATTGCACTTGATATTAGAATTGGCGGGTTAAAATAAGGGGCAAACATAACATTTTTCGTTCCCTCTTTTGTTTGTAACTAATCCGCTGTTGGCAATCCGAATTTCTGAGTAATCAATTCTCCTTCTTCATTAAAAAAAAGATAATAAAGCAAATCTTTCTTTACATGTAAACCCGCCAAGAATCTCAAAGCAAGGTTTGCCTGCAGAGATGCTATGTGCATAACAATCGGTGCTGCAATACCTGCGGGTGTTTTTTGTACAATTTTAAAGGCGTCATTAAAAGATGATTTGTCAAAAAAACAGACCTGTCCGTGAAATGCTTCTACACTTCCATAAATCCAGGGTGTATTGACTTTTTTTGCATACGTGTTAATATCCCCGCGTGTAGGAAGATTATCTGTGGCATCTAAAATGAGATCCACTGTAATGTTTTTTTTGCTCCACTCTTCAAAATTACACTCATGGGAAACAGCTTTTGTGAAGGGACATCGCTGTTGTATAATTTCAGCATTTATTTTTGCCTTGTTCTTCCCTTCATCTCCTAGTTTAAAAGCGATTTGTCTATGAATGTTATGCAGACTGACTTCATCAAAATCTATAATGTGGATTTCTCCGATTCCTGTTGATCCCAAAGCAAAGGCAAGCGAAGAACCAAGCCCTCCTGCTCCAACAATTGCTATTTTTTTTGTTTGAAGATTTTTTTGTGTCTCTTCTCCCCAAAGTTGCACCTGTCTGTGAAAATACTCCATCATTATAAATCCTTTTTTGTAAGTTTTAATGCTCTCTTGCTGATAGCTTCTTTAAATCCCCATGTGCGACGAGAGCGCACTACCTCTGTATGACTCATATCAACTATCATTAACTCTTCAGTATTTCCCAAATGGTTTAAAACTTCCGCATTCGGGGATGCCAATATAGAATCACCGTAAAATTTCCATACAAACTCTTTGTCCTGATACTCACCGATTCTGTTGGCTCTGAGTATATACATATTGTGTGTAAATGCTCTTGTGAGTATTAATGCTTTCCATCTCTCATAAGAGTCAAAAGTTGAAACGCTCGGTACAAGCAAACAGTCTATGTTTTTATTTCTAAGTTTAGCAAAAAATTCATCAAAATGAAGTTCAAATCCGTTCATTACCGCAAATTTGAAGCCGTCAATTTTAAAAACCATAGGGGAGAGCAGTGGTGCAAGTGCATTTGCAAAGAATTTTTCTTCATTCCAGTGGGCATAGTTAATAAGGATTTGCTGATTGTAGTAAGAGGCAGATGTTGGAGAAAACTTTGCAATGCATTTGTAAATCTTATCTTTTTTGACAATAACCAAGGGAGCGATTATTGTTATACTGTATGTTAAAGAGAGTTCTTTGAGGATTTTAATCTGATGGAGTGCCTGCTCTTTTATCATAGAGACAGACATCTGTTCGAGTTCTTTGAAAAAAGGATTGAGAACGTATTCACCAAGAAGTAGGACTTTGACGCCTTTTTTACTGGCTATCCGAATATAGTTATAAAGTTTTGTAGAACTCATTCCCTGTGCATTGAGCTGTAAAACTGCCGCTCTCATTGCGTAGTTTTTAAATTTTGAATTTTGATTTGAGCTTCTTCAAGCATTTTTTGTGCTTCGGCCAACTCTTTCATGCCTTTTTCATAGGCTTTTACACTTTCTTCAAGTGTAATCTCGGGGCTCATAAGTGTTTCCAAAATTTCTTTGGCATTTTGGAGTTTTTTTTCAAATTTTTCTTTAGCCATTGAGTGCATCCTTTACATTGTTTTCAAATTTATCAAGCTCTACCAAAAATGCGTCATGACCATAGTTGCTGTCAATATCTATATAATCATGATTTCTGTTTCCTATTTTTTTGAGTATCTGTGCCATTTCTTGCATTTCAGTGTTTTTAAACAGCAGATCATTTTTAAAACTTATCAGATACAGAGCAGAGGTTATTCTTTTAAGTGCTTCATCCAGCGAGTCAAATCCTCGAGACAGGTCATATATGTTAATGGCTTTTGTGATATAAAGATAGGACAAGGGATCAAACCATTTTGTAAAATTGTACCCGTTGTATTCCAGATAAGACTCTACCTGAAACTTTCCAAAAAGCTCATACAGCCCATCTGTGAGTTTATACTCTCTGCCAAATTTTTCACGCATTGATTCTGGAGACAAAAAGCTGATATGCCCCGCCATACGACCGACTGCCATCCCGGAGAGTCCCTGTTCTTTGAGAAGATTCGGATCATAATATCCCTGTTTGAAATCAGGATCATTGAGAATGGATTCCTGCGCAACTTTGTTAAAAGCTATTGCCCATGGCTGTGTTGCATGTGTTGTTGCCATTGCAATAATTTTGTTGGCAAAGTTTGGATAGTGTATGGCAAACTGCAGTGCCTGCATACCGCCCATGGAACCGCCGATTATTGCATGTACTCTGTGAATATCGAGCCTGTCAAACAAAATACGCTGTGCTTTTACCATGTCTTTTATGCTGACAACCGGAAATTTGTAACGGTAGGGTTCGTGATGGGGGTACTGCATGCTCATAGGACCTGTGGAACCAAAACAGCTGCCTATGACATTTGAGCATATTACAAAATATCTGTCAGTATCAATGGCTTTTCCCGGACCGATAAAGCCATCCCACCAGCCGGGTTTTGCATCATCTTCATACAGTCCTGCAGCATGATGTGAACCGGTAAGTGCGTGACAGACAACCACTACATTGCTCTTCTCTTCATTAAGTGTGCCATAGGTTTCATAAATAATATCATACGGTTCTAAAATACGCCCGCTTTCAAGATAAAGCGGGTTTGTAAAATGTTCTGTATGCGTTTGCAGGTTTAAAGACAAGGTGATTGCTCTCCGAAAATTAGTAACAGTATTTTAGCAAAAGAGTCTTAATTATGCTTCAAGTGCCTCTTTCATATCTTCAATTAAATCTTTTGGACTCTCCAAACCACAGGAAATTCTAATCAGACCTTCAGGAACACCACAGGCAAGCAGTTCTTCATGTGAGAGTTGCTGGTGTGTTGTCGAAGCAGGGTGCGTAATAATCGATTTTGAATCACCGATATTGACAACAAGTGAATAGAGTTTTGTGGCATTGACAATTTTTGTTGCTTCATCAAAATTTTCAACCTCAAAACTGAGCAGTCCACTGCACAAACCGTCTTGAAAGTATTTTTGGGCATTCTTATAGTTAGGATTACTTTTTAAGCCAGGGTAGTTTACTTTTTTTACTTTAGGATGTGATTCTAAAAATTCTGCCAGTAAAAGTGCATTTTTTGAATGTTCTCTCATGCGTAAGGGAAGTGTTTCCATTCCTTGAATAAAGAGCCATGAATTAAACGGAGAGACAACAGCACCCAAATCACGCAAAAGGGAAAGACGGGCGCGAAGTGTGTAGGGAGGAAGCCCGACATCTGTGTAGACAAGTCCGTGGTACGAGGCATCAGGTTCATTAAAATGAGCATATCTCGGATTGTCTTTGAGTTTTTCTGCAAGATTCTTTTTCTCAACCATGATTCCGCCTATGGCAAGCCCCTGACCTGTAGTATATTTACTGGCACTGTGTACAGTAATATCTGCTCCAAACTCAAAAGGACGGCACAAAGCAGGGGTTGCAACTGTATTGTCAACAACAGTTAAAATATTATATTTGTCTGCAATGGAGGTAATTGCCTCTATATCCGCAACATCAATACTCGGATTAGTCAATGATTCAAAAAAGATTATTTTTGTATTTTCATCAATAAGTGCTTCTATCTCTTTGGGTTGATGCACATCAAAAAATCTGGCTTCTATGCCAAAACGTTTGAGTGTATGCGTGCTGAGCGTCAAGCTTCCTCCATAAAGCTGCTTGGCGCAAATAATGTTGTCTCCTGCCTGGGCTGCATTGGCAATTGCAAAAAAGATTGCACTCATACCGCTTGCTGTAGCAATGGCTGCTTCACCCTCTTCAAGTGCTGCAAAACGTTTTTCAAAAACATCCGTTGTAGGATTGTTAAGACGTGTGTATATGTTGCCGAGTTCTTTTAATGAAAAAAGATTCGCAGCATGTTCTACATCACGAAACTCATAGGCAGTTGTCTGATAAATCGGAACCGCCATAGTCCCTTGCGTATCTTTTTCATATCCGGCATGGAGTGCTAATGTTTGTATATCCACAGGTTATCCTTTGTCATTGAGTGTTTCATCTTTAATTTTTTGTAAAAATTCTAAAATATTTTCCTGGTAGGCCAAAGTGTCCGTATCATAAGTATACTGGAGTAGTCTGCGAAGTGAATCGATATCTATTTTATGTGCGTATCTGGGAATTATTTTCAACTCTTTTTGTATGTTTAAAACAAGTGCGTCAATATTTAAACCATTGTTGTCTTGTACTTTTTTGACAAGTTCTTTTGTTGAAAGCATCAGAAGATTTGCTCTGTCAGTATCTTCTTTGTAGAGATCCAGTCCAATATTTTTTATAAGGATATAGCTTTCCACTGTTGCTTCTTTATTGGCTGCAATTATCAGGGCAAAAATTTTTGCACGAAATTCCAATGAACCGTGATGGTGTACAAAGAGTTCGCGAAAAGCACTGAAAAAATGATGTTTTAATCTAAAACTGAGCCTCATTAATGTTCCTTGTGTCGTATTATACACCTAAAATGGTATAATTTCAAAAATAATCGGAATAAGGAATTTTTTTATGGGTAGAGCGTTTGAATATAGAAAAGCATCAAAATTAAAAAGATGGGGAGCAATGTCCAAATTGTTCCCAAAACTTGGTAAAGTTATCACAATGGCGGCAAAAGAGGGTGGATGTGATCCTGATATGAATGCTAAGCTTAGAACTGCAATTTTAAATGCAAAAGCTGAAAATATGCCAAAAGACAATATTGATGCGGCTATAAAAAGGGCGACTGCCAAAGACAGTGCCGATATGAAAGAGGTAAATTTTGAGGGAAAAGCGCCTCACGGTGTACTGCTTTTTATTGAGTGTGCAACTGATAACAACACAAGAACAGTAGCAAATGTCAAAAGTATTTTAAATAAGAACGGTGGAGAAATGCTTACAAACGGTTCTTTGGAATTTATGTTTTCGAGAAAAGCTCTTTTTGAATTTCCACTTTCAGAAGATATGGATATAGAAGAACTGGAACTTGAACTTATAGATGCAGGGCTTGAAGAGATAGAAACAGAAGACGGAGTTGTTTTAGTGACAGCTGACTATACAAGTTTTGGTACGATGAATGAAGCACTGGAAAAAATGGGTGTAGAAATTACAAAAGCAACACTTGAGCGAATTGCAAATACTCCGATACAAATCAGCGAAGAAGAGCAGGCTGATGTAGATAAAATTTTAGAAAGACTCGAAGATGATGAGGATGTTCAAAAAGTTTATACAAATTTAGCGTAAAATATACTTTACATGTACTCTATAAAAGAAGAGTATGCAAATACTCTTGAAGTGAAGCAGTCAAAGTTTATTGCTTACCTGGTGCCATACGACAAATATGAAATGCTGCTTCATAAACTAAAAGAAGAACATCCTAAAGCACGGCATTTTGTAACGGCATACAGATACCTGAATAAGTATGATCAAACAGTTGAACACTCAAGTGATGACGGTGAACCTTCCGGAACATCGGGAAAACCCTCTCTGATGGTTTTGCAAGGACAGAAACTTATCAATACTGCCGTGATTGTCGTACGCTATTTTGGCGGTACAAAGTTAGGAACGGGCGGATTGGTCAGGGCATACAGTGATGCTGTGAATTTAGTAATTGAAAAAGCAGAGCTGTATGAGTATAAAAAAGAATTGACGCAAAAAATTGTTTTTGATTACAGTGATGTGCGCTTTATAGAGTATGAGTGCAAAGAGTTTGCTGTCACTGTTTCTCAAAAAGAGTTTGATGAAAAAGTCTCTTATACGGTTACAGCCAGTGAAGAAAATATGAAAAATTTTCTTTCCAAAACTGCCAGAGTAGCAACTGTTAGTGCGGTGTAGCTATCTTCTTCCCTGCACCGCATTGCCCATATCCCACATTGGCAAGAAAATACCAAGTGCCAGTAATATAACCATAGAAGCTATAATAAGCAGCATAATTGGTTCAATGGCTTCACTTAAACCGTCTATAATGGCATCAAATCGCATCTTATAGTATTCTGCAACTTTTTTAATCATCGTATCAAGGGTACCACTGTCTTCTCCGGCACGAATCATCTGAATAATCATATTTTCAAAAAGTCCTGTTTCCTCAAGTCCTTTATTCAGTGTTCCTCCTTTTTCTACAGTGCTGATGACTGATTGGAGTTTTCTTTTGAGAGGAAGATTGTCTACCATTGCTGTGGCGGTGTCAAGAGCTTCAGCTATTGGAATTCCGGCACGGATAAGTTCAGAAAATACAAGGGTAAATCTACTTAAAGTTGCAAATTTAATAATATTTTTTATGAGATAAACTCTCAGTAAAAATTTATGCCAACCGTATCTTATATGTTCATAATTGTTGATAAGATATTTGAATATTAAAAATGCTACAGCCAATCCGGCTAAAACATAGGGGCCGAAGTTATTGAAAATATATTCAAGTTTTAAAAGAATAACTGTCGGCAGAGGCAGTTCGGCATGAAGTTCTTCAAATATAGCTTTAAACTGAGGGACAACGTAGGATATTAAAACTGTAAACGCTATAGCCATGGCAATCATGACATTTCGCGGGTATGCCATCGCTTTTTTAAACTTTACAACATTGGCCCGTATCTCTTCAAGCATATTTGCCAAAGAGTATAAGGCTTCATCCAGATTACCTGTCTTTTCTCCGAGTTCGACCATCGCAATTGTAAGATTTCCAAGTTCATACCGGAAGTTCTGCATGGCAGATGAAATGGAGTGTCCTGCATTGATATCTTCTGCAATTTTTGAAAAAACACTCTTGAGGGCTTCGTCTGTTGTTGCATTTGCTATCTCTGTCAGAGAATCATGGATGGAAATACCGGCATTTGTCATAACAGCCAGTTGCCGGATAGCAGCAATAAGAGCATCAGGTTTGATTTTTCTTTTTTTTATATTTGATAAAAAATTTGTTTTAAATCTTTTAAGTTGTACTTCAAGAGGCTCCTGCGCTTCTGAAACCTTGATGATGATACCGGAAAATTTCAGTTTGGCATAACTGTTTGCTTCTTTTTTGTTTTCAGCATAGAGTCCAATCTCCTCTTTTCTTCCTTTTGTTAAAACAGTGGCTATAAAATACTTCATCCCTTGGCTACCTTTAATATCTCTTCTATGCTGGTTATTCCGTCAATTGCTTTTTGGATACCATTTTGAAAGAGTCCGACAAATCCCTCTTTTTTTGCCTGTTCAAGCATCTGTTCTTTTGATGCACCTTTGGCAATCAAAGAAGAGAGTTCTTCTGAAATATTAAGTACTTCACAAATCATTTCTCTTCCCATATATCCTGTATCTGAACACTCTTTACACCCTCTGCCTTTGTAAAAGATTGTCCCTTCAGGCACAACCCCGTCTATCTCTTCCAAAACGGATGCTGAAAGTGTGTCTTCTGCTTTGCAGTGTCTGCATATCTTTCGTACAAGTCTTTGTGCCTGAATGGCTACAAGTGCACCACTGATGAGGTAGTGTTCTATTCCCATGTCGGCCATTCTGGGTATTGCACTGATTGCATCATTTGTATGAAGCGTAGATATAACCATATGACCGGTAAGTGCTGCTTTTATGGCAATTTCGAGAGTCTCCTGGTCTCGAATTTCACCAATCATAATTTTATCCGGATCTTGTCTTAAAATTGACCTGAGCGCATCAGCAAAACTCAAACCTACTTTTGCATTTACCTGTACCTGTTGAATAAGATTCATTCTGTACTCTACGGGGTCTTCAACAGTAATAACTTTGTCTTCAACATTTCTCAGCTCATTTAATGCACCATATAAAGTAGTTGTTTTACCACTCCCTGTAGGGCCTGTAACCAGAATAATTCCATAAGGAGTTTTGAGACCCTTGAGCAGTTTTTGATAGCTGTTGGCGTCCATCCCGGCATCTTCCAGTTTTACAAGCGCTTTTTGTTTGTCTAAAACACGCATAACAATTGATTCGCCATAAAGAATGGGCAGTGTTGATATACGAAAATCATACTCTTTTGCCCCTACAGAAGTTGAAAATCTGCCGTCTTGCGGCTTTCTTTTTTCAGCTATATCCAAATTTGCAAGCAGTTTGAGTCTTGATGCCAGAGGCGGATAGATGTCTTTTTCGAAAATAAACATTTCTGTGAGTTTTCCGTCAACACGTCCACGAACCACACAGTTTTTTTCAGTAGGTTCGATATGGACATCACTTGCCCGTGCATTAATACATGTTTTTAAAACAACATCTATGAGTTGTAAAATAGAGGAGGCCTCTTGTTGCTCCTCAATAGAACTGATGGAATTTAGTTCATCACGTATTTTTTTGACCAGATCTTTAATACTGTCTTTGAGACTGATCTTATAGAGATAGGACACAATTTGTTTTTTTGTTGCCAAAGCAATTTTAAGAACTTTTCTTGGAAAGAGTCTTTGGACAGCTTCTTGTGCATCCATGTTTAAAGGATCACTAAAAGCGACAGTAACACTCAGATCATCCTGTGAAACAGGAATAGCATTATGTTTTTCAAGTTGGTTCAGAGGAGCTTTTTCAATGAGATTGTAATCCATATCAATCGAATCAAGATCAACAAAAAGAAGATTCAGCTCTTTTGCAAGCCTTTGCAGGACTGCTTTTTCTTCTATATAATCATAATTGTCTATAATGGAGAGATCATAAACACCTTCTCTTATTTGTTGCACAATAAATCTTACAAGACGATCCATAGTCATGAATCCGGAAAGTGTGATATCTCTGAGAATTAAATTTTCACTAATTCCTTTTGCCAGAAGCCTGTCAACCTGGCTTTTCATAATTGAGCCGTTGGCAAGTAAATCAGTTGTTATTCTATCCACAATAACTCCTACCAGTATATGTGACGTTTTAAAATTATTGTATCATAATATTCTTCAATAATCATCTTGCTTATTCTGTCATCTTTTGAAATATAGAGTTTATAGCTTAGTTTTTTATCTGTCGGATCATTGAACAGATAAAAGGTTCTGGGTTTGTGTTTTCCAAGTTTTACATATAAATCAAAGACTTTTGACAATATATAATCTGTTGATGGCAAAACATATTGAGATAATTCATATCCGTCGATAAGGGCATGGTACAAAAGTTTCTTTTGCATCAAAATAACTGCAAAATAGGCTGAGTTTGCACGAGCTTCTTTTGAAAATTTCAGCATTGTTATTGGTATTGACAATCTGTCTATATAGTCTGAATGTAAACAGCCAAATGCATATAAACTGACAAACTCTTCATCTTTTTTATATCTTTGAAAATTGTTAAAACCTATGGTGCAGACCTCTTCATATTTTTTATTTTGATATAGAGTAAATAAATTTTGTTTTATATTATAGGCATAAAGGTTACATGTAACCATGATTAGCAGTAGTAATTTCATCTGAATTTTCCTGATTTGATTTCATTTAAGAGAATTTCGGCATTACTTGAGTGTGAAACTTTTATGTATTCCTGCAGTGTATGGATTGCTTTGTTTTTTTGGTGAAGCTGCATAAGAGATTTTGCAAAAACAATCCAGCTTGCCTCAATATTGGAATTAATCTGATTTGTAATCAGTGCATAATTATATGCCTGTTTGTAGTTTCCAAGTTCATAATATTTTTTTGCGACAAAAAGACTCAAAGCAGGGTTCTTGTTCTTTTTAAAACGCTTGATAATTTCAAAAATATCATTTTGGGTCTCTTTTCTCTGGATAGTGATACGGATTTTTTTCTCTTTTTTTATTGAAGGCGATTTGACTGAGATATCTTGAACAGCCTCTGTAACTTTTCTTTCTTTGAAATGCTTGTGCTTTGTTTGTTCATATCTGTATTGTGGTTGTCTTACTTCATGTTGAATGTTTTTCATAAAATTCATTGATGGCTTGAGTGTTTGGAAAGAGGTTTCTTTTGTTTTGTCTGCGACAACTGTTTTAGGTTGTGCTGTTACTGGTTTTGGCTGTACAGCCATTGGTGCAGGTTGTTTTTTTACCGGCTTGACTTTTACTGCTGACGGTTGGTTTTTTGGCGGAAGAATTGATTTTTGAACTGTTTTTTTTGCTGTTACAGGCTTTTTTTGTGATACAGCTTTACTGTTGGCTGTATAAAAGTAGTAAACAGCAGGAACAATCGCGAACAAAACAATACTGACAATGAAGTAAGGTAAAAATGATTTTATTTTATAGATTTTCCAACGTTTCTCCAAATCACGAATATTAAGCATTGATAAGTCCTGTGTGTATGGCAGCCATTTCAATGAATTTGTTGGGAATATGTGTAGTACTTAATGAATAATGACTGTTTTGTTCATAAGTATGATAAATATCAAAAAGAGTATAAAGCAGTTTATTGGTATCTCTGTAATTTCCCTGTGTAAGTTTGTAGATATTATTTACTGTTTTAGTGTGAAACATATTTGCTGTATCAAAACAGTTTGCTTTCATAAGTTTTTTTTGTATATAAATCTTGAGTTCTGCTTTTGATGCATTTTCAAGTTCAAAAGTTTCCCAGATTCTTGTTTGAAAATGCTCTTTTGCGATGAGATCTTCTTTTTCTGTTTTGTGCAGGGTTATAACAAATTTAATACATCTTGTGTCTGATAAAAGTCTTATTTTTTCCATTAAAACTTCAGAATAGAGCTGTGCTTCATCAAGTAAAACAATTGGTGCCTTCTCAACAGTTCTCTCTTTTACAATTTTCATAAACTGTGTTAAGTTTAAGGTGTCATTATATTGGATGTTGAAAATATCCTGAGCGAGGACTTTATAAAATTCTGTTTCATCTAAAATAGGTGTTTCATAAAGATAGATATCGCACTCTTGCACTAAATCATCATAGAGTTTGCTCAGGAACATACTTTTTCCGGTTCCCGGTTTTCCAAAAAGAAGTACCATCTTTAATGGTTTGGATATAGAGTCTTTTAAGGATTTATAGATTGTGGAAACTCTGTCTAGTTGTATATAGTCCTTGGCATTGACTGTATCTAAGAAAACATTTTTTGAATTTGCAAAGATACTCTCCATATGTTATTTACCTTCTTCCTTGTCATCAGTCTGATTCAGTTTTATCTCTTTTTTCTTTTTTGAGGCCATTTCCAGTGTAAGTAATTCGTCGCTCAGTCCCTCATAACCTAAATCACTTAAAGAGATTGAATCTTTTTCTTTATGGATAATATGCGGTTCAATAATTATGACAAGTTCTTCAACTGTTTTTACCATTTCTTCATGTTTAAATAAATTACCAAGGAACGGAATACTGCCTAAGATTGGAACCTGATTTGAATTATTTGTGTTTTTGGAATTTATAAGCCCGCCCAAAATAATTCTGTTGCCGTCTTTGACAGTTACAACAGAAGAGAGTTGACGGCGGTTTAAATCCGGCGGCATATCTCTTCCTGTATTTGGTGTTTGGGAGATATCTGTTGTTGTTTCTGAGAGAGAGGGGTTTATTCTCAGAGTGATTGTTTTGTCATCAGAAATTTCCGGAGTAATTGTTAAAAGAACGCCGGCAAAGACAGAATTGACCAAATCGGTTTGGGTTGTAGCAGCGACTCCGCCGCCTGTTCCCTGTTGGTTGGTTGATGAGAGGATTTTATAAAAATACTCTGTCCCTGCTGTAATAAGTGCCGGTTGGTTGTTTAAAGTAAGCACTTTCGGATTCGATATGGAAGTAACATCTCCCTGTGTTTTTAAAAATTTGATAACCTCTGTCAGTTGTCCGCCGGCACTCATAGTAAAAAGTTGTGATGCACCCGCACCTGTAGCAGCGGTATCTGTAATAATTCCATTGGCAGGTATTGTCGTACCGATATTGTTATAGTTTGCTGTACTTGCAGAGAGTTTGACATTTTGCAGAGCATACAGCTGTTTCCAGTCTATACCTGTTGTTTTTCCCTTGCTCATGGTAACGGAGAGCAGTTGTACATCAATCAGTACCTGGAGTTTTACCTTGTCTTGTAATTTTTTTAGATAACTTTCAAAACGTTTGAGCTGTTTGTCTGTAGCTGTTACAGTTATCAGACCTGCATTTTTGTTTATAATTGGAGGCGTTGCTTTGTAGATGTCATTTGGACGGTTGAGAATACTCTGAAACTCTGTATCAAGTTGCTCCCAAAATTTAACTTCATCAGAACTTTCGATTTTTACACCTGTATCTGATGTAGAATTGCCTCCACCGGTTCCTGAGTTTCCACCGGCACCTCTTTGGGAATTGGAAGATCTGCCGCCGCCACCGCCAGCTCCTCCTCCCTGTTGTTGTGCATTTGAGGAAGAACTGAGCGTGACATCTGTACTGCCTGTGCTTTTTCTTTGTGAAAGAATATAGTCTATGTTGAAAACTTTTGTTGTTAAATAGGATATTTTTAAAAGGTTGTTTTCAAGAGTATAGGAAAGGTTATGCTGTGTCAATATAATATCTAACACTTCATCAATCGTTAAATTCTTTAAGTTTGTTTTATTCAGTTTGGTTTTCAGGAATTGTTCGGCATGAGGGTCAGTTACTATGATACTGAAACCACATTCATCACTCAATTGTTCTACAAAGTCAATGATTTTGGTATTTTTTGCAGAACTGATACTAAAAAGCTCATAAGAACAATCTGCAAAGCTGGTTGTTGAAAGCATCGCGGTCATTATTGTTGCATAAACCGATGTTTGTATAAATTTCATTTGAGATCCCTACTTATTATAGATTTTTATTTTTTTACTTTTACTTTTTGTTGAAAGCAGAAGTTTTTTATTTTTTCGAACTAATAGAACAGAATTTCTACCGACTTTAATCAATTTATAACCATAAATATATTTACCCTGTTTATACCATTTTCCATTAATCATTGCCGATTTGTTTAAGATGGCATCAAGCCTGAAATGCACAGTGCTGTGTTGCGTGACTTTTTTGTAGTTTGCATGCGCACCAAATACTGTTTTTTTGGTTGTTTTGTTTTTTTTGGAATCATTTTTCTTGTGTAAAAAAATAAAAGGATCTTTTATCCTTGCAATCTCTTTTTCAGAAACTCCGATTCTTGGTGGTTTAATGGCTTCAATCTGCTCATCAACCCATGCCAGATTGTTGGAAAAAAGTTGCGAAGTCAGAAGGAGCATTAAAATCAAGTAGAATTTTTTCATTAGTATGTAATCCCCCATACAGATATATTTAAATCAGAAATCAACGCCTGATCAGCTTTTATATCAAAGTTGTGGATATCAACGACCAGTTCACTCTGTTCTAATGAATTGATAAACTTCAAGGTGTTTTTATAATTCGCAGTTGATTCAATTGTAATATCGAGTATGTGTCCAAAAGAACTCTCATTTTTTGCATATTTGTTTGTCAGGGTAAGGAGTTTGACATTATATCTTTGTGCATTAGTCGCTATGGAATCAAGATATTCACCCCATGCCCGTTCATCATATATTAAAGATGAAATAGTCTCAATTTTACTTTTTATATAAGAGTTGGTATCTTTTATGACAATTATCTCATTGTTTATGTTCCTGATTTCTTTTTCAAGCTGTAGAATTTTTGATTCTGGATTATGCTGCAGAAATGTTTTATCGGCATTTATCTTTGTCTGGAGATTTTGCACACTGGCTCTTGTCTGTGTGAATTTGTCAAAGGAACTGTCCCAGAACAGAAGGTATGCAAAGGTAAAAATGATACCGACAACCATCAGGTAAGTCATATAGATGTCTTTTTGGGTTTTGTTTTTAAAAGCTGCATCTATTCTATGGAGATAGTCTTCAAGATTTATTTTCATAATATACGCACCTTTAATTCACTGAAGTATTTATTTGTTTTTTCATCAAAGACAATCTCTTCAAGGATAAACTTGTATTTTCCTTCATAAATCTTAGTGAGATATTCAACAAGTTGTGTAATCTTTCTGTCATTATTGGCAACTAAATAAAAAGTCAGTGTTTTTGTTTTATTATCTTCTGCATACTTTGCTTCTTCAATCTTTACACCATACTTGTTTAAGTTTTTAGTGAACATTGTCAAAAGTTTTGCTTTCATGGGATAATCAACTTTTACTTCATGAATTTTCATAAGAGTGTTTTTTTTCTCAGAGTATTCTGTTTGTTCTTTGGCAAGCAATTTCAATGATTTTTCTTTGTCTGCTTTCCTGTTTTTAATAGTGGCTTCTCTGGTTATTTTGATATTATGAATCTCTTTATATTTTTGTTTGAGCAGATCTTCTTGCAGAGTCTGTGCATACGTAAGTATCCAGTATGTTATAGGGTACGCAAACGCAAGAGCAAAGGAAGCAAATATTAAAATTATAAGTTTGCCGCTTTCTCGTTTGATGAATTTCGGCGGTCGTCTGTAATCAGTAAAATTGCATTCATATATTTCATCTTTGGGCAGTGTTGTATAAATATGCATAAGTGCATGAAGCTGATCAACATATTCATCTTCGGTCTCAAAACCGTAATCAAATTCAAATTCACTTGACTTTATGTTTAACTCAACTTCCAGCATTTCATAAAGTTTTGTTACAGTGGGAAGCTGTGCTCCTATATATACATGCTCAAATTTTTCAATATCAAATGCTCTTTTTGCATAGGTGAGAATATCATTGATATTTGCAAACAATTCTTTATAAAGACGAATAAAAAATTCTTTGTAATCGCTTGTAGTTTCTTTAAGATTTTCTTTTGAAAAAAAGTATATAAATTCGTTATATTCAATTCTCTCACCATACAGTTCACAAAAACGCTCATGCATTTCTACAAGAGAATATTTTAAAGATTTGGTATAAACAAATTCCTTGTTGCCGTAAATAGTCAAAAATGCATCATTTTCCTGAATATATATAAAACAGTGTACACCGTTACTGTCGATGAGTTCTTTTGTATAAAGTGATTTGATTAAAAGAGGCGAAGGAATGATGACATCAATATATTTTACTTTTTCAATAATTTTTATAAAAGTATTGGTTATGTCCAAAGGGTCTACGATAAAGACATGAAAATATCTGTTTTCTTCATCTAATGTGTCAAATGATTCTATGTACCGAATTTTATACTCAACTGCCTGATCAAGGGCCAGTTCATCATATGCTTTGTTACTGATAGCATCAAACAAATCTTCCTCAGGAATATTTTTACTGATTGCAATCTGGGCAGTTATAAATTCTTTTGTACTGATATATGAAATTACAAACTGATCTTTTGAAAATTTTGGACTTGTTGTTTCTGTGATGAAACTTGATATTCCACTAAAGTATGTCTCTTTGTATGGATTAATTGATAATACACTTGAAAAAGAGTGCTGTGTTGATGTATTCATTAACTATAATCCTATTTAAAATGAACCAATAACATGGAACAAAATTCATCATTTTTGTAAAACTCAATCCTGTATGTTTTGTTATTGTTATCAACTGAATAGTGTTTGTTTAACTCTTTTAAAGATATATTTATCTGACTCTCATCTACTCTGTTTTTTTTATAATAACCTATAACATTCACACGGTGTTTTTTACTCTTGACGATTTTAAAATCGTCACTTACATAAAATTCTGAAGCTTTTGGCAAAGAAACTTCGTTATTGTCTATAACAATTGTGTATTTTTCGGGACAATAATCCGACATTTTAAAATATTGGGGTTTGAGTGTAGTTACTAACTTATTCCCGATATATATCAAATATCTGCCTTGTTTTCTTTTTACTTCTCCCAATGGATGGGAGAAATAAAACTCATTACTTTTTGATTTTATCGGAATATAGCTTAAAGAGTTTTTTATATCATTCAAATTTAACAAAATATTGTGATTTATTACTAATGTTCCATAGTTTTTTATTATATTCGTGATTTGTGCTGCATTTAATTCAAAGTCGCGTTTGTAGGCGATTCCCATTATTTTCATATATTCTTCTATTGCCATGAGTTGATAAAAGACTTTTTGAGACAAGCTGGAGAGATTTTTACTTGTCTCGATGGCAAATGCCGGCTTGTCATTTGTAACAGCAAAGTAGGTAAGAGAAAGCTGCATTGCCTCATCTTCATACTTTGTATTGGTGTTTTTTACATTGAAACTGTGATGCTTTTTCAGGAGTTTTTTATTGATATTGTTTTTGACTGTTTCTGCAATAGTGTTTAAGTCGCCAAAAAGCTGTTTTTGTTGGAGTCGGCACTGGTCAATAACACAGGTCTGTCCCCAGGCATTCGGATTAAATATACTGCCTTGGTTCTGCTTACGGTAAAAACCATGTCCGTCGTGTAAATTTAAGACTAAAGAAACTTTTTTTGAAAGTATTATTTTTTTGACTTCTTGGATGATTTTTCTGTCTTTGTCATCTTTTTTGATATGTGAAAACTTACGATTCATATCACCATGAATGCCACGTTTGTTAGCCATAATACTTTCTTTGTTCAAGTTTGGAATAATCCATAAATTCTTAGATGTTACAGTGTAGTGTGTGGCCAATATTGAAGCTGCAAAATATCCGCCGGGTTCATTACCGTGAATTCCGCCTATAACTAAAAGAGTGGTGTTTGAGTCACTGTTTTCTTTTTTGATAAGCTGAATATTTGCATTGAGAACAGATGAAAAAAGAAGTGCCAGGCATATATTGAAAATCAGAGACATTTATTTCTCTGTTATAATGCTGAATTGATTGTTTTGTAAGCGTACAATTAATATCTTTTTTCCATGAAAAGAGAAACTGTCGGATTTGTACTCTTCGTTAAAGGTTATCTTATATAAGTTTTCAATATTGGGATATGCAATGATGTTTATATTGCGAAACAGTATGATTTTATTTTCATTTTTGCTAAAAACTCTTTGCTTGTATTGCTTGAATTTTTCAAGATTCATACCGTCAAATCTTTTAAATTCCTGTGCATAGAAGTGAAGATAATCTTCCAGATTATTATAAAGCCAGGAATAGCGCCATGCGTACAGATTGGATAAAAGCAGTGCCAGGGTCTCTTTTGATACAGTATGGTTGCTGCCTGTATCTTCTTTTATAATCAATACTGTTTTTTTGATATCAATATTTTTATTAAGACATTCTATGCTTTTGTTATTGATGGCAATACACCCTTTTGTAAATTCGTCTCTTTCCTGATTGCTTGGCAGTCCGTGAATCCAGATACCCTGTCCAGTTTTTCCTTTGTATCTGTCATAGAGGTTCGGATAGGAAGTCACAAATGCCATTGGACCGTAAAAAGAGTCGACTTTTGATAGCTTTTTTACAATATCATAAACGCCAACAGGTGTTTTAAGGTCGCCTTCTCTGGTTTTGTCTCCTTTGAATTTTCCCGTAAAAGCACTGTACTCTTTTCGCAGCCTGTATGTGTTGTTGCTGTCTCTTGAGTAAATTAACAGTTCTGATTTTGATTTGTCACACAGTAAAATATTTGTATAGGATTCAATATAGCCAAATTGGGTGTCTTTGTTTTTGAGAAACTCCTGCCAATAATTTTTATCACTAAGGCTTTTATCCAACTCTTTTTGAATATTTTTAATGCCATGCAGTCGATAGTTTGTTAAAATGTCATTGTTTGAAGCAAACACAGCAGTTGAAAAACAAAGTGTACAGATAATACTTATAACAAAAAAGTAAAATCTATTGCCCATGGTCATATCCTATCTCTTTGAGGAAATTTTTGTCTTTTGTCCACCCTTTTTTGACTGTTACCTGAAGGTTCAAATAGGCTTTTTTTCCGCTGAGTCTTTCGATTTTTTCTCGGGCAGATTTGCCTATTCGTTTGACGGATTCACCGCCTTTTCCGATAATGATTCCTTTTTGCGACTCTTTTTCTATAATTATTGTGGCATAAATTCTGTCAATTCCTGTTTCTTCTTCGATAGAGTCAATAATGACATCCGATTCATAAGGGACTTCATCACTGATGTTTTCAAAAATAGCTTCACGGATAAATCCTGCATAAATGTCACGAACAAGTTCACTTGTCAAATCCTCAGGATCATACAGATAAGGAGATTCCGGTAAATTTTTTGCAATAGTGTCCAATAAGTCTTTATGACCTACCTTACGGGGAATTGCTACAGGAATAAGCGCTTCAAAGTGATCAGCATATTTATTGTAGGCACTAATCGATTTAAAAAGTTTTTCTTGCGAAACCTGATCTATTTTGCTTAAAACAATAATATGCTTCACCCGTCCGTTGTTAATTTTTAAAAATCTTTCATAATGTTCGGTAGAATCAGTCACCGGTGCAAGGTAGACGATTAAATCACAATCACCCATTGCTTTAAGGGCTTCATCAAGCATAAACTGATTGAGCATTTTTTCTTTTTCATGCAAACCGGGCGTGTCGACAAAAATAATCTGTGCATTTTCATGCATAACAATTGCATTTGAACGCTTTCTTGTTGCATTGGCTTTTTGACTTACCATTGCAATTTTTTCGCCCAAAAGGGAATTCATTAGGGTGCTTTTACCTGCATTCGGACGTCCAATCAAGGAAACGAAACCAGCTTTAGTCATTTTTACAAACCTTACTTATTTTTACAGACACAAGTGTCTGAACTTATTATAATATATATCTTGATAAGTCTTCATCTTCTACGGCGTTATCGAGTTTTTCATGCACAAGCTTTGCTGTGACGACAAACTCTTTTCCTTTATACTCATCTGCATTGAAACTGATATCTTCAAGTATTCTCTCTAACACAGTATGCAGACGTCTTGCACCGATATCTTCAGCCGTTTCATTGGCACGGTGTGCAAGTTTTGCAATGGCTCTTACCGCTTCATCTTCAAATATCAACTCCATGCCTTCAACGCCCAAGAGAGCCTGGTACTGTTTCAGCAGAGAGTTTTGTGTACGCGTTAGTATTTGATAGAGTGTCTCTTCTGTTAAAGCTTCTAGTTCTACACGAAGCGGAAATCTTCCTTGCAGTTCCGGAATCAAATCACTTGGTTTGCTGACATGAAAAGCACCGGCTGCAATAAAGAGAATATGATCGGTATTGATTGTTCCGTATTTTGTTGAAACACTGCTTCCCTCTACGATAGGCAAGAGGTCTCTCTGGACTCCTTCTTTTGAGGGGTCATTCCGTCCCTGACTTTTTTCACTGAGTGCAATTTTGTCTATTTCATCAAGAAAAATAATCCCTCCGTTTTCCGCCCGTCTCAATGCTTCTGCATTTACTCTTGTCATATCAAGAAGTTTATTGGTTGCTTCCTGACGAAGAAGCATCTTGGCATCTTTAACCGTTACCTCTTTTTTGTTGTCTTCTTTGTTAATTGTGGCAAAGACTTTGGAGAAACTCTCTTGCACTTTGGCCATTTCCGGCGGTAAATTTGTGTCATTAAATTCGATATTGAGTTTTTCTATTTCAAGTTCTATGACTTTATCATCCATTTCACCGGATTCTATACGCTTTTCCATAGCTTCTAAGAGGCGTTGATAATCATCTTTTTTGCTTTCACTTGCACCGGCAGGAAGGGGAGGGAGCAGTTTTTCTGTGATTTTATTGATAATGTAGTTTTCTATTTTTTCTTTGTTTGCTTCTTCCTGTTCCGCTTTGACAATGCTGATGGAATTTACAACCAGATCACGAATCATAGACTCTACGTCACGACCGACAAACCCCACTTCTGTATATTTGCTTGCTTCAACTTTTATAAACGGTACTTTCATCATTTTAGCCAGACGGCGTGATATTTCCGTCTTTCCGACACCGGTTGAACCAATCATTAAAATATTTTTCGGAGTAATTTCATTCTTGAGTTCATCATCAAGCTGCATACGTCTGTAGCGTGTTCGCAAAGCAAGTGCAATGGTTTTTTTCGCATCTTTTTGAGCAATGACATAATTGTCCAGATATTCTACAATTTCTTTTGGTGTTAAATTCACTGCGCTTCTCCATCGAGTATGAGTGTTTTAATATTATGATTTGTATATATACAAAGATCTGCCGCTACATGTAAAGACTCTTTGACAAGTTCCTCTTCGTCCAATGAAGCGTGCTTTTTTAATGCGCGTGCAGCTGAAATGGCAAAATTGCCTCCGCTTCCTATAGAAGCGATTTGTCCGTCTTCCGGCTCAACCACATCGCCGTTTCCCGTCAAAATAAATATATGTTCATTGTTCAAAACAATCATCATAGCCTCAAGACGACGCAGCACTTTGTCTTTTCTCCAAGCCTTAGAAAACTCAACAACAGATTTGAGCAAATCTCCTTTTTTATTTTCTAAAAATTCTTCAAACATATCAAACAGATTAAAAGCATCAGCAGTACTTCCGGCAAACCCTGCCAGAATTTTACCGTGATGCAGCCTGCGGATTTTTGTTGCATTGCCCTTTAAAACGCTGTCTCCAAAGGTCACTTGACCATCACCGCCGATAACGGCTTTTTTTTGACCTTTGTAGGCCAGTATGGTAGTAGCATCAAACATTAATTCTTACTCTCCCTGAACATCTACATGGAGTTTTGCATGAATTCCGTGACCGAGTTTCAAATCCAAATCATGTTCCCCGATTGTTTTAATCGCTGTTTTGTCTGTAATGGCTTTTTTATCTATCTCTATGTCATGTTGTTCTTTGAGTGCATTTGCGACTTCTTCTTTGGTTATAGCCCCAAACAGGTGTCCGTTGTTGCCAACTTTTTTTGTAATGACAACTTCGAGTTTATCAAGTTTTTCTGCAATCTTCTTGAGTCTTGCTATTTCAGCTTTTTCTTCTTCTTCTTTTCTTTTGGTTTCTGCCTCATGTTCAGCAATAATCTCAGGTGTTGCAGGTTTGGCAAAACCTTTTTTAATTAAAAAGTTTTGACCATAACCTGGTTTGACCTCTTTGACTTCACCGGCTTTACCCAAACTTTTTACATCTTTAATTAATAATACTTTCATAGATTATTCCTAGTTTTATTTTATCTTTCTATTTCACCTGGATAGGCAACAATACCATTTGTCAAGTTTCCGATTTTTGTATAACCGTTGTCTGTAAGAATTCTTGCAACATGAGCAGAACGGCTTCCTACATGACAGTAGAGTATGATATTTTCATTTTTACCGTAGTTTGTTTCTTCCCATGTTTGAAAAAATGAACTTGTCGGTACCAGTTTGTCTGCACCTTTAATGTGCCCCATCTGCCATTCCATATATTCGCGTACATCTACAAGCTTAAAATCAACCATTTTCAGTTCACGTGCTTCTAAAAGGGATACAAGTTCATCACCGTCAAGTTCGTCTTTGTTCACAAGTATTTCGCACTCCTCTTTTGTCAGTCCTCTGGAATGGCTGTGTGCGGCCTCTTCCATACCGAGTTCAATACGCTTTTTCTCGGCAAATTCAGGAGTACAGAAAATTCCACAGTGACAGACGCCACCCTCCGGAATTTCTTTTTCAATGGCAGGTTTACAAGGACAGATTCTGTCATCAACCGATTTTGGCTTTCCGTCAACTTCTTCAACCATAAAACAGGGACAAAATCTTTTTTTGTACATCATCTTGTTTCGTGCAAGGCCCATCTGTACGCCTTCGTTCACTTCTTCTTGCGGGTTGTATACCCAACCGAACTGTGCATTGACCTTGTCTGTAAATTTGATTGTTTTTTCAAGTTCCGCCTGAAATTCCGGTGAATTCATATCAATTTTTATTATACTCATATCTCGTTCCTCTAGTTATTTTTTAAATTTGTTTCTTGCTTTACCTTCAATGATAAAACGCAATGCATTGAGTTTTATAAAACCTTCTGCATCTTTTTGGTTGTAAACTTCATCTTCTTCAAAAGTAGAATATTCAGGATTAAAAAGCGAAACATCAGAACTTCTTCCCACAACGGTTACATTTCCTTTGTAAAGCTTTAATCGTACTGTTCCTTCCACCCATTTTTGTGTTTGATCAATTGCTGCCTGCAGCATTTCACGCTCAGGAGCAAACCAAAAACCGTTATATATAAGTTTTGCATAACGAGGCATCATCTCATCTTTAAGGTGCGCTGCTTCACGGTCAAGTGTGATGGATTCTATTGCCCGGTGTGCTTTGAGCATAATCGTTCCGCCCGGAGTTTCATAACATCCGCGGGCTTTCATGCCGACAAAACGGTTTTCAACGATGTCAACACGACCGATTCCGTGCTTGTTGCCATATTCGTTTAGTGTCTGCAGCATTGTGGCAGGTGAAAGTTTTTCTCCGTTGAGTGCAATCGGATCACCGTTTTTGTATTCGATCTCTATGTATTCGGGAGTATCCGGTGCTTTTTCTGGTGAAGTTGTCCACAGCCACATCGACTCTTCCGGCTCTGCTGCAGGGTCTTCCAAAATACCGCCTTCATAAGAGATATGCAAAAGGTTGGCATCCATAGAATAAGGGGATTTTTTTCCTTTTTTCTCAATCTGAATTCCATGCTGTGCCGCATAGGCCAAAAGTTTTTCACGAGAATTTAAATCCCATTCACGCCAAGGAGCGATAATGGTAAGTGTAGAGTCCTGTCCAAGGTATCCCATTTCAAAGCGAACCTGGTCATTGCCTTTTCCTGTTGCCCCATGCGCTACACCGTCAGCACCGGTGATTTTTGCAATTTCTGCCTGACGTTTTGCTATTAAAGGGCGTGCAATGGATGTCCCTAAAAGATATTCCCCTTCATAAATAGCATTGGCACGAAACATCGGGAAAACAAAATCTCTTACAAACTCTTCGCGTAAATCATCAATAAAAATATTCTCAGGTTTAATGCCAAGTTCAAGTGCTTTAACACGTGCAGGTTCAAGTTCTTCACCTTGTCCTAAATCTGCTGTAAAAGTAACAACTTCGCATTTGTATTCGTCTTGCAGCCATTTGAGTATAACACTGGTATCAAGTCCGCCAGAGTATGCCAAAACAACTTTTTTAACACTTTTTTTCATGTAAAAAACCTTTGATAATAAAATAATTACCGCGATTATAACGAAAAACAGGTGAGAAGTTGCTTATGAATTTTGTATTTGTTTTTTTTAGTAAAACTTGCCAAAGGTGTGTTTACATGTAAAGAGGGTTCAAGAGTAAATGCAGTACTTTGTGAAGTACACTTTACCCCTTAGAGTCAAATAGAATTCCGCTGACCTCTTGCATTTTTGGAAGAAAATCATGTGCCTGTTCTGCCGGAAATCTTCGAATAACGGTATTTGTTTTTGTATCTATCGCCGCTACATAAAAGATGTCATTTTTGTCTACTCCAAATTTTATACTTGTATTGAGCGGAGAAAGTGCATCATTGAGCTCCTTTACCAGATTTTCAACATCTTTTTGGGCGTTTGTATTTTTTGTATTGTCAGCTGCAGAATTTTGTGTTTCTTTAATAACATCAGCCTGCTTTGTTCTTGTCTGTGCTGTCTGCTGTACCTGCTGTGACTGATTTTGTGATCGTCCTTGAATTTCTGCCGAACCTACCTGTGACTGCTGCTGTCTTGCAACATTTGCAATGCCATCCATGACATACTCCTTTGCGAAAAGTGTAATTAGTAATGACAAAATCGACAATGCCGTGAATAACTTTAGAAAATATTTTATTTTTTTGTGTTTATTCTAAAATATTTATGATAATCTTGCGTTTATGAAAGAATATATAAAATTACTCAAAGAAGAAAAAGTATTAAGACAGCTTTCGACAATTCAGCTGATTTCTTATTTTGGGGCCTGGTTTTCCAATGTAGCTATATATACTCTGCTCATTGAGTTACATGTATCCGCCTCTGTTGTCGGTTTTGTAGCAATGCTGAACTTTTTTGCCGGTGTTTTGCAGGCTCCGTTTTCGGGTCCTGTTATAGACAGGATGAATCCAAAAAAACTGATGCTGCTGCTTATCACGGTGGAAATAGTCGCTACTGTCTCTTTGATATTTGTGACACAGGTCTCGGACTTGTTACTTTTGTATGTATTGATATTTTTTAAAATGGCGGCAGCTTCATTTTATTTTACGACAGAGATGTCGCTTTTGCCAAAAATCCTGCATGGGAGCAAGCTGCAGCGCGCTAATGAACTGCATTCTATTATCTGGTCGTTTTCCTATACGCTGGGAATGGCGGTAAGCGGCTTTGTGGTTTATTGGTTTGGTATAAAAACGGCCTTTATGCTTGACGGATTGATGTTTTTTATAGCTTTTTGGCTGCTCTTTTATACAGAAATTAAAATAGAAATACTGAAAGTCGAAGAAAATATTTTTAAAATGATGCAGGAGACTTTTGTTTATCTCAAAAGAACACCAAAAGCTCTCCATCTGATGCTTATCCACTCTTTTGTCGGTCTTACCGCTTTTGATGCCCTGGTGGCCTTGATGGTTGATGAGTATTATGCCTCTTTTATTGCGGCTTCACTGGCTCTTGGGCTACTGCATTCTGCCCGTGCCGTAGGTCTTGTCATCGGTCCGGTATATATCGGAAAATGGATTAACAACACAAGGCTTGTCTATGTATTTATAGCCCAGGGGACAGCTGTCTGGATATGGGCATTTGCAATGCATAATTTTTATCTTTCTTTGGCAGCGAGCGTGCTTGTCGGTTTCTTTACAACGACTTTATGGTCTTACAGTTATACACTTTTGCAAAAAAACATAGAAAAAAAATACTATGGACGGATTGTTGCCTATAATGACATGCTGTTTTTGTCTTCGGCAGCTTTTACTTCGTATATGATTGGCTTTTTGGCAGCACATTCATTTTCTTTAGAGGCAATTACGGCTATAATTGGCAGCGGTTTTTTTGTAGGCGCGCTTTACTATAAATATGTACTCAAAAGTCAAAAAATAGAAGAGATTTCATGATGAGTTTTGCAATACTTGGCGGACTGCTGTTAAACATTGGTGCCTATCTTACCTATAAAGGAAAGATTTATCAGGCAGTGATTGTCTATCTTTTTGCAGATATCTGCTGGATAATAATGGCAGTGCAAAAAGAGGATGTGATTGGTGCGGGTTTTATTGTAACAGGCACAATATTCGGATTTTTGGCATATTTGAAAATGAAAAACGGTGCAATGAAAAAAAGTTTAGACAAGGGAGAGGAATGATTTACAAATCAAAAGAGGGTGACATCAGTTTGGAGAATTTGACACGTCTGTATGGTGCGGTTGTCATTGATATGCAGGGTGAAATTGCCGAGATGAGTCTGGAATGGTTTGATCTGTACGGTGAGAAAGTCAAGTTGATACATTATGTGCTTGTGTTTGATTATACGCCGCCGGGTGAAAATGTCAGAGATACAAAAGTTTTGGAATTTTCTACAAAAGAGGCACTGATAGAAACGATGCAAGAGGTAGCACAATTTTTTCAAAAATAATTTCAAAAGATACCAAAAAAGTTCTCTCTCTGGCTTTTCCTGCAGCGCTCAAGCATCTTGTAGATATTTTGCAGGTGCTTATAGATATGCTGATGGTGGGAACGGTAAGTGTTGCCGCACTTGCGGCTGTCGGTATGAGTATGCAGTTTATGATGATTATCAATGTGTTGATGACGCTGTATGTCATAGGCGGCAATGCGCTTATCTCGCGATTTATCGGGCAGGGCAGAAAAAACAGAGCTTCGGCACTTCTCTTTTCACTTGTTATTCTTGCCGTGATTTTGGCTTTTTTTGTAACGATTGGCGGCTATTTCGGCAGTACGCATTTTTACAGCTGGATGGGTGCGACACCTGCAGTGGTAGAGCAGGGCAGTATCTATTTTAAAGTCTTATCACTCGGTATTGTCGTGATATTTTTGGATAATCTGCTTTACAATGCCCTGAGTGCCGCAGGAGATACAAAAAGCTCTTTTTACATCAAACTCTCCTCTGCCGCTATGAATGCTTTTATGAACTACGTGCTGATATTCGGTCATTTCGGCTTTGAAGCAAGAGGTATTGAAGGTGCTGCCATTGCAACGGTCATCTCCTATATATTTAATGTTGTTGCCTACTATATACTTATAAAAAAGATGAATTCGAGTCTTGATTTTGTGCCGATTATTCGCACGCAGGATATAAAAAGAGTCCTGAAAGTCGGTTGGAGTGCAGCACTTGACCGTGGTATATCGAGTATGAGTTTTTTGGTTTTTGTCTCCATCATCACTGCTTACGGAACGGCAGAACTTGCAGGCTATCAGGTCGGACTCCGTGTTGAGGGCATTGCCTTTATGCCCGGTTTTGGTTTTGCCATCGCCGCAATGGCGCTGGTAGGGCAAAATATAGGGAAAAAAGATTTTGACAAAGCCTATAATATGGGAATAATTTCCGGAAGAATTGCTTACGTGTTTATGGGAAGTGTCGGGTTGATTATGATACTCTTTCCGGAGTTTCTTGTGAGTTTTTTTACAAAAGACGCTCTGACGATTGTAGTTGCCTCAAAGTACCTTATACTGGTAGGTTTGGCGCAGATTCCACTTGCAATTATGTTTGTCTATTCTGCAGCACTTCGAGGAGCCGGTGCCACAAAAACCACCCTGAAAGTCAATGTCTCTTCTTTGTGGCTTTTCCGTGTGATTCCTTCGTATACAGCCTATCATATGGGCTATGGAGTTGTTGTGATTTTTGCAATTATGAATATAGAAACTTTGATAAAAGGCATTATCTATTGGTATCTGTACTCGAAAAGAGAGTGGCTCTATACCAAAGTATAAATTTATTTGGGATGTGTTGTTTATAACTATTTCACCAGAGGGAGCTTCAATGCCATAAAGTTTAGCGGCTTTTTCGGAACCCGTACTGCAGTGCGGGCCGAGAGTGGCAGGAAAGTAGCAACAGTCGGCACTACAGAACAAATTTAGTTTTTCTCACAAGTTATGCTTTAGTGCTAGAAGTACTGATTCCGGGGAGTTGCTATATTCCGGAACCCGTACTTCAGTGCGGGCTTTGCGTTTTTAAAACCTAACGTCTAGGTTAAAACCCAGATTCCAAAAAAATATCAATTTTTTTTCTTAACTTAATGGCAATACATTAGTTTTGATGGTTCCCAACAGTATTTGGAATTGTGTTTCCGCTGGCTTGCATGCTGAGTGCCTGGGGGTATTTTTTGTAATGTGTACGTACTGTTTTGGCGAGTTTTTCTTTGGTGCGTGTGTCGATGACTCCGTTGTCGGCTATGGTGTCTGCAATGTTTTGTACCAGTTCATCCTGGGGTTTTTGCATTTTGCTTTTCCAAGAAAGTAAAAGTGCTTTGTTTACATGTAAAGGCAAGGAGCCCATAATGCCGATATCGTTTTGGTTATGAATGAGCAGTCCTGAGGTTGTGCCTCTGTCAAGTGTCAAAACCTGGAAAAGATAGAGTGTGTGGTAGTCAAGCTGCTGTTGGAGTGCCTCTTTTGAGATTTCTGTTCTTGTCTGCAAAGCATTTGTTATAATGTGGATGTAGGTGTCTATAATGCCCTCTCCAAAGTTTTTTGCAAAATCGGCGTCGGCTTGTTTGTTGTCTGTTTTGTAGTTTTCAAGGTAAAAATGAGAGATGCCGCGTGTACGCTGCAGGGCGGGAATTGTAAAATATTTGTCGCCCTGTTCTGCGCCTGTTGTATAGTTTTTGCTTCCTAGGTTTTGCATGGCTTTGTCAAATGCAGTTTTATCTTCTTCATAGGCAACAGCAGGATTCAAATCAGCCATAATTCGCCAATAGGAGGGTGCATTACGCAATTCTGTCAGACTGATGTGAATATGCACAGAGGGAACATGCGGATTGGCAGGATGGATAATGGTTGAAATGGCGGTGGCACTTTTGAGGTTTTTTTCAGGTTTGTCATCATAATGTACCTGTGAGACATTCACGCTTGCGGTATTGAACAGTTTTTTGTCTCTTGCTTCAAATCTGTTTCCGCCCCCGTGAAGTCCGGCATCTCTGAGCCAGGTAACTTCTTTGAACTTTTTATCGGCTCCAAAATTTTTTGAAAGAGTATCGAGTTTGTCAACAAATCTTTTTTGTAAAGCAGTGACGAGTGTGTATGCTTGCTGTGCTTCTTTTGAGTCTGCTAAAATCAGTGTCATATTTATTATCCATAATTTTTTCCTAATTTTAGCAGGTTAAGACTAAATAAAAGTCTACAGAGCAAAATATTTACCTTCTTCCTCCGCCTTTTCCGTGAGAACCCTGGTACATATTTTGAGAACCTGAACCGCTTCCCTGATTTTGGGAACCATTTTTATATTGGTACTTGTTTTGTTTTTTTTCTCCTGAACCGCTTCCGTTGTATTGTTGTGTTCTTTCTTGCATCTGTTGCATTTGTGCCTCATGTTGGGCAAAACTTTCATCTGCATAACTTATGCCTGCTAATAATAGTGACAGAATGAGTATCTTTTTCATCTTACGCTCCTTATGTTTTATAGGAGGAGTATAACAGTTTTGTATTAGCGGATTGTTAGCGGTTAGATGTTTTTTTAGCAAGTTTAAGATAATATTTCAGTATGAATAAACAAGAGTATAAACAGGCAGTAGAAAAATTAAATTTGTGGGCATATCATTATTATGTTTTGGATGATCCGATTATGACGGATGAGGTGTATGACAGACTTTACAAGGAGGTGGAGGAGTATGAAGCGGCACACCCTGAAGATGTTTTAAAAGATTCGCCTACGCAAAGAGTCGGAGATGTTGTCAGCGAGGGCTTTGTAAAAGCGCGTCATCTCTCGCGTATGTGGTCTTTGGAGGATATTTTCAATGCCGAAGAGTTGAAAAAATGGCTGGAAAAAACCTACCGGCTTGACAAAAATGTGACCTTTTACTGTGAGCCAAAGTACGACGGTGCATCGCTCAACCTTATCTATGAAAACGGTGAACTGCAAAAGGGCATTACCAGAGGTGACGGAACAGTGGGTGAACTGATTACGCAAAATGTCAAAACGATTCGCACGGTTCCTTTGAGCATAGAGCATAAAGAGCTGATTGAAATTCGCGGAGAAGTAGTTATATTTAAAGACGAGTTTGAAAAAATCAACAAAGAGCGTCTCAAACAGGGAGAACCGCCTTTTGCCAACCCTCGTAATGCTGCAGCGGGGAGCCTTCGCCAGCTTGATCCGAATATTACCGCAAAAAGAAATCTTGTCTTTTTGCCCTACGGTGTCGGTGTAAACACTCTGCCGCACAAGCTTCTGAGTGATAAAATGTCTTACATTTATGAACTCGGTTTTCGCGAACCGCCGCTTCGTGCCGTAACAAAAGGCTATGATGAGATAGAGGCAATGTATGAGCGTATGAAAGAGGAGCGTGAAAGCTACCCTATGATGCTTGATGGGATGGTTGTCAAGGTCAATGAAATCGCAGCGCAGATAGATATGGGATATACGGTAAAAGTACCGCGTTGGGCGGTGGCCTATAAATTTCCGGCAGTCGAGAAGATAACACGCGTAAAAGACATCATTTTGCAGGTCGGACGTACGGGTGTGGTAACGCCTGTAGCGATTGTCGAGCCGACAGAAATCGAGGGGGCAGTTGTTGAACGTGCGACGCTGCATAATTTTGATGAAATAGAGCGTATGGACATCCGCATAGGGGACAAGGTGATTATTTTGCGAAGCGGGGATGTGATTCCAAAAATCGTCAAAGTATTGAAACAGGAACGCAAGGGAGATGAAAAGAAAGTTCTCCGTCCGACACACTGCCCCGTTTGCGGGAGCGAACTCTTGCAAGAAGATGTGCTTATAAAGTGTCAAAATCTCAAATGTGAGGCACGGGTTGTCAACTCCATTATCTATTTTGCTTCCAAGCAGTGCCTCAATATTGACGGACTCGGCAGTAAAATAGTTGAGCAGCTTTTTAATGCGGGACTTGTCAAAAGCGTACTTGATTTATTTGCTTTGAGTGAAGAAAAACTCTTAAAGCTTGAAGGCTTTAAAGAGAAAAAAGCAAGAAACCTGCTCAATGCCATAGAGGATGCAAAAGGCTGTGAGCTTTGGCGTTTTATCAATGCGCTCGGAATCGAGCATATCGGCGAAGTGGCTTCAAAAATGATAGCCGAAGCTTTCGGGCTGGCATATTTACATGCAACGCAGGAACAGCTTGTAGGCATTGACGGCATAGGGGAAGAGATGGCACAGAGCTATTTGGAATTTATGCGTGTGAATGAAGATACCGTGCGCAAGCTTCAAGAGATTTTACAGCCGGTGCCGCCGAAAAAAAGAGAAGAAGCAGAAGAAAATCCTTTTAAAGGAAAAACGGTGGTACTCACGGGAACTATGAGCGAGCCAAGACCTGTTATAAAAGAGAAGCTTGAAGCACTCGGCGCAAAAGTTTCAGGCAGTGTAAGCAAAAAAACCGACTATCTTATTTATGGCGAAGATGCAGGCAGCAAGTATGACAAGGCTGTAAGTCTGGGGGTCAAAACACTTACGGAAGAGGAAATGAGAGAGATGCTCCCATGAGGCTTGATAACTGTTTGGTAGCAAACGGCCTGAGTGAAAGCCGTAACAAAGCGCAGGCTATGATTAAAAACGGACTGGTTCTTGTGAACAGCAAAACTGTCAAAAAACCGGCCTTTGGAGTAGAAGAAGATGACAGGGTGGAAGTGGTGCAGCATAAAAGATATGTTTCCCGTGCTGCTTTGAAGCTTGAATATTTTTTGGATGAACTGGATTTACATGTAAGCAATAAGAGAGCTTTGGATATCGGTTCTTCCACGGGCGGATTTACCCAGGTTTTGCTTGAGAGAGGTGTGCGGGAAGTCAGTTGTGTTGATGTGGGACGGGAACAGTTGCATCACTCTTTGCGTGAAGATAATCGTGTCAATACTTATGAAGGCTGTGATATCCGCCGGTTTGAGGCGGATAAACCGTTTGAGCTGGTTGTCAGTGATGTTGCCTTCATCTCTTTGCTGTATATTTTGGATGCTGTTGACAGGCTTGCTTCGGGTGATATCATTTTGCTCTTTAAGCCGCAGTTTGAAGTAGGGAGAGAGGCAAAACGTGACAAAAACGGCGTTGTACAGGATACAAAGGCAATAGAGAGGGCAATGCAAAGGTTTGAAGATGCCTGCCGTTTGAAAAACTGGCAGTTGGTGAAAAAATCTCCCTCAAAACTTGCGGGGAAAGAGGGAAACTTAGAGTATTGTTATCACTTTAAAAAAGATATATTATAATGCTGGGAGAGAAGAAAAAAATGAAGGTGCAAATATGAGAAAAAGCACATCAATCGCCATAGGCGGATTTGACGGAATGCACATCGGGCATCAGGCACTTTTTCGTGAGCTTGATGACAACGGTACTATTGTTGTGATTGAGACAGGATATGCCAACCTGACACCTGACGGATTTAGACAACGCTATACAAAGCATCGTATTGTCTATCTGAAGCTGGATGATATACGGCATTTGGACGGAGAGGGTTTTGTTGCTTTTTTACAAAAAAAGTTTCCGAAATTAAAAAAAATAGTTGTGGGATATGATTTTCATTTTGGCAAAGACAGAAAATATTCCTATGAAGATTTAAAACAATTATTTAAAGGAGATGTAGTTGTGGTAGACGAGGTCAAACATAACAACGACTCGGTACATTCGCATAAAATAAGGGCAAAACTCCAAATAGGCGACATAAAAGGTGCCAATGATTTTCTCGGACACAACTATATGATTACCGGTATAAGAGTTGACGGACAGGGTCTGGGCTCCCGGGAACTTGTTCCGACAATCAACCTGAGAGTGAAGGGTTTTTTACTGCCAAAGGAGGGAGTGTACGCAACGTTTACTCGCATTGACGATGAAGAACATTTTCATCCATCGGTAAGTTTTATAGGACACCGTATAACAACGGACGGCAGTTTTGCGGTAGAGACACACATACTTGACGGTGTGGTTACATGTAAAGAAAAAGCTGAAATAAGTTTTGTTGATTTTATACGAAACAATGAGAAGTTTGACTCTTTAAATAACTTAAAAGAGGCAATTAAAAAAGATATAACGATTGCAAATCGGATGCTAAAAAGATTGGAATTGTAAGTATCAGTTTTATTGTAACTTTTATACTGTTACAGGATATGTGCCATATATTTTCCCTTGTGTAGTTGGGCAATAACATTTTGCTTGATTTTTGTAGAAGAAGTCTGTGGATTATAACTGACCTGTACTATTTTTCTGTCTTTTGATTTGAGGTAATCTTCTACTGCTATATTATGCGGTTGATCGCCCCAGTCTTCTCCAATGACAAAAATATCTGCATTTACTGCTTCACAGGCTGTGACATATTCAAGTTCGTGGTATGCTCTTACATCATCAACACATTTGAGTGCTTTGAGCATCTCCATACGTTGGGCCAAAGGAACCACAGGAACATTTGGTTTGTAAGAGTTGACAACCTGATCAGATGCAACACCGACTACAAGTGTATTCCCCAGTGTTTTACAGTATTCTAATAAGGCCAGATGCCCCACATGTAATAAATCAAAAGTTCCGACAGTATATATAATCATTATTTTGTTTCCTTTTGTAATATAATTAAGATATTTTAGATATAATACCATAAATATATTTAATATTCAGTAAAAATTTGATAAGGATTCAATTTATGACCAAACAACCAACGATTCTCTCTTATGTGAGAGATATTCCCAACCTTTTATCGCTTTCAGGATTAGCCTGTACACTTTTAGCCATCTATTTTAGTATCACCGGTATTTATTATGCGGCTATGATTGGTATGGTTTGGGCTGTTGCATTTGACTGGGCGGATGGTTTGGTAGCCAGAAGGCTTAAAGGAAGAACTTCTACAGATGCGAAATTCGGAGGGCAGTTGGATGTTTTGATAGACATTGTAAGCTACGGTGTGACGCCTGCTGTATTGCTTTTGAGTTATGGACATTTTGAGCCTGTATACCTTATAGGCGCATTTATAATGATAAGTGCGGCTGCTGTGCGACTCAGTTATTTCAGTACATACGGACTTGCCGGAGGAACAAAATATACAGGACTTGCATTGGATAACAACAGTCTTATTTTGGTTTTCATTTTTTTGTTTGAAGGTTTTTTTACGCATGAAGTCTTTTCTGCCGTTTTATATATAAGCGGGGTAACTCTTGCGATACTGAATGTGTCAGAAATTAAAACACCAAAACTTTCCGGAAATCCGAGGAATGTCTATCTGCTAGGTATGTATACGCTTGGAATATCAGCTGTATACGGATTTTTTCTGAGATAAGCAAGTACAGAATATGCCAAAATTATAAAAACAAACAGGAAAATCAATGAAGATAACACCAAATGTAGTGGTGGAAAATGAAAATACCGCTTACAAAATTACTCTTAAAAATACGAGTAATATTGAATCTGTAGAAGTCCTCTCACGAGGGGATTATTATCATAAAGACAAGATAGACTATACTGTACAAAACAATCATATTGTATTTGCATACACCATGAACTATCTTGGAGAGTTTATTGTAAAAGTCAATTTTACCTATAAAGAGTCTAAGTCCGTTTGTCTTTACTGCGTTGACAAAGAGATGATACAGTTAAGACCTTTCAAGGGTGATTTGCATATGCATTCTGTGTATTCTGATGGTAAAACAACACCTTTTGCAATGGCTTTGGCCTCTTTGCAGGCAGGGATGGATTTTGTGAGCATTACTGACCATGACAGCTACGAAGGCTCTCTTGAGGCGATAGAAAAAGTACAACAGAACAATATAGACATTTTGGTACTGCCCGGTGAGGAAGTGAGTGTCGGCGGGAAAAAAGATATGTCGATTGCCCAGGGAAACGGACATATATTATCTGTCAATGCAGACAAATCTATCCAAAAGCAGAGAGAAAAGAGCGAAATATACGAAAAAGAGCTTCAGGATATTGTCAAAAGACTGCAAAAAGAAGATATAGATACAAAAATTGATCTTTTTCATTATGCAAAAAACATTTGGGTTATCGAAAAAATAAAAGAGGCACAGGGTGTATCCATCCTGGCGCATCCAAACTGGGTATACAGAGACGGAAAGTACCATCTTCATCAGGCTTTTTACAAAGAGATGCTTAAAAGTTCGCATCTTGACGGTGTTGAAGTTTTTGGAGAGGAAAAAATCAAAGAGTATAACAACATGACACACCTGACTGCGCTTCAAATAAGAAACAAACACAAGTATCTGGCACCGTTTGCCAATTCGGATGCGCATGACAGCGATCATGAAGTGGGAGAGCGTTTTAGCATTGTATTTGCAAAAGAAAGGTCTGCTGAAAATATTACTCATGCAATCAAAAAAGGGCTTAGCTGTGCTGTTTATAAAAGAGAAAACAATGAACATCAGTTCATAGGAAAAGATGAACTGGCACAGTATGTTTATTTTTTAATCAAAGAGTATTATCCAAAGCATAACAGTTTAAAAAGCAGATTGGCAAAACTTTATATGGACCAATTGATAAATGGGACAAGTTTTCAAAAAAAAATTGATGCGGTACAGTTGAAATTAAAAAATCATGCAAATGCATTTTTTTTAGATACAATTAGCATAAAAAAGAAGTAGACATTTGAACAGAGAATATTTAGAAAACAAAGAGACCATACATTTTAAATTTGAACAAAACAAGGAAGACTTTACAGTAGATGAGATTCCTTTGGCATTTAAAGGCAATGGTAACTTTGTTGTATTACATGTAAAGAAAGTAGAACTCACAACCTGGGATATGATAGCAGCATTTGCTGAATTTCTCAACATACCTGCTGAAAAAATAGGCTATGCAGGACTTAAAGACAAACATGCAACAACGACACAGTATATTTCTGTCGAAGCGAAGTATGAAAAACAGCTCAAAAAATTTAGGCATCCTCAGATAAAAATACTCAATACGACAAGACATACCCACTCCATACGGATGGGTGATCTGGCCGGAAACCGTTTTAGCATCAATCTTTTTGGTGTTTCACAGATTGAAGCAGGACGTATTGAAAAGCTGGCTAGAAAAAGTGAAAAAAACGGCTTGCCCAACTATTTTGGATATCAAAGATTTGGACGGGATGAAGATTCAATAGAACAGGCCCGTGCGATGATAGCCGGAGACTTACATGTAAACGATGCAAAGCTGAAAAAGTTTCTTGTTTCTATTTATCAGAGTTTGTATTTCAATGACTGGTTGAAAGAGAGAATTCTTTTGAGCAGAGAAAAAAACGGCGGAAAGTTTATGCTTTTAGAGGGGGATGTTTATCTTTCAGATGAAGAAAAACTCTTTACGCCGAAAAACACTCCTCAACAGGATTTCCAAGCAAAAAAAGTGGTACCGACAGGACTTTTGCCCGGACGGAATGTATACCGTGCCAGAGGCGAGGCAAGAGCAATAGAAGCGAAATATGATGATGAGTTTTTATATGACAAAGGCATGCGTCGGGCGGCTTTGGTCTATCCGCAAGATATTACATGTAAGTATAAAAACCATTTTGATATTTTAAACATTGCTTTTACCCTGCCAAAAGGTTCCTATGCCACAGTCTTTTTGGAAAATATCGCCAATAAAAACTTTAAAGCAAAAAGATTATAAGCCATCTATAAGAAGTTTTGTAGCAGTTTTGGCATCAACAGGTTTTGAATAGAAGTATCCTTGGATAGTATGAATACCAAGGTTGCTAAAGAAGTCAATTTGTTCTTTTGTCTCAACTCCTTCAACAACACATTTTAAGTTAAAGGTATCGGCAATTGATTTTATAATTCGAACAAGATCCTCATCCTTTTTATGTCCAGGAATTTTATCAACAAATGCTTTGTCGACTTTAATCTCATCAAGTGGCAATTTATGAATATATTGCAGTGATGAGTATCCAGTTCCAAAGTCATCTAGAGAGAGTTTAATACTTAGGTTTTTAAGTTCATCAATGGATTGGAGTTCTTGCATATTAAGGCTCATTAATTCATTTTCTGTTACCTCAATTGTGAGGTATTGTAGTAGGTCACTGTTTTCTTCAAGAAGTTTAAAAACTCTCATACTATTAAAATCTCCGGTAGTAAAATTTACCGATACTGAAACTTTTTTCCCCATATCGTGCCATTGTCTTAATTGATGCAGAGATTTTTTTAACATGATATAGTCGATATCATTAATGATATTGTTTTTAGTTGCAATACCTAAAAACAAACTTGGAGGTATAACTTTAGAATTACTTTGCATTCTTACAAGTGCTTCAAAACTGAGTATGGCTTTTGTTCTTGAATCTACTTTTGCTTGATAGTATGGAATGAAGCTTTCATTTTGAACAGATTTTTCTAATTCTTCAAGAACAAAATGTTGTTGTGCTATATTGTCTCCCATATCAGAGTTATAAAATAAAGCAGTTTCATTTTTCATATTTTTTGCTATTTGTAAAGCAGTATTTGCATCTGTTATCATATTTTGAGTACTATTTGCATCTTTGGGAAACTTTGAGATACCTATGGAAAAATTTATTTTCACCTGTATCCCAGAAACAGTAAATGGCTTCATAAATGTTAATTTTATACTTTGAAGTGCCTGAGTAATGTCATAAGAAGAGTCAAGCAATAAAACAAATTCATCTGCACTGTAGCGATATAACAAATCTTCAGAGAATAACCTTTTTAAAATTTCTGAACTTTTTTGTAAAATTAAATCACCATGTATATGTCCATATGTATTATTAAACATTTTAAAATTGTCTATATCTAAAAAGAGAAGTGAAAATTTTTCTTTTTTTGCTATGAGCGTGTCTACATTTTCAAATAAAGATTTTTTATTGAGCAGGTTTGTGAGTTGATCGTGTGTTTCAAGGTGTTTAGCATATTTATTACTTAAATCAAGTTTTTCTTTGGCTAGAATTTTATCTGTTACATCATAAACGATACCAATCATTTTGATTGGTTTGTTATTTTTGTCTTTTACAAGAAAAGCTTTTTCATGTACCCATACGACTTTACCATTTTTAAGTTTAATTTTGTGCTCGAGATTGTAGAAGTCTTTTTTCCCGCTTAAAACATCTTCAATCTCTTTAAAGACAATCGCCTTCGTTTCATCATCAATTACATTTAAAAATTTTTCAAAGGAGGGTTTATAATCATCAGCATCTTCACCGTATATTTCGATTTTTTGCCGGCTCCACAGGACATCATTTGTTTTTATGTCCCATTCCCAGTATCCGACATGTGCAACATCCATCGCTATTTCAAAAAGTTTTTTAAATTCGTTTTTATTTATATCTTGTATAGGCATGTGCAAATTATAACATATTTTTATTTATTACCATTCTTCCTCTTCTTCATTGATATCTGAATCATCATATGGGTCCATATGAGTGAGTATATGGACTTTTTTATCTGGAAAAAGTCCTTTTATTTTTGCTTCAATCCTGTCTGATATGAGATGGGCATCGTAGAGTGATATGCTCACATTAAAGACAAGATGGTAAGAGATAAAGATATGCGAACCTGCTTCACGTGTCTGCAGGTAATGGTAGGCTGTAATCTCTTTTTCATTTTTGAGAATTTCTTCTATTTTTTCGATATCTTCTTTTGGCAGGGCAACATCAAGAAGCATCAAAACTCCTTCTTTTACTATAGGTATGGCAGAGTAAATCATGTAAAATGCAATGGCAATACCTAAAACAGGATCTATAAGATATTCTCCTGTATACTGGATGGCTACAAGTGCAAAAAGAACAGCACCGTTTGAAAATATGTCTGTTTTGTAGTGCAGCGCATCGGCTTTTATAACCATGTTTCCTGTTTTTTTGCCACATATGATAAAAAGAGGACTAAAAAACCTGTGATGACAAAAGATGCCACCATTACAGTGATACTCTCATTCATGTGCTGCATTGCTTTTGGGTGCACTATTTTAGAAATTGCTTCATATAGAATAAAAAGTGCCGAGAGCGAAATTATTGTTCCTTCCATGACAGCCGCAAGCGGTTCAAGTTTTGCCCGTCCAAAGTGAAATTTGTCATCCGGGTGTTTTTCTGCATTGTGAAGCGCAAAATAGTTAAAGAGCGAAACCGTTAAATCGAGGAGAGAATCAATGGCAGATGCCAAAACGGCGATAGATCCGCTTAATATTCCGACAGTGAGTTTAAGCAGTATCAATACAGTAGCCACACTGCTTGAAACAACGGTCGCTTTCTTTTCTAATCGCATAAAAATCCTTAATTATTATTTAGATATAATTGTACTTAAACTTAACTATAAAAAGCATAAAATGAACTTAGAAGAATTAAGACAAGAGAGACAAAAATGGATGCAGTGGAAAAACATAGCACCCCTGAGAAAAGCGATTGAGAGCCTTGCGGCAGTTACATGCAATGCTACGTTTGGGGATGTGGTAAAAATCAGCGGTGTCTGTGATGAAAAAAAAGTGTATGAAACGGCAAAAATGCTGATGCCATGGCGCAAAGGACCCTTTCAAATCGGTGAAACATTTATAGACAGTGAGTGGAAAAGTAATATAAAATACAATCTGCTCAGACCCTATTTTGATTTAAAAAACAAAAGAGTTGCCGATATAGGCTGTAACAACGGGTACTATATGTTTCGGATGCAAGAAGACGAACCAAAACTTTTAGTCGGTTTTGATCCTTCACCGCTCTATAAAACACAGTTTGATTTCATCAATCATTTTGTAAAAAGTGACATAGTGTATGAACTTTTGGGTGTTGAACATCTGCCGATATATGACGAAAAATTTGATATGATTTTTTGTTTGGGTGTTTTGTACCACAGAAGTGATCCTGTTGCCATGTTAAAATCACTCTATAAGGGATTGGACAAAAAAGGCGAAGTGATTTTAGATACATTTTATATAGATGGCGATGAGGAGATGGCACTCTGTCCTGAGTTTTCTTACTCCAAAATACCCAACATCTATTTTGTACCGACGATAAAAGCATTGAAAAACTGGTGTCTGCGTGCCGGATTTGATGGATTTAAAGTATTATGTACTTCTGTTACAGATGCTGATGAACAGCGTAAAACAGAGTGGATAGAGGGGCAGTCACTGGAAGACTTCCTTGATCCGGATGATAACACAAAAACAGTAGAAGGCTATCCTGCGCCGCAAAGAGTCTATGTGAAACTGATAAAGGATAAAAAATAATGAAAAATGAACAACTTGATGATGAATTAGAACTTGAAGAGTATAGAAATACAGAAAATGAAGTGATGATTCAAACACATGAAAAGGTCAACCAAAATCTTTGTGGTGAAGTGATAAAGATGCAAGAGGGATATGTGGAATTGAGCCTTGAGACTATTCCTGACATGCTTGCTGATGAGGTCGGATTGATTCATGGCGGTTTTATTTTTGGTGCTGCTGATTATGCAGCTATGCTTGCAGTAAACGAACGAAATGTTGTTTTGGTAGCAAGTGACTGCCAGTTTCTCTCTCCTGTAAAATTGCATGATGTTGTTGATGTTGTTGCAAAAGTAAGACATAAAGAAGGGCGCAAAAGAAATGTACATGTACAGGCTTTTGTTCTGGATATAAAAGTTTTTGAAGGAGAATTTAAAACTGTTATAACAGACAAGCATGTTTTAAAACTCAAACTGCTGGATGAGGAAGAGCAAAAGAGCGGAACACCAGAGTAAAAAGGTTCAGCCCACCTCTTACTCTTTGTTTGCTGTGAGTAAAAATATTCCAAAATCTTTATGGGGTTTTTTGATTGTATTTATGTTTTGTATTTTTACATCTGCAAATCCATGTTTTTGGACGATGTCGCGCAGTGTTTGGGCATCGAATCCAAAATGGTGCACACCTGTATTGTCCGAGTGAAAGGTTCCGTCTTCCCTTTCCAAATCGGCAATGGCAATAAAACCGCCTTTTTTAATGTTTTTATAAATTGTTGCAAAAAAAGCATCCAAATCTTCTACATGATGCAGTGTCATTGAGCTGATAAGTCCGTCAAACTGCTGTTTGAGCGGTTCTTTGACAATATCTTGATGATAGGCTTTTATTGCCAGTTGCGGTGTGTTTTTTTCCTGAAGTTTTTCGAGCATTTTTGCCGAGGTGTCCACACCGTAAACCTGTTTTACTTTGGGAGCAATGCTAAATCCAAGCAGTCCTGTCCCCACGCCAAAGTCAAGTATCTCCATATGCTCACTCAGCGGTATCTCTTTTTCTATAGCATCAGCAATTGTTTTTGCGCCCTTCACACGTATGTCACCGCTGTCCCAGTTTTGTGCTTTTTCTTTAAAATGATCTTGCATTATTTTCCTTTAGAGTTGGTTGATCCAGTAGTCTGCATACTGCTGTTCCTGTTTGATCGAAGTATTGTCCCCGTGTCCCGGGTAGACAGTTTTGTCATAAGGAATCTGTTTGAATTTTTCTAAAGATTTTTTCATATCTTCAGGGCTGGAGTAAGGAAAATCCGTTCTGCCGATACTTCTTTGAAAAATAAAATCACCGCTGAACATTGCATGCCCGATTTCAATAGTGGAGCACCCCGGACAGTGTCCCGGAAAATGGGTAAATTTTACTTTTGTACCGTCAAAATCAAGCTCTTCGTCACCCTCAATGGCTACATCAGGAGTAGATGGCGGCAGATCCGGCATCCAGGTATTGTCTTGAAGCAGAGGAATGTCACCTTTTGGTGTGTAGAGTTTGACCCCCAGTTTCTCCTGAAGCTCTGCATTGCTCCACACATGGTCAAAATGGCCGTGTGTATTTAATATAGCTACAGGATTTGTAACATTGTTCAAAACCCACCCAGTGGCACCAACACCCGGGTCAATTATAAAATCTTTGCCATCAACTGTAGCAATATAACAATTTGTCTGATACGGTCCCATAGGCTGTTTTTTTATCTGCATTATAATCTCTTTTTTAGTGTTATTATAGCATCATATCGGTATGAATTTTTATAAAGAATTAGAGTTAATTTTACAGACAAAATCACCCAAAGAAAAAATCAGAAGATTTAATGATTTTTATGTGCATTACAAAGCGGGGAGCGCCGTTTTTGAAACAGAATACAAAGCAAAAGAGTTTTCAGAACCCTCATACAGTGTTACATGTAAGACAGTACCGCCTCAGGATGTTCCAAAAAGAACAAACCTCACAACAAAAGAGGGACAGGTGAATTTGCTGCATGCCATAGCACATATAGAATATTCTGCTATAGATCTGGCACTGGACGGGGCATACCGTTTTACAAATATGCCAAAAAAATATTATGATGACTGGCTGGAAGTTGCAGATGATGAGATACGCCATTTTTTACTGCTTGAAGAACTGTTGCATGAACTTGGGAGCAAGTATGGCGATGTGGAGGTGCATAATGCTCTTTTTGAAGCAAGTCAGCGAACACAGACTTTATTGGAGCGTATGGCAGTAGTTCCCCGTTATCTCGAAGCCAACGGCTTGGATGCTACACCGATGATACTGCAAAAAATCCAGAGAATGCCAAAAAATACTATGCTTGAAAAAATTACACATGCTTTACATGTAATCCTTGATGAAGAGGTTTCTCATGTGAAAAAGGGCGATGTCTGGTTTGAGTATGCCTGTGAAAAAGAGGGTGTAAATAAAGATGTCTATTTTGAAATTATAGACAAATATTATCCGCAAGGATTTTTACGTCCTAAAAATTTAAATCTTGAGGCAAGAAAAGCAGCAGGCTTTACATGTAATGAACTTAATATTATGGCAAAAAAAGAGGTGTGCTGATTTTTTGATATGAATTATATGTTATAATTCAAAAATGATAATAAGAAAGATTCTCAGAAAATACTTTGCCGCTCTTTTTGTAGTTGCGACACTTATGGCGGTTTTTCATCACCACAGTGACCTGGAAGTACATGAAGATTGTCAGATATGCAGTATCTCCTCCAATATCTTTGATGGTGATATTCAAAGAGAACCGGTCTATCTTCCTACACTTGGGCAGACACTCTGTTTTGTGCCTGTTTCTACTCTTTTTATATACATAAACGAAATTTACACTCCTCGTAATCCCAGAGCTCCCCCAAGTTATTCTTAATTTTCAAAAACAACTGTTTCAAATTTTTTTAATTATTAATAAGGATACTTATGCAAAAAAAACTCTTCAGAAAATTACAAATACTATCGCTGGCAGCATCAGCTGCTATAACGCCTTTATGGGCATGCAACTCTTCGCATGTCTTGGGAATGGGTGGCTCGAGCGCCGCGTATACACTTTCTGCAAATACAATGCAAAAAGGAAACTACTACATTGGCGTAAATGCTGAGCGTGTCCAGAACAACACACTCTCTGATCAAACCATAATATCAGCGATGCAAAACGGTTCAAGTCATTTGCACAATATTGATGCAATAGATTCCTATTCTCTCTCACTCTCTTACGGGCTCACAGAAAGATTGACACTCAGTATGCAACTTCCCTATGTTTCGCGTATAAATGTTCGTGCAGGTGAAGCAGATAATGGTTTATATGCAGTACATCCGCATGGAAATGCTCAGGGTATAGGCGATATTTCTACAATTTTACAGTATAAAGTGTATGACAAAGAGTTCAAAGTTGCTCTTTTAGCCGGAATAAAAGCACCAACAGGCAAAACTGATATAGCAGATGCAGGAGAAGTTCTTGAAGCGGATTTGCAGGCAGGAAGCGGCTCATGGGACTTTTTTGCCGGAGTTGCTCTGACAAAAGATTTTGACACTTTCTCTTTGCATGCAAACATACTGTACAAAAAAAATACAAAGGGTGTTGATGAGAGTCAATTGGGGGATATTTTTACCTACAATGCAGCATTTTCATACAAACTTTTTGCGCACCAGCATAATCAGAAGTTTTGCAGAGCAGATGAAAAAGAAGATTTTGGCTATTCTGTATCGCTTTTTGCTGAAATCAACGGAGAAAAAGCGTATAAAGATGATTTTGGTGGTGAGACCGCTTACAACACAGGACATCATGTTGTTTTTGCGACCGTAGGAACACAGGTCGCCATGCACAGCGGTTACTCGTTTTTTATAACATTTTCAAAACCGTTTTATCAGAATTTTAACGGAATACAAAATGATATAAACTACAAATCAAGTATAGGGTTTGGAAAAAGCTTTTAAAGCTTCTTCTAAACTTTTGTGTAAGAGTGCATATCATTGTAGCTATCTCTTACATGTAAAAACTCATCAAGATGTTCAAAGAAAATATCGACAAGTTCAGGGTCAAAATGTTTTCCTTTTTCTTCTTGTATTAATTTGAAAATTCTTTCATCATCCCATGCTTTTTTATAGCAACGTTCACTGCCAAGAGCATCAAAAACATCCGCAAGCGCAGTAATGCGTCCGTAAATATGAATATTTTTTCCACGTAAACCTCTTGGATAGCCGCTGCCGTCATATTTTTCGTGATGCTCATACGCAATGACTGCGGCAGTTTTCAAAAGCTCTCTTTGTGAGTTTTTAAAGAGCTGATAGCCTATTTCTGCATGGGTTTTCATCACTTTCCATTCTTCTTGTGTCAGCTTGCCTTTTTTGTTCAAGATATGATCAGGAATGGCAACTTTGCCTATATCATGCATCGGAGAAGCAATAGTGAGATATTTTGTCTCTTTTTCCCCCAAGCCGTAATGTTTTGCCAAGATCTGAGAATATAAGGCTACCCGTTTGACGTGGAAACCTGTTTCCTGACTTCGTGTTTCACCAATTTCACCCATTTTGAGAATAATATCTTCTTGCGTCTCTTCTATCTCTTTGTGGAGTTGTAAAATCTGTGTGATGTCATTTCTGATGGCAATAAACTCTTCAATTTCTCCTCTTTCATTTAAGATAGGGCTGATGGTCACTTCGACTATGTAAGAACTTCCGTCTTTTTTTCTGTTTTTTATAACGCCGGACCAGGCTCTTTTTTCTAAAACAGTGTGCCACATATCCCGGAACAGTGATTTTGGCATATCTTTGTGACGGACAATATTGTGCGGTTTTCCTAAAAGTTCTTCTTTTGTATAGCCTGAAATTATGCAGAATTTATCATTTACATAGGTGATTCTTCCGCTTCTGTCGGTTTTGGAAACAATGCTGCTTCTGTCAACAGCATTTTTGTATTCACTTAACAGTTTTAAGTTTCTCAAAATACTGTTTTTAATTTTGACTCCAAGCAAAAGCATAATCAAAGTGATGAGGACCAGTAGAAAAATATTTATAATCAGTTCTATTTTGAGTCTTGAGGCATATTTGTTTATCAAACTGTTAATATTGGCAAATTCCAGTTTTTGGAGTCTGTTAAATGCTTCTATAATAGCTGTAGCTTTATCAAACCATTCGTTTGGATCCTGTGTGACAGAAATATTTTGATGTTTTGTATACTTTTTAAATACATTTTGCAGCCATTGATAATTTTTCCCCTGAGCAATTGTATGAAACTCTTTCATCATCTCATCAGAAGCATATGTTAAAAAGTTTTGCTGTGCCAGATCATACTCGCCTTTTGCATGCATAGCTGTAAATACAAGTTGGTAGTTTTGTTTTTTCTGGGCAAACAATCCGCTGAGGGAACCTCGCATCTTGCCGGCGGCTTCTTTCATAAAAAGCAGGTTTGTGTAGGCATGAAACATCTGTTCAATCTCTTTTTCTTTGATTGTTTTGGTGATCATGAGATGATTTTGCAACAGATGGTATATGATTTTTGTATACTCGTTAAAAGCATCTATAGTGCTAAGAGAGAGTGATTGGACTTTTTTTCGGAGTTTTGCAAGTGTCTTTTTGTCGGGAGAATAATCTTCATGCAAAAAGATGATTTTAGCATATATACTGTCTGTATTTTGTTGCTGTTTGCGCAGTAGTGATTGAAATTTTGTTCCATGGGAGCCAAGATACCCGCTGCTGTAGCCTCTCTCTTTTTGAAGAGAGTTTATCAAAAGAGAAATATTTTGTATATGCAAAGCATCTTTTTTAAGATGAGAAAGGCCTTGAAGATTGTTATAGCTGTGTATCATTAAGAGTACAAATCCAAAAAATATAATGATTAAAGGCAGTGATACCAATAATTTCAGTTTGGATATTATTGTTGTTGAATTTATTATAAAACCTTTAAAAATAAAATTAGATCTTAATTTTACAATAAATTTGTTACAAAAACGTTAAAATCACTTTTCTTAAAAAAACATTTGTTACAAATTTTAGATATAATATTTTTTGTTAATAAGTTGTAAAGGTTTAGTATATATTATGAGTAAATATTCGCAGATAACTGACTATTTGGTTCTTTTTTTAGAAAATGAAGTGAAAAAGACAGGTATAAAAAAAGCAGTGGTTGGTTTGAGTGGCGGACTGGATTCTGCTGTGGTTGCTGTTTTGGCGAAAAAAGCATTTGGAGATGACCTGTTATGTGTTAAAATGCCATCACAATATTCATCACAAAACTCACTTGATGATGCGGATGAATTGTGTCGCGATTTCAATATGCGTTGTGTTGTCTGTAGTATTGCTCCAATGTTGCAAGCGTATGAAGAGATGCACCCTGATATGGATAATCTCAGAAAAGGAAACTTTTCATCACGCATGCGAATGGCAACATTGTTTGATATTTCGGCAAAAGAGAATGCTTTGGTACTTGGTACAAGCAATAAAAGTGAATTAATGCTCGGGTATGGCACACTTTACGGTGACTTGGCGTCGGCAGTGAATCCCATAGGAGATTTGTACAAAAGCGAAGTTTTTGAATTAGCCGAGTACTTACATGTAAGTAAAAGTATCATTGAAAAGCCGCCTTCGGCTGATTTGTGGAGCGGTCAAAGTGATGAGGCTGATTTGGGCTATACATATGCTCAACTTGACGCAGCGATGAAACTCTATGTGGATGAGAGACTTTCGCGTGAAGAAGTCATACAAAAGGGTGTTGACGAACGGATGTTGGATATGATTATAAAAAGAATTTTTAGAAATCATTTCAAAAGAAAGATGCCTGTGATTGCAAAGTTGACTTCAAGAACATTGAATCATGACTTTAATTATCCGCGCGATATTACATTATAAAACCTAGGAGTAAAAAATGAAAAATGAAAAACTGAGTATCCCTTTTAGTAAGTATGAAAGTTCCCGCGAGGCACACTCTAATGTGAGTGATGTACTCGACGGAGAAGATTTGTATCAGGTACCAAAACTTGAAGAAGAGTTTCGTGAGTATGTCGGATCAGAGTATGCGCTTGCTACATCGCACGGCACATCGGCACTGCACCTTGCCATGCTTGCACTTGACCTAAAACGCGGGGACAAAGTAATCTGCAGTGTAAATGCGCATCCGAGTGTACCTGAGGTTGTCCGCCATTTTGATGCTGAGCCTGTTTTTATTGATATAGCCGAAGACTCTTATAATATTGATCTCAATAAGTTAGAAAATTATTTGGAAGAAAACAAATCCAAAAAGCTCAAAGCGGTTATTATAACGCATATTGGCGGTATGACTGTAGATTTGGACAGAGTCTATTCGATGGCTTCCATATATAATGTCAAAATTGTTGAAGATGCAAGCGATGCTCTTGGTGCTACATACAAGGGAGTGAAAATAGGTGCAACAGGTGCAGATATAGTCTGTTTTAACTTTTCTCCGCATTTAAAGAAAAATATCTGTAACGGCGGGATGCTTGTGACCAATGATGAAGATATTATGCAAAGAGCAAGGTTGCTGGCAAATCATGCAATGGTACGCAATGAAAATGCTTTGGAGTATATTTATGATGTTGTAGATATTGGGAATGATTATGCACTGAGCCATTTAAATGCAGCCTATATCAGAGCGCAGGTAAAAGAACAGGATGAAAACATCGCAAGACAAAAAGAGATTGCCAAAATGTACAGTGAAGGACTTGAAGGGGTAGATCACATTATTACTCCGGATATGGATAATGAAGAGAATCCTTTTTCTCTTTATATAGTAAAAATAGATAAAAACCGCGATTCTTTTGCTGTAGCACTCAAAGAAGAGGGAATCGGGGCAGGATTGCATTATATTCCGCTTCATCTTTTATCGTATTATAAAAGCAAATATGCCCTGCGTGTTAATGATTTTCCAAGAGCACTGCGTTCATTCCAACAGGTACTTTCTTTACCGATTTATGCAAGTATGACTGATGAAGATGTACAAACAGTTATAAGTAAAATCAAAAAAATAGCAAAAACGAGAGTGTAATTGAAAAAAACGCTCGTTTTCTGGGTTGAAGAGTATTTCTACAACCCAACTCCTTTGCAAAAACTTCTCTCCTATCTACTGCTTCCGCTGAGTTGGCTCTATTGTATTATTATGTATGTTCGATACAAAGTACAGAGACCGGAGGATTTTGCTATGGAAATTGTCAGCGTTGGTAATCTGACTGTCGGCGGCAGTGGCAAAACTCCATTGGTAACAGCACTGGCAAAAGAGCACAAAAAACCTGCGATTATACTTCGTGGCTATGGACGAGCATCCAAAGGCTTGATTGTTGTCAAAAACGGCAATGAAATTTTATGTGATGTCAAAAGCAGCGGGGATGAAGCGATGATATATGCCAAAAAACTTCCAAATGCTACAGTCATAGTCAGTGAAGAGAGAAAAAGAGCCATACAAAAAGCAAAAGAGCTGGGTTGTGAGATAGTTTTTTTGGATGATGCCTACTCCAAACATGATATCAAAAAGCAAGATATACTCATAGATGTAAAAACAAAGAACAGTTCTTGTCTGCCTGCAGGTCCTTTTAGAGAGCGTCTGTGGCCGGGGAAAGAGGCTTTGCATGTAGAAGAGGAGAAAGATTTTTTTCGTAAGGTAAAACTTGTGAACCCGACACAAAAAATGAGTCTTGTGACCGCTATAGCAAGGCCACAACGACTTGATAAATATCTTCCTGCTGTTATTGCAAAGCATTATTTTGAAGACCATCACAGTTTTACAAAAGAAGAACTTGAAACAATTTTACAAAAAGATGCAGCGACTTCTCTTTTGGTAACATTTAAAGATTATGTAAAAATTGAGCATTTCGGACTGCCCCTTTCACTTCTGGATTTGGAAGTAAAAGTAAAAGAAGGTGTCTTTAGTGCGTTTGTTTAGAAATGATTCTTTGTTTGAAGTATCGCAGTAGATACTCTGTCGTAAAAGCAAGTGCAAAGGTCACTATAAGATAGTATGCAATCTCAGGCATGGTTTTATAGGTAGAATAGAGAGTAATTCCCGCAACGCCAAACATGGAAAAAATTGCCAAAACAACAAGATATTTTTTTGCGCCACTCTCCTGCAGAAGATTCAAATGCGCAATATGTGTACTTCCCTGAACGATGAGCATGACTATAGCGGCAACAGTTGTGATTTGCGCCAGGTTGAAAAAGAGTACCATCGGTATAATCAGCAACGCGCTGATAATGAGTCCTTCAAAAGAGCGGTAGATATTATATTCGTATATTTCAGGAAGATTTCCCTCTTTTGCCATTGTGTATCCTATGTCAGTTACGGCATAAAGTGTTGCATTGATAGCCGAGGCTGTTGCCAGGAGTGCTGTGGCGGCCATGATTTTAAATCCCCATTCACCAAAGATGGGCTTTGCCGCTTCAGCCAGAGCATAATCTTTTGTCTGAATAATTTTATCAAGCGGCAGGTTTCCTAAAACAGCGATACTTGTAAGTATGTATAAAGCTGCCACAATGAGCAAGGCGACAAACATAGAACGCATCATGGTCACTTTCGGATTCTCCATATCCTCGACTGAGTTTGTAATCACACTAAAACCCTGGTAGGCAAAAAACGTAATTCCGATGGCAAAGACCATACCGCTTACAGGAGGCATGTCCTCTACACTTAAAAGCTGAGGCTGTATCGTAAAAAGTGCCGCAAAAGCAAAGGTAACAAGGACTCCGAGTTTGATTATGACAATGATGTTTTCCGCCTTCGCAACAAAAACGGCACCGATAAGATTGATAAGGGTAAAAAAGGCGATAATACCTATGGCAAATATATTGACCCAGGTTGTATCTCCGTGGAGCATAAAAGTTGCGCTGTAGGTTCCAAATGATTTGGCAACGGCTGCAATGGCAATGAGTTGGGAAAAATAGAATATGACACCCATGGAACCGGAGAAAATGTTTTCTCCAAAACCCTGGACCAGATACTCGACTATCCCGCCGCGTGACTGGTAGCGTACTGCCAGCTTTGCCAGAGAGTAGCCGCTTAAAAGAGCTATAATCCCACCGAAAACAAAAGAGATCCAGACAATATTTCCAGCCATGGCCCCTGCCTGACCGATGACTATGAAAATTCCGGCACCGACCATGGAACCTATGCCTAAAAAGACGGCACTCCAGAGACCAAATGCTTTTGTCTTGTGCATTTTATCGGTTCATTTTTTTAAAAATCGACCCTGTGACAAGCAGGGCAAATCCGTCAAAAAAGAGACTGAAACCGACAAGCAAACCTATAAGGTAGGTGGAGGTAAAAGGCCATCCTGCTATAAATAAAATACCGATTAACATGGAAAAAAGGGCATTAATCATCCACCAGATCCAGCCGTTTGCAGGACGCATATTCATCGCAAGAGAGAAACTGGCAAAAGAATCCATAAAAAAGTATATAGCCAGAAGCAGACCGACTGTGCCAATTCCTGTCATTGGATAAAAAATCATTAAAGCACCAATCCCGATAAGCACAAAGCTTTTAAGCCAGCCCAGAACATCACTTTTGTCACTTATATAGGTAAAATACCCGGCCATAAAACCACCAAACATCATCAGCCATGCCACAAAGGTGACTGTTGCCAGGGTCATAAATACAGGGTATATAATACCCACTATTCCGAGAATAATAAAAATCACACCTGTAATTTTTGAATACTTACTAAATTTGTCAAACAGATTCTCATCTATAGGATACTTCCACATTTTTCTTCCTTTTCGAATATTTTGGAAAGATTGTAACATAGTTTTATCACAAGAAGAGTTACTTAAGTAGCATTAATAGAAGATTGGATAGAATAGCAAAATTATTTTGCATAAAGGATAGAAATATTGCAGGCAAAAGTTGAAACAGTAAAAACACTCCTTGATGCACTTCCGTTTATTCGCGAGTTTAGAAAAGAGATTGTCGTTATAAAATATGGCGGCTCGGCACAAACATCTCCCGAATTAAAAGAGAAGTTCGCAGAAGATATTTTGCTTATGTATTTGGTAGGTATCAAACCTGTAATTGTTCATGGCGGTGGAAAAAAAATTACCGATATGCTCGAAGCGCTTAAAATTGATACGCAGTTTATAGACGGACAGCGTGTCACGACAAAAGAGACAATGCGGATTGTAGAGATGATACTCAGTGGTGAGATTAACAAAGAGATAGTCTCTTTGCTGAACTCTCATGATACAAAAGCAATAGGTATCAGCGGTAAGGATGCACACTTTATCCGTGCAAGGGCGAAAGATTTTTCCAAGTGGGGATTGACTGGGAATATTACAAATGTCAAAGCAGATGTTGTTTTAAATCTGATAAAAGAAGGCTTTATTCCTGTGATAGCCCCTATTGCCGCAGGTGAAGAGATGGGACATCCCGGGTATAATATTAATGCTGATCTGTGTGCATCATATGTTGCAAAAGCCATAGGTGCAAACAAAATAATATTTTTGACAGATACGCCGGGGGTCTTGAACAAAGAGAAAAAACTTCTTGCAACCTTGACAAAAGATGAAGTAAAAGTGCTCAAAGAAAACGAAACGATTCACGGTGGGATGGTACCAAAAGTTGATGCCTGTCTTGAAGCGATAGACGGTGGTGTGCATAAAGCACATATAATTGACGGGCGACTTGAGCACTCCATGCTTTTAGAGTTGTTTACATCAGAGGGTGTAGGTACCCAAATAGTAAAATAAAAAGGATTAGGTATGAGTTACAGCGCGTTATTTGAAGATGAAGATGATATTTTTGGAGGTTCTCCGAGATCAAAGTTTATGGATGTTGTTTTTAATGCGAACAATGATATAGTAAGACAGGAACTTGAAAAGTTTGTTGAAAAAGTTGCTGCAATGGAGTTGATGCTCCAAGAAGAGGTCGGTGATGATATTGATACGGCAGTTGCCCGATATAAAGCAAGTCATCTGGATGAGGTTGCAACCAAAACGAAAAGTATTTACATAGAGCTTATGGGTGATATTCTTTCTCAAAGCGAATAAGAGTTGCAAAGTATTTTACAGTTTTTCTTGACAGCGTTGTTTCTTTGTAGCACTGCTGTTTTTGCAAGTGACTTACGGGATGTGCAGGAAATTTCATTGAAAAAGGATGAGCCAAAGAAAATTCTTGTAAAATACGATAACAAAACAAGACTTTTTACATTTAGATGGACTTTGTACACTAATGAAGGTTTGGTGGTTTTGCGTTCTTATGATAAGCATGTAGCGCAAAATATACTGTACTTGAATCATAAAAATCAAAGTTTTCGGGTTAAACTAAAAACTCCTGGAGCAGATTTTTATAATATACCCTATATACTGGTTAAATTTAAAGAGTTTGATGTAAAAAAAAATATTGCAAAATTTGAGCTTTATCTCTCTGATGATAAAGAGCAAATACGATTAGAAACAGCAAAAAAATAAACAAAAGACGAGATAGATGCAAAGAGTAGAAGCACAAATAAAAAGATTGATACAAGAGTGTGATTATGATGAAGTGACCCGTCTGTTTGCCATGCTGCAGGGCGGAAAAAGACTTCGGGCAAAGCTTATTCTTAAAATTGCTCCAGAACATAAGGACGCTCCTCTTTTAGCCGCCATAGTGGAACTGATTCATGCTGCCTCACTTTTACATGATGATGTTATTGATGATGCGATGACAAGACGCGGAGCAGCATCGGTAAATGCAACAGACGGAAGCAAAACAGCTGTCATGCTTGGAGATATTTTATACTCAAAAGCATTTACGGAACTTGTTGCCTTTGACAAAGCGGTAGCACAGACAATTGCTTCATCGGTTACAGCACTCTCCAAGGGCGAAATGATGGATGTCAGAATGGCAGAAAATTTTAACAGTGATGAAGAGCGTTACCTTGATATGCTCTATCTCAAAACTGCTACACTCATTGAAGCAGCTGCAAAAGCGAGTGCTCTGCTAGCGGGAAAAGATGCAGAGAAATATGCTCTTTACGGACGTAACTTAGGACTTTCATTTCAAATTATAGATGATATTCTTGATATTACAGCAGACGAAGCAACGCTTGGAAAACCTGCGATGAATGATTATGTAGAGGGGAAATGTACTTTGCCGTATATTTATCTTTATAATGCACTTGAAGCAAAAGATCAGGAAAAGCTTCTATCTCTGCATGCGAAAAAACCTACGGAAGAAGAACTCTTATGGATGAAAAAGAAAATGCAAGAACATAAAACGATAGAAAAATCTTTTGAACTGGCACAGAAACTCTCAAACGAGGCGAAGATTGCTTTGCACGAAGATAAAGATTTAGTTGCCATTTTAGATACAATGATACAAAGAAGTTATTGATGCATTATTTAATTGTAAGTCTCTCCCATAAAAACAGTGATTTGGAACTGAGAGAAAAATTCACCTATACGGATGAAGAGAAAGAGGCATGTCTGCAAAGACTGCTCAAGTCGCCTAATATCAGTGAAGCTGTCATGCTGGCTACATGTAACCGTATGGAGTTGTATGTATGCTGCAGTGACATTGAAGAAGCAACAGAACATATGATGAAGTTACTGGCATTTAAAGGTGGTTTGTCAGAAGAGGTTTTACGAAAAACTGCTGAGATAGTTGATGACAGCAGTGCTATTCATCATCTTTTTGCGGTTGCAAGTTCTATAGACTCTATGGTGGTCGGTGAGACACAGATTGCCGGACAGTTAAAAGATGCTTTTAAATTCTCTCATGAACGCGGTTATTCGGATAAGAAAATGTCACGAGCACTCTCTCATGCGTTTAAATGTGCTGCAAAGGTAAGAAATCTCACTGATATATCCTCAAAACCGGTTTCTGTGGCTTCTGTAGCAATAAAACAGATTAAAGAAAAGGTTCAAAATTTACGTGAAAAAAAAGCACTTGTGATTGGTGTAGGTGAAATGAGTGAAATCTGCGCAAAACACCTTGTCTCGGACGGGGTGGAAACTTTTATTGCAAACAGAACAAAGCAAAAAGCCCAGACTTTGGCACAAGAGTGCAATGCGGAAGTATATGAATTTGGAGACCTGGACAAAGCGGTTAACGAATTTGACATTATATTTACTGCTACAGGTTCTTCTTATCCTATTATTACCAACGAACTTATAGAAGATGTAGATTTTGAAAGATTCTGGTTTGACCTGGCTGTCCCAAGAGATATTGATATAAAAAACAGAGAAAATATTTTTCTTTTTGTTGTGGATGATATAAAAGATATTGTAGATGCAAACAAAGCACAAAGAGAACAGTATGTAAGACAGGCACACGGAATTGTAGGACGAAGTGTTGTGGAATTTTATGAGTGGCTTGATACACTCAATGTGGAACCTATCATAAAAGAGATTTATAAAAAAGCCGAAAAAGCCGCACAGGAAGAGACAAAACGTGCGATTAAAAAAGGTTTTCTGCCTCAAGAATATGAAAAGCAAGCACAAAAAATGGCGCATCAGGCAATCAAAAGATTTTTGCATGATATGACCAAAAAGATGCGTGCAGCCTCGCATGAAGCCAAAAGTGATTCTGTCACCGGAGCAATGCAGTATATTCTTAATGATGAACATGACAATATTCCAGACCAATACAAACACCATTTAAAAAAGGATTAAAATTTGAGAAGAAGTAAAGCTTTTATACCGACAACCAAAGAGGCACCATCAGATGCTACACTTCCGAGTCATATATTTTTATCTCGTGCAGGATTTATTACACAGGTTGCTGCAGGGTTGTATAATTATCTGCCATTAGCAAAAAGAGTGATTAAAAAAATAGAAAATATCATTAATGAAGAGATGACAAAAGTAGGTGCCCAGGAAGTGGAACTCTCTTTTGTAACACCCGCAGAGTTGTGGCAGGAGAGTGGAAGAATAGAAAAGTTCGGTAAAGAACTGCTTCGTTTTCACGATAGAAAAAACAATCTTTTCGTACTTGGACCTACACATGAAGAGATGATGGTTGATGTTGTCCGGAACCGTGTGACATCTTATAAAAATCTGCCATTAAATCTGTATCAGATTAAGACAAAATTCCGTGATGAGGCCCGTCCTCGTTTCGGGCTTATGCGTGGCCGTGAGTTTATTATGCAGGATGCCTACTCTTTTCATGCTACAGCAGAGGATTTAGACAGAGAATTTGATGCAATGGAAGCAGCCTACAAAAAGATACTTTCTCGTATGGGACTGGATTTCAGAGTGGTGGAAGCCGACAGTGGTGCCATTGGTGGAAGCGGTTCCAAAGAGCTTATGGTTTTGGCAGAGAGTGGTGAAGACACAATTGCTGTTTGTTCAAAGTGTGAATACGGTGCCAATATAGAAGCAGCTTCAAGAAGCAAACGCTCAAATATTCCTGAAGCTCCTGAAGCTTCTTTTAATAAGTTTAAAACACCAGAGATAAAAACAATAGATGAACTTGCAGAGTTTTTCAAAATTGACCCTTATTATACGGTTAAATGTGTTGCAAAAAAAGTTATATATGAAGATGCAAGTGAAATTGTTCTTTTCTTTGTACGCGGATGCGATAATCTTCAGGAAGTAAAAGCACTCAATGCAACAGAAGCCCTTGATATTGTGGATGTGACAGAAGAAGAACTCAAAGAGACAGGACTGATTCCCGGTTTTATAGGGCCGCTTGATCAAGACAAGGCAAAACATGTCATTGACAGTGATTTAAAAGATGCCACAAATTTAATCTGTGGGGCAAATGAAGCAGATTATCACTTTATAGGGGTAGATTTGTCAGTGCTCAGTAATGCTGCTTATTTCGCAGATATAGCAGAAGTAAATGAGGGGGATATCTGCCCGTACTGTGACGGTGAACTCTCTTTTACAAAAGGTATAGAAGTAGGACATATTTTTAAACTTGGAACGACTTATTCTGAAGCTTTAAAAGCCGAGTTTTTAGATGAGAACGGAAAAGCACAGCCTTTTATTATGGGAACATACGGAATGGGTGTTTCACGCCTTGTAGCAGCAGTTGTAGAGCAGCATCATGATGAAAATGGCTGTATCTGGACAAAAGAGACAGCACCGTATATGGTAAATATTATGATAAGTAACATCAAAGATGAGGCGCAGGTGCAAGCAGGCGAACAACTTTATAAGCAGCTGCAGGATGCAAATGTAGAGGTAATGCTCGATGACAGAAAAGAGCGTTTTGGATTTAAAATGAAAGATGCGGAACTTATCGGATTCCCGTATACGGTTGTTATCGGTAAAGAGTTGCAAAATGGACATGTGCAGATTTTTGACAGAGCAACAAAAGAAAAAAGAGATATCAAGAGAGAAGAGATATTTGATAAAATTATGGAACTGATTTAAATGATTTATTTTTTACTCTACCTTTTTTTGGAAGTGCTTGTCTCTGTGCAGATTTCTTCTGCTATAGGAGGACTTGCCACTTTTTTTGAGATTCTTGTTACTGCATTTATAGGGATATCAATTTTAGTAAATTTCAGAAAAAGTTTGATTGAAAATATGACGGCAGTCTCTTATAACTGTATTGATCTCGAGCAGTTTCAAAAATTAAATCTTTTTACCCTGATTGGTGCTATACTGCTGATTATTCCTGGATTTTTAACAGACATATTAGGTATACTCATGCAGTTTGGTGTTTTTACGAGTATGATTGTTAACCGTTATAATGTAAAATCAGGAAAATGTAATTCTTCTTTTGAGGAACAAAATAATATAACAAAGGATTCAGATGTCATTGATGTTGAAATTATTGAGCACGACTCTGCTCTTAAGTAGTTTTCTCTATGCAAGTAACGCAAGTGAAAATATAGAATATTTTTTAGAAGACAAGTTTAGTGAAAATCCAAGACTCAAATCAGTAGATGTAAAAGTGGAGGGTGTTACACCACTCAAACAACTTCCAAAATGGAATGCCTATATTGTTAATGTGAAAGCTGTTTTGAAAAACAAGCCAAAGCAGGTAATTCGCCAAAAAATGATTTGGTTTTCAAACGGAAAGATGATTACAAAAGATTTGACAGATATAAGTACAGGAGAAAGTCTTGTCGACAAGGTTAAACCAACAGTAAAAGCCAGACATTATGCAAAAGAAAATTTGATTTACGGCAATGCCAATGCGAAACACAAAATAGTCATTTTTTCAGACCCACTGTGTCCTTTTTGTAGAGGATTTGTACCAGGGGCGATTAAAGATATGAAAAAAGAGCCCCAAAAATTTGCTGTATATTACTATCATTTTCCACTCGAAAGAATTCATCCCGCTTCAGTAACACTGGTCAAAGCAGCAATTGCCGCAGAACATCAAGGTGTAAAAGATGTTGTATTAAAACTTTATAATGTTTCAATCAATCCAAGAGAAAAAAATGTCAAAAAAATTCTTGAAGCATTTAATAAAGCAGAAGGGACAAATATTACACCTGAAGATATTCAAAATCCCAGTGTAATCAAGCAGTTTAACCACGACAGACTTGTAGCCACTGATCTTATGGTTGGTGGAACACCGACGGTTTATCTTGACGGTTCTGTAGATAACACAAAGAAAAAATACCTAAAAGTGAAGTAATGCAAAAATTAACAATAGCAACACGCGTTTCAGACTTGGCACTTTGGCAGGCATATCATATCAAGGAAAGAGTTGAAGCAAGTTTTCCTGAAATAGAAGTAGTGCTTAATAAAATAGTAAGTAACGGCGATAAGGTTTTGGATAAACCTTTGGCTCTCATCGGCGGAAAAGGGCATTTCACCAAAGAGCTTGAAGATGAGATGCTCTCAGGCAATGCCGAGCTTGCTGTACACAGTTTAAAAGATGTACCGACATATATTCCCGATGGTTTGGAACTTGCAGCTGTGACGCAACGTCAAGACCAAAGTGATGTTTTTTTGTCACATACGTACAAAACACTTGAAGATTTGCCTGAGGGAGCAGTGGTTGGGACAACAAGTCTGCGCCGTAGAATGCAACTTTTGCAAAAAAGACCTGATTTAAAAGTCAAAGATTTGAGGGGGAATGTCAATACACGTCTGAGAAAGTTACAAGAAGGGCAGTATGATGCGATAATTTTGGCATGGATAGGACTCAACAGACTTGATTTGCTCAAAGATATTCCCTATACCCAAAAACTTTCTCTTGATATGATGATACCGCCGATGGGGCAGGCTGCCTTGGGTATTGAAATTGTAACCGGCAATGAACAGGTACGGGTAATTGCACAAAGTCTCAATGATGAAGATACCTTTACATGTACACAGATTGAGAGAGATTTTATATCAAAAATCGGAGCGGGATGTTCGGCTCCTGTTGCCTGTAATGCTGTTATAGAAGATGGTAATGTTGTTTTTAGAGTTATGCTTGGCTTTCCAAACGGAACACATATTATGCAGGAAAAAATCGTAAGAAGTATAGAAGAAAGTAAAAATTTAGGCAAAGAGCTTGCCCAAAAGATGATAGACAAAGGTGCACTGGAGTTATTAAAAGAAGCAGAAAAAACTGCTTTTAAAGATGAAATGCCACAAAGACTCTAAAGTATAACATGGCCTACAAATTTACTCATATTGTCTAAAATATCTCCGCCTTTTCTAAAACTCAGTCCACAGGCTTCATAGGCAAAGAAAACACCTGCCTGATATTTTTTTCCATGAACATCTTTTGGAAAATCTACATACTCCTGGTAGATTTTTTTATGATTCGCATAGGGACCTTCAGTCTGAATGCTGATACTTCCGTTTGCTTCGATAATCTTTGTATTGGCACCTTCGCGTCCAAAAACAGGTTTTTCAACTTGCTTGAGTCCTTGAAGCGGTTCAAAAGAGGTTTTAAGAAGGTAAGGCGAATCTGGAAACAGTTCACATAGAATTGCCATCATTCCTTTTGACTGGAAGAGTAAAGTATAGGCAGGGTTTAAAATAATGGCTTTTTGGTTTTGGATGATATTTGTGAGTGTGGTGGCGAGTTCCGGCTCATCAACTGCAATGTCTTCCCAAGGATAGAGTTTGAACCAGTACTCATAATTTATGTCATTACTGTCATAAATGCCATCTTCATCAAAGCGGACATTCTGCAAAAACTCAAACTTTGTAACAAATCCGGCATCTGTTGCCATCTGCTGGAGCAGTTTTGTAGTGGCTTCTTCTTCGTCATTGCCTTCAACAGAAGAAAAAAGTATTTTCCAGCCGTCATAGAATTCTTCAAATTTGTCTGTGTCATCAAAGAGTGTAACGAGTCTTTTAAAATTGTTACTGATGGCCTCATATACATTGTTAAACTGACGCTCTTCGTCCATATCATTGGATTTTAAAATTGCCCATTGTAAAAGTGCAGTCTCAAAAAGCGCCGTAGGGGTGTCGGCATTAAATTCTATAAGCTTAATATCCTGTCCGTCAATACCGCCGGCTAAATCAAAACGACTGTAAATATGCCAATGGACATCGTTTTCCCAGCTTTTTTTAATACTCTCTATAAGGTTGAAAGGAATGCCCAAATCAAAAAAGAGATCATTACTGATGACATATTCGGCTGCTTCGACATACATGTCATAAAGAGTATTTGCTGCCTCATAATAGGCCTCTGCTTCTTCTTGGGTCACTTCTACAAGCTCATCGCTGACATACTTGCTGCCGTCAGAATCAGTATGCCAGGTAAAGCCTATCTCTTCTAAGGTTTCATCATCTATTGGACTCAGTTTTTGTGTAGTTATCATGTGTCAGCCTCCAAAAAATCCGCCACTGCTTCTGCTGTAGCTCGAGCTTCTTGAAGTGCCGCCAAAGAAGCTTTTTCTGCTGCTTGTTGATTTTCTTGCTGCCTTGCCTGCTGCCGAACGGCTGTAGGCACTTCTGTTGACACTGCTTGCATTTCTGGAAAACCTTTTGTTGTTCATCAGCGCATTGCCTATCATATTTCCGAGCAAACTTCCTGCCGCAACGGCTAAAATAGTACCGGCAAGTCCCATACCTGCACTGCCTGAATTATCTTGAAGTGTTTCGCTCGTACCATTTTGTACTTTTTGATACTCTTGTGCAGCCAAAGCTTTCATCTCTTCTTCGTTCATAAAACGCTCTGTTACTCTGCCAAATTCATCACGTTCTCTGATGATTGCACGTGAAGGACCCTGTGTCGGCATCTCTTCGACAACTTTATACTTTCCGTTTGGCTGTTGTTCTATAACCAAAAATTTATTTTGTGCTTCTTGTTGTTTTTGCTCACATCCTGTAAGCGTACTCATCATTAAAACACCTGCAGTTCCTAATACAACACCGCTGGCAATTGAAGAAATATGTTTCATGCTAATATTGACCTCGAATTTTATTTTTATCTAGAATTATAACTTTTTTTAGTTCATAATCGTAAAATGTTACATTTTTTCTTCCATCATAGTAGAGATCACCATGATAGAAAAATTTATCCGTTTTGAGTGTAATGTTTTTTTTCATAAGCATCATTTCTCCAATGCTTTTTCCTATAGGAGGAATAAGCGTTGCAAAAGAGAGGACAAAGAGAGAACCTATAACAATCAGTGCTGTTTTTGTGCTGGCATAAACTACCAAATAGCCAAGAAGTATAGAAAAAAATAAAAACAAAAAGAAATTTTGATGATCTGCAAATAAAATATTGTAGTATACATGTACACCATAAAAATCGATATAATTCAGTTTCACGCCTAATATAATGAAAAAATCAAGTATGAATGTAAAAAACATACCGCTTAGCAGTGCCTGGAACAGTTTGCTCATCGTAACCTCTTTATTTTTTTATGGTTGATTTTATAGAGTTTTGAAGCCTGACCTTCAAAGAGTCCTTTCTTGTTTTCTATTATTATATCAGCTTTTTGCTCACAAAAAGTTCTTGAAAAGTTTTTACCGCTTTCATTGGCAGATGTGGAGTATGTCCATTCCTTTTGTCTCAAACAAGAAGAGTCTGCCACATCTTCTGCAACCCGAAAAGCATGGTTTTTTACTATAAAGGTTGTTTTTTTAAGGCGTCTGACTCTGTTTTTCTGAGTGTTTGGTACTCTTTTATGGTCTTTCTTCAGTGCTTGGAAGTTTTTATAAACAACAATGAAAGGTTTGGTATTTGGACGTGATTTTACTGCACACAGCTTAGGCGCATCCTGGGATAAAAAACCGACAGTAGTGTCGGTTTGTGAGAGAATAATATTTGTTTTTATACTAAAAAATCTTGCAGGGCTGTTGAGCTTGACCATTTTTCATCTTCCATTTCATCGAGTGCGAGTATCAGTGCTCTTGCTGCACTGAGCGTTGTAAAGTAAGGAATACTTCTTTTAAGCACTTCTTGGCGAATGACAACAGCATCTTTTTTTGATGTGTTGTTGTCAGATGTATTAATTGCCATTGCTATTTCATCATTTTTCATGCTGTCCTCAATATTTGGACGGCCTTCTGAAATTTTTAAAACCACTTCACATGCTATACCCGCTTCTTCTATGGCTTTTTGTGTCCCTTTTGTTGCAACAAGTTTGAAGCCGTGTTCAACCAGACCTTTTGCTATTTCAGGAGCATGTTTTTTATCTGTATCAACAAAAGAGAGGAAACATGTTCCGCCTGTCGGAATATTATTTCCTGCACTGAGTTGTGCTTTTGCAAAACTTACCCCGAAGTTTTTACTGATACCCATTACTTCACCCGTAGATTTCATCTCAGGACTCAGTACCAAATCGGCACCGTAAAGTTTATGGAAAGGGAATACTGCTTCTTTGACAGATACATGCCCTTTGAGGCGAGGACGAAGCAGACCGTTGTGCTCTTCAACTATTTCATATTTGTCATAGTAGGCTAATGAGCTTCTTAAGTCTTTGCCCATCATAACACGTGTGGCTACTTTTGCAAGAGGCATACCGGTTGCTTTTGAGACAAAAGGAACTGTACGTGAGGCACGAGGATTGACTTCAATAAGATAAATTTCATCCTGATAAATTGCATACTGTACATTCATCAGTCCGACAACGCCAAGGCCGAGTGCGATGACTTTTGTCTGCTGCTCAACTTTTTCTATCATATCCTGTGTCAAATTCATAGGAGGCAGTGAACATGCCGAATCTCCCGAGTGTATTCCTGCCTCTTCGATGTGCTGCATAACAGAACCGATGTAGACATCTTTGCCGTCACAGATACAATCCACATCAAGCTCAATTGCCTGATCCAAAAATTTGTCTACCAAGACAGGGGCTTCGTTGGAGACAGAAATGGCAAGATCCATGTATTGACGAAGCTCATCTTCGCTATATACGATACGCATGCCGCGTCCGCCAAGCACAAAGGAAGGACGAACAAGAACAGGATAGCCCAGTCTTTCGGCTATAATAAATGATTCTTCTTTTGTACGTGCCAAACCGTTTGCAGGCTGTTTAAGATTGTGCGCTTTTACAAAATCACTAAACTGCTCTCTGTCTTCTGCCAAATCAATGACGGATGATGGAGTTCCTGAAATTTTTGCACCGATTTTTGTTAAAGAATCAGCAAGTTTGAGTGGAGTCTGTCCACCGAAATGAACAATGATACCATCAGGATTTTCATTTTCTATCACTTCTCTTACATGTTCAAAATCTATCGGTTCAAAATAAAGAACGTCAGATGTGTCATAGTCGGTAGAAACCGTTTCGGGGTTGCAGTTATACATAATAGTCTCTATGCCCATCTCTTTAAGTGCAAATGCCGCATGTACACAACAGTAGTCAAATTCAATCCCCTGTCCGATTCTGTTTGGTCCGCCGCCTAAAATAAGCACTTTTTGTTTGTCGCTTTGACGATTGGTAATATTTGGCAGTTTTGTAATGTTTGTTGTTGAGTAGAGGTAAGGAGTGAGTGCTTCAAACTCAGCGGCACAGGTGTCAACTTCATTATACTCCAGGCTGATGCCAAGCTTTTTTCTTGCTTCATAGACCAGGTCTTCACTCACTGTTTCTTGAGAATTTTTTGCTATAAGCTGTGCAATTCTTTTGTCAGAAAAACCGTCAACTTTTACTTTTCTCATTAACTCCTCATCAAAAAGGATTTTATCGCTGACAGTTGCTTCTGTTTCCATCATCTCTTGTATTTGATATAAGAACCATGGATCAATCTGGCAGGTGTCAAACATTTCCTGTATACTCATGCCGCGACGAAAACCTTCGGCAACATAAAGAATTCTGTCAGCATTGGGACGACGGATTTCATGCTTGACAAACTCATCATCCGCCTCAATGTCATCAAAACCGCAAAGTCCTGTTTCAAGGGAGCAGAGTGCTTTTTGAACAGACTCTTTAAACGTACGGCCGATTGCCATGACTTCACCGACTGATTTCATAGATGTGCTGAGTGTACTTTGTGCTTCAGGAAATTTTTCAAATGTAAAACGCGGTATTTTTGTAACAACATAATCTATAACCGGTTCAAAAGCTGCAGGTGTTCCCGTGATGTCATTTTCAATTTCATCAAGGGTAAATCCGACTGCTAAAAGAGTGGCTACTTTGGCAATAGGATACCCTGTTGCCTTACTTGCCAGTGCAGATGAACGCGATACACGCGGATTCATCTCAATTACAATCATGCGTCCTGTTTTCGGATCAATTGAAAACTGAACATTGGAACCGCCTGTGTCAACGCCGACTTCACGTAAAATTGCGAAAGAGGCATCTCTCATTCTTTGATACTCTTTGTCTGTCAATGTTAATGCAGGGGCAACCGTAATAGAGTCTCCCGTATGCACACCCATAGGGTCAAAGTTTTCAATGGAACAGACGATAATGCAGTTGTCCGCTTTGTCGCGGATAACCTCCATTTCATACTCTTTCCAGCCGAGCATAGATTCCATAATCTCGATTTCATTGACAGGTGAAGCTGAAATACCTTCCTGGGCAAGTTTTTTAAACTCTTCCATATTATACGCCACACCGGAACCGCCGCCTGCGAGTGTAAAGGATGCACGACTGATGACCGGAAAACCAATCTCTTTGACAACTTCTATTGCCTCTTCAACACTGTAGGCATTTCTGCTTTTTGGCAAATCCATACCGATTTTAGTCATAGCTTCGTTAAAAAGCTGTCTGTCTTCGCCTTTGTTAATCGCTTCGGGGTTTGCACCTAAAAACTCCACGCCTTCAAGCATTCCTTTTTCATACATACTCATTGCAACATTGAGTGCAGTCTGTCCGCCCATAGTCGGCAAAACAGCATCTACTTTTTCATCTTTGATGATTTTGGCGATAACATCTTCTTTGATAGGTTCTATATATGTTCTGTCTGCAAACTCGGGATCTGTCATAATAGTAGCAGGGTTTGAATTGATGAGAACAACGCGGTAACCTAACTCTTTTAAAGTTTTAACGGCTTGTGTTCCAGAGTAGTCAAACTCACATGCCTGACCGATGATAATCGGGCCAGAACCTATAAGTAAAATAGTTTTTATGTCGGTGCGTTTTGGCATTTGTTCCCTCTTAAATATGGTTATATAAATTTAGAGATTATAGCCAAAAGGCACTTAATAGGAGTTTAGTCAGTAGGTAAAAGTGTAGATAAGCGAGGCAAGTCCAGAGTAAATAAATTTGTTGTTCACCAAAGGACTGTTGTATGCACTGTTTGGAATTCTGTCTGCTCTTATGTTAAAAAGGGCTGCGAGTTTTTTGCTCAGAGGGTATTTAATATATGTTTGCACGGCAAATGAGAATCCTCCCTTTGGCATGTAAGCAGGACGCTGCAGTGTTGCTTCGGAATTTTTGACTCCGTAATAATAGTCAAGAAATTTTCTGGGTTGGTACAAGAGTACAGCACTTGGATAAAAAGTAAATTGACCTGCTGTGTACTTATCACCAATTTCTACACTGCCGACCCATGAATTATATTTGTTGAGGATGTCTGCCAAAAGCATTACTTCAATATAGCTGGAGTTTTTATAGCCGGCACTAAAAGCAATACCACCTTCCATTGTTGAGTCTTTGTCGCTCATTCCTTGCAAAGAGACTGAGTCTGATGCCTTGTAGCCAAGTGTTCTCGGCTGTACAGTAAAGGAAAATCCCCAGGAATATTCCGCTTTTTTGTCTCCTAAAAAGTAAAGACCGAATCTGCTCCATCTTGCATATACAACAGAGTTGTCAAAAAATATTACCGGTGAAGGCAAAACAAGGGCAGAAGCCTCTTTGTAAGGTTGACTCTGAAAGTACGGTCCTGCACCGATTGTAAGTTCTTGTTTGCTCTCTTGGGCTGTAAGATGTAAAAATAACAACACTGAGATTATGAAATATTTCATTTTAGATTCCTTATTATATGAAAATAACCCGGCTCATTCGCCTTGTAATATTGTTCAACAACAGCATTTTGATAGCCTTGTGATCTTGTAACAGAAAGAACCTTTCCTACTTTGAGACCTTTAAAAAAGATATTGTCCAGACCTGATGTGATCACTTCATCCCCGGGTTTGATACTGAACCAGGCCGGTATGAAATTGATAACTATATTTTTGGCATTGTTGCCATGTGCAATACCGGGTGCTTTTTCTTTCCCTACATAAACAGAATAGGCACTCTTTATATCAGAATTAAGCAGTGCCAGAGGTTTGTTGTTTTTTGCTATCACTATTCCTGCAACAAACTCTTTGTAGGTTAAGCCGTAAATTTTTGAGGCATTATACTCTGGAATATCCATCCATAATCTGTTGATATTTCCAAATTTTTCATACGATATTGCACGGACAAGCTCTACTTTGGGATCTGTTTTGAGTGAAGAGTTGTTTTCTTTGTACAAATCCTTGAGTTCAGAAGTGAGTTGCTGCAGGAGAAGATGATTATTTTCATATTTTTTCAGTCTGTTTTTCAGATTCTCTATTTCCTGCGCCTGAAATAAATGTTTGTCTGTTTTGTTGTTAAAAAATTCTATACTGTCAAGATAATTTGATTTTATGGTGTTGAGTGCTGAAACAATGGGAGACTGAATAGGATTGTTGTAGTATAAAGCACCCACAAAGAGTGCTGTCAGGATAAAAAAATAGACAAACGATTTTTTATTCATTCTCAAAAAGTTCTTGCAGGAGGTCTATCTCTTCTAAAGCTCTTCCTGTTCCCCGTGCAACGGCTAAAAGAGGTTCATCTGCGACAAAAACAGGAATTCTGACGATATCTGAGAGATATTTGTCCAGCTGACGGATTAAAGCACCGCCGCCCGTCAAAATTATACCGTGGTTTACAATATCACCGGCTAAATCAGGCGGCATTCTTTCTAAAACATCCCGTAGTGCTTCGGCGACTTCTTTAAGCGGCTCTTTCATTGCTTCTCTGGCATCTTCGCTTGTCAGTTCCACTGAACTCAGCAGTCCTTCAACCTGATCGCGTCCGTTGACAACCATCGTAAGTTCCTGGTCAAGCTCTACAGCTGTTCCAATGTTTATTTTAATCTCTTCGGCAACTCTCTCTCCTATGAGGAGATTGTATTTTTTTCTCACATAGTTGACGATTCCCTGATCGATTTTATCTCCGGCTGTACGGATGGACTTTGAGAGTACCAAACCGCCCAAAGAGACAACACCTATTTCAGTTGTACCGCCACCAATGTCTACAACAAGATTCCCTTGTGGTTCCCGAATATCTATGCCGGCTCCGATAGCTGCTGCCATAGGCTCTTCTATGAGAAAAACTTCGCGTGCTCCGGCACTTAAAGCAGACTCGCGAACAGCCTTTCTTTCAACCTGTGTCAAGCCGTAAGGCACACAGATGATAATACGGGGAGATATTAAAGAACTTCTTCCGTGTGCTTTTTCAATGAACTTGCGAATCATCTTTTCAGTCATGTCAAAATCGGCAATAACACCGTCACGCATAGGACGGATGGCTTTGATATTTCCCGGAGTTTTTCCCACCATCTCTTTTGCTTCATGTCCGACAGCGAGTACACGCTGTTGTCCATATTTTTCGGTTTTGACAGCAACAACAGAAGGTTCATTAATGATAATCCCGCGCCCCTTTGCTATGACAATTGTATTGGCAGTTCCCAAGTCGATAGAAAGGTCATTTGAAAAAAGTCCGACTATTTTATTAAATATCATTTATTGTGCCTTATGCTGTTTTTTGTGTTGTTTTCTTAATATAAAGAGGCTGTTCGCCATTTTCAATGACTTCTTTTGTGATCATTACTTCATAACCGCTGTATTCAGGGAGTTCATACATGATATCTATCATACTCTCTTCTAAAATTGCGCGAAGTCCCCGTGCTCCTGTTTTTCTTTTGATGGCCTTTTTTGCTATGGCACGGAGTGCATCTTCTTCAAAGTTCAGTTCCACATCATCTATGGCAAAAAGTTTTTTGTACTGTCTTACAAGTGAGTTTTTCGGCTCTGTTAAAATGCGTACCATGTCATCTTCAGTGATTTCATTGAGTGATGCAATGATAGGCAGACGTCCGACAAGCTCAGGAATAAGTCCGTAATGAACCAGGTCATCCGGTTCAACCATGTCAAATGTAGGTTTTTTCTCTTCTTTTGTCTTCTTTTCCTGTCCGAAACCAAGAACATTTTCGCCCTGTTTGCGCTTTAAAATATCTTCAAGTCCGTCAAAGGCACCGCCACAGATAAATAAAATATTTGTAGTATCAATAGCTGTAAACTCCTGATTTGGATGTTTTCTTCCCCCTTTTGGCGGAATATTGACAGAAGAGCCTTCGATGATTTTTAAAAGTGCCTGCTGGACACCTTCTCCCGAAACATCGCGGGTAATGGAGCGGTTTTCACTCATACGTGAAACTTTGTCAACTTCATCAAGAAAAATGATGCCTTTTTGCGCCCGTTCTACATCACCGTCAGCTGCCTGAATGAGCTTTGTCAAAATGTTTTCAACATCTTCACCGACATATCCGGCTTCTGTCAGACTTGTTGCATCCGCAATGGCGATAGGGACATTCAATACCCGTGCAATAGTTTGTGCCATAAGTGTCTTACCGCTTCCTGTAGGACCGATAAGCAGAATGTTTGACTTTGAAATTTCTGTATCATCTTCATCTGACTTGTGCATTTTAAATATACGCTTATAGTGATTATAAACAGCAACACTCAGGAGCTTTCTTGCTCTTTCCTGTCCTATAATATACTCACCCAAAAAAGCATCCAGTTCTTTTGGTGTCATAAGTTTGTGTACTGCATCAACAAGTTCGCTGTTGTTCTCTTTTGCAAGTTCTTTTTCATCACCAAACATTATTTTGTAAGCTGAAACAACACAGTTTTTACAAATGTAAACACCGTTGCCTGCTATAAGAGGGTTTTGTTCGCTTTCGCTTGCATCACAAAAGCTGCAATGTCTGTGTATCATACTTTTTTCCTTTCAAACGGAATTCCGCGTTTTGTTGTAATGACAAAGTTACATAAATCTGTTACATAATGATTGTCTGAATTTTCCAGCAGTTCGCTTGCTGTATCTTTGAGTGGTCTGCCTGATTCAAAAAGTTCTCTGTAGGCTGATTTGAGGGCATTGATGTCATCTCTTGACAAATGTCTTCTGAGTCCCGTTAAATTAAGTCCTCTGAGCGAAGCACGGTTTCCCTCTGCCATACAAAAAGGAGGAATATCCTGTGCCAAAGCTGATGCGCCTCCCACCATGGCATAATCGCCTACATGGACAAACTGGTGAATTGGTGTCATGCCGCCAATGACAACATAGTTGCCAAGTTCCACATGTCCTGCAAGTGTTGCCGCGTTTGCCAAGATACAGTGATTGCCGATGATGACATCATGTCCGAGGTGAACGTATCCCATAAAAAGGTTGTCGTTGCCTATGATGGTTTTTCCGCCGCCGCCTTTTGTACCCGGGTTAAAAAGGGTAAATTCACGGATAGTATTGTTATCGCCGATGATAAGTTCAACATCTTCACCGTTGAATTTCAAATCCTGCGGAATTGAACCGATGACTGCATGTGAAAAAATTTTGTTGTTTTTGCCGATAGTTGTTTTTCCGTAAATACAGCTGTTTGCATCTATGCTTGTTCCATTGCCAATCGTTGCTTCACTTGAGATAAAGCAAAACGGTCCGATTGTAACATTTTCCCCGATTGTCGCGCCGTCTTCAATAACGGCAAGTTGAGATATTTGAGACAAAAATAAATCCTTTACTTGTCAACTATCATAGCTTTGAGTTCCGCTTCGCTTGCTAATTTGTCATCAACATATGCTTCACCTTTAAGCATCCAGATAGTACCTTTTTGTTTTATGACAGAAATTCTGTATTCGAGTTTGTCTCCCGGTTTTACAGGAGTTCTGAATTTTGCTTTGTCGATGCTCATGAAATAGACTACTTTGTTTGCAATCTCTTCCTCCGTCAAATCTCCCATACTTAAAAATGACAATATTCCGCCGGCTTGCGCCATGCCTTCTAAAATCATGACACCCGGATATATAGGATGGCCAGGAAAGTGTCCCTGAAAAACAGGCTCTGAAATAGAGACATTTTTGTAAGCAGTGACCGATTTTCCTTTTTCTAGCTGAGTAACTCTGTCAACCAACAAAAAAGGATAACGGTGAGGAAGAATTTTTTGTATTTCTGTAACATCCATAAGCATATTTATAAACCTTATAACAATATTTTTTTGATATTTTATCTAATTTATTGTTAAGAAAAGATAATAAGTTTTTCTTTGGTATCTTCATATACTTTTGCATTCAATTCAATGCTAAGCTTTGTCTCCGGTATATCCTTGACAACTATTATGGGAGTTATGTCATAATTTGAGCCCGATACAACAGCTCTGAGTCTCTGTTCTTTTTCAAAGTCCAAGGGGTTGTAAATAAGCTCTTTGACAGATTTATAAGTTGATTTGCCCAAGTCATTGTAGGTTTGCAAAGTGATAAATTTTATCTCTTCACGATTAAAATAATACACACCATTGTGTGAAAATTCTATGCGCCCCTGTGCTTTTTTTCTCGGCAGTGTGGAATAACTCATAGCATAAGCTTCTATGCTCTCTTTTTTTCCTGCTGTGAGTTTAAAGCCAAACTGTCTATAGTTGAGAAATTTTTGTTTAATTATTCTGTACTCTTTGCCTTCCTCTTCCAGTTCGTTTCTTTTGGTGTACATGTAAAGACGTTCTTCAATTGAGGCAGGAAGTGTCTGTCCTGAAATTGGTGAAAACATTTCATCCATCAGTCTGTTTTGCTGATCCCGCTGCATGGTAAGCCCGAAAATACAGCCGCAATAGTCCTGACGGTAGAGTTGTTCTTCTTTTGTGACACGGCTTTGATCCTGTGTCCCGCCGCCGCTTCTGTAGTCAACGGCTACAAACTCAACACCGTGACTTTTATAAAATTCATCACCGACACGTTTGAGCTGTTCCTGGGACTTGAGCGGACTTACCAACAGAGTGGTTGTTATTTTTTTTTCACCGAGTTCGAGGGCTTTTTTTGCACTTGTTGTGAAACGTTTGTCAAAACAGACTTCACAACGAGCCCCTTTTTCAGGTTCATTTTCCAGTCCACGAACTGCTTCAAGCCAGTTTTCATAGTCATATTCACCCTCAATCAATTCGATACCGAGTTTTTTGCAGGAGCGCTTGACATCAAGCAGGCGCAGCTGATATTCGGAATAGGGATGGATATTCGGGTCGTAAAAAAAGCCGGTCAGTTTTTCATCTGGAAAATCTTTTTGAAGTTTTTCCAGAAAGAAGTGTGAGTCAACACTGCAACAAATATGTACTAAGATGGTTTTTCCTTGAAAGATGTTTTAGGTTATGAGTATTTTTCAAAACGCGGACTTCAGTCCGGGCTGAGAATGGCAAGGCTGTTGCAACAGCCGGCACTGAAGTGCCGGTTCCGAGATTGAGGTTTTAACCTTGCCTGCGAAAAAATCAGTCTCTTTTTTCGTGAATCTCTATAGTTTTGATCTCATCCTGTCCTTCAATTGAATCTAAAACCGCAAAGCTTTCAGCATCATTCTCTTCAATACCGCCAAAAACTGTATGGACACCGTCAAGATGCGGGCAGGGAACAAAACAGATAAAGAACTGGCTGCCGCCTGTGTTTTGTCCTGCATGTGCCATAGAAAGTGTTCCTTTGACATGTTTATGTGTATTTTTATCGGTTTCGCATGCTATAGACCAGCCCGGACCACCTGTTCCTGTTCCCTGCGGACAACCGCCCTGTGCCATAAAACCGGGGATTACACGGTGGAAGCTGAGATTGTCATAAAATCCTGTTTGTGCCAAATGTGCAAAGTTTGCAACGGTATTTGGTGTTTCCTCCGGATAAAGTTTAATCCAAATATCGCCTTTGTTTGTTACGATTTTTGCATATTGCAGTTTTGATAATTCTTCTTCGCTTAAATTGTATTCTTTGAGTTGTGCTTTTCCAAACATATAAACCTCTTTATTTTATTTTTTTGTTATTATAGTTAAATTTTTATAAATATGTCTTGTGCTTTTAAAATTAAGTTTGGAATTAAAAGCGGTATAATTTTGTTGAGAAAAACAGGGATAAAAAATGCAAAAGAACAGATTTACATCTTTGACTATCAAGCAGGCCAATACCGTTACAACTGTTGTCATATTGGTTTTTGTCATTATATTTGCCTATTTGCTGATAAAAGAAAATTATCAGGATTATGAAAAAGCGCTTTACAGGCAGGAACACAGTGTGGCTGATTACGGAGATACACAAAAACAGCTCAAAAGGCTTCTGATAAAAAACACTTTGGCTATTGTGACACTCTCTTTTATACTTTTTGCAATCATGCTCGGGTTGTATAAGATATTTTATGCGTTGATTCAAAATGATATGCATGTATTTTTAAATTTTTTTAAAAATGCGGCACACAGGGAAGCATTGCTGAGTCCTGATGAGATTTTTTTTAAAGAATTTAAAGAGATGGTTCTGTATGCAAATGAAATGGTAAAGACAATAAATCAGCAAAAGCTATCATTAAAAGAGATCAATCTTATTCTTGAAAAAAAGGTACAAAAGAAAACATTGTATTTAGAACAGGCAAATGCAAAACTTTTACAAGAAAAAAAGTTTTCAGAAGAGATACTGGCTGCACAAAAAGAGTTTTTACGCTACACTGTGCATGAAACAAACACGCCTCTGAGTGTTATTTTGACGAGTATAGAACTGTATGAAATGAAAAATAAAAAGGACAGACAATTGTCCAAAATAGAAGCGGCTGCAAAAAATATATTTAATATATATGATGATTTGAGTTATTTGGTAAAAAAAGACCAGGTGCCGTATCCCAAAGTTTCAATTGAACTGGTTTCGTATCTCAGCATGCGGATAGAGTTTTTTAGAGATGTTGCACATTTGTCTAAAATTGATTTTAAATACAGCAGTGATTTGGACAAGGTTTATATTTATTTTAATGAAACAAAACTTCAGCGTATTGTAGACAATACTATTACAAATGCCATCAAATACACTTTGCCGGAGGAAACAGTCTTCTTACATGTAAAGCAAACAGGAGCAGATGTAATGTTTAGTGTATCAAGCAAGTCTAAAATTATAAAAGATCCGGAGAAAATTTTTGATGCATACTACAGGGAAAATGACAATGTCAAAGGATTTGGATTGGGACTGCAGTTGGTGAAAAATATTTGTGAAGAAGACAATGTGAGCATAGATATTGCATCAACTGACAAACTGACTACATTTGAATATAAATTTAAAATGATGGGTGAATAATGAAAATTCTTTTACTGGAAGACGAAATAATGCTAAACGAGTCTATACAGGAGTATCTGCAGGAGCAGGGACATCTTGTTGTAAGTTTTACAGACGGTCTTGAAGCATTTGAAAATCTTCAAAAAGACGACTATGATTTATTGATTTTGGATATCTCTGTACCAAATATAGACGGATTGACACTTTTGGAAAAGCTTCATGCCATCAAAATTCATACACCCAGCATTTATATCAGCGCTCTGGTAGATATAGAAGATATCTCCCGTGCCTATGATCTGGGATGCTATGATTACTTGAAAAAACCCTTTCACCTAAAAGAACTTGCTTTGAAAATTGACAGAATTTTAACAGACAAAGATATTCCTCTGGTTTTTCTCAGGCTTTCAAAAAACTATATGTATGATCAGGAAAACAATACGCTTTTGTTTCAGAACACTCCCCAGATTCTTACAAAAAAACAATCGCAAATTATAGATATTTTAGCCAGGAACAGAAGCAGAATAGTTGATTTTGAACAGTTTCGCATGTATGTATGGGATGAACAAATCGTAGATAATGCAACCATAAGAGCAGAGATTAACAGACTGAAAAAAAGTTTAAAAGAAGATATTATTGTTAATGTCAGAGGCATGGGATATATGATAGAAAAATGAGCAGGGTATTGTTTGTTACATATTGATACACGCCAGAGATTAAATTGCAATTTTTTGTTAAAAATATGAATTGCTACGTTAATGCTATGTTTTGGATTTATGATTACCTTAAGTGCCTGACAAGAATAAATGACATAATTTAATGAAGAGAAAAAATAGAAGCTACAAGGCGAAAATTCGCAGAAGCTACTAGTAGCTTCAAGGGTTTTCAACGAAGTTAGGTTCTGTTTTCTCTCTTCACCCGAAGGGCAACATGCAAAGGACTTATTTTCTGCGTTGAACTTCCGTTAACGATGCTAGCATCGCCAACAAAAGTTCGCCTTGCAACTAAATCCTTTGTATGTTGTTAAATATGTTATTTATTCTTGTCAGGCACTTATCTAAAAGTGGAGGATTACATGAAAAAAATTGCATTAAGTATGTTTGTTACAGCATTGGTGACAAGTGTATATGCTGATTACGACGGTGTAAATATAAAGTTAAAGCACGGTGTTGAAGAGAAACAAGAGGTGCATGTTCTTTCTGATGACATAAAAGACATGTTTGCAAAAGGAAAAACAAGCGGTCAGATTAGAATGTTTTATGTGGACAGACAGTATCAGGGTGGTTCAGGGGCAGATACGCACAGAGATGCTGCTGTTTTAGGCGGTCATCTCAAGTTTGAAACAGCTACATTAAGCGGTATTCGGTTGGCTGCGGCTTTTTATACAGTGCAGGATTTGGGTATACAGCAACACACTGCCCAGTCACCGGCACTTCTTGGAACCGGATACAAGTCATATTCAATTCTAGGTGAGGGATATCTTGGATACAGTTTCAGTGAATATGGGCTAAAAAGTGATGCCAAGCTTGGTTATCAGAGATATGACTCTTTAATGATGGGATCAGATGATGCAAGAACGCTTCCAAATACTTTCAGAGCATACAAGTTTGTAAGCAAGGATGTGAAAAATATTACTCTTCAGATAGCACATGTAGACAGAATCGCTTATGGAACATTCTCAAATATCTATTCTGCCGGCGGAATACTTGCCGCTACTTCAGGGTACACTTCAAGAGGGATCAATGCTTCAACAGGAGTACAAACCGGAGAGTATCTGAACTTGGGACTTGCAACAACCGGAAGAAAAACTGCCGGTGTTACAAATATTCAACTGAAATATACAGCGAAAAACTTTCATGTAGATGTCTCAAATGATTATGCATGGAATCTTTACAATACACTCTACGCTGACACAGGAGTCTCCTGGAACTGTCTGCTCAACAGTAATGTAAAACCGTTTGTAAAAGTGCAGATGATTAAACAAAACAGTGTTGGCGGAAAATATATGCAGTACTCTCCGCTGGGAGGGTCCGGTGAGGTAGATTCTTTTTACTGGGCGGGTAAAGTCGGGGCAAAATATGAAGGTTTTGCTGCATATATTGCCTACTCCCAAACATCTTCAAACAATGCAGGAGATGATTCTTACAAAAATGCGATACTTACACAGTTTGGCGGCATGCCGGCATATACTCAAGGTATGGTGACCCGTCATATGTTTTTAGCGGGAACAAAAGCAACAAAAGCTGCTGCTGTCTATAACTTCAAACAACATGGAATCAACCTTTCAACTGCTGCCTATTATGTCGCTTTTGATACAGATGCAAACTCCGGATACGGTATAGCAAGAACAGCAACAGAAGCTGGATTTGACATCAAATACTACCCAAAAGCAGTTGAAAAACTGCAGCTTCGTTTTCGCGGAAATTTTCCCAGAAAATTTGCGGAAGCAACTCCAGGAAGTGACACCGGTTGGAATGAGTACAGACTCATTGCAAACTATAATTTCTAATACAAGGAAAAATTATGACCAAAGAACAGATACAACAGATAAAAGCAGATCCTGATTACCAGAAACTTGTAAAGACAAGACAGGGTTTTGCTCTAAAATTAACAATAGCGATGCTTGTAGTCTATTTTGCATTTATACTTACAATAGCTTTTGATCCCTCGGCATTGGCAGTGCCCCTCTCTAGTGAGGCAGTGACAACCATAGGTATTCCTGTCGGTATGGCTGTAATCGTATTTGCTTTTATATTGACAGGCATATATACAAAAAGAGCAAACAGTGAGTTTGATGATCTGGCAAACAAAGTAAAAAACAAATTAAAGGAGCGCCTAGATGTTTAACAGAATATTTTTATTTTTAATTTTCGGCAGTATCGCGGCATTTGCCTCCGGAACTATCAACGGTGAAATTCAAAAACAGCCGCTGAATGTTCCGGCAATTGTTATGTTTGTTATTTTTGTCGGTGCAACTCTGGGCATAACATACTGGGCAGCCAAAAGAACAAAGTCTGCGAAAGATTTCTACACAGCAGGCGGTGGCATTACAGGGCTGCAAAACGGTATGGCCATTGCAGGAGACTATATGTCTGCGGCATCCTTTTTGGGAATTTCCGGGCTTGTTTATCTCAAAGGGTATGACGGACTTATCTATTCGATCGGATTTTTGGTCGGCTGGCCGATTATTCTATTCATTATTGCAGAACCTTTGCGAAATTTAGGCAAATATACCTTTGCGGATGTTGCTTCTTACAGACTACGCCAAAAACCTATTCGTATATTGGCTGCATTTGGTTCTATTGCAACTGTTATTCTTTACCTTATCGCTCAAATGGTCGGTTCTGGAAAGTTAATACAGCTTTTATTTGGTCTGCAGTATGAAGTAGCGGTTATTCTGGTTGGTGTTTTAATGATTCTTTATGTAACATTTGGCGGTATGCTCGCAACAACCTGGGTGCAGATTATCAAAGCATTCTTACTGCTTTCAGGAGCTACTTTTATGGCTATTGCTGTAATGGCGCATTATGATTTCAGTTTTGGAGCATTGTTTGCCCATGCAACAGAATTAAAAGGTATAGAAATAATGTCTCCGGGCGGACTCGTTTCGGACCCTGTTTCTGCAATATCTTTAGCCGTCGCCTTGATGTTCGGTACAGCAGGTCTCCCTCATATCCTGATGAGATTTTTTACAGTAGGCAATGCAAAAGAAGCACGAAAGTCGGTATTTTATGCGACAGGTTTTATCGGTTATTTTTATATACTGACGTTCATCATCGGTTTTGGCGCAATTGTAATGGTGTATAAAAATCCTCAGTATCTGGATCTGGCAAAACAGGCCATAAGCGGCGGTTTCCCGATTCTTGGCGGAAACAATATGGCAGCCATACATTTGTCTCATGCTGTTGGCGGTGACTTCTTCCTTGGATTTATCTCTGCTGTGGCATTTGCAACAATTCTGGCCGTTGTTTCGGGTCTGACACTGGCAGGTGCTTCTGCAATTTCACATGACCTGTATGCTTCTGTGTACAAAAAAGGTGAAATTGACGGGCTTAAAGAGATGAAAGTTTCAAAAATTGCTACTGTTGTGCTGGGAATCGTAGCTATTATTATGGGGATAGCATTTGAAAAGCAAAATATCGCTTTTGTTGTCGGGCTTGCGTTTGCAATAGCAGCCTCTGCCAACTTTCCTGTACTTTTACTCTCCATGTACTGGAAAAAACTTACAACGCGTGGCGCTGTCATCGGAGGAACCTTGGGACTGGCTACAGCTGTCATGCTTGTCATCCTTGGTCCGATTGTCTGGGTACAGATTTTTGGCAATGCCGAAGCGATTTTCCCGTATAAATATCCGGCACTCTTTTCTGTGAGTGTTGCCTTTGTCGGTATCTGGTTTTTCTCAGTAACGGACAAATCAGAGGCTGCAGCACAAGAGATGGAGGCTTTTGAAGCACAATACATCAGAAGTCAGACAGGTATTGGTGCCGAGGGTGCATCCGAGCATTAACTATGAGCATCTTAGACCAAAAAAAACTTATTGAGTCTATTCACCCTTTTGGCTTACTCAGTTCAGAGGAACTGAGTAAGCTGATGCAAAAAATCGACATTGCATATTACCCTAAAGATACGCTGCTCATCAGCAAAAATCTTCCATCTGTCGCTTTTTATATCATCATAAAAGGATATGTGTCCGAGTATATTGATGATACACTGCATACTGTTTACGGTGAAGGTGACAGCTTTGATGCGGATGCTTTGATTTACGGGACAACACAAAACAGGTTTGTTGTCAGTGAAGATTTGATTTGTTATGAGATTCAAAAAGAAGACTTTTTGGAATTGATACAAAACAAACGCATACAAGAGTATTTTTTACAAGATTTTATTACACGCCATCAACATTTAAAAGAATACTCACAGCAGAGTCAATTAACTCCTTTTTTGGTATCTCAGGTAAAAGATATTTATCTTCATGCTGTTTGTATTGTTGCACAAGACACAACAATAGCAGATGCTTTAAAAGAAATGAAAAATCTTAAGGCTACATGTATTCTCGTAAGGGATGAAAACAGCTGCGGTATAGTTACGGATACGGACTTGAAAGAGAAGGTTTTGATGGGTAAATATGATGTAAGTGATGCCATTGTGCATATAGCATCTAAAAATATTATTGCTATTGAGAAGAGTGACTTTTTATTTAATGCTTTGGTGCTTATGACACATAATGCGATTAAGCGCTTGGTTGTAAAAGAGGGTGATGAAATTGTCGGGATACTAGAGCAGTTGGATTTGTTGAGTTATTTTGCAAACCATTCTTACCTGATTTCTGTGCAAATAGACAAAGCAGAGAATATTGATGATTTAAAAGAGGTTCAAAACGGATTAAAAAATCTTGTAACAACACTTGATTCCAATGGTGTAAAAGTACGTTATATCAGCAAACTTGTTGCAACACTCAACCAAAAAATATATGCAAAAGTTTTTACGATGTATGTTGATGAATCTTTACAGGAAAAATGTGCTCTTATGATAATGGGTTCTGAGGGCAGAGAGGAGCAGATACTCAAAACCGATCAGGACAATGCTCTGATCATTGCCGATGATATGGATACAGAACTTTTTGGAGAGCCTATGCATAAACTCAACAGGGCGCTTTTAGAAATAGGGTTTGTAAAGTGTGAGGGCAATGTTATGGTCAGTAATGCGTACTGGCGTCGTAATTTAGGGGACTTTAAAAATGAAATAGATAACTGGATAGCAAGTTTTGAAGGAAACAGTTTACAAAACTTGAGTATATTTTTAGATGCAAAGTGTGTTGCGGGTGATTGTACTTTAGTGAATGCGGCAAAAGAACATTTGTTTGCGCGTTTTGAGAAGAGAGATGATGTTTTGGCACATCTTGCAAAAGCAACGCTTTTTTTTGAAACACCTATTTCTCTTTTTAGCGGTTTTAAGCTTGACAAAGAGCATGAAAACAAACTGGATTTGAAAAAAGGCGGCATATTTGCAATTGTTCACGGCATAAGATGTCTGGCACTGGAGAATAAAATCAAAAAAAACAATACAATCGAACGTATCAAAGAGTTGAACAACCGAGGTGTTTTTGATAAAGTTTTTGCGACAGAACTCATAGAAAGTTTTGATACTCTGTTGTCTGTGAGGCTCAAAACAATGCTGTATGCAAAGGATCAAAAAAATATCAATTATATAAATCCAAAAGGTTTGGACAAAACAAGCCGGGATTTGCTCAAAGACAGTTTTAAAGTGGTAGATAAACTGAAAAAGTTTATTAGTTTTCATTTTCATTTGGAAATGGTTTCGTAATGCTTTTTTCTATGTTTGAACAGATGAAAAAAAAGAGAAATCTGTCAAAACTCAAAGATAAATCTTTTTCTTCTCTTTTTGAACAAAGTGATGAAATTGTGGTTTTCGATACAGAAACCACGGGCCTCAATCCAAAAGAAGATGAAATACTTTCTATAGGTGCAGTTAAGATTAAAAATAATAAAATACTGACATCACAAACTTTTGAAGTTTATTTGAAAAACTTTGGAGCAATTGATGCAAAAAGTATAACAATACACGGAATTCGTCCATGTGACCTGGAGAATGCAAAAGAACCGTTGGAAGGAATTAAAGAGTTTTTGAATTATATCAAAGGTGCCACTTTGGTGGGGTACTATCTTGAGTTTGATGTTGCGATGATTAACAAATATATAAAGCCCGTGCTTGGAATCACTCTGCCAAATAAAATGGTTGAAGTTTCTGAAATATATTTTGATAAAACAATTGCAATGATACCGCAAGCTAATATTGATTTGCGTTTTGATACAATCTTGAAAAACTGTAATATCCCTCAAATGGGTGTGCATAATGCTGTAAATGATGCCATTATGACAGCAATGATTTACTTAAAACTAACACAGGAGAAAATAAATGTCAGAAATAGAAAAAAAACCGATTTTTAAACCAAACAAAGAGTTTGCAAAAACTGCCAGAATCAAAAACATGTGTGAATATCATGATTTGCAGGATGAAGCAATTGAAGATTATGAAGGATTTTGGGGCAGATTTGCCAAAGAAAAGCTGAGCTGGAAAGAGCCGTTTACAAAAGTGATGGATGAATCGAATTACCCTTTTGTCAAATGGTTTGAAGGCGGAAAGTTAAATGTTTCAGAACAATGTATTGACCGTCATTTAGACAAACGCAAGAATAAAGCGGCGATTATTTTTGAAGGAGATCGCGGCGATAAACAGATTATTACCTATTTGGAACTTTACTACAATGTAAACCGCTTTGCCAATCTGTTGAAAAATGAATTTGGTGTCAAAAAAGGGGACAGAGTTGTCATCTATATGCCGATGATTCCCGAAGCTGCCTATGCGATGCTTGCCTGTGCCAGAATCGGCGCCATTCACTCTATAGTATTTGGCGGATTTTCTGCAGAAGCACTCAAAGACAGAATTGAAGATGCGGATGCAAAAGTTGTGATCACTGCTGACGGAGCTTACAGAAAAGACAAGCCATATATGTTAAAACCGGTGGTGGATGCGGCTTTGGCAGAAGGTGGGCCGGTAAAAAAAGTGCTCGTGGTTGAGAGAAACAATGAAGATATACGATGGGTTGAAGGGCGTGACTACTCTTATAATGAATTGATCAAAATGCAGGACGTTACATGTAAAGCGGAAGTTATGGATAGTGAAGATCCGCTCTTTCTGCTCTATACATCAGGCTCAACAGGAAAACCAAAAGGTGTGCAGCATAATTCTGCGGGATATATACTGTGGGCACAGATGACAATGGAATGGGTGTTTGATGTCAAAGAAAATGATACCTACTGGTGTACAGCAGATATCGGCTGGATTACCGGGCATACCTATATAGTTTACGGTCCGCTTGCAATGGGTGCGACAACGGTAATGTTTGAAGGTGTTCCGACCTATCCTGATGCGGGTCGTCCTTGGAAAATGGTAGAAGAGTATAAAATCAACCAGTTCTATACTGCGCCTACTGCGATTCGTGTATTGCATAAAATGGGTGAAGATGAACCGGCTAAGTATGATTTGAGTAGTTTAAAAGTACTTGGAACTGTTGGAGAGCCTATTGATCCTCCTGCGTGGAAATGGTATTATGAAGAGGTTGGCGGAAGCAAATGTGCTATCGTTGATACTTACTGGCAGACAGAAACAGGCGGGCATATAGTCTCTCCGCTTCCTGGGGCAACCCCTATCAAACCGGGATGCGCAACATTTCCTCTTCCTGGAATCATGGCAGAGATTCTGGACCCGGCAACCGGTGAGAAAGTTGAAGTCGGAGAGGGGGGTTATATGTGTGTCACACGTCCTTGGCCTTCGATGATTCGCGGTGTCTGGGGAGATGAAGAGAGATTTATAAAATCCTATTTTGGTGATGTGAAAAAAGACGGTAAACCTGTCTATTTTACAGGTGACGGTGCTGTGTATGATGAAGACGGTTATATCACGATTACGGGACGTACTGATGATGTTATTAATGTCAGCGGTCACAGAATGGGAACTGCCGAAATTGAAGCAGCCATCAAAAAACATCAAAATGTTGCCGAGGTTGCCGTTGTCGGAAAACCGCATGAACTCAAAGGCGAGGGTATTTTTGCCTACATCGTTTTAAAAGATGACAAAGGCGTGGCTGATGAGGTTGAAGAGGCAAAAATAATTAATAACATCATCAAAAAAGAGATAGGAAACATCGCTATCTGTGATGATATGGTTTTTGCACCGGGACTTCCAAAAACAAGAAGCGGAAAGATTATGCGTCGTATTTTACGCTCAATTGCCAAAGGCGAGGCAATTACTCAGGATATTTCAACCCTGGAAGATCCAAGCATAGTTGCCAAAATTGAAGCAATGGTGAAGTCCAAATAATAAGACTTTTCTGGAACCCAGACTTCAGTCTGGGCTTTAGTTTTTCATGCTATAATTCCACAAAAAAGAGTTAGTATGGAATTATGTGTTGCCCTTGATTTACCTACGAAAGAAGAAAATCTCGCTTTAATTGAAAAAATAAAAAACTATGATGTCTGGCTCAAAGTCGGACTGCGTACCTATATTCGCGACGGCGAAGCATTTTTGCAGGCTATTAAGCAAATCAATCCCGATTTTAAAATATTTTTAGATCTAAAACTTTATGATATTCCAAATACCATGGCAGATGCTGCCGAGTCAATTATAGGACTTGGTGTCGATATGTTTAATGTTCATGCAAGTGCAGGAAAACGTGCCATGAATACTGTGATGCAAAGACTGAAAAAGTATGAAAATCGTCCATTGGTCTTGGCTGTAACGGCTTTGACATCGTTTAGTGAAGAGGAATTTCAGGCAATATATGAAGCGAACATAGCAACAAAAGCAAATCAGTTTGCAAAAGATGCAATGGAAAGCGGACTTGACGGTGTTGTCTGTTCGGCGTATGAGAGCAAGGCTATTAAAGAGTTTACATGTAAAGAGTTTATGACACTCACTCCTGGTATTCGTCCTTTTGGTGAAGATGCGGGGGATCAAAAAAGAGTCGCCGATGTTGCCTATGCCAAAGAAGCACTTGTTGATTTTATAGTCGTCGGACGTCCGATTTATCAGGCAGAGAACCCTGCTGAGGTCGTTAAAAAAATATTAGCACAGATTTAAGCTAATTATTATGAAATAATGACTATAATCTCACTCTTCAAAAGGACGAGTGGGTGAGTGGCTGAAACCACATCCCTGCTAAGGATGCGTACTGGCAACGGTACCGAGAGTTCGAATCTCTCCTCGTCCACCAGAAACCCCTAAAATACGAGCTTTCAAGCACATTTTTAAAAATCAGTTTTTTTCTTGTCCTACCCCGTCAGACATATATCTCAATACTTCTGTCAAATTTATGATTTGAACTTAGGGAATTTTGAACGGTCTCACAAATTGTAATTGTGGCCAAGTTATAGCTTTTTTTAAATCTTTTGCAAGTCAACAATATAGGGATTTGTCAGAATATTTTTTTATCAAAATCAGGCCACTATTTGTTATTATCGTACTTAAGTGAACATTCTCACACTTTATTATATTTTGCAAATAAACGCCTATTTATAAGCACTTTCACGAGTAGTTACATGTATCACTAAAATTATAAGTTTATCATCATACTTTTTATAAATAACTCTATAAGAACGAAGTTTTAAACGATATAAATCTTCTTTTTGCCCTTGAAGCTTTTTAATCTTACCTTTTTGCATTAATGCAATTTCATATTCTTTAGAAAATAATTCCGAAAAATCTTTTAAACTATCACGAATAAATTTTAAATCAGGTTTATTTACTTTTTTAAAATCTTTTTTTGCGGTAAATGTAAATTCAATTTGATACATCAAGACCTAACTCTTGAAACATATCATCAAATGAAATTGTAGGCTCTTTAAGCTCAAGTCTTCTTTCTGCTTCTTTTAAGTCTATATAATCAAAATACATATCAAGGGCAGAAGCTATAAGATGGCTCTTTTTTGTATTAAGCTCTTTTGCATAACGATTAATATCATTATCAAGTGATGTAGGTAATGTAATGTTTAATCTTGTAGTATTCATAATGTCACTTCCTTTATGTGTATAATTATACACCTTTTATGTGTATGAAGTCAAATAAACAGCATAGGATTTTTTCGAATCTCTCCTAGTCCACCACAAACCACTAAAATACGAGCTTTCAAGCACCTTTTTAAAAATCAGTTTTTTTCTTGTCCTACCCCGTTAGACATATATTTCGCTACTAACACCCTCGATTTCTTCTATCATACTCATCATGACTACATACACAAACTAAATATATAACATCAATAGTACAATTCATTAAAATACGATATTGAGTATTTGGAATTCGGATAGAATATCTATCTTTATCTTTCTTGCAATTCATTTTTTTATAGTGCAAAGATGAATGATTTGGATCTTGTTCAAAAAGTTCTAAAGTATCATTTATTTGGATTTGAGAAAGAACATATTTTTTAATTAGTTGTTTTTCAGTACGAAGATATTGCGAAGTTTGATAATCTCCATAATATTAAGCAGATTTTTTATTTTCTTGAAGAATACGAACTTCTAATTGACCTATCCTGTCTAAAAAAATAATCAAAGAAGTATAAAGTTTATCTACTTGGATATAAAGTTCTTCAAAAAGAATATCTTTATCTTTTATTTGCTCTAATTTCTTTTTGAAAAGTTTTATGTCATCAATAGCATTTAATAAAGTATCATAAAATTCTTCTATATTATCAACAGGAAAAGTGTGCATATCATCCAGTTGCAATGAAAATCGTTCTAATTCTATTTCTTGAGTATGAATACTATTAATAATCAAACGTATCATTTTTTCAAACAATTTTTTAGGGGCAGTTTTTAATGCTTCTTGAGCTATATCAATATAGTCAACATAATCGATAAAATCTGTATTTATACGAATAGTCATAATAAAAACTCCGATGTTTTTACTAAATTATAGCATATTAAATAAAATACAGGATAGGTTTTTTTCGAGTTTCCCCTCGTCCACCACAAATCCCTAAAATACGAGCTTTCAAGCACCTTTTTAAAAATCAGTTTTTTTCTTGTCCTATCCCGTTAGACATATATTTCAATACTTCTGTCAAATTTATGATTTGAACTTATGGAATTTTGAACGGTCTCACAAATTGTAAGTGTGATGTCAACGGCGGAGTTAAAATAAGCAGTATAAGCGTAAACTGCCTGTTTCTTAACTCTGTCGTGATATATTGTACTTTGGTACATTTTTGGATTGCGCTTGACACCTCTTCACCGCTTTTTAAATCCTTCTTATGATATAATCATATTCTAAATAAAGCTTAGTAAAAAAGAGTTACATGCAGTCATCAGATGTTAATAAAATATTAAACAATAAAGAAAAACTTTTAACGCAGATATATTTTGATTTACAACGGTTTTTTGAGCAGAAGTATGGGAATGATACAGTTGTTTTTATGGAAATCGGTACTTTTTTTGAAGTGTATGAAGTCAATAATGATGAAGAACAGATTGGAAAAGCCAAAGAGATAGCGGAACTTTTAAATATACAGCTTACGAAAAAAAATAAAAAAATTATAGACAATTCTGAAAAAAACCCTCTGCTTGCGGGTGTGCCTGCCGTTTCGTTTGAACGTTACTTAAACCGTTTGATTCAGGAGCAGAAGTATACGGTTATAGTCGTCAAGCAAAAGGGAAATCCTCCTAAGATCAGTCGTTATATTTCTCAAATTGTCTCACCCGGTACCAATTTTGAACATATTATTGACAATGATGACAATTACATTGTTTCTGTTTTGATTGACAAGTTTCGTGATATTTATACGGTAGGGTATGCTGCCATTGACGTAACCACGGGGAAAACATGGCTGTATGAGACACACGGGACAAGTGAAGATCCTGCTTATGCACTTGATGAAATTTTTAATCTTTTAAATGTTTACAGAACGAGTGAAATTGTTGTGACTTTTTTAGACGGGATTGATGACCAGCGTCATGTGATGCAGTATTTGGAAATTCCCGAACATTATCATTATTCTGTGAACAACAAACGGGCAAAAATAGAGTTTCAAAATGAACTTTTTAAAGAGGTATATCAGATTCGTTCACTGCTCTCTCCTATAGAGCATCTGGATTTGGAACGCTCTCCTATGATTACCGAAGCCTTGGCAATTCTCATCAATTTTGTGATAGAACATGATTATCATATAGTGCAGAAGATGGCGATGCCCCGTCTTATAGACAATCGCCGTTTTATGTATCTGGGCAACAATGCACTGGAGCAGATGGGGATAATTTCCAAAGACAAAAAAGAGTTCACACTGTTAAAAATGCTTGACAAGAGTGCAACGGCTATAGGAAAAAGACTCTTAAAAGAGCGTCTTTTAAATCCGATAATGGAAGAAGACGAACTTGAACGTCGGTATAATCTTATAGAACGGGTTGCTTCACATGTAAGGTATTTGGATGAAATGATGCGGGGTGTTTATGACCTTGAGAGGCTTTCTCGCCGTTTAAGTCTTGGCAGACTGCATCCTTTTGAGATGAATCATATGTATGATTCTATGGTAAGTGTCAAGGAATTGATGCTTTATGTCAAAAAGCATAAAATTCAAAAAACGCCTTTTCATGAGAGTGAAGTGGAAGAGTTCTTGCGTGATATAACTAAAACGATAGATTTGGATATATCACGGCGTTTTACCAATGCCACGGTAGATGAAAACTTTTTGATGAGCGGTGTGGATGAGGCAATAGATACTTTGGTCAAAGAAAACAGCGTAATGATGCTTGCTTTTGAAGATATAATTTTGAAAATCGAAGCACTTCTGACAAGTGTCAATGCAGGAAGTTCGACAAAAATGGTGACTTTGGGACTTTTGGAAAAAGAGGGCTATTACATCTCTTTGAGCAAAAACAGATTCTCTTTGATTGAGAGTGAATTCAAAAAACGGGAAGATTTTGCAGATTTCAGTGTAAAAAAACTGACAAACAATGTCAAAATCACCTCTGCTTTTACCGACAGACTTTCTGACAATATCATGAAAAACCGCCGAAAAATTGTTGTTTTGGTAAAAGAGAGATATATCCAACTTCAGGCACTTTTTGAGAGACGCTATTCACTTCTTTTTGACAGAGTTATCAGCTATGTGGCTGATCTGGACGTGGGAGTGAGCTCTTCAAAGGTCGCACAGGAGTACAAACATTCAAGACCGATGATAGTGGAAACACAAGAAGATGAAAATTTTATGCAGATTATGCAATTGCGTCATCCTTTGATAGAAGTGCAGGAGCGGGGCGGGCTCTATGTTCCCAATGATATAGTGATGGGAAACCGTGACTATATGGACCTGCCTCATCCAAAAACGGTGATGCTTGATGTGGCTGTGCATGACGGGCATGACATTAACGGAGTCCTTTTATACGGTATAAACTCCAGCGGAAAATCCTCTTTGATGAAGAGTATCGGCATTGCGGTATTGATGGCGCAGTCGGGTTTTTTTGTGAGTGCTGCGGTGATGAAATTCAGTATTTTTGATTCTCTCTTTACACGCATAGTTTCTAAGGATAATCTGGCAAAGGGACTCTCTACCTTTGCAGTGGAAATGCTTGAACTTAAAAATATTTTCAACCGCTCAACCGTAAAATCGCTTGTTTTGGGCGATGAAATAAGCCACGGAACAGAGACACTCTCAGGCGTTGCCATCGTGGCTGCAGCGATACAAAAACTTGCCGAGACACGATGTCTGTTCTTGTTTGCAACGCACCTGCATCAACTCTCAACAATGAATGAAATTACTTCGCTTGACAATGTTGTAGATTTGCACCTGAGTGTGGAGTATGATGAGAAGAGAGATACACTGATATTTAACCGTGTGCTTCAAGCCGGAAGCGGCAGCAGCATATACGGACTGGAATTTGCCAAATCGCTCCATATGGACAATGAATTTTTGGAAAATGCCAATGCCATCAGAAAACGTCTTGCCAATGATTATGACGAGCTTGAACTGCTTGTGAAGAAGAAAAAATCCAAGTACAACAAAGAGCTTTATGTGACCAAATGTGTTATCTGCGGTGCGGTGGCAGAAGATGTGCATCATATATCGCAAAAATCACTGGCTGATGATGCAGGTTTTATAGGGCATTTTCACAAAGACAACAAACACAATCTTGTGCCTTTGTGCAAAGAGCATCACAAACAAATTCATGACGGCAAGTTACATGTAAACGGCTTTATAATGACAAGTAAAGGGCTTGAGTTACAGTTTGAAGAGCAGATGAAAAAAACAGAAGTAAAAAAAGTTGTTGCACCTGAAATAAATACAAATATTGAAGTAAAAGAAGTAGAAAATGACGAGCCAAAGGGCTTCGTCCTGGATGACTGGTAAGATTTAAGCCAAGGCTTTTTTGACTGCATCACTGATGCGTTTTCCATCGGCACGTCCGGCTAATTCTTTACTTGCCATACCCATAACTTTTCCCATCTCTTTCATGCTTGAAGCACCTGTTTTTTCAATGATGGTTTTGATTTCATTTTGCAGTTCTTCATCACTGAGCTGTTTTGGCAGATAAACTTCATAGTATGTTATTTCATCAAGTTCTATTTGCATTAAATCTTCACGGCCTGCTTCTTTGTACTGGCTTGCAGCGTCATTTCTGCGTTTGACCTGTGTCTGAATAATTTTTATGACATCTTCATCACTAAGCTCTTTTCGTTCATCTACCTCTATCTGTTTAAAAGCACTGGTAAGGAGGCGAAGCGCATCTCTTTTTTTTGTATCTTTTGCTTTCATGGCATTTTTTACATCTTGGTTGATTGTTTCTCGTAATGACATTGGTAAAATCCTTGTTTATTGTTTATGGAACTGTAATTGCTAGTATTATAACAAAATTAAGGGACTTTCTTTATGAAAAAAATAAAATTGACTGCTTTTGTATTTCTCTGTGTTGTGGTGTTGTTTAACGGATGTACAGCAAACTTAACTGATCCCGAGATAAATTTTGAACCGCCTGCCTATGTTGAACAGATGCCTGCCAAAGAAGAACAGCAGGATTTTGCCTCGACTGGCAGTATATTCGGACAGGGAGAAAATCCTCTTTTTTCTGATCACAAGGCTATGCATGTCAGTGATATTGTAACTGTAGTTATTTCAGAAACCGCACAAAGTTCAAATACCGGTACAAAGCAGTTGCAAGAGGCTGATACAAGTGCTCTTGGAGGGGGGTTGTTTTCAAGTACAGGTCTCAATTCTGCTGTAAACTCCAAAGTAGCAGACTTGAACGGATTTACGAATGTAGGTTTTAACTCTACATCAAACAGTAGCTATAAGGGATCCGGAAGTGCAACAAAGGATGCAAGCTTTACAACAACTATTTCGGCAAGAATTGTAAAAATTTTAAAAAACGGAAATTATTATATTTCCGGAAAAAGAGAGATTCTGATAGATGACCAGAAGCAGATAATTCAGTTAAGCGGTGTGATCCGTCCATATGATATTGATCAATACAACAGAATCAACTCTACACAAATCAGTGATGCAAAAATATTATATAAAACGGAGGGAGATATGGATCGTGCTACAAAACAGGGATGGGGGACGAAAATTGTTCAATCAATTTGGCCGTTTTAGTTTTGTTACAGCACTTTTTTTAACTTCTGTATATGCAGGGAGTTTTGCGGAGTTTAAAAAGGTGCAGACGGAATCTTTTAACAGATTTAAAGATAAAAAAGACAGCGAATTCAACAAATATCTTCAGCAGCAGTGGGAAGAATACAGTGCGTATATCTCAACACCCTTATATCAAAAGAAAAAACCAAAGACTGTGCCGGCATTGCATCAAAAAAAAGTTCGAAGTGTCGGTCCGAATTTAGTGATAAAGATAAAACCTTTTGCTGAGAAAAAATCCGCTCCTCAGGAAAAAAAAATAAAAGCTGACAATACAGTTTTTGAGTTTTTTGGAACATCTTTGGGATTTGATGTTGATAAAAAAATAAAAAACGCCAACTTTTACCCCAGAACACAAAAGGGGATTGAGAATTTTTTCAGTGTTGTGGCGACAAGTGATTACGACAGCCTTTTGTACGGGATTGAGAGTACATGTAAAGAGATGCATCTCAATGACTGGGGAGTTTATCTTTTAATAAACAGACTCTCCTATACTCTTTTTTCTACACCGGATAATGAAAAATTATTGAGCTGGTTTTTGTTGAATAAGCTTGGCTACAGGGTCCGTGTAGCTTTGGGTGCAGACAAACATATAGTCTTGCTTCACAGCGTCAAAGGCAAGATCTACTCTGCACCAAACTATACACTGGACAATAGAAAATTTTATGTCATTTCTAAATATAACAAAGAAAATATTGCGAAAGTCTATACGTATAAAAATGATTATCCTGAAGCAACAAAAACACTTGATTTTACGTTAAAAACACTTCCTGTCCTTGCAAAAAAAATCCAAACAAAAACTGTTTCTTTCAAAGAACATGGAAAAGTTTACACTTTTTCTTATCGGTATAACCAAAATCTCATTGATTTTATGAAAACATATCCTCAGGTGGAATATAAAGTTTTTTTCAATGCACCTTTGGAGTATGAGACATATAAAGACATAGCAGGGGATATCAAGAAATATACTGAGAACAAAAAAGCAAGTGAAGCTTTGGATTTTGTACTGCATTTTGTACAAAAAGCTTTTATATATGAGCGTGATCAGGAACAGTTTGGCAGAGAAAAAGTTATGTTTGCAGAAGAAACACTTTATTATGAAAAATCAGATTGCGAGGACAGAGCTGTATTGTATGCCCGTTTGGTGAAAGATTTATTTGGTATTGGTATTGTGGGTGTTCAGTATAAAGATCACATGAGTACTGCTTTACATGTACCGATGGCAGGGGAGAGTGTACAGGTATCAGGACAAAGGTATGTTGTAGCGGATCCGACATATATAAATGCTTCTTTGGGACAAAGTATCCCCAAGTACAGATCTGTCATACCCGAAAGCTTTGTTTATGTAAAATAGGATTCAAATCTCACTGTAAATAGAACAACTGTTTTTTCCGTTTTTTTTGGCAACATACATGGCTTTGTCGGCATCATTCATAATATTTTCTATGTTGTGTTTTTCATCGGGAAAGATTTTAATGCCTATACTTGCACCAATGTGAATTTCATTTCCTTCAATGACAAATGTCCGAGAGAGGGCTTCTATGATAGAGTGGCATTTTTTCTGTGCATACGCTTTGGCGGCCTCTTTTGTCTCTGCTATATTTACTAAAATGATTGCAAACTCGTCACCGCTGATTCTTGCAAGAATATCTTCTTCTCTTAAGATGCTTCTCATTCTGTGTGAGACTTGAATGAGAAGTTCGTCTCCGACATGGTGGCCATAGGTGTCATTGACCTGTTTGAAATTGTCCAAGTCTATAAATAAAAAAGCATGAATAAAGCTATGTCTGATTGCCTTTGCATTCTCTTCATGGAGTCTTTGCAATAAAGCTTTTCTATTCATGAGTCCTGTGAGAAAATCATGATTTGCCTGATATTGAGCCTCTTCCTGTGCATTTCTTAAGTCTGAAATATCATAAAACTGTGCAATAAAATTAATAATTTCACCGTTTTTATCTTTAATAGCAGTAATGGAGAGTCTTTCAGGATAAATTTCACCGTTTTTACGTTTGTTGTAAATATCACCTTTCCATTGTCCGGATGAAAGGAGTTGATGCCACATGTTGGCATAAAATTCTTTACTGTGTTTGCCCGATTTTAGCAGCTTTGTGGTTTGTCCTATAATCTCATTTGCTTTATATCCTGTAATTCTGGTAAAAGATTTATTGACTTCAAGTACAACACCGTTTTTGTCAGTAATGACTATAGCTTCGTGTGAGTCGAATGTATGGGAAGCTATACGTATTTTTGCAAGAAGTTTGTCCTCTTTTCTGATAAGAGCGTTAATATAATAGAGGAGGAGAAAAAAAGAGATAAAAGAGAGAATCCAGAAGATAATTGTATATGTAAAAACCTGTTTTATATCTTTTTGTGTCTGCAGGGCATCTGTTACAATGGTATTGAGAATGTGGCTTGACACATTGTAAAGTTGTGTAATGTATTGTGAAGCAGTCTGAAACCATTTTTTTGCATCTTCTTTGGATGAGAGTTTATCCTGAAAAAACATTGTTTTTAAGGCAGCTGTTTTTTGTACAGTCTCTTTTTGTATGAGTTGTTTGAAAATATTTTGTGTGTTTTTTGAAGCACATATGTAAAAAATAGTTTGGAGCTTTTTCTCTTTTTCCTGCAGGAGATGAATATAATGTATATACTTTTCATTTTTTTTGGGAGCGAGTATCTGGTTATAAACATACGCTCTTTCCTGTCCCACATACTCTTTAAGTTTTTGAAGTTCAATAAGGGCTTTGCCGTTATATGATTTTGATTCTAAATTATGCATCAGTGTAGTAATAGCCTGAAGCAGCTCTTTATTGAGGGTATTATAATATTGCATTTCATCCCAAAAGCTGATTTGTGTTTTAAGAACTTTTCTTCTCACTGCCGTAATAGAATGAAACTGCTTTTTAAGATACTGATATGCATTTGAAAAATGAATCAGATCCTGATAGGCACTGTCTGTATGCTTATACTGTTTTTCCAGATTTTTTCGGATTATTTCATCTTTTGAAACAAGGTACCCTGCACTCAGTCCTCTTTCAAGTTGTAAATTATGAATGAGTTTACTGAGAATTTTTGTCTGTTTTGCAGAGAATGCATAGGAAGTACTGTTCTTATATTTGATATAGTTTTCATTTACCAAAGAATAGGAAAAGTAAAGTAATGCAATGGCAGGAAGAGAAAAAATAAGGATAATTTTTATCTGCAAAGATTTTAAATTCATATTTAATGATATGCTGATATAGATTAAAAGATATCATTACATGTATTGAAAATGTTAAAAGTTAAAATCATGTTTCACATTGAAACACAATTTAATAATTAATAGCAACCTTGTATGTCGGATCATCTTCTTCATAACTGCAATGCGGTCCGGCTTTTTTCATGATTTTTTTACAGTCTTCGCTTAAGTGGCGCAAAAGAAGATTTTTGCCGGCATCTTCGTATTTTTTTACGAGAGAATCTATGGCTTCGACACCGGAAAAATCCAATACTCTCGCATTTTTAAAATCAATGACAACTTTTGGCGGATCATTCGGAATGTCAAAATTATCTGAAAAAGTTGTAGCACTTGCAAAAAAGAGCGGACCTTCAAGTTCATATACTTTTGTTCCGTCTGCTTCTGTATGTGTTTTTGCCCAGATGCGTGCATGCTTCCATGCAAATACAAGTGCAGAGATGATAACACCGGCTATGACTGCAACAGCCAAATCTTCTACAACTGTTATAATTGTCACAACGACCATTACAAAAACATCGGCACGAGGCATATGTTTGAGATGTGAGAAGCTCGACCACTCAAATGTTCCTATACTCACCATAAACATAATACCCACAAGAACACCGACTGGAATGGCATTTAAAACATCTGTTAAAGAGATGACCAAGATCAAAAGTCCGACGGCTGCCGTAAATGAGGAAAGCCGTCCGAGACCGCCTGATGTATAGTTAATGATACTCTGCCCGATCATTGCACATCCCGCCATGCCTCCAAAAAATCCACAGGCGATATTTCCGGTTCCCAAAGCGATACACTCCTGGTTTCCACTGCCTCTTGTCCCACTCATTTCATCTAAAACTGCAAGCGTCAAGAGTGATTCTATAAGACCGACAAGAGCCATAATAACAGCATAAGGAAGAACCATGACAATGGCATCCATACTAAAAAGCGTATCGGGAATAATGAGATGCGGCAGTTTCCCTTTAAACTCTGACAAATCGGCCAATGCTCCGACGGTGAGTGTGTCTAAATGAGTAAAATACACCACAAGTGTTAAAAGGACAATGGCAACAAGTCCTGAGGGAACAGCCTTTGTATATTTTGGCAAGAAGTACATTATAAACATGGTAATGGCTACGATAACATACATATTTAAACCCTGTCCCTCAAAGAATTTAAACTGTGCCATGGCAATAACGATTGCCAGACCGTTTACAAAACCATATAAGGCAGGTTGGGGAACAAGACGGATAAATTTTCCAAATTTCAGCACTCCTACAGCAACCTGGATAAGTCCTGCTATGATGGTTGCCAGCAAAACATAGTGGAGCATATGGAAGTAGAGTTCATCTCCGCTAAACCCCTGTGCTGTGAGTTTTAGGTTTGCTTCTATAACAAGCCCGACTATAACAACAGCGACGCTGCCGGTAGCTCCGCTGATCATTCCCGGTTTTCCACCGATAAGTGCAGTAATAACACCTAAGATAAAAGCAGTATAAAGTCCTACAATAGGACTGACACCTGCTATAAAGCTAAAAGCAATAGCTTCAGGTACCAGTGCCACTGCAACAACAAGACCTGATAAAATATCGTTTTTTATATTTGGAGAGGTGTATTTTCTTATATCAAACAAATTATGCCTTTAGTGAATCTAGTTGTGCTAAAACTTTTTCACGTTTGGCTTCTGCTTCTTTGAGTGCTTCACGATTCTTTGCCAAAACATCTGCCGGAGCATTCGCAACAAAGCGTTCATTGTTCAGCATCCCGCTCAGTTTGCCTATCTCTTTTTGGAGTTTTTCATCCTGTTTTGTCAGTTTGTTGATAATCGGCGTCAAATCAATAGAATCTGTCGGAATGAAAGTCTCACAGCTGTCTGCGATGTCACTGACCGCATTTTCTATTTTTGTATCGGTAAATTCTACATCTTCCACTTTTGCAAGTTTTGCGATAAAAGGCAACATCATTGCCTTTTCTTTTTCGCTCAGACCGTCAATTTTCACATAGGCTTTTTGGATTTTCTGATTTGCCAAGTCAACCAAAACTTTTGCACGGCGAATGGAGACGATGGCATCCATAATGATGGCAAATGTTTTTTCTTCTTTGCGCTGTTTTGTTTTGTGAGGAAATTTCTTAATCATAATAGAATCAGCATTTTCCAAAGAAGTGCCGCTGAGTTCATGGTAGAGATGTTCTGTGATAAACGGCATAAACGGATGCAGGAGTTTCATGGCTTCTTTGAAAATCGCACCAAGTTCTATGATGGATGCTTTGTCTGCTTTACTCAGCTCAATACCCCAGTCACAAAATTCATTCCATAAGAAACGGTACATTGTAAGGGCGGCATCGTTAAACTTGTACTCATCAAGATAGGTACGAACCTCTTTTGTGGCAAAATTCAAACGGCTCATCATGTAACGACCAAGATCGGTCTCAACACAAAAACTCTCCATATCAGGAAAAGTATCACCATTCATCTGCAGGTATTTGCTTGCATTGTAGAGTTTGTTTGTAAAGTTACGGTTTTGTTCGAGTTTGTCAACACTCATTCGTATATCACGTCCCTGAGCAGCAGAAATGGCAAGAGTAAAGCGTAATATATCAGCAGAGTATTTATTGACCATATCAAGAGGATCAATGACATTGCCTTTTGATTTGCTCATTTTCTGACCGTGTTCATCACGCACAAGAGCATGCAGATAGATGTGGTTAAACGGCAGTTCTCCTATAAAATGTTCGCCCATCATCATCATTCTTGCAACCCAGAAGAAAAGAATGTCAAAACCGGTAATAAGCAAAGAGTTTGGATAAAAATCTTTCATATCCTGTGATTGAAAAAGCTTGTCCATCTCGGTATCACCTTGACCCCAGCCAAGTGTAGAGAATGGCCACAAAGCAGAAGAAAACCATGTATCGAGTACATCAGGGTCTTGAGAGATGTTTTTTGAAGCACATTTTGGACACTCAGTCGGGTGTTCATTTTCTGTTGCCCATTCATGGTCACAATCCCCGCAGTAAAAAACAGGAATCTGGTGTCCCCACCAGAGTTGACGGCTTATACACCAGTCACGGAGTTCACCCATCCAGGAATTATAAGAGTTTATCCAGTGCGGCGGGAAAAATTTTGCTTCACCTGCATTTGTTTTTTCTATGGATTTGTCAGCGACTTCTTTGCGAACAAACCATTGTTTTGATATGTATGGTTCTACAACGTTTTTACATCTGTAACAGTGTCCAACCTGATGTTTATGGTCTTCTATTTTAACGATATAACCCTCTTCCTGGAGTCTTTTTACAATAGGCTCTCGTGCTTCAAGGCGTTCCATGCCTTTGAACTCTCCGGCATAGTCATTTAAAATACCTTTTTCATCAAAAACCGTAATAAATTCCAAATCATGGCGTTTTCCGACTTCGTAGTCATTCTGGTCATGTGCAGGCGTGACTTTTACGACACCTGTTCCAAACTCCATATCGACATAAGCGTCTGCAATAATTTTAATCTTTCTATCAAGAAGGGGTAAAACAACTTCTTTTCCTATGATGTCTTTGTATCTTTCATCATCAGGATGTACCATGACGGCAGTATCTCCAAAATAGGTTTCAGGTCGTGTAGTAGCCACTTCAACACTGCCGCTGCCATCTGCAAAATGGTAAAGCATATGGTAAAACTTACCATCTTCTTCTTCGTGTTCTACTTCGATATCTGAGAGGGCCCCGTCATGTGTGCACCAGTTTACCATGTAGTTTCCGCGAACAATCAAACCTTCATTGTAGAGATGGACAAAAGCTTCTTTGACTGACTTTTGCAGACCTTCATCCATGGTAAAGCGCTCTCTCTCCCAGGCAGGACTTACGCCCATTTTACGAAGCTGTTCTGTCATTATGCCGGCAGATTCTTCTTTCCATGCCCAGACTTTTTCCAAAAATGCTTCGCGTCCTATCTCTTCTTTCGTGAGTCCCTGTTCTAAGAGTTGTTTTTCAACAACATTTTGTGTGGCAATTCCTGCATGGTCCGTTCCCGGCTGCCAAAGTGTTTTGTAGCCGTCCATGCGTTTGTAGCGGGTAATGATGTCTTGGAGTGTAAAGGTAAGAGCATGCCCGATATGCAGTCGTCCTGTTACGTTTGGCGGTGGCATCATAATAGAGAAGTTTTTATTTTCTTCTTGTATGGCTTTGTTTCCGTCTGTTTCGAAGTATTTTCTTTCTTCCCAAATTTTATAATATTTGTTTTCGGTTTCTTGTGGATTGTATTTGTTGTCTGACATAGTGCGCGCCTTAAATTATCTAAATTAAAATTGCGCGATTATATCCAAAAAGAGGTGAGTATTTGCTTAGAAATTGCTATATGCCGGTTACTCTCTTTTTTATCTCTATCTTATCATTGTACATATTTTTATCAGCTACTTCTATAACCTGTGGCAGGAGATCATTTTTTTTAAATTTGGTTACACCAAATGAAAAACTGACACGAAAGGTGTCGTTATGTGCTTTTAATTTTTTGCCAAGAACATTTTCTCTGATTGTATTTAAAAAAGAGCTTGCTTTTTCCTCGGAGACACTGTCGCCAAAGAGTATGATAAACTCATCACCTCCGTAGCGTATGACAGGAATTTTTAATTTTTTCAGTTCATTTGTCAAAAATATTAAAACTTTATCACCGATAATGTGGCCATGTGTATCGTTCACCTGTTTAAAATAGTTCAGATCTATAATAGCAAGCGTTCCATTATGCACAAAAGTATTGCCAAGCGGGTCCAGGTGAGTATCATGAAGCCATTTTCTGTTATATGCGTGGGTCAGTTCATCTTTGTAAACAGATTCTTTGAGTTTTTCAATTTCTTGACGAAGATATTGCGTCTCTTGCAACACCTGATTGAGAATTTTTTCATCTTTGTTCTCAATAGCATGAATGGCCCTGTTTGTATTTTCACTTAAGGCCTGTACATTTTTGGATGTTTCATTTTGTAAAGTTGTAAATCGTGAACATTCAGTTTCTATAATCTTTCTTGAAAGGCTTTCCTCATCTTCTATTTCAAGATTGTTTTTCTTGGCAAAGTCTGAAAAAACTGAAGCATAAATAGTAGGTGTGACAACAGGAATCTGTGCGATAGAGTTTTTTGCCTCATTCGAAACAATCTCTAATATTTTTTTATTTTCTTCCATGGCTTGCCTTAAAACATTTAATTTAAATGATTTTAGCATATCCCAAATAAATTTAACAATAAATAAGTATAATCACACTCTTAAAATTTTTGCCCAAGGAGTTTGTTTATGCCGTTGTCCCGATTAAATGAAGAACAGTATGCCGCTGCAACATCTCCTTACAGTAAAAATCTCATCATTGCCTCTGCCGGAACAGGAAAAACCTCGACTATTGTCGGCAGAATCGGACATCTTTTAAACAATGGCATTGCACCAAATGAAATTCTTCTGCTGACTTTTACAAACAAGGCGGCAGCAGAGATGGTGGCACGTGTTGCAGAGTATTTCGGCGGGGGTGTTGCCAAAAAAATTGATGCGGGAACGTTTCATGCGGTCAGTTACAGATGGCTGAAAAAAAGAGACAAACGAGTGGTGCTCAAACAGCAGAGAGAACTCAAAACACTCTTTCGCTCTGTCTTTGAAAAGCGCTCTTTTATGCATATAGAGGCTGAAGTACAGCCCTACGGCGGGAATTATCTGTACGATTTGTACTCTTTTTACCAAAATACGGAACTGCAAAATAATTTTGAAGATTGGCTTATAGAAAAATATCCCGAACATGAACTCTTTGCTCTGATATATGCCGATATAGTCGATGAATTTGAAGCACTGAAAAAAGAGTACGGTTTTTTAAATTTTAACGATTTGCTGTTGAACTTCAGAGAGATGTGCAAAAATGACGAACTGGGATATAAAGAGGTTTTGGTGGATGAGTATCAAGACACCAATGCCCTGCAGGGAACGCTTATAGATGCGATGAACCCGCCTTCGCTCTTTTGTGTGGGGGATTATGATCAGAGTATTTATGCTTTTAACGGTGCTGATATCGGTATTATTGGTTCCTTTACGACAAAATATCCTGATGCGGTTGTGCATACTCTGACAAAAAACTACCGCTCTTCTGTGCCTATTCTCTCTCTTGCAAACAAGGTGATTGAGCATAATGAGAGAATTTATCCGAAAAAACTGGAAGTGACACGTATATATGATGCGCAGGCGCCAAAACTTTTGGCATTTGATGAGCTGTTTGACCAGTATCATGCTATGGCTGCCATGATTCGCGATACGCAGACACCAAAAGAAGAGATAGCCGTTATTTTCCGCAACAACTCCTCGGCTGATGGTATAGAAGTTGGACTTCGTGAGCTTGATATTCCCTGCAAACGTAAAGGAGGCACAAGTTTTTTTGATTCGCGCGAAATAAAAGCGATACTTGATTTATACACACTGCTTGTGAACGAGTCGGATATGATGGCTTTTATACATCTCTTTGAATTTGCACGGGGCATTGGCTCTGCTATGGCAAAAGAGCTCTATATTGCACTCAAAGCTTTAGGGCAGGGGAGTATTTTTTACGGACTCTATGCGCCTGATGAGGGGATGAAAAATCCTTTTGAAAAGCGCAAACTCAACCATCAGCTCGGTCTTTTTGATGATTTTTTGGAACTCGGTGCTGTCGGAAAATATGCAAAACTCGGATTTGAAGCAAAATTTATGAAAAATCCGGTACTCAAACATCCAAAACTGACGAAAGAGAGCGCGACTTTTTTGCATAATTTTTATCTGTTGTTTCGCGATTTAAAAGGTATTAAACAGCCAAAAACAGTCGTGAAAAAAATTGCAAATTCATCGCTTTACATGTATATATCCGATGTACTTGCAACTAAAAGAGCGACACTCAAAGACGGTTCTGTTGATGAGAAACAAAAAACGGAAGCACTGAGCAGAATACAGAGAAAAACTCTGCTCTTAGAAGAGCTCTCAAAACCTTACTCTGAGCATGAACGTTTTTTAAATGCGATGATTTTGGGTTCATCCGACTTGACGCAGGGAGAGGGGGTTAATCTCTTGAGTGTGCATGCAAGCAAAGGGCTTGAATACAAAGAAGTGTATGTGATAGATTTGATGGACGGGCGTTTTCCAAACAGAAAACTGATGCAGAGGGGCGGGAGTCTTGATGAAGAGCGACGGCTTTTTTATGTGGCGGTCACACGGGCAAAAGACATACTCTATTTGAGTTATGCCAAATACGACAAGATTAAAAAACAGAACTTTGTGCCAAGCCAGTTTTTGTATGAAGCCGGAATGGTTGTTAAAGATGAAACTTACAGGAAAATGGTAATGCAGGAAGAAAAAGAGGAAGAGTAGTTTTTCGAATATGTACTTTTAATTCTAAACAGTCGGCACTAAAGTACCGATTCCATGCAATATGCAGTTTGTTAGGAACCCATCCTTTAGGGTGGGCTGAGAGTGGCTGGAAAGCAACAACAGTCGGTGCTACAGTACCGATTCCATGGAATATGCAGTTTGTTCGGAACCCATCCTTTAGGGTGGGCTGAGAGTGGCTGGAAAGCAACAACAGTCGGTGCTACAGTACCGATTCCGGACACAATGCCATATTAGCTTTCATTGCGTAACTTTCTGGTTTCTAAAAAGAAACTGTGTCCAAGATATATCACATAAAAAACAGATGCAAAAAATATAACGAAAGGGATGAGTGAGAGCAGATAGAGTCCCAATGTTTTGAGCCTGAGTGTATTGGCATGAAAAAACCTGATTTTCATCGCTTCTTCTTTGGTGCATATTGCCGAAGAGACATCATAGATCATCATTTTATGAAAAAAGTAATACAGCGGAAAATTGAATGCTATGATGTTTACAACGGGTATAAAATACAGGGGAATAAATACAAAAAACAGGACAATCATAACAAACATCCATTTCAGTGTTAAAAATATGCCTTCTGCTGCATTGGAATAGCCTATCATTGCTACATCCTGATAGTGCCTGTAGTGAATTTCTTTCAAAATAGCATGGGTTAAAAAGCCGATAACAAGCAGTGCTACAAATATAGAAGCATACAATGTCATGAATCCGCCTATGGTATAGATAAGAAAAGTGGCTATCCAGGAAGTCAGCGCACTGCTCATTAAAAATTTCATGATGCCCGTACCTGCGAGTGTGGCCTGAAAGCTTTCTGTGTGAGGTATGCCGTTTTGGATCGTCGTTTGTGTGCTTTGTATCTCCATGGTTGTGAGCTGGTCAACACCAAGACCGGCAACGATAAAAAAGAGAATATACAAAATTAGCATACTGATGACAAAAGGCATGAGTGAATACATCAGCATTTTTTTTGTAAAAAGGTCTTTGATACTCAGAGCAAGGATGTTTGTCTCATTCTCCATTTATATATTTTCCTCAATGATTTGAAATGCTTTTTGTGTATCGTCTGCACTCATTTTTCCTGATTTGTAAAAGAGGACTTTGCCGTCTTTTGAAAAAATGACGATATTTGAAGCATCATCCGCTATCTTCCACTCTTTTACCAGAGTTTTGTCTTTGTCCTTTACATAGATCGTTTTTGGAAATTCTTTTTGTTTGCCTTTGAGGATGGCTTCGATTGCGAAGTTTGGTTTCCATGTTGCCGCCATATTGACAATGGCAATACTGCCAAACGCTCCTTTTTCTCTGTAGTGTTTTTTCTTCAGTGCCTGAGAAAAATCTTCATTGACATCTTTTTCATCAGGATCAACATAAAACATGACAAATACTTTATTTTTAAGCATATTTGAGTTCCATGCGCCTCCTGTTACCAGTCCTCCTTTTTCACCCTCTATTGTTACATTTTTTGGTGCTTCCCCGATTGTAAGTGTATACAAATTGAGGGTGGTTAAAAGTGCTGCCAGTGTTAGTTTTATTTTCATCGTTTACTCCATAGTTTTTGGTTGAGTTGTAACTCCCCGACAATTCCCAGTGCCAAATGCAGGGTTTGTATATATTGCATTGCTATTTTATACTTTAAAAGTGAATGAAATACAGACGGTTCAAAAAGATCTTTATTATACTCTATTGCCATATAAATATTGCCGTCTAAAAAAGAGACATAGAGAGGGTGTTTTGATTTTTTTTTCAAATGCAGAAGTTTGCTCATAAGTGTATGTGTCAAAATATAGCGTGCTTCAATTTGATCGTTTGAATAGACAACAAACTCTTTTTCAAAGGCAATATTGTCCATTTTTACAAGTTCGCTGCGGCTCATATTGTTTGCCTGTAGCCAGTTGCCGATAAGCGTGCCAAATGTATTTTGGGCACTGTCGGGAAGAATGACGGTTTGGGATGCAAAATGTTTGTTAAATTCGCAAACAATAAAAAGACCTTGAAATATTGTGCTCCAGCTTGTTCTGCCTTTTGAATCTTTATGTTTTTTTGGGCATGAATATCTGAGAGTTCTATTTTTATTCCATCAATTTCTCCTCGAATATAGTCATTGCCGCTGAATCTGTCAGGCCGTGCGGTAAAAATCTTTGAACGGGTGAAACTCTCTTGTGCAATATGCGCATTTGGCAGATAAGTGAGATTTTTATCGATCTCTTGAATCAAGGGCTCAATGATGAGGCTCTTAAACTGTGCGGTATAATCTTTGATGAGGTATTTGTATATGCCTCCGCCCACAGCGAGGTACACAACTGCTGCAAAAATCCAGGCTTCAATGTTTTGGATGTTTTTTAAAAGTGCAAAGGCAAAAAGCAGGACAATAATGGTATAAACAATACCGATATTGATAATCTTTTTTTTAAGTTTTTCTCTTTTATTTTCGAGTTCCTGCAAAACAGGGAAGAGTGTTTTATAGTAAAAATCTGTTAACTCACTGATATTTTTCATATCTTAAGAAAACAGCTCTTTGACATTGACATTTTTTCTCTCGTCTTCACTGATGACAAAAACATCTTTTTTCTTGTAGCCCATCATATTTGCCATGATATTTGTAGGAATCTGCTCAAGTGCATTGTTGTAGTCTGTCACGGCTTGATTGTAAGCACGGCGGGCTGCCGAGATCTGTGCCTCTATTTCATTGAGCGAATGTTGCAGATGCAGAATGTTTTCATTTGCTTTGAGCTCAGGATAGTTCTCAACCGCAATCATAATTGAGCCAAGAGCAGCACTCATTTTTTTGTCCAAATCTATTTTCTCTTTGTTGCTCAGATTTGTTTTGTTTGCCTGGGCACGGAGTTTTGTTATATCTTCAAGGATTGATTTTTCATGCTGCATATACTTACTGACACCGGCAACAAGATTTGGTATCAGATCATATCGTTTTTTCAAAAGCGTATCGACTGAGGCAAAAATATTTTCAACCTGATTTTTCTTTGCAACAAGCGAGTTGTACATAAGAATGAGAACTATGGCAAGCACTATGAGAATTATAAGTGGTGTGGACATACAAGCAACCTTTTTTAATATAAGTATATTTTATCTGTTTATGTTTTAATCTGCACTTATGGCGTTGGCCGCCGCATAGGCACTTGCCCAGGCAAAAGCAAAGTTGTATCCGCCGCGTTTGCCGACGACATCGAGACACTCTCCTATAAAGTAGAGATTTTTCTGTTTTTTTGATTCAAATGTTTTGTTGTCTATTTCTAAAGTATTTATGCCCCCGCCGCTGACTTCTGCGTGCCGAAATCCATGCGTGTCTGTTACCTCAAATCGCCAGTTGAGCATCAGGTTTGCTATTTTTTTGGAAAGTTTTGTATCTATATTTTTGCTCTCAGGGTTGAGATGCAGGTCCTGCAAAATACCGTTTGCTATTTTTAAGGGAACTAAGCCGACCAATACATCCAAAAGAGTAAACGCAGGCATGTTTTTCTTTACATGTAAGAGATGGGCAGAGAGTTTTTGTGCTGTAAATTCAGGAAGCAGGTTGATGGAGATATCAACAGCCCCGTACTCCAAGAGTGCTTGTGAGGCATGTTGGGAGATATCCAAAATAGCAAAACCGGAAACACCGTAATTTGTAAAAAGCACATCGCCGTTACATGTAAGCTCTTTTTGCTGATTGACAAACAGCGTTACTTCGGCATTGATTTTGGCTCCGCTCATTTTGTGGGCTGTTTTAGAATTGAGGTGGAATTGTACCAAAGATGGGTAGGCTTCAATGACAGTGTGCCCAAAGGCTTTGGCAAACTCCTCGGCATCGGCATTACCGCCCAAATGAGAAGCAGCACGCGAACCGCTGGCAACGACAACACTGTCATAGCTGTTTGTCAGTTTTTTTATATCGGTAATTTTATGCTCTGTATGAAAAACAACGCCAAGGCTCAGGGCATATTCTATAAAAATCTTGGCAACACTTTTGGCTTCATTGCTCAGCGGATAGGCTCTTCCGTCATCCGTTACATGTAAGAGCAGTCCGATTGATGCGGCAAATTTTTCAAACTCTTTAAATCCGAAGTTCCTGATGGCATACTCTACAAAATTCGGATTTTGAGAAAAAAAATCGTTTACATGTAAATTTTTGTTTGTAATATTACAGCGTCCGTTTCCAGAGACGAGAATTTTTTTTGCCGGTTTGGTATTTTGCTCATAGAGCGTTACATGTAAACCTGCTTTTGCACAAAAGACGGCACACAAAAGCCCGCTTGCACCGCCTCCGATGATTGCAACTGATTTTGCCATTACAGATGTACTACCTTTGCTCCAAATCCGCCCATATGCTGTGGGGCATCCTCAAATTTTTTCACTCGCGGGTGACGTTTTAAAAACTCTTTGACCGCATAAGAGAGTTTTCCTGTGCCTATGCCGTGATAGACTATGACTTCATCCCAACCGTTGATAAGGGCGTCGCTTAAAAATTTGTCTAAGACTTCACAGGCCTCTTCGGCTCTTAAACCGTGCAAGTCACATTTGAGTCCCGCTTTTTTCTCTACATGTAAGCTCAGATTTGTCGCCGGTTTCGGTTGAATGATTTGTGTAGGTTTGAGATGTTTTGTTTTGACGCGAACCCGCATACCGTCCACTTCTATGGTCGCCTCGTTTTTGCCTTTCATGGAAACTATCGTTCCTTTTTGGGAATGGTATTTGACCTTGTCTCCGACTTTAAACTCTATATTTCTTTTGTCCTCTTTTTGTGTCTGTTTTGGCAGTTTTTTGTTTGCTTTGTTCATCGCACGGTGAATCTCTTTGACATCGCCTGCTTTTGCCGCATTTTTGGCTTCGTTTATGGCAACATCATAAGAGTGTTTGAGTGCTGCTTTTTCTTTTTCAAGTTCACGCAAAAGCTGTTCTTTTTGTTCTTTGAGGGCATGCTCTTTTTTATGAATTTCATCCAGCTTTTCATCGACTTTTTGATGTTTTTGCCTGAGTTCGCGTTCAAGTTGTGAACCGCGCTCGATCAAGAGTGAAAGTTTTTCCGAGTTGTCGCCATAGACTTTTTTTGCCTCATTGACAATGGTATTTGAGATGCCGTAACGGCTTGCTGTCTCAAATGCGTAACTTTTCCCGATGATGCCCTGCATAAATTCATAAGTGGGTTTTCTCTGCTCTTCATCATAAATGGCAGCCATCAGTTCCACATCATCACGGTCTGCCATGAGGGCGGCAAGGCGTTTGTGGTGGGTGGTCACAACCACTTTTTGTCCGCGTTTGATTAAATCATCGAGGATGACCTTAAAAAGCGCCGCCGCTTCATCGGAGTCTGTTCCGAGTTCTATCTCATCGACTCCGATGAGTGCTGATTTGTACTCAAATATACGGGAAAACTGCTGCATTCTCCCGGCAAAAGTCGAGATGTCGTTTTTGACATTTTGCGGATCATCTATAATGGCCTGTATCGCTTTAAAATTGCCTATATGTGACTTTGTCTCATTAAGTTTCATAGGAATAATATACTTTGCCATAAATGCAGCTGCCAATATGGACTTCAAAAGCATGGTTTTTCCGCCGGCATTGACACCCGTAATCATCAAAATATTTTTGGAAAAGTCAACATTGATAGGTTTTGCATTATGCAAAGCAGGATGAATAAAACTGTTGAGCACTATTTTTGTATCTTTTTTGCTTTTGATGAGCTGCAGGTTTTTGCTTTTTGCAAAGAGTACCCGTGCCTGATAGTTGTCAAACTTTGTAAACTCTTTGTCTATAAAGTTGATAAAAGGCTGCAGTTCATAGAGTTTTTTTGAAAACTCTTTGGCATATTCGTAAAATATTGCTTCACGTTCTTGCTCTATAAAACGAATCTGCTCTTTTGATTTAAGTACGCTGTCGGGTGCAACATAAAAAAATCCACCGGTACTTCTGCCAAGTATGGCACCTTTAAGGACATGGTTAAATCCGCCACGCACAAGCAGACACTCTTCATTGTTTATAAAGTGAATCTGGGTATCGACAAGATACCCGGCCAGTTTGGAACTCGACATCATTCTTTTGAGTGCGCCTGAGATGTTGCTTTTGTGCTCTTGTATGCGTTTACTGAGCGTAAAAAGGTTTTCATCCAGATTTTCTTCAAATTTTCCGTCATTTGTGAAATATTTTTCTATTTCCAAAAACTGTTCCGGGATGATGAATTTGTCCATCCACTCTCCGATTAGGCCCTCAAGTTCTCTGTTTTTAAAATAACGAAAATAGCGTACAATTTTTACAATCTCAAAAATCTGTTCAAAATTTAAGACACCGTGTTTTTTCAAATGTCCTTTGATTTCAAAAAAATCACTTACTTTAGGCGGGGCTTTAAACTCCAGCTTATCCAACTCTTTGATATAACGAAAATGCAGTTCCTGATCACCTTCAATGTACAAAGAGTGTTCACGGGAAAAAAAACTTTTAAACTGTTCTATATGTTCAACTAAGTCAAGTTGGTGGATGAGGGTATCGACTCGGGAACTTTTAGCAGTTTTATTCACAACTGTCTGCACTTATCATCTCTGCATAGTGGGGTGTGTTCTTTTTGCCTATGAAGGTATAGGTGCCTGTACTGAGGGAGTATATGTCTGCATTGACATCGACGCCGTTACATGTAATCGTTTTTCCCTGTTTGTATTTTATTATTGTCTTGAGCATTTTGTCTCTTTGTGCCTGATTATATTTGTTGTAGGTAATGGCACCGAGTATGATAAAGAGCAATACAGCTCCGATAAGAAGTTTTTGCAATTTGTCAAGCTCTGTAAAGTAATGCAGGGCTGCAAACAGCAGGGTAACTATAATTAAGCCATATATATATGCCATTACAGTGTGCCTCTGATTTGATAGGTAATATCACCTGCACCAAAACCGATGATGAGACCTTTATCAAGTGTTTCCAAGTCTTTATTGTCTTTTATAACTTTTATAGTATTGTTACTGCGGGATATTTTGTCCGCTAGAGTAAGGTTGTAATGTTTGAAATTTTCTTGAAAATCAATATCGCGCGGTGCTTCTCCCGCTGCCCATACAGGGAGGATGATAAGCTCGGCCGCTCCGTCAAAACATTTGATGAATTCCTCCAGATTGTCAATGGTTCTGGAGTATTTGTGCGGCTGCCAGATGGCTGTAATTTTGTCAAAACCTTTGAGCATGGCATACTCTTTGACCGATTCAAAAGTGGCTTTGATCTCTGTAGGATGATGCCCGTAATCATCTATGATAACACTGTCGTGCTCAAATCCGACAATATCAAAACGTTTTTTAATACCTTTGAAGTTTAAAATATTTTTGCGTATATCTTCTATGGACATGGATTCATGCGCCGCAAGTATCGCGAGGGCTGCATCAATGGCAATATGCTTGCCAAATCCCCAAACATCAAAACTCCCAAAATCACGGAAGGTAAAACGGGTATGGGGCTGATTGTTTATGAGTACGAACTCTATGTTTTGTATCTCTTTGCTGGGATAAAGCCACTTGGCTTCAACTTCATTGACCAGTGTTGCCAAAAACGGGTCTTCGGCATTTAAAACTTTGAGTGGTGCAAGATTTATGAAAGTTTTGTAAGAGTCGTAAAATCTTTCATAATTATAGTCATAATACTCCATATGCTCAGGCTCGGCATTGATGACGATGGCACAGTGCGGGTTAGAGTTTATAAAGCTTCCGTCACTCTCATCAGCTTCAAAGATCATAACATCATTTGTTGCATCGTAACGGACGTTTGAGCCAAACTCTTTGGATTCTGCACCGATAATGGCAGAGCCGCTCATAATAGCTGAGAGAATTGCTGTCGTTGTGCTCTTTCCATGCGCTCCGGCAACAGAGTAGACTTTTTTGTCCTGCAGAATTTTAGGCAGTGCTTCACGGCGGGCAAGCACTTCTATACCTTTTTCTTTGGCTGCAATAATTTCGGGATTGTCAGGACGGATAATCGCAGAGTGTACTACCAGGTCGTGATTCGTAACAGCATCTGCAGAGTGGGGTATGGTTACATGTAAACCAAGAGCGCGCAGTTTTTTGGTAATAACAGTCTCCTTGATGTCAGAACCGCTGACTTCATGCCCTTTGTAATGCATATACTGTGCAAGTCCTGAGATACCGATGCCGCCGATGCCGATGAAGTGTATTTTCATGCTTTTGTGCCTTTGTCTTTCATTGTGTCGAGCAATTTTTGTGCCTCTTGCTGAAACTCGCTTATGTAAAAAGTTCCCGCTCTTTGTGTCGCTTCCAAATCTGCAACTCTGTCAAGGAAGTCATCAAAAGAAATTTTTTCCTCTGCTGCTATCCAGTGCAGTTTTAAAGCATTTGAAAATTTTTCGTCATTGCTAAGCCCGCTGAGTACCTCAAAGAGGGCAGCAGCATCATTTGCCTTACCGGCGGAGTAGTGCTCTATCGCATATTCATACAAAGCACGCAGGGTTGCAAAATCCTGCACTTCGTTCATATCCATGGCTCTGTGGGCTTCGAGTGTTTCGGTAAGCTTTTCCAGCGCCAAATCAAGAATATTTGCATAAAAACCTTGCAGTGTTTCTTCATCGAAACTGTCATGTGCCTGCTGTTCCAAAACATAAAGTGCTGCTATGTCACCGCTTTGCTGGGCTTTGAGGATTTTTTCTTTTAACTCTTTATCTTTGCTCATTTAAACATTCCTTAATTCTTACAAGTGCATCTTTTGTTTTTTGGGGATTCTCAACCAGTGCAATACGAATGAACCCTTTGCCCGGGTTGTCGTCTTTTGCATCTTCTCGGGCAAGATATTCGCCCGGAAGTACTTTTACATTGTAGTTTTTGTATAATCTTTTAGTAAATTCAAGCGCATCACCGACATGTATCCAGAGGTAAAATGTAGCATCAGGAATTTTTGTTCCCAATATCTCCTGGGCTATACGAAAGTTTTCCTGATAGACAGCTCTTGCTTTGGCAACATGTTCTTCATCACTCCAAGCCGCTGCTGCCGCATATTGCAGAGGAAGGGGTGAGGCACAGCCTATGTAGGTTCTGTACTTCATATACTCTCCCAGTATTGTGGCGTCACCGGCGATAAAACCGGAGCGAAGACCAGGTGCAGAAGAACGCTTGGAAATGGAGTTAATCACTAAAATATTTTTAAATGTATCATTGTTTACATGTAACGCGGCTTCTAGGAGTGAAGGCATCGGTCTGTTTGTATATATTTCGCTGTAACATTCATCATTGAGCAAAACGAAATCATGTTTGAGCGCGAGTTTGACCCACTCGCCTAGTTCGTCAAGAGTGAGCGTTGCCGTAGTAGGATTGTTTGGAAAGTTAAGTATAACCAGATCACACTTTGCCAGCTCTTCTTCGTTGATTTCTGGTTTGAAGCTGTTTTTTTCACTCAAATTCAAATGTATCACTTTTGCTCGTGTCGCTGTTGCCGCACCTTCGTAGATTTGGTAAAAAGGGTTTGTGTAGGCAATAACGGGATTTTTCTTGTCAAAAAGCAAAAACTGCGGGAAGTTAAAAAGAACTTCACGCGTGCCGAATGTGGGAATGATCTGTGTATCATTGAGCTTGACACCGAATCTTTTGGAAATAAAATCTCTTTGCGCTTCTCTTAAAATCGTCTCACCGCTGGTCTTTGGATATTTTTTTAAAAGTGCAGTATTGTCAGTTAATGTTTTTTGTATAAAATCAGGTGTTTCAAACTGTGGTTCGCCGATTGTTAAAACAGATGGATAGTAGCCTTTGTTTGGTTGTATATTTTGCAGTAAATTAGTTAGTTTTTCAAATGGATAGGGTTCAAAATTCATAGTTTTCATCGCTTTATTAAATTAAAGCTATTATACTGTACAATAACTAATAAACAATTAAGGAATATGAAAATGAAGATAGTATTATCAGTTGTACTTGCAATGTTGATTGCAGGATGCAGTGACGAGAAAAAATCTGAGAATGTATCGGCTACAGCAGAAGTTGCGAAAGAGGTACAAACGGTCCAAAAACAACCTGTTCAAACCCGACAAAATGATGCAATGCAAAAAGTTGCTGCAGTGCAAAAAGCCATTGAAACAAAGAAGCTTGTAGTGGTAGAAAAGGTAACAAAAGATGTGCCTCAGACAAAAACAGCTGATGGTGCAAAACTTTTTACTGCTTGTTCAAGTTGTCACGGAGCACATGCTGAGAAAAAAGCTTTAGGAAAATCTCAGATAATTAAAGGATGGGACAAAACAAAAATCATAACGGCGCTCAAAGGCTATAAAGACGGAACATACGGCGGAGCCATGAAAGCTGTTATGAAGGGACAGGCAGCAAAACTTTCTGATGCAGACATCAAAGCTTTGGCAGAATATATTTCTCAATTATAATATGTAATATTACACTGATATTCAAGTAAAGTTGGTACAATTATAAAAAGGGTACCTTAAAAAATAGAAACGGGAAATATTAATGACAATAATAGTGAATGGAAACAGTAAAGTCTTTCAAGACGGAGCAACGCTTTTGGAAATTTTAAAAGAACTTGATTTGGTTGATAAAGTTATGGCAGCGGCAGTAAACATGGAAATCGTAAAGCAAAATGACTGGGATAAAAAAGTTTTAAAAGATAATGATAAACTAGAACTGCTTGATTTTGTCGGAGGAGGGTGAGTTTAAAAACTCTATATTGACAACACTGATGGCATAGTCTCCGTCATGTGTAATCGATAAAGCAACATCAGTAATCTTAAATTTTTCAATGATCTTTTTTGAAAGTGCAAAAAGCGGAGCGCCTTTTTCCGATTTATAAATTCTCATATCGAAAAAAGAGCATTCGGCACCTATGCCTGTTCCCAGTGCTTTAGAAAATGCCTCTTTTGCAGCCCAGAATCCGGCTGCTGTTTTGTAGGACTTTACAAGTCTGATTTCATCTTCTGACAGAAATCTGCGAAGACCTTTGTCGCCGAACCGCATCATCAGATGCTGCATACGTGATGCTTTTATAATATCTATACCAATCATTAATTATTATTGAATAACAAATTCAGTAAAATAGATACCTTGTATTTTTCCGTCAGTAATCATAGAGTTCAGTGTATCCATAATTTGTTGTGAAACTTTTTGTTTGCCTTTTTTGGAAGAGATTTCTTCTAAAGTTTTAGAACTGAGTATTCGAATAATTCTGTCCCGAAGTACCGGTGCTTTTGAGTCAAGTTCATGACTGAGCTCGGGAGAATCAAGTTCTAAAGACATTGTTGCTTTGAGATATCTTCTTCCTGAATCACTTTTTAAGTTAACTGTAAAAGTGTCCAGCGGATATAAGACACCGATATCACTCAGTTTTCTGTTGTTGTCAAATGAACTGCTAGATACACTCTTTCTGCTTGTATGTGTATCTGCCATTCTTTCCTGTGCCTGAGGAGCATTGTTGACTGCTGCTTCTTCATCTGAACCCATTAACAAAAAGGCAACTACAGCACCTATGATTATGATAAGAATCAAAACAACAATGATAATAATCATCAGCAAATTACTGGATTTTTTTTCTACGGGTGCGGATTCTTCGGTTTCTTTTTCTTCAGCCATATTTCTTCCTTGAAATTACAGTTTTATTTTTGTTAGTATATCAGAAAAATAATTATTTTTATTTTCAGTTAATAACTTTAACATCAAGAGACTTGATTATTTCTTCAAAAATCGGTCCGGCTTCACGATTACAGTCATCATGAAATTCAATAACCAAAACTTCTTTTCCGTTAGCGACTTTTGTTGTATATGTGTCAGGCTTGAAAGCATATTTATTGATTATTGATTCTATTTTTGCACATACATCATCTTTTTCTTTCGCACATTCGTAAGCCAGTGACAATCTTGAAAATCGTTCTTCGCTTCTAAACTCTGCATCTATCATTTTTTGCCTTTTGAAAATATAGGGTTATTATACAACGAAATTATGCAAATATAACTTTAAAATGTATAATTTAATACCACTCCAAAAGTTTTGTTACTTCATCGACTATAAATGTTTTTATACTTGTCTTTTCAAGTGGTTTTTTAGATACAAGTGCCTTGGTGATATTTTGCATTCTTGCCTCTTTGAGCCTTGCATCAAGGGCATATACTTCTCGAACATCGCCAACCAGAGAGACTTCACCTATAAAAATAGTCTCTTTTGAGATGGCACGGTCACGGAAACTGCTGATAATTGCTGCGAGTATGGCTAAATCGGCTGCTGTTTCGGTGATTTTAATACCGCCTGTTATATTGATGAAAACATCATATCCCGAAAGCGGAATCTCCAGTTTTCGCTCAAGCAGTGCCAAAAGCATATTTAGTCGGTTGTTGTCAAAGCCGGTTGCCTGTCTTTTTGCATTTGGCGTGTGTGATTCTGACACAAGCGCCTGAACTTCTAAAATGATGGGACGGGAACCCTCCATAATGACAGTAAGTGCAGAACCGCTTTGAGAGGAGTTACGGTTAAAAAAGCGTGAAGCAATGTCTGTGGCACTCACAAGTCCTTCGGCTTTCATCTCAAAAACACCTATTTCACTTGTTGCCCCGAAACGGTTTTTAAAGCCTCGTAAAATTCTCAGCTCCTGGGAAGAATCCCCTTCAAAATACAAAACGGTGTCAACCATATGTTCCAAAACCCGAGGACCGGCAATAGAGCCTTCTTTTGTAATATGCCCGATAATGAAAATGGCTATATCCTTGTCTTTGGCAATACGCATTAATTCAAAAGTGATCTGGCGAACCTGTGTAACACTTCCCGGAGCAGAAGAGATGTTTTCCGAGTAAATAGTTTGAATAGAATCAATAATCAAAAAATCATATTTTCTGTGTTCAAGTTCAACCAAAATCTGCTCAAGTCGTATTTCACTTAAAAGGTAGAGTGAATCATGGTTTGACTTGAGGCGGTTTGCACGCAGTTTTATCTGTCCGGCTGATTCCTCTCCTGTAACATACAGTACATCTTTGCCTGTTGATGCAATGTTTGAACCTACTTTAAGCAAGAGGGTTGATTTGCCAACACCCGGACTTCCTCCTATAAGTGTGAGTGAACCGGGAACAATGCCTCCTCCTAAAACATTGTCAAGCTCATCGTCGAGTGAAGAAAATCTATAGACTTCTTCTTCTATAATGTCATTAATACTGACAGCTTTAGCCGATGATGATGTCGTTGATTTTGTCTGTTTGACAACTTCCTGTTGGTGCTCGTTTAATTCAACAAAGCTGTCCCAGGCACCGCAGTTGGTACATTTTCCCATCCATTTAGGTGTGGTAAGCCCACAGTGTTGACACTCAAAGAGTACTTTTTTCTTAGCCATAATAATTATCTCTTATTTATATTTGAAGCATTATAATCTATTTTTTATTTTTGTATTAAAAAAATGACATTTTGTCATAAAATAGAAAGAGCCAATCACAGGGGGGGTAGTCCAATGGCATTAAGTTAAGTGGCTTTTTCGAAACCCGTACTTCAGTGCGGGCTTTGTGTCTTTCAAGACTAAGGCCTGGGTTAAAACCTAGGTTCCGAGAAAACATCAAGCTATTTTCTTAACTTAATGGCATTGAGAGGGGTAATTTTTTTTTGCATAATATTTTTGCAACTCTTTATATTGACACATCAAACATCTGTTGCAGATTATTCTACTTCCTACAAATTATATATAGAAAAGCTTAAAATGATACAACTGATAATATAAATATTTATCAAGCTATAATTTTCCAAACTCCAACCACTTAATTCCCTTAAAAAGTTCCTTAACACTATACCCACTAAAATACTGCTGAGTAGTAGTGTCTTTATCAGGTTCATGTCCAAGTATTCTGTTTATTAAATCTTTCGGAAGTTTTTGGTGTACTGCATTTCTAAGCATTTGTGAACTTGGATTATGTCTCAGAGAGTAAAAAACTTGATTTTCTTCTTTTGTTACATATCTTCTAATTCCACCCATGTGATTGAATATCCTTTTTACTACCTTATGTTCAACCTGCCTTAATGATAAATTTTAATATAAAAACCCAAACAACCAGAGTGGAATCTTATTGCCGTGCCCGATTTCAATATCATCCGCAACAACAAAGCTGTCTGGTATATCTTTTATTTGTTTAAAAGTTTTATTTTTACTGCCTACTTCTACCAAATATTTATTGTTTATTAAAAAATCACCTTTTGCAGGTACACTTAGAACATCATCGTCAAACATACTCATAAAAAAAACTTCTCTAATCGTACCTATCTCAATATTTTGGCAATACGCATAATGAAGATTCGTATTTCCCAAATAAAGTTTATCCGGCTTAGTGAAAATATTATCGCCTTTGGTTTTCGCTCTTAAAAGGTTAAGAATTTTACCTCTTTTTAAATACTCCATATATTTATAGAGTGTATGGTAATCACTTGTACCTATTTTTACAGAGAGCTCTTTAATATTGATTTTAAATGGTTTAGATTCACATACAAATTTTATAAGCTTTTTAAGCTTAATAATTTTATCATACTCTATCGGAAAAATAGAGGGTATATCTACTTCAATAACCGTATTGATTGTCTCTTGGAGTCTAAGCAGATAACTTCCCTCATTTTCAAAATAAAAAGGGTAGTATCCCATTTTTAGATACTCCGTCCAATACTCATAAATTTTTAATTTGGAAGATATTTCATACGCTATATTTTCATGGTCGACAAAAAGTTTTTCATATGTAAAAGTTGGCAACTTTTTTGAGCTCTTTAACTCTATAAATTCTCTAAAAGACAGACCTTTCATATGGTATAGAACAGCTCGTCTGCTTAAATCTCCTTTAGAATTATCTAATTGCAATGCACTTGAACCAGAAAATATTACATGTAAATCAAGCATATCATAAATTTTTTTTAGCTCTATTTCAAAATTTTTATATTTATGAATTTCATCTATGACAAGTAGCTTCCCACCCTCTTTTGAAAAGTTGTATGCTATCTCAAACAATGATTCTATTTCTATTGCATCTGCACTAAAGTAAAGCTTTTTAGCAAGAGGCAGATCATTTTCTTGTAAATACTGTAATAAGAAAGTTGTTTTTCCAACACCTCTGGCACCTATGAGACCTATCATTTTTTGAGGAAAATCTATATTTTTGTGTATATAGCGCTTATAGGAACTTTTTAAAACTCGTAAATAGTTCAGTTGATAATCTTTAAGAGTTTGAAGCATTAGAAGTCCTTTTATTGTTTGAACATAAATATTATATCATAAAATTATGGTTTGAACCATATTTTATCCGTATGTTTTATGAAGTACTATAATATAAAAGCAGAGTTATGCATCTTCTGTAAAAATGGCATCAAGCAGACCATCGACAAATTCGTATTTGTCAAACGGTGTGAGATTTTCCGGCTGTTCTCCTGTGCCTACGTAAATTATAGGAAGTTCCAAGGCATAGGCGATGGAGAAGATACTGCCGCCTTTTGCCGTACCGTCGAGTTTTGTGATGATGATGCCGTCTATGCCTATCATCTCATTGAAGGCCTTTGCCTGACTTATTGCGGAATTGCCCTGTGTGCCGTCTATGATGAGTACGGTTCTGTGCGGTGCGCCTTTGTGGGCTTTGTCGCAGATGCGTTTTACTTTTTTGAGCTCATTTGCCAGGTTTGTCTGTGTGTGGAGACGTCCTGCAGTGTCTATGATGACATTGTCAAAACCTTTTGCCTTTGCCGAATCTATGGCATCATAGGCAACTGCCGAGCTGTCATGCCCCTGTTTGGAAGAGACAATGGGAATGTCAAGTCTGTTTGCCCAAAGTGTCAGCTGTTCGATGGCTGCGGCACGAAAGGTATCGCCTGCACCGAGTAAAACTTTTTTGCCTTCCTGCTTGTACTTGTAAGCGAGTTTTGCAATAGTGGTTGTTTTTCCGGCACCGTTGACGCCGACTATGAGTTCTACAAAAGGAGGTGTGAACTCCGGTTCTTTGTAAGAGGTGTATGCCAGTGTCGCCAAGAGTTTTGAGCGAAGAATTTCACGTGTGATTTTGTCTTGGTATATTTCGTTGAGAATGATTTCGACCAAAGCATATTCAACATCCGCTTCAAGCAAAATGTCTTCGAGTTCTTCTTTGGTAAAAGTGATTTTTTTCTTTGGAGCGACTGTTTTTATAGCGGCGACGGTTTTGCTGAGGGATTTTTTTATAAAACCAAACATTGTTATATTCCTAACGCTTTTTTAATGTCACTTTCGATAAACTCTTCTTCTGTAGCACCCTGATAATAATTGATTATTTTACCGTCTTTATATAAAACCATAAGCGGAATTCCGAAGTCTCTGCCTAATTTTAACTCTTTTGCTATTTCACTGATGATACGTGAGTTTTCACTTGAATTGACAAGAGTATAGTTTGCATTATATTGTTTTTTGAATGTTTCAAGCTTTTCGTTTGGAATATTGTTTTCAACGCTAATCCCAATAATGATGAGTTTATCTTTGTATTTTTTTTGGAGTGAGGCAAGGTGTGACGCTTCCGCCTGACAAGGCGGACACCAGGTTGCAAATATATCATAAATGACTACTTTGCCTTTTGCCCCCTCAAGTTGCAGTCCATTGTCTGCTTTTTCGACAACAAGCTGTTTGTTGTCGAGTGATGTTAAAACGATTTCATTTGTTGCAAGGAGTGAATTTGCTTCTTGGCGGGTGTTTTCTTTCTCTTTTGAGCAGGCTCCAAAAAGTAATCCGATTGCCAGTAAAGTAGTTAAGAGTGGAGTGTTTCTCATATATTTTTTTGCCTTTGTTTGTTTATTTGTGTAAAATATGCAAAATTATAGCGATAAAGATTTAATATGACTCTTACAAAAAACAGTTTCAGGCAAATATGTCTTCAAAAGATTAAAAAAGCATCACAACACAATAAGTTTTATAAAGATTTTTTAATAAATAATGCACTCTTAAAAGAGTTGGAACATTTTAAAACCGGCAAAAGACTGAAAATATTGTTTTTTTATCCGTTGCCATATGAGGCAGATATCCTTAAAGTGCTTAAAAAAATGAGAAAAAAACACGATATTTTTGTGCCGTTTATGCAAGGCGAAAGTTTTAAAATGGTACCATTTAGATTACCGCTAAAGAAAAAAAAATTTGATATTTTTGAAGCGGGAAATACAATAAAAAAAAATAATAAAATTGATATAGCTATAGTTCCAGCAGTGGGAGTTGACGGTAATTTACAGAGAATTGGTTTTGGAAAAGGGATGTATGATCGTTTCTTTGCAAAATTAAAAGAAAAACCATATACTATTTTTGTACAACCGGTATTTTGTCACACAGACAGTTTGATATGTGATGCATATGATGTGGCATGTGATGTACTTATAACCCCGACAAGAACACTGCGTAAACGGAGTAGCTAAGGTCTTTATAAAAAGGTTTATTAGATGTTAAACGAAATACTGCTTGGTGGTGCAATTGCAACAGTAAGTGGAGTAGTTGGTTTTTTAATTTCTAAAAAGATAACCGGTGCTAACTTTGATGTATATGTTGAACAGGCGGTTGCCAAAGCAAAGGCGATTGAAAATGAAGCACAGACACTTCTGGAACGTGCAAAACTCAAAGCACGTGAAATAGAGCATGAAGCACAAAAAGCCTTTGACAGTGCCAAAGAACGTGCACGTGCAGATTTTGCGCAAAGAGAAGATGAACTTTTACGCAAAGAACAAAGTCTGAAGCGCTTGATACAGGATGAAGAAAAAAACATTCAAAATGAGTTAAACAGAATCAAAGCACAAAAAGTTAACCTGGAAAGAAATGAAAAATCACTGGCTTCACTGAAAAAAAAGTATGAAGAGAAAATAGATGAAGCAGTCCATACCATAGAACACAGTGCAGGTATGACACAGGAAGAGGCTAAAAAAATTCTTCTTGATAAAATTGAAGAAAAGGCGCGTGGCGAGATAGCACATATTGTAAGAAAATATGAAAATGAAGCCAGACAAGAAGGGGAGCGCAAAGCCAATTTTATTTTGGCACAGGCAACGAGTCGTTTTGCCGGAGAATTTGCTTCTGAGAGATTGACAAATCTGGTTCATTTGGAGAGTGATGAACTCAAAGGCCGCATTATCGGTAAAGAAGGGCGAAATATCAAGGCTTTGGAAACTCTTCTTGGTGTGGATATCATTATAGATGACACACCAAATGCTATTCTTGTGAGCAGTTTTAATTTGTATCGTCGTGCTATTGCAACAAAAACACTGCAGTTGCTTATAGAAGACGGAAGAATTCAGCCTGCGCGAATAGAAGAGATATTTAAAAAAGTTTCTGAGGAGTTTGAATCCAAAATTTTGGCAGAAGGTGAAGAACTGATAGCCGAAATGAATATCGGTGTAATGCACCCGGAACTTATGAAATTAATCGGAAGACTGCGTTACCGCGCAAGTTACGGACAAAATGCGTTAGCCCATACGCTTGAGGTTGCCCATCTTGCCGGAATTATGGCTGCAGAAATGGGGGGAGACCCGATCTTGGCAAAACGGGCAGGACTTTTGCATGATATAGGCAAGGCATTGACGCATGATATGGATGGAAATCATGTTGATTTAGGGGCCCAGATTTGTCGCAGATACAATGAAGATGAAGTTGTCATCAATGCAATCTATGCACATCACGGACAACAGGAAATCAACTCCATAGAGTGTGGTGCGGTTTGTGCTGCAGATGCACTTTCAGCGGCACGTCCGGGTGCACGAAGAGAAGTTCTGGAGAGTTTTTTAAAGCGTGTTACCGAAATAGAAGATATCGCATCGCGTCACAGCGGTGTAAAACAGGCATATGCGATTAATGCCGGACGAGAAGTCAGAGTCATCGTGAATGCAACTTTGGTAAATGATGATGAGTCAATTCTGATGGCAAGAGAAATTGCAAAAGAGATAGAAGATCGTGTGCAGTATCCGGGTGAAATTAAAGTAAATGTTATTCGGGAAAGTCGGGCTGTGGAATTTGCCAAATAAAGTAGAAAACTCTACTTTATTTACTTTTTAATCGTAACAACGACGGCTCCTCTCAAGTCACCCATCTTGTAGTGCTGTGCTTTATCTTCCGGATATCTTTGGGCAATGGCACGTTCTAAAGCTTCATTCTGTATATTTCCATGACATTTCAAGCACACCTGTTTGTTTATTACTAATGGTTTATAGTATTTGTATGTATGTTCATCTACTTTTTGTATCAACTGTTTTGGTAGCTTTACATGTAGGCTTTGGAGCTTTTCAAGTGATTCCAAAACTTCTTGTTCATTACCTTGCGGCTGGTTGGCGGGGTTTCTGTATTTTGTACTGATTCTTTTGACTGTTACTCCTTTTGGAAGCTTTTTGTTCACTTCCTCTGTCAGGGTATAGGCTTTTTGTGTACAGAAATCAAGGGCTTGCATAGGACCGCCTGCTTTCATATTTCTTTTCATATTGGAACCCAAGGTTTTTAGCAGCAGTATGGAACTTTTCTGTCCTGTTTTTATTATGTTCTGCAGTTGTTTGTTTTCCTGTTGAGAGGCCCCAAAAAGCAATGAAACACTCAATGTAATATATGTAACGGATTTTAAAATATTCATGAAATCCTCCTCGATTAAAATATTCTTGGGATGATTATAACAAAACTTAGAATAATTTAATGCAACTTTGAGTATAATTGCGTCAATATTTAAAGACAAGGGAGCACACCTATGGGTGAACTGTTTACTTTTTTCGGACTTATCTCAGAAGATAAAACGTTTATTTTTATGAGTCACATGTTGCTATCAGCCGGTATAGCTTTAATCTTAGCGAGAGTGGCTATGTCAAATTTACAACTTGTACCCAAAGGGACACAAAACCTGATGGAAGCATACGTGCAGGGTGTATGGTCTATGGGTACGGATGTAATGGGCAGATTGCATGCCCGTAAATATGTTGCACTGGTAGCAACTATCGGTTTGTTTGTTGGAATTGCAAATATTATTGGAATATTCCCAGGATTTGAAGCGCCTACAGCAATGTTGGAAATGCCTTTGGCTCTTGCTATAACAGTATTTGTGTATTACAACTATGTTGGTATTAAAGAGCATGGTCTGCTGCTTTATCTCAAGCACTTTCTTGGACCTGTCTGGTGGCTGTACTGGTTAATGTTCCCGATTGAGATTGTGTCTCATATCTCCCGTATTATCTCTTTGACATTCCGTCTTTTTGGAAATGTAAAAGGGGATGATATGTTCTTGATGGTAATATTGATGCTTGCTCCTTGGATATTGCCGATTGTTCCGTTTGCTCTGTTGACATTTATGGCATTTTTACAGGCGTTTATCTTTATGATGCTTACATATGTTTACCTTGGTGGTTCATTACTTGTCGATGAGACTATCTAATTTCTCTCAATGCAAAAAGACATTTATGAAAAAATTATAAGCTTTTTGCTTGGAGCATCATGGGCAATAGTATTGTTCGGTGCTCTGTTTACTTTCAAGATATTTATCAATTTCGGAATCGTAATAGCGATTTTTACCACGATGGTATATATCTTTATCTCACTCTTTCTTATTCTCGCAATAGATGCTTTTTTAGTCAATAAACAGCGACTGCAGGAAGCGAAAAAACAAACCAAACTCTTAGAAGAAATCTATACTCAAGTCACTTCATAACGTCCTTTAAAGCATACATTGGTTAAAATAAGAACAATTAATTTATTTTCACAAGGAAATTTATGTTTGAAGTAGTTATCGGTCTTGAAGTCCACGTACAATTAAATACAAAAACGAAACTTTTTTGCTCGTGTCCTACGAGTTTTAACCATAAGCAAAATACAAATACCTGTCCGACCTGTTTGGCACTGCCCGGTGCACTTCCTGTGCTTAACAAAGAAGTTATACATAAATCCATAATGCTCGGTACAGCCCTTGATGCTACGATTAACAGAGTTTCTTATTTTGACAGAAAATCCTATTTTTATCCGGATTCTCCCTCTTCTTATCAAATTACGCAGCTCTATACGCCTATAGTGGAACACGGGAAACTGCAAATTGATTTTGAAGACGGTTCACACAAAACGATTCGTGTCAATCGGGCACACATAGAGGCTGATGCCGGTAAAAACATCCATGACGGCAATATTTCAAAAGTTGATTTAAACCGTGCCGGAACACCCTTGCTCGAAATTGTAAGTGAACCGGATATGCGCAGTGCTGAAGATGCGATTCTTTATCTGAAAAAGCTCCACTCGATTATCCGCTATTTGGATATAGGTGATGCAAACATGCAGGAGGGTTCTTTTCGAGTGGATGTAAATGTCTCTATCCGTCCTAAGGGAGATGAAAAGCTGTATACCCGTGTCGAGATTAAAAACATCAACTCTTTTAAATTTATTCAGCGTGCTATAGAGCTTGAAGTGGCTCGTCAGATTGATGCATGGGAAGATGGAACATATGAAGAAGAGATTTGTCAGGAAACACGTCTTTTTGATCCTGTAAAACAGGAAACACGTTCTATGAGAGGAAAAGAAGAAGCGGCTGATTACAGATATTTTCCGGAACCTGATCTGCTCAAATGTGTTGTAACAGATGAAATGATGCAAAAATATACACAAATTCCTGAACTGCCTGATGCAAAAAAAGAGCGTTTTGTGAATGAATACGGTATGAATAAATACAATGCTATGGTAATCACTTCTGCCGTGGAGACGGCAAACTTTTTTGAAACAATGCTGCAAGAGGAAGGGGTGAGTGCAAAAACGGCTACTACATGGCTGACTGTGGAGTTGCCTGCCCGTTTCAAAGGGGAGATAAATATAACGAACTCTCCGATAGATGCAAAAAAGCTTGGATTTTTGGTCAAAAGAATAGATGATAAAACCATCAGCGGTAAAGCGGCGAAAGAAGTTTTAGATTTTTTAATGGAGAATGAAACTGTAGATGTTGACAGTGCAATTGACAAACTCGGACTCAAACAGGTTACAGATACCGGAGCAATCGAGGCGATGTGTGATGAAATTATCAATGCAAATGAGGATAAAGTTGCCCAGTACAAAGGCGGAAAAGAGAAACTTTTCGGTTTCTTTGTCGGTCAGGTGATGAAAGCAAGCAAAGGAAGTGCAAATCCACAGGTTGTCAATGAAATTCTTAAAGCTAAACTGGGTTAACTTCTATGATAAAAAGTTTGATACTTGATGCGGCCTATTTTTTAAATACCTCAAAAAAGTATCAGTCTTTTAAAAACTTTTTTTACAATATTTTAGAGAATGACAAATGCAAATATAAAAGATATATAGATATCTTTATGATTCTGCTTATTTTTATAAGTGTGGGTGTTTTAATTCGGGAAGTCAAACATCATGTAAATGACTACCTGATGTTTTTTAGCAATTATGTAATTTCTATCATTTTTTTTATAGAGTATATGTTGCGTTTGTGGGTAAACAGCAGTGTCAGTGAAATTATTGTCAAACGAGCGGAACATGATACATTTTTGCTTCGAGAGGTTAATCTTTACAAGGCGTTTAAAGAGATCGCAAAAGTAAAACTCAGCTATATGGCATCACCAAAAGCCATTATAGATCTTCTTGCAATTTTACCGTTTTTCCATGAATTGAGACTGTTGCGTATATTTATTCTTTTTAGGGTTTTTAAACTTTTTCGGTATGCCAAAAGTTTGCAAATACTGAGTTCTGTTCTTGCAACAAAAAAGTTTGAGTTTTTTACGCTTGGTATTTTTGCCTTTGTCGTTATTTTTATCTCTTCTGTTTTGATCTATGTTATGGAAGGCAACAGGGCAGACTCTCCTGTTGATACTCTTTTTGAAGCACTTTACTGGGCTATAGTGACCATTTCAACTGTGGGATACGGTGATATAGTTCCGGTAACGAGCGAAGGGCGTTTTGTATCCATCATCGTTATCATTGCAGGTATTGCAGTTTTGGCATTTACTACATCTTTGTTTGTTTCTGCTTTTACCGAGAAGCTTGAAGAGATCAAAGAGATAAAAACAATTGAAAATATTGCCAAACTAAAAAAATTTTATTTGATATGCGGATATGAAAATGTTGCCAGGGAAGTTGCCAGAAAACTTTCAAAAAGCGGGCATAACATTATCGTTCTTGATGAAGATACCCAAAGGGTGGAAAATGCAAAACTGGACGGGTATACTACATTAAATTATAATCCCGGCAATAAAGAAAGCTATGAAAAACTCAACATAGATATGAAAAAACAACTCAAAGGAGTGCTGTGTCTGCGTGAAAATGATGTAGACAATGTTTATGCCGCTTTGACTATACGGTCTTTAAACAAAGATGTTATGATTTTGTCTTTGTTAAACAATGATGCAAACCGTAACAAACTGGAGTTTGTAGGCATCAATAAAATAGTTTATCCTCAGGAGCTTGTGGGACTTATAACGAAAGAGCTGGTAGGAAAGCCTGTTGCTTTTGAAGTGATTCATGAGCTTAGGAGTGAGGATTCTGATGTAATTATCGATGAGATCGGCATCACCAAAAGAATTGTAGAAAACTTTCCTACAGTCGGAGATTTGAACAATAAACACTACAGTATCGTTTTGCTTGGCGTGTATAAGCATGAAAAAGACCGTTTTTATTTTAACCCTTTAGACAGCACTTTGTTGGAGGCCGGAGATTATCTTTTGGTCATTGGATATCAGGTGTATATTAAAGAATTTGAAAAATATTTGCATACAAGAGTACATGATGACTAAAACTACAGCATTGATATTTGGACACAATAAATACGCCTATGAAATAATTAAAAATGTAAAAGACAAATACAACAGCATCAAAGTATACTCTTTGGATGACAATGATAAAAAAGAGGGTTTGTATGATGTGGAACTTTTTGATTTAAGTGATGAGTGGGAAGATATAGAAAACAATGTCGATATTGAAAATTCAATAGCTTTTTGTGCATTGGAAGACCCTTCCGAAAATATATTTTTAACGATATCACTGCGTTCAAGTTTTAAAAACCTGACAATTATAACCATTGCATCAAATAAAGAAAATTCAGATAAACTGAAAATGGCAGGAGCCACAAAAGTCATTCCGATTGTAGAAACGACATCGGATATTATTGCAAATGTATTGGAAAAGCCGGTATCAAACAAGGTACTGCACAGTATTTTATATGAAGAGAGTGATCTCAAAATTGCACAAATTAAAATTGACGACACAAGTCATTTTAAAGATGAAAAACTTAAAAGTATAGACTGGACACGATATAATGGCATACTGGTATTGTCTGTGATGCACGAAGATATGCAGAGTGAATTTATATATTCAAACAAAGCAAAAGAGCATGTTATAAAAAGCGGTGATATTCTCGTAATTGTAGGATATGAAAAAGATATACAGGAATTTGAAAATTTGATTGGGAGTAAGCGATATGTCAATTGGAGTCATTGGAGCAGGTAAGTGGGGCAGTGCTTTGGCATTTGCCCTGAGTGAAAAAAACAGTGTTCTTATAACGTCTAGAACTCCGAGAGATTTAGACAATTTTGTCACTCTAGATGAGATTCTTGAATGTGAGTATCTTGTGATTACAGTACCTGCACAGCAGATAGCAGGCTGGCTTGAAGAAAATTTTGTATTTAAAAACCAAAAAATTCTTGTGGCATCGAAGGGCATAGAGGCTACAAGCGGAAAGTTTTTAAATGAAATATATGAAAAGTATGTTCCCGATGAAAATATAGCCTTTTTATCTGGTCCCTCTTTTGCGTCAGAAGTGATGCAGTCCCTGCCGACTGCCTTGGTTATAAACTCCTCGAATGAGAAACTTGCTCAAGAATTGGGTGGTTTGTTTCCCTCTTTTATCAAAACATATACCTCAGATGATGTGACAGGCGCAGAAGTTTGCGGTGCATACAAAAATGTCATTGCGATTGCCGCAGGCATATGCAATGGATTGGAATTGGGAAATAATGCAGCTGCAGCGTTGATATCTCGCGGTTTGGTTGAAATGCAACGCTTTGGCATTGCATACGGCGCAAAAGAGGAGAGTTTCATAGGGTTAAGTGGTGCAGGTGATCTGTTTTTAACAGCTTCTTCTCCCATGAGCAGAAACTTCAGAGTGGGAATCGGTCTTGCAAAAGGCCGTACTCAAAAAGAAATTCTTGAAGCATTGGGCGAAGTTGCAGAGGGAATAGGAACTGCGTATGCGCTGCAAGACATCTCTGCAAAACATGGTTTGTATCTTCCTATTGCGCGAGAAGTGTATCTGACACTTGAGGGAAAAAACCCACATGAGAGTTTGAAAGATTTATTGACAAAGTAGAAAGCAGGACATATATGAAAATAGCAGTGGCACTGAGTATAGGACTTTTCTTTTTTGCTCTAAGCGGAGTCTTTTTTACACTCCAACAGAGTACCCTTATAGGGTGTATAGCCTTTTTTGTAACGCTTTGGACAAACGAAGGTCTGCCATTGGGCGTAGTCTCTCTTTTACCGATAGTTCTTTTTCCTGCCTTTGGGATTTTAGATACAAAAATGACTGCCACAAATTATGCCAATCCTATCATTTATCTCTTTTTTGGCGGTTTTTTACTTGCAATAGCGGTTGAGAAAACAAAGCTGCATTTACATGTAGCCAATAAACTTTTGGGTTTGTTTCCTGCAACACCAAGAGGGATGATATTTTCTCTTGCACTGACATCAGCTTTTTTAAGTTCCATTTTGTCCAATACGACAACAACCCTGTTACTTATCAGTATTGCAGTTTTTTTAACAGATAATATAAAATTAAAAATGCGTTTTGCCCTTGCTATTGCTTATGGTGCAAGTATAGGAGGTATATTGACACCCATCGGCACACCTCCAAATTTGATTTTGCTCGGTATTATGCAAGAACACAGTATGCAGCTTATTCCGTTTTTTCAGTGGATGTTTATGGTTGCGCCACTCTCTCTTTTTATGTTGACAAGTGTCGGTTTTTTACTGAGTTACGGTGTCAATGCAATACCGATACAGACAAAAATAGAAAAAAAAGTTTTAGAGCCATCACAGAAAAAAGTGATGTATTTAATGTTGGGCTTAATTGCAGTCTTGTTTGTCAACGCTCCTGTAAGACCCTATTGGAATGGTCTTGGTATGAGTGAGAGTGGCATACTGCTTGGTTTTGGATTGGCACTGTTTATGCCGCCTTTTAATATACTGCAATGGAAAGAGGACAGTAAAAAAATTCCTTATGCCATAATGTTTTTATTTGGTGCGGGTTTTTCTATTGCAAAAGCTTTTGCACAAACCGGACTGGCAGATGAGGTTGCATCATATCTCTTACATATGACTGAACTTTCACCATTGCTTCTTCTGTTGAGTGTTGCTGTATTGATAACTTTTACGACAGAAATTACGTCAAATACGGCACTGATTTCGATAATGCTGCCGGTTATCTATTCTGTAGCAGAGCAGTCCGGCATAAATACAACACTTTTCATGATGGTGGCTACCCTGTGTGCCAGTTATGCTTTTATGCTGCCTATTGCCACACCGCCCAATGCTATTGCGATGAGCAGCGGAGCTGTCGGGGTAAAAGATATGCTGAAATACGGAATAGTTTTGAATTTACTTGGAATATTTTTTATCGTTTTTATTGCAGAATATTTTTGGAAAAATATTTTATAGTTTGTCACTCTTTTTTCTGATGTACATGTAAAGGTCTTTGAGGATTAAAAATACAGAGTAGACCCATAAAATATCCAGAATTGGATTATGCTGCAGACCATGTGTCAGCATGTACGGATAAACAACGGCGATTGGCCATTTCAAAAAATAAAAAAATAAAATTCCTACACCGTATAACTCTTTCATACAGGTATCTTAGCAAAATATTATAAAATCTTTGCTAATATTGCAAGAAATATCTAAAGGTTGAAAAATGATAGTCCATATAGTGATGTTTAAATTTAAAGATGAAAACAAAGCTTTAAATATAGCAAAGGCAAAAGCGAAACTTGAAAGTCTGGAAAAAAGTATTGATGTGCTCAGAACCATTGAAGTTGGTATTAATTTTAATGAATCAGACAGAGCTATGGACCTCTCTCTTTACTCAACATTTGCAACCCAAGCAGATCTTGAAACATATGCGACACATGAAGAGCATCTCAAAGTGGTCTCTTTTATTAAAGAAGTTACTGTAGAGTCAAAAGTTGTTGATTATATACTTGAGTAACTGAATTTTTCTAAAATGACGATAAAACAAAATAAAAAATAGACTTAAATCGTCAAACTAGCTCTTTTTTATCACATCAGCTTATATTTATTTTTGATACAATCTCACAAAATATTTATAAAGGATGGAAAATGATGTCAGAACCAAGATTAGAAGATATGGGTGATTACAATACGTTAAAAGGCGAAAAAAAGAGAATTGTATGGGCGGTTATCATTGCCGGTCTTCTTTTAGGCGCTGTATATATGATCGCATATAATATATTTGATGACAAAGGAGATGTTATTCCTGTAAAAGATGAAATAACAATCGTTCCGTTAAGCAAAAGTATTCCAATTAGATAAGTTTTAGCTATAATTTCTCAATTAAAATAAGGCGGTAGTGGCATGTTAATGACAATAGTGGGTATATATAGTTTTTATGTATTGATAATGATATATACAAGTGTAATGCAGATAGGCTATATTAATCTCATAAAAAGAAAAACACCGGTTTTGCTGTCTGCTGCTGATTTCTTAAAAGCGGGAAATTATGCTGTTGAAAAAGAAAAACTCTCGATTGTAAATACTTTTGTTGACTATCTTGTGTTTATTGCCTGGATCGGCATTGGGATAAAGTACCTTGTTGAACAGTACTATACTCTGTCAAACCAGGCATTGATGAATGTGGCTATAGTCATGAGTTTTGTAGTTGTAAACTATATCATTTCTTTGCCTTTTTCCTATTATGAAAAATTTGTGATTGATGCAAAATACGGCTTTAACAATTCAACCCTTGGACAGTGGATAAAAGATACGTTTATTTCTTTTTTTCTGACAATTGTTTTTGGTTCTCTGGTTGTGTGGGGTATTTATGAAATCATTGCAAACTTTGAGTTGTGGTGGCTGTGGAGCTTTTTGTTTGTTTTTGCGATAGTGATTTTGATAAATATGCTTTATCCTACTTTTCGTGCAATGTTTTTTGATAAACTGACACCGCTTGAAGATGCAGAACTTGACAGTGAAATTAAAAGACTTATGGACAAAACAGGTTTTGTAAGTTCGGGTGTTTTTGTAAGTGATGCGAGTAAGCGGGATAACAGGCTCAATGCCTATTTCGGCGGATTCGGAAAAGCTAAAAAAGTTGTTTTGTTTGACACTTTGCTTAAAAAACTGACAACGAAGGAGCTTTTAGCCGTTTTAGGGCATGAACTCGGACATTTTGCCCATGGGGATATTTATAAAAATATTGCTTTGGTGGGTGTGATGCTTTTTGCAATGTTTGCAATCTTTGGTAATTTGCCGGATTCGCTTTACCTGGAACTCGGTGTTTCCAAACAGCCCTATGTCATTATGATTTTACTGATGCTGTTTATGCCGGTACTTGGTTTTATAATGATGCCTGTTATGGGAATTGTCAGTCGGCATAACGAATATGAAGCGGATAAGACGGGGAGTGAACTTGGCGGAAGCGCAGGTGCAATTGAACTTGCAAATGCACTGAAAAAACTGGTAAATGAAAACAAAAGTTTTCCGCTTTCGCATCCTTTGTATATTTTCTTTCACTATACACATCCTCCTGTGATTGAACGATTAAAGGAACTCGGCATGGATGTGGGATATATAGAAAAGAGCGGTACTGAGGGTAAATGCGAAGCAGATATATAGTCAAAGATTTACTTCGTGAGGTTACACAGAATCTACAGCCTTGTGTACAAAGAGCCCCAAGAGAAGCACAGCTGCTTTTAATGAAATATCTTGAAGTGGATGAACTCTGGCTCATTACCCATCAAAACAGTTCTGTAGAAATTTCACAGCAGTTTTTTGAATGGGTACAAAGACGGCAAAACAATGAACCTTTTGAATACATCACAAAGCGGGTAAGCTTTTACAGTGAAGAGTTTTACATAGACGAGGGCGCCCTGATACCCCGTCCCGAAACAGAACTGCTGATAGATGAAGTGATCAAAAACGTACCGGATAAAAAGAGTGCTTTCACTTTTGCCGAGGTCGGAGTAGGGAGCGGCATCATCTCTATAATGCTTGCAAAGACTTTTAAAAACTCTAAAATCATCGCAGTGGATATTTCTCAAAAAGCTTTGGATGTGGCACAAAAAAATATAGAAAAATTTGGACTGCAGGAGCAGATTGAACTGCGGTTAGGATCTCTGCTTGAACCGGTTTGTGAAAAAATTGATTATCTGGTTTCAAATCCGCCGTATATTGAAAACGGTACTGCTTTGGAATCAAATCTCTCCTATGAGCCGCAAAATGCACTTTTTGGGGGAGAGGTCGGTGATGAAATTATTAAAGAACTTCTTGATGAAGTCTTAAGACAAAAGATTAGATTTTTTAGTTGTGAGATTGGTTATGACCAACAAGATAAAATACAGGATTATATGCAAGGAAAAGATTTTAAATCTATAACTTTTTACAAAGACTACAGCTCGTTCGATCGCGGATTTACATTACAAATATAACAAGGTTTTACAAAATGAAAAAAAATATTTATCTGGATTTTACATATTTTATTGTTTTAGCAGCTACTTTTGGAGCTGTTTTGGTTTTAGGTGCTATCGTTGCGCCTGTTATTTTTCATACAGACAAGATTACAGTCAACTTGCTGATAGACCATTATAATGCGGGTATTATAATGGGAGAAATTTTTCACAGGTTTTCATATTGGACCTATTTTGTAGCAATTTTTGTCGCTTTGTATGAGACTATGGCTTATAAAATGGGTCAGCGTGATGCCATCAGTTTTGCAGCGGCTGTCACAGTGATATTTGCATCTTTGATGTTTTCTGCAGTGTATGTTCCAAAAATCCTTTCTATGCAGGCACTGGGAGCAGAAGCTACACAAAGCGATACCTTTGAACATCTTCATATTGCAAGTGAGATAGATTTTAAAATACTGGCATTTGCTCTTTTGGTTCTGTTTGTCAGAAGATTGATGCTCTTAAGAGTACCTTCCAGGCAACTTTAACGCTAAATTAACACTATTTTGATAAGATTTGTCCTGAACATATTTTTGTATTAGGTGGTTTTATGTCAATTTTTAAATTTTTCATTCTTGTTCCTCTTTTTTCAACACTTCTTTTTTCTTATCCGAATTATTCACAGGCCTTTAAAGAGAAGAAGCTTTATCCTATGGGTGAAAAAATTTATAAGAAAAAATGTTCTGATATAGACGTAAAGAGATACAACAGTTATGAAGAACTCTCAAATGCTTTGCTTACAAAAAAGAGTTGTGCAACACTCAATAAAAAATACTTGGAGGCATTGGCGCTTTATCTGTGGGAGGTTAAAAGAGTCTCAGGCAAACACAGACACTTTTGCAAACTTACTGTTTCAAAAGATGAAAAATGTCCTGTGTGCGGTATGCTTTTATATAAATATCCAAGTTGGATTTCACGTATAGAGTATACTGACAAAAATGTATCTTTTGACGGAATTAAAGATATGATGAAGTACTATTTTGAACATCCGAAGAAAATAAAACATATGTTGGTGCAAGAGTATTATACGCAGCAGGTTATAGATGCAAAAAAAGCCTATTTTGTTATGTGGAGTGATGTGTACGGACCTATGGGAAATGAGTTGATAGCTTTTAAGGATGAAGCATCTGCCAAACGGTTTTATCTTGACCACAAGGGAAAAAAGATACTCAAGTTTGATGATATCACGCCTGAAGATGTGTATAAACTGGATGAATAAAAAAAGCCGTTTTTGTCTCTTTACATGTAGTGCTTTAGTGCTTTTGAGTGTGGGAGAAATATTTTATCTACAGATGAATGATACGCTGACAAAACAAGAGTGTATGCAAAAGAAAAAATTTGTACAAATGACAACTGTTTCCAATTTTGTTTTGGCGCTGAAAAACAACTCTATTAAGGCAATACCGTGAAAAAGATTAATTTTCATCTTCTGGAATATGCCATCAATTATATTTTACGATATAAAGCAAAGAACATATTTATTCTTATAATACTGACACTGCTCATTACTCTGTTGGCGTCATTCTTTTTTGTGCAAAACTCGCTGAAGTATGAACTGGAATCAACACTTGATGCCCAACCGCAAATTATAGTGACAAATCAAAAGGCGGGCAGAGATACCACTGTGGATGAGCATGTGATAGATAGCATTGTAAATATTAAAGGTGTATCCGATGTAAATGCACGTGTATGGGGATATTATTGGTTTAAACATATGCATGCAAGATTTATTGTAGTAGGTATAGATGAATTTGAAAATCAATACAATGCTACTTTTGAAAATATAATAAAAAACAGTGAACTGAATGCTTCGTCTATGCTTGTAGGAGAGGGAGTCAAACGCATATTGGATGCAAGTTATTATAAAGAATATTTTAATTTTATTTCTCCTGATTTATCAGTAAAAAAAATTTATATAGCCGGAACATTCAAAGCCGCAACACAGTTGGAATCAAATGATATGATTGTTATGAACAAAGATACTGTGAAAGAAATTTTTGGTTACACAAACAGTGAGGCTACAGATTTGGCTGTTCGTGTCAATAACCCTCTGGAACTTCCTTCCATAATGTCAAAGATTCAAAATAGATTTCCAACTTTTAAAATTGTTGCGAGAAAAGATTTGAAAACAGCACTTGAAAACCAGTTTAATTATACCAGCACTGTTTTTTTAATTCTGTTTACCATTACTCTTTTTACATTTTTTATGATTGTTTATGATAAATCCAGCGGACTCAGCAGTGAAGAAAAAAAAGAGATAGGCATACTTAAGGCAATAGGCTGGACAATTGATGATGTTCTTAAAGCACGCATATATGAAGGTCTCATTATCTCTTTTATCGCTTATATTATGGGAATAACCCTGGCTCTCTTTTATGTGTATATTTTAAATGCGCCGATACTCAAAAATATATTTATAGACTATAATGATATTGCAAACAGTTTTACGCTTCCCTTTGTGCTTGACTATAAGATACTGTTTTTACTTTTTTTGCTCAGTGTCCCTGTATATATGTTTGCAACAATCATTCCGTCATGGAGAATTGCTACGCTTGATGCTGATGAGGTAATACGATGATAAAACTGCTACATGTAAGCAAAATTTATGATGATATAAAAGCTTTGGATAACATTGATTTGGAAATTGGCGAAGGAGAACTTGTCATATTAAAAGGGGTCAGTGGCAGTGGAAAAAGTACCATACTTTCATTGATTGCCGGACTGCTCAAACCGACAAACGGAGATGTCCTGGTTGAAAACAAACATATCTCAAAACTGCCGGATCATTTTTGCTCCCGATACAGAAGAGACAATATCGGATTTATATTTCAAAAATATAATTTGATTCCGACGCTGAGTGTTCGTGATAATATTTTACTGCCATTGGTGCCGTTAAACCTGGATGAAAAGGCTTTACATGTAAAGCTTTTTTCTGTAATGAAGATGTTTGACATTGAACATAAAAAAGATGCGAGGGTAAAGAATCTCTCGGGTGGTGAACAGCAAAGAGTTGCAATAGCCAGGGCAAATGTAAACAATCCAAAAATAATTCTGGCAGATGAACCGACTGCAAATCTGGATGAAAAGCTCTCTTGTGAATTCATACAAATTCTTAAAGAATTAAAGTCTATGAATAAAACTGTCATCGTTGCAACGCATGACCCTCTTTTTTTTGATTTGGATTTTGTGGATCGTGTTGTAGAGATACATAATGGTAAACTGCTATGCTCCTGACGCCTGAAGTATTGACAATAGACATACTGAATCTGCTCTTTGTTGTTTTCGCCACTCTTGCATTTTATTACAGTGTGAAAATAGTCTCCCGATACGACCGTAATGCTACAACTCCATTGCAGTATAATCTGGAAAAACAAAGCTATCTGGTAAGTGTAGTTATAAAATTTATTTTTTACACCAAGGTTTTATTGTTTATATTTTTTATTTTTACTCTTGATGATATTTCAAATATTTTACCCGGGGCAATGTGTGGAGCCGGTGTCGTCAATGCAACACAATACGGTACCTATCTTCTGATACTTAAAGTTATCAATTTATATATTTTTGCCTACTGGCTGGTACTTAACAATGAAGATATGAAATCAGAACAACAGATATATTTACAATTGAAGTTAAAAATATATCTGTTTGCATATTTTTTACTCATTCTCGAAATAGGGCTGGAGAGCCTGATGTTTCTTTCTATAGATACAAAGAGTGTTGTAGACTGTTGCGGTGCTATTTTTTCTACAACAGACGGTACCTACATGGCACATTTGCTAAGTGTAAACCCGGTAATGCTTCTTGGAAGTTTTTATGCTCTGTTTGCGTTTATTGTATTGGCATACAAAATAAAAAACAGATATCTGTTTTCTCTTATGAATCTACTGTTTGTTATTGCAGCCTTGGTCTCACTCATAGGTTTTTTTGGAACGTATATATACGAACTGCCAACACATCACTGCCCGTTTTGTCTGCTGCAAAAAGATTATAACTATATAGGATATTTGTTATATATATTTTTATTTATCGGTACTTTTTTTGGTATTGTTTTGGGGCTTGTTCCTTTCAGGCAAGAAGATGAAAATGCAAAATATAAGATATCGCTTTTTTTTACAACTCTGTATGTTATAGCTGTAAGTTACTATCCGCTTGCATATTATATAAAAAATGGTGTTTGGCTTTAGACATTATGTTGGTTGTCCCCAAATTTACTATTCCACCACTCTTGAGGTGTGTAGGTTGATTTTTTAACACTCTCTTCATCAAGAGGGTATTCATAAGTGTTGCAGTAGTCAAGTATAATTTGATAGGCTTCATTGATTTGCATACTCATCTGTGTTGCCTGTTCATAGTTGTCTTTATGTTTGTCAGGATGCCATTTTTTCATAAGGTTTTTATATTTGTTTTTTATTTCTTTGAGAGAAGCTTTTTCGCGAAGACCAAGGAGTGATTTGGCCTTCATTATTTTTTCAAAAGAGTGCAATGGAGTTAGTCTTGTTGTTGTCTCATATAAGCAGGAATATCCAGATAGTCACCGTCAAGTTCGCCGCCTACGACAAGTCTTGGTCTTACTTTGGCGCGAACAGGAGCAGGTGTTTCACTGACAAAATCTTCATTGTTTGTCAGTTCTTTTTCAAAACCTGTTGCAACAATAGTGATTTTAATATAGTTCTCAGGAATCTTCTCGCTTGTAGAGGTTCCCCAGATAACTTCTGCATCATCATGTGCACTTTCATGGACAACTTCCATTGCTTCTGCAAGTTCCATCATAGGAAAATCAGGATGCATACTGAAATGTACCAAAACACCCATTGCACCGTTAATGGACATGTTGTCTAAGAGCGGAGACTCTATTGCCGCTTTAATCGCTTCATAGGCTGCATTTTCACCTTCATGTTCCCCCACACCCATCAGTGCCATACCTTTGTGACTCATAACAGTTTGCAAGTCGGCAAAGTCAAGGTTGATATCATTGTCCCCGCTTGAGAGGATAACACCTGATGTTCCGCTGACAGCCTGTGCCAATACGCTGTCTACTATTTTAAAGCTCTCTTTAAGTCCCAGTCTTCGGTCGATGATTGATAAAAGTTTGTCATTTGGAATAACTACTATAGAATCACTCTCTTTTTTGAGTTCTTCTAATCCTTCTTCCGCTAATTTTAAACGTTTTTTTCCTTCAAACATAAAAGGTTTGGTAACGATTGAAATAGTAAGGGCTCCAACTTCTTTGGCTATCTGAGCAACTACAGGTGCAGCACCTGTTCCGGTTCCTCCGCCAAGACCTGCAGAGATAAAAACAATGTCAGCCCCTTCAAGTGCTGCTCTGATTTCATCATAGTTTTCCAGTGCAGAATCTTTGCCTATGCTTGGTTTCATTCCGGCACCCAAACCTTTTGTAAGTTTTGCACCTATTTGAATCTTTGAAGCGGCATTTGTTTCATTGAGAACCTGTGCATCGGTATTGATAAGCATCATCTCAATACCTGTTACACCTTCATTAATCATATGTCCTATCATGTTTCCACCGCCGCCACCGACACCGACAGCTATAATTCTTGCACCGGTAGGGCTCTGTGCTTCTTCTATTACAAATGGTTCCATTCTTTCACTCCTTTAAAATAACTGGGTTGCCCAGTTCCAAAATTTACTGAAACTTCCAGCTTCATCACTTTTTTTCTCTTTCGCTGTCTCTAAGTTTACCATTTTATCCTTATCACTAACTGTTTGTTCTTCAGATGAGACTATAGGTATAACAGGTTCATTGGACAGATCAATACTGTTTGTTACTGTCGGCTCTTCATTAGTATGACGGACTCTTTTATTGACATCAATCTCATAAGGGGTATAAGGAGAAGCAGAGTACATAACCAGTCCGACAGCACTTGCATATTCCGGACCGCGCAGTGAGTCAAAAAGACCGTTCATCTCAATAGGTTTTGCCAAACGAACAGGGACAGAACCAAAGGTTGCTACAGCCAAGTCACGTATACCATCCATTTTTGAAAAACCGCCTGTGAGGACTATACCTGCTCCAATCTGCTCTTTAAGCCCACTGTTTTCTATAAACTGTGCAAGTATCATTAATGTCTCTTCGACTCTTGCAAATATAACATTGTGGACAACTTCCAGAGAGACTTCATGCGTAGAGTTCTCATCCCCGATAATAGGAAGCTCTATTAAATCATTGCTTGGAGTGAGCAGTGAACCATAAGTCAGTTTTACTTTGTCTGCAACATTAAGCGGTGTGTGCAAGGCCATGGAAAGGTCACTTGTCACATGGTTTGAACCAACACCCAAGAATTCGTTGTAGCGAATTGAATTGCCTGAGTGAATGGCAATGTTGCTTGTATTACCACCCATATCAATAACTGCGGCACCTAACTCTCTTTCATCTTCATTGAGTGTTGCGATGGCTGAAGCATAACTGTTAAGGACTACATTCTCCACCTCGACACCAGCTCCCCTGACAGCTTTTTTAAGATTGTTCAGATTTGATTTTTGTGTCGTTATGATGTGTGTTTCAACCTCAAGTCTTGAAGCATTCATCCCAAGCGGATCTTCTATATAGTCCTGGTCATCTACTTTAAAGTTAAAAGGCAGTGCATGCAGAACTTCGTATTCGTTTGGTATATTGGCGTTGTACAAAGAAGTGTGCATAACTCGTTTTATCTCTTCAAAGGAGATCTCCTTTGATTGAATGTTTACAATGCCGTTTGAGTTAAGGCTTTTTGTGTAGGCTCCGGATATGGAAACAATTGCCGTGTTGATATTGCTGCCTGATACCCGTTTTGCATCTTCAACTGCTGTTTTTATACTTCTTGAAGCAAGTTCAATGTTTGTTATGCTTCCCTTTTTTAAACCCTGTGCTTTTGTTGTGCCTGCACCGGTTATTGAGATTGTATGATTATTGTCGATTTCTGCAATGATTGCACAAATTTTTGTCGAACCTATATCTATGGCTAAAACAGTTCTACTCAATTTAGAGTCCTTGAATATAAATCTCAGTTTGGTACTTGTTTTGAAGCGTTTTTATAAGCCCTTCGTTAAACAGAGTATTTTTTAATTTTGCGACAGTATCGCTAACATTGTTGTTTTTATTTGTAAGCAGTTTTTGTTCCAAAATGTTGTATAAAACAACTTTTTCGTTATTCAGACCGATATAAGATCTTTTTTTATCACTCACAAACAGTTTTTGTAAGAAATCAGCAGCTTCTTGCTTACTTAGAGGTGCTAACTTGTCTACAGAAGTCACAGTAAGAAAATCAGAAGTTTTGCCTATAAAAGTATTTACAGAATCATTGACAAGTTTCATCAGTTTTTCTTTTTTCTTTTGTGTTATATAGAGTGGTAAAATTTCCGCTTTTGCTTCTTCAAATGATTTTGGTTTTGCAGGTATTGTTTTTGTTAACTCAAAAACATAGTATGTTCCATTGATATTTATCGGTTTTGTATATGGTTTCGTCAGTGCCAGTTTGGAAATTGTATCGAGTGTTTGCTCATTGAACGGATTGTTTGATTTTGAGATTTGAGTACTTTGCGGTTTTACAGTGTCCGGGAGTTTGTTCTTTTTAAATGCTATATATGTTCGTAAGGCTTTGTCTTTCATCGCTTTTGCATTAAGCTCCCTAAGAACCTTTTCTTTAGCTGCCTCAAGAGTTAAAATTTTACCGTCACTGCCTTTGAAATGTGTTCTGTTTTCTTTGTAGTATGTCGCAATCTCTGTATCGCTGAATTTTTTTGTTACAGGGGCTACCTTGATAAAAGTAACCTCGTAAACAACATCATTCATAAAATTGTTTTTCTGTTTTTGCCAAAACTTTTTTAATGCTTCATTGTCTACAGAAACCTGAATGTCATCAAGTGCAAGAACTTTATAGTTTATTTTGTCTGCGATGTTGAAAATCGTGTTTAAAATATTTTCTTCATTTTTTGATGTTTTTACAGGAAGTAGTTTCAAAGTTTTTTGTATAAGAAGTTCTTTTCGCAACTCGGTTTCATACTCTTTGATACTCAGTCTGTTCTGGGAAAGGACAAGCTTGTATGTCTCTTTGTCGAATGCTCCGTTTTTGTAAAAAGCTTTTTGCTGTTTGAGTGCTTCAATCATCTCTTCGTCACTTACAATAAGGTCATAGGACTGTGCAAGATTTATAAGCAATGCCTGCTGTATCAACTGTTGGAGTGCCTGTTTGTCCAATCCGAACTGTTTTGCTTTTTCTTCATCAAAGTTTCCCTGAAACATTTGATTATACTGTGCATAAAGACGAGAATAGGTTTTTTGCAGTTCACCGTTTGTAATTTCAACATTTCCCACTTTTGCAACAGCACCTGCTTTGTTGCCATAGCTGTATTGTCCCCAGCCGACAAAGCCTGCTCCAACAAATGCTATTGTTGAAATCCATATAGTTATAATAAGCCATTTCTTATGTCTTTGCATCCATGTAATCATATAATAAAAACCTTGTTTGTGATATTGTTTGATATTCTATGTAAATTCGTATTAAAACTTGATAAAGAGAGAAAATAAAAGGTATAATTTGCCCATGAAAAACAATGAATTGAAAAACAGAGATCTGGATGTCCTTTGGCATCCGTGTACACAAATGAAAGACCACGAAACGCTGCCGCTTATTCCGATTAAAAAAGCACACGGTATTTATCTGGAAGATTTTGAGGGAAACAGGTATATAGATGCTATCAGCTCCTGGTGGGTAAATATGTTTGGACATACGAATGAATATATTAATTCAAAAATAAAAGAACAGCTTGATACTTTGGAACATGTTATATTGGCAGGTTTTACGCATGAACCGGTTATAAGGCTCTCTGAGCGTCTTGTAAAACTAACACCGGCTAACCTGGATAAGTGTTTTTACTCAGATAACGGTTCATCTGCTGTTGAGCTTGCCTTGAAGATGAGTTATCATGCTCATTATAACGACGGAAAGAAAAAGTCTCTTTTTGTTTCTTTAAGCAATTCATACCATGGAGAAACCATAGGTGCTTTGAGTGTCGGAGATGTGAAACTTTACAAAGAGACCTATGAGCCTCTTTTGATCAAAACAATTCAAACACCTGTCCCTGTTGATATGAGTGAGACGGCAGCTGTAGAAGCAGCGCAGAAGTTTGAAGAACTGTGTCAGGAAAAAGCATCACAAATCAGTGCCTTGATATTAGAACCTCTTATACAGGGTGCAGGCTATATGCATATGTATCATGCAAAGTATCTGGTACTTGTTCGGGAAATATGTACAAAATATGATATTCATCTTATAGCCGATGAGGTAATGGTCGGTTTTGGAAGAACAGGAGAACTTTTTGCCTGTGAAAAAGCAGGAATATCTCCCGATTTCCTGATTCTTTCAAAAGGCTTGACCGGTGGATATTTACCGCTTTCTGTGGTTCTGACTTCCAATAACATATATGCAAAATTTTACTGTGACTATAATGAGCATAAAGCTTTTTTGCATTCTCATTCCTATACAGGGAATGCCTTAGCCTGTGCCGCTGCAAATGCAACACTTGATATTTTTGAAAATCAAAATATTATTGAAAAGAACAGAGAGCTTGCAGACTATATGTCAAAAAAACTCCAAAGGTTTTTAGAATTGCCGAATGTAGAACAAATCAGACAGACAGGGATGGTTGGCGTTGTGGAACTCAAAGGCTATGATGCTAAAGAGAGAATAGGGCTAAAAGTATATGAATATGGGCTTGAACATGGTGTTTTACTGCGTCCGCTTGGACACATAGTCTATTTTATGCCGCCTTATGTGATAACTAAGGAAGAGATAGATACTATGATGGATGTGGCATATGAAGCCATAACAGGGCTTTAGTCATAATCACAAAGAGAGTTACACGAATCACCTAACATGAGTAAGCGACAGCTTTTTTCCAAAATGGCAAGTTTTTTTGCCATTTCATGAATATCTCTGCTGTATGCATAGACCCCATATCCGCGAATCACCATCAGATTTGTCTTTTTTGTTTGAAAATACAAAATAATTTCACTTTGTGCTCTTTCATACCAGTCTTCAAATTGTTTGGGATCGATTATTTCCACCAAGCCTATCTCTGTATATCCAAAATAATCTTTTGGAATGATAATGTTATGTTCAAGCGAATAGGCTGTAGTGAATTGTGGCATACTGAAGCATATAAATTTTGCTTCTGAAATATGAGAATAGATGCCTTGGTGAATATTGGCGTCTATACTTGCCTGTTTCCATCTGTAGTCCTGTTTGAAAGACAACTCTATAAGACTCTCTTCATTGATGTTGTCAAATATAGCCTCTTTTGTGTTGATGATAAAGCGGCTTTTGTCTGTTTTGGAAGATATTGAACCGTGATATATGCCAAAAAAATCTTTTCTAAACATGGAAAGTGCCAGTGATGAGAGTTGATTTTTAAGGCGTGTTTTATTCATAAGGGTTACTTAAACCAGTTTTTCATTTTGTCTATCACTGAATCCAAAATACCTTCATGAGGTTTTGATTCTATGCCAAAAGAGTCTTGAATTTTGTCTAAAAGTTCTTTTTGTTCATCAGTCAGTTTTTTAGGATACTGGATGTTGATCACAGCGATTAAATCACCTTTTCCGTGTCCATGGACATCTTCTATCCCTTCACCTCTAAAGACATACCGTTGTTTGTCTTTTGTTCCGATGTCAAGTTTTAGTTCAAGTTCGCCTGTTAAAGAAGGTATTGTCAGGGTGTCTCCTTTAACAGCTTGCGTGAAAAATACCGGAATTTCAATATATACATCATTGTCATCTCTTATAAAATGTTTGTCAGGTTTGACTTCAAATGTTACATAAAGATCGCCACGGTTTCCTTTTTTGCCGATATTTCCTTTTCCTGAAACGCGTAAGCGGTTCCCGCTGTCAATACCTTTTGGCACAGAGATGGTAATAGTCTCTTTTACCTCTTCATAACCCTTGCCATGGCATTTTCTACATTTGTCTGTTGCTGAGGTACCTGTTCCGTTACATACCGGACAGGTTTGAGAAAAGGTCATAAAGCCCTGTTTCATATAGATTTGCCCCTGTCCTTTACATTGCGGACATGTTGAGAGCTTGCCGTCTTTTGCTCCTGTACCTTTGCATGATTCACAGGCTTTTTTATAGGTGTATTTTATCTCTTTTTCACAGCCAAATACAGCCTCATTAAAATCAATGACAATATCGACATTCATGTCAAGCGGATATTTGTCCATATCGGCAGGATTTTGGCGTCTTGTGCGTCCGCCGCCAAATCCGCTGAACATCTCTTCGAACATAGACCCCAAATCATCAAAACTTGAAGAAGATCGACTGCCGCCGCCCATTCCCTGGAGACCTTCCTTGCCATAACGGTCATAAATACTGCGTTGCTGGTCATTGCTCAAACACTGATAGGCTTCATTAATAAGCTTAAATTTGTGTTCTGCCTCTTTATCCCCAGAGTTTTTATCCGGATGATATTTTTTTGCCAAAGTTCGGTAAGCTTTTTTGATAGTTGCCTTATCTGCATTTTGTGATACTTCTAAAATCTCATAATAGCTTAAGTGTTCCATTATAATAAAATCCTATTTAAATATTTTTTTGAAATTATACCCATTTTGTAGTTTAAAAAAAAATAATTAGATGATATAATACTGTTTATGAAACAAACAACTCTTTTTTTCCTGATGATGACACTTTTTTTAGGGTGCAACAAACATACACAGTCGCCACAGCCGAGTAAAATAAAAAATGTAAATTTTACCAAAACATCTTTTTCAAAACTTCCCGGATTTCAAGAACAAAATTATGATGAATTCTTAAATAATTTTACAAATAACTGTAAAAGTACACAGGGACAAAAAATCTATAAAAATTTATGTCAAAAAGCCTTACATGTAACAGATGCAAAACAGTTTTTGCTTAATAACTTCACCCCTTACTCAATAGCTGATAAAAGTGGAAATAAGGAGGGATTGTTAACCGGGTACTATGAAGCATGGATACACGGTTCTTTTCATAAGAGCGATACCTACAAATACCCGATTTATGCAACACCAAAGGATCTGGTTGTTGTAGATCTGAGTTCTATATATCCCGAACTCAAAAACTACAGGCTTCGAGGAAAGATACAAAATAACAGACTGGTTCCTTATTACAGCCGCAAAGAAGCAAAGCTTCATGATTTAAATGCCTCGGTCATTTGCTACTGTGATTCTAAAATAGACAGATTTTTTCTACAGGTACAGGGCTCAGGAAAGGTAATCTTGGATGATAATTCGACGATGTATATAGGGTATGAAAACCAAAATGGCTATAAATATAAATCAATAGGAAAGTATTTGGTGCAAAAAGGAGAAATTTCTTTGCAAAACATCTCTTTGCAGAGTATCCGTAAATGGTTGGAGGAACATCCCTCTCAGATCGATGAAATACTTGATTACAATCCTTCTTTGGTCTTTTTTACAAAAAGAGACAAAGGTGCAACAGGTGCATTAGGGTTACAACTTCGAGAGAAAAGTTCTATTGCAGTTGATAAAAAATATATTTCGTTGGGAAATATGCTATACTTGTCATCAAATTTCGGAAAAGAAAAATTTAATAATATCGTTTTTGCCCAAGATACGGGTGGGGCTGTCAAAGGTCCTGTACGGGCAGATCTGTTTTTAGGCAGTGGAGAGGATGCATTGCAAATTGCCGGAAAACTACAATCACCATTACAGCTATGGCTATTTATGCCAAATAAAAAAGAAGTGAATGAATGAACAGTTCCTTGGAAAAATTTAACAGGCTTGTTGATGCACTCGGTGAATTGCCGAGTATAGGAAAAAAGTCGGCGACAAGACTGGCGTATCATATGATTATGAACGATACATTTGCAGGGATGAAAATAGCACATGCTATTGAAGATGCCCTGGGGAGTCTGAAAAAATGCAAAGAGTGTGGTGGTATGAGCGAAGATGAACTGTGTCATATCTGCTGTGACGAGACACGCGACACATCTTTATTGTGCATAGTTGAAAATGCTAAAGATATTTTGCTTTTGGAAGAAAATGGCCTGTTTGACGGAAAATATTTTGTTTTGGAATCACTCGAAGAGTTAAGTATGACACATCTGGAAACTATTGTACAAAATGGAATAAGAGAAGTGTTGTTTGCGCTTACGCCCTCAATAGCAAATGATGCCGTCATTCTGTATATAGAAGACAAACTTGGTATATATGATTTGAATTTTTCTAAAATAGCACAGGGTGTCCCGACAGGAGTCAGTTTGGAAAATATAGATTTGCTTTCATTAACGAGAGCGTTAGAAGATAGAGTAAGGGTGTAGATGAGATTATTTTTATATGTGATTTTAATAGTAACGGTGCTCCAGGCAGAACAAATCTCTGATGCAACAAAAAGTAAAATAAATATTGAAAATATTACAAATGATACTTCAAAAGAGAATATGCAAAAATGGCTTGATAACTCTTTTGGTCTTCGTCCCTATAAAGCAAATTACCTTTTACCTTTTGGTGTTGCAAATAAGAAGTATATAAATCATAAACTCGATATTGTGCCATATGATAAGTTTGAAGCTGAAATCCAAGTGAGCTTGCAATTGCAAGTTTTTAAAAATATTTTTGGTTTAGGGGAAAAATACTCTTTGGCATATACGCAACAGGCTTTTTGGCAGATATATGTTACATCTTCTCCTTTTAGAGAAAACTTATATAACCCTGAAGGATTTGTTGTTTTTCCCATTAGTGACAAAAGCTCAATATTTCAAATGCGATCATTAAAATTTGCTATTGCACATAAATCAAACGGACAGCCGAATACAGAGTATATACCAGAATTTAATGGTTTTAATCTCTCTAAAAGTATAAATTATTTTTATACAACATTGCGATTGCAACATAGTACGCTTATTACAGACTTAACACTTTTGGTACCTTTCCCGGGAAGTGCAAATTTAAGTGATAATCCTGATTTAATGAAATATTTAGGGTATACAAAGGTAAAATTTACCTATTTTTATAAGAAACATATGTTTAGTCTGATGGCACGAGGGAATATAGACAGTATGAGAGGAGCGGTTGAAGCGACCTATTCTTACCCTTTACGAAAAGACAAATCATATCTGTATATAAAACTTTTTAGTGGATATGTAGAGTCTTTAATAGATTACAACAAAGATATCACAAAACTTTCTATAGGTTTTAGCTTTTCTCGTTAGTAAAGAAAACTTTTTTGCATCTCCTTTTTTATGGCTTCTTTGTCAAGTTCAAAGTTGCAAAAAAGTTCATTTGCCAAAACTCCCTGTCCCAAAAGCATATCTGCACCGTCTTTACATGTAAGACCTTTTTCCTTGGCAAGTTGTAAAAAGGGAGTAATTCTGCCATATATGGCATCTGCAACATAGCGAGTATTTTGCAAAGCAGCTTCAATCATCTCTTTTGGTGCAGGCAGATTTTCATCTTTGAGACCGGCACTTGTTGTATTTATAACCAAGTCATACTGACTGGGCTGAAAATTTTCCCATGTATAACATTCACAGTCAAGTTTTTCAAAGTATGTAAGGCGTGCCTTGCTTCTGTTGAGTATGCTTACATGTAAACCTTCTTCTAAAAATTTTTGCACAAGAGCTTTTGCTGTGCCGCCTGCACCAAGTACCAAAATATTTTGTATATTTTTAAACTCATTTATGGCATACATAAAGCCATCAGCATCTGTATTGTAGCCGATAAGTTTTCCGTTTTCATTTATAAGTGTATTGACAACTCCGATTTTTTTTGCAAAGCCCCGAACTTCATCACAGGCAGCATAGGCGCTCTCTTTGTGTGGTACTGTGACATTGGCACCGCTCAGGCCCAGAGAAAAAAAGGTTTCTTTGAGTTTGTTGCCATCTTTGAGAAGCGTGCGTGTATAGCAGGCATTGTAATTAAGATTTTTGAAAACGCTGTTGTGCATCAGAGGACTGCGGGAGTGTGAAACAGGATTTCCAAAGATGGAGAAAAGTTTATGCATTGTATCTCTTTTAGTCTTTTTTATCTAAATCTTCAAGTGAGTGAATGAGCGCACCCAGTTTATTGTTTACTTCAAGATACTCCAGTTCTTTTATACTGTCTGCGACTATGCCTGCACCTGCCTGAAGAACTACCTTGTCTTCTTTTACAAGGGCTGTCCGTATGGCAATTGCACTGTCCATATTTCCGTCAAACCCGAAGTATCCGACACTGCCGCTGTAAAAACCGCGTTTTAAGCCTTCATATTCGGCTATAAGTTCCATAGCACGAATTTTTGGAGCACCGGTCATAGTACCTGCTGTAAATGTTGCCATAAACAGATCAAACATATCTTTGTCATCATCGAGTGTTGCTACCACATCAGAAACAATATGCATAACATGTGAAAAACGCTCTATATGCATAATATCTTCCACTTTGACTGTACCGGTTTTGGCAACCCGGCCGACATCGTTTCTGCCAAGATCTATAAGCATTAAATGTTCAGCCAACTCTTTTGGGTCTGCGAGCAGTTCTTTTTCAAGTTCTTTGTCTTTTTGTTTTGTAGTTCCGCGTTTTCTTGTACCGGCAATTGGGCGAAGAAGCAATTGTGTATCTGTGAGTCTCACCATAACTTCAGGCGATGAGCCGACGATACTGAAATCTTCATACTCCATTAAAAACATATAAGGGGAGGGATTTTTTGTACGAAGAATACGATAAAAACTAAAAGGGTGCACTTTTATATGTCTAGTGAAACGATTTGTCATCAAAATTTGAAAAACATCACCGCTTTTAATCATCTCCTTTGATTTGTCTATCATGGCAAAGAATTTTTCTTTTGTATGGGCAAAGCTTCCTTTGTCCTCTCCAATGTTGAAGACTCTGTGTTTGTAAGTATATGTGCCTTTTAAATCATTTTCAATGGCTTGAAATTTTTCACTGTACTCTTTGAGTGTCGAAATAAGTGTAATCTGATGATTTTTATGGGAATAGACAAGGACAAGTTTTGGTAAAATCAGGTCTAAGTCCGGAGTGTTTAATTCGTCTTTGAGGTTGTCCATGAATGATCGAAGTTTTGGCTCAAAGACTTTTACCATATCATAACCGATATAGCCGATAAATCCATCCACATAACCGACATTTAGTTTTTTTGTGGCATTTTTATATTCGTCTGTATCTATATTTTTATAATACTCTTTTAAAAAGGAAAAAGGATTTTCTTTTTTAATATGTTTTGTACCGTTTTTGTCTGTATAGACTGTTTTGTCGTCTATAAACTGTAAGCGTTCTCTCGCACCTATACAGATAAAACTGTAGTTTCCCTCACTCTGTCCGGCACTTTCAAAAAGGTAGGAGACCTCCTCCTTGAAAAACTCTTTTAGTTTTGAATAAACGGCAATAGGTGCCAGCTGATCTTGTGTAAATTGTTTAGAATATATCAAGATTACCCTTGTAAAATTATAATTTTACTAAAAATGCACCCGGCTCAATTTTGGCACGAATAACACGTTTAGCATTATTTGCTTCTTTTTGTGTTTTAAATGGTCCAATCAATACTTTGTTAAGTGTTTTTGAATTGACTGTAACTTTATGATATCTATATTTATAGCCTAAATTCGTAATAGATTTTAGGAATTTTTTATTTGGTTCATATTTTGAAAAAGACCCCACCTGTATATAATACTTTACCTTTGATGTTCCATGAGGTTTCTGTTTTATCTGGGGTTTCTGTGTCACTTTTTTGGTTTGAGTCACTACTTTTTTCTGTGGTGCAGCAACTGTTTTATGTTCTTGTTTACTTTCTTGTTTGAGTTTTTGTGCGATTTTATCTAAATCTTCATCAACAGAATTATTTTCCTGTATGACATCCACTTCTTCAAAAAGAGGTTCTTCAGGTGTTTCCTGTGTAAGAGTTTTGGCTTGAGGTTCCGGCGGCAGTATAGCTTGAGGCAAGTTGTCTGTCCCCTTGGAATTAAGTGAATTCATAAGCATTACAACTACTATGAGAATAATTCCCAATGTGGCAACAGCGAGAATTATTTTTTTATTTGAGCTGGAAGAGCCGTTTTTATTCAGGACAATATCACTTAGTTCATTCTTATCATTCATACTATTATACCCTCAATTTTTTATTTGTTCTATGATACCAAAAATAACCTAAAGAACAAAATCACATATGCTTCGACCACGAAGCGCCTCTCTCTTTTGCATAGACTTCATAAGGAAGTGTCAAAATGTTGTATTCATCAGGCAAATCATTTGTCGGAAACATTCTCCACTGCTTTGGCTGTTTTGCAGCCAGTTTCATACTGATCATTTTGCCAAGCTGTATCGCTTCTTGCAGTGTTGTATGCCCTTTGTGAATATAGAGATGCAAATGCCCTTTGGTCTTTGTTTCATAGGCTGTAAAGTTAATAAAACCTTCTTCTCGTAAAAGAAGCTGTGCTTTGTGATAAAATCTTTCAGGATCTCTGCCGTTATAATCAATAACTATATTTTCAACAATCCCTTTTTTGTCCACAATCGAATGGGCTACAGTTATTTCACCTTTTATATGTTTGTTAATCACAGACTGGTTTAAAGGCGCATTGACTTTTTCAAATTTATTGTAAAAAGTACGCCCTTTAAAGGTGATTTTGTTCACTACCGTATCTCTTTTGATCCAGTAGTGGTCACTTACCATTTTTATAAGTTTTAAATCCATGGCAGTCATGTGGGAACCTTAATATGTTGGTTGGTTGTATATTACAAAATTTTGTGCAAGTTCTTTGAGTTCTTCTTTTATTTTTGCCTGAAGTTCAGTATTGTTGATATCATCCAAAACATCTGCCATTTTATTTGCGATGAGTTCAAACTCTTTTTCTTTCATACCGCGAGATGTAAGTGCCGGTGAACCGATACGAATACCTGATGTTACGAAAGGACTTCGTGTCTCTCCGGGAACAGTGTTTTTATTGACAGTGATCCCTGCATTTCCCAGAGCTGCATCAGCATCTTTTCCGGAGATCTCTTTGCCTACAAAACTGACAAGCACTAAGTGATTGTCTGTTCCTCCGCTTACGACATCATAGCCGCGTTTCATAAGTACATCAGCCAATACAGAAGCATTTTTCTTTACCTGTTTCGCATAATCTTTCCACTCTGGTGTAAGATTGTGTTTAAAACCAACTGCTTTTGCAGCGATTACATGTACAAGCGGTCCGCCTTGAAGAGCCGGGAAAATAGCAGAGTTTATCTTCTTTGCTATATCCTCATCATCTGTCATTATCATACCGCCGCGAGGTCCTGCAAGTGTTTTGTGTGTAGTTGTTGTAACTACATGTGCGTGAGGGAATGGACTAGGATGCTCACCTGCGGCTACCAAACCTGCAATGTGTGCGATATCTGCAAAAAGAATTGCACCGACTTCATCGGCAATTTCACGAAATTTCTTAAAATCAATTTCACGGGCATACGCAGAAGCCCCGCATACGATGATTTTAGGCTGTACAATTTTAGCGATATCTAAAACTCTGTCATAGTTAATACGTCCGTCAAGTTCAACACCATAGGTGAAACTGGAGTAGTTTTTCCCTGAAAAACTTGGTTTGGAACCATGTGTCAAGTGTCCGCCATGGCTCAGGTCCATACCTAAAAGTTTGTCACCTGCTTTTAAAAGTGCCGCATAAACAGCTCCGTTTGCCTGTGATCCTGAATGTGGCTGCACATTTGCATATTTGCACCCAAAAAGTTTACATGCTCTGTCTATAGCCAGCTGTTCTACGCTGTCAGCATATTCACATCCGCCATAGTAGCGTTTTGCCGGATACCCTTCAGCATATTTGTTTGTAAAAACCGAACCCATAGCTTCCATTACTGCCGGAAGTGTGAAGTTTTCACTTGCTATCATTTCCAGATGGTTAGTCTGTCTCTCTAACTCTTTTTCGCACAAGTTATAAACTTCTTCATCGTACTCTTTTAAAAAACTCATGGTGTCAAAATCCTTGTAAAAATTAAAAAATATATTTATTGTACTGAAAATATAATAATATTGTTCTGAATGGAGAGTCTGTTTTTTATTTATCAGGGTTTTGAGAGCTGTCCTTAAGTTTCTATGTGCAATAATGATGGAAAATTTCAATATAAAGGTGTTGCTATGAGAAAGTATGAAACGTATAGATGTAACAAATGTGGAAATATTGTAGAAATACAGGCAGTCGGAGGAGGAGAACTGCATTGTTGTGGCGTGGCAATGGAGATGATTACTCAAAATCTTACTTTAGTCAATCTTATGAAAGCGTTTGCCGGAGAATCTCAAGCCCGAAACAAATACGAATTTTATGCAAAAGTAGCACAAAAAGAAGGTTACCGAGATATAGCTGCCCATTTCCAAAGAGCGGCAAACAATGAAAAAGAGCATGCAAAATTAGAATTTGCCCTGCATAACAGGCTCAAAAACAACAGTGAAGAGAGCTTTGGCAAGACAATGGAAAATCTTCAAGATGCCATTAATGGTGAGCATTATGAAAATTCTGATATGTATCCTGATTTTGCAAAAATTGCCAAAGAAGAGGGTGATAAAGAAGCAGCTGCACTTTTTACGGCTATTGGCAAAGTGGAAATTGAGCATGAGAAAATGTATAAAATGCTTTTAGAACGTCTAACTTCCGGACATGAGTTTGAAAGTGATGAAGAAGAAGCATGGATATGTGAAGTGTGCGGGCATGTTCATTATGGAAAAAAACCACCGAAAAAATGCCCTGTGTGTAAACATCCGCAAGAGTATTTTTCAAGACTGCTTGAAATAAAATAGGTCCCAAAGAGGATGAAGGAAGTCTTAAAAGACTATCGCTTCATATACATACAGCGTTGCATCCTTGCAATGCTCGGGTGCAATTCCCGCTTTTTCAATGCAGCAGCTTCTGACAAACTGCTCTTTGTCCCATCCCATATCTGTTGCCACTTGCGGTAAATAGGTACCGTTTTTATTGCCGTATTCAATATATATTCCATGTTTGCCGACAATGACATCATCAACAGAATTGACTTTTTTTCTCGGTGTAAGCACTGAAATTTCAATCTCTATATTGTCAAGTTCTTCTTTTGTGACAGGGGTAAAACGGGTGTCATACCGTGAAGCGGAAATTGCCATATCTATAATGACTTGATAAAGAGGCTCATCCGGTTCAAATCGTCCTATACAGCCTCTGAGTCTGCCGTTTTCTTTAAGTGTGACAAAAGCACCGAGGTGCAGTTTGAATTTTGGAGGTACTTTCTCTTCATCGAGGGCAATTTTTCGGTTGTGTATAACAGCTTCATAAAGCGCTGCTTTTGCTATCTCTTTGAGTGCTTTTTTTTCTTCGTCTGTGAGGTAAAATTCATCTGTGTCCATAATAAAACTCCTTTGTAAATATATTTTACATATCTTTTACAAACTAATACTACACTTTATATATGAAAAACAAGATAAAATTATTAAAACAAGAAATAGCAAAAGGGGTCATCGGTCATGAAAATATGATTGATGCTCTGCTTATCGGACTTATTACAAACGGACATATATTGCTTGAAGGGGTTCCCGGTCTTGCAAAAACAACGGCCGTCAATGCCTTGTCAAAAGCATTGAGCCTGGATTTTAAACGTGTGCAGTTTACTCCTGATTTACTGCCGTCAGACATTATCGGAGCAGAAATTTATGATGTCAAATCCGGAGAGTTTAAAATTAAACACGGTCCGGTTTTTACAAATTTGCTTTTGGCAGATGAAATAAACAGAGCGCCTGCAAAAGTACAATCGGCACTCTTGGAAGTCATGCAAGAGAGACAGGTTACAATCGGTGATGAAAGTTTTAAAATCGAACCTCCGTTTTTGGTGCTTGCAACACAAAATCCGATTGAGCAGGAGGGCGCGTATACTTTGCCCGAAGCGCAGTTAGACCGCTTTATGTTTAAAGTAATTGTCGGTTATAACACAGAAGATGAAGAGTATTTAATAGCACAAAAAGCTGCAAATGAGACTTTTGAAACCATTGAACCGGTTCTTTTGGCCAGTGAACTCGAAGAGATGAAAGAAGAGGTAAAAGCTGTTTATATCGAAGAGGAGTTGAGTACCTATATAGTAAGACTGATCTTTGCAACAAGAGATCCGAAAAAATACGGTCTTGAAGCGTTGGAACGATATATAGCTTTTGGAGCAAGTCCGCGTGCAACGATAAATATGCTCAAAGCCGTCAAAGCAAGAGCCTATTTAAGAGGGAATGATTTTGTCTCTCCTATAGATATTGCTCTGAGCATCAAAGATGTATTGCGACACCGTATCATTTTAAGTTATGACGCCATTGCAGAGGGGTTAAGCAGTGATGATATTATTCAAACAATCCTAGAATCTATAGAAATACCGTAACAGCATGCTAAAAACACTTTTGGAGTCCAATAAAAAACTTGCACTAATCCTTATCAAAACACAAAGAGAAGTCTTTAGTAAAATTGCAGGGGAAAATATTTCAAAAAAAAGAGGCGAGGGATATGATTTTCAAGAACTCAGAGAGTATGAAAGCGGAGATGATATAAGGCATATTGACTGGATTATAAGTGCAAAAACTACAAAACCCTATGTGAAAGTTTTTCATCAGCAAAAAGAACTCAACGTAGTGATTGTTCCGTTTTTATGCGGTTCGCTTCATTTTGGAACGAAAATACTGAAAAAAGATTTACTGACTCAGATTTGTGCATTACTCAGTTACAGCTGTGTCAAGCAAAACAATCCCTTTGAGAGCTATATCTGCAGTGACACACTTTTTTTGTGTACGCAAAAAACAAAACAGCTTTTTGCTGTGCGAAGACTGCTGGAAAAGGTTGAGAGTTTTGATGTCCTTGGAAAAACTTTGGATTATTCGTATAGTACACAGGCTCTTTACAGACAAATTCAAAGAAAGAGCATTCTGTTCTTAATCGGAGATTTTTTTGATACGCATGATTTAAATTTGATGGCATTGAGTCTGAAACATGAGCTTGTACTTATTATTGTCCGTGACCGTTTTGAAGAAAATCCTGCAGAACTGGGAGAGTTGCATATTACCGACCCGGCTTTGGGTATGAGTGCAGAGATAAGCCTTAACAAAAAAACGCTCCATTCCTATAGAAAAAAAATAGTACAAAATGATGAGATGCTGTATAAAAAACTCAAAACAGCAGGAGTCCGTTTTGTGAAAATTTACACAGATGAAGATCCGGCTGAAAAAATTATCGGTCTTATGGAGAAAACATGAATGAAATAAATGATATTTTTGCTCCTGTAACAGTACCGGACAACTCTTTGTATCTGTTAGTGTTTTTTATACTGCTTTTTTTTATACTGTTTTTTGCACTCTTTTATTTTTATAAAAAAAGAGTGCAAAAAAATAAAACAGACGAAACATGCTATTTGAAAATACTGCTGCATTCAAATTTTTATAATGTCAAACAAAGTGCTTATCTTTTTACCTATTACGGAAGAAAACTGGCAAAAACACAAGAGCAGAAAAAAGAGCTTGAGCATATAATTTCACAGCTTTTTCTCTATAAATACCAACAAAAATCTCTACAGATACCGCAAAAGCTCTCTCATGAAATAGAAAATTTTTTAGATACGCTAAGAGAATTCTATGCTTAATTCCTTTCATTTTACATATCCCTTTTTTTTGCTGCTGCTTCCTTTGTTTGTTTTGAGCACTTTGTTATTCAATCAGGAAAAAGAATCTTTCTATATGCCTCATTTTTTGCAACTGCTCTTGCATGTTAAGAAGAAACACTATGCAAGAGAAATTTTAAAATGGGCTATGATTACATGTATGACTGTTGCATTGAGCGATCCTGTTGTAGTGAAAAAAATAAAAGCAGTCAGGAGCAATGCCGTTGATATTGTGTTGGCACTTGATACCAGCGGTTCTATGAGTACTTATGGCTTTAATGAAAAAAATTACAAACAAAGCAGACTGGATGTGGTAAAAGAGGTCGTGAAAAGTTTTATAGATATGAGAAAGAGCGACAGAATAGGTTTGGTCATTTTTGGTACAACAGCCGCTATAGCCTCTCCTCTGAGTTTTGACAAAGAGGCGCAAAAAAATATCGTGGGCAAGATTGAAGTGGGGGTTATTGGAAAAAGCACAGCTTTGATTGATGCTCTCGTCTCCTCTGTAACGCTTTTGAAAAATTCAAAAAGTAAGTCAAAAATCATTATACTGTTGAGCGACGGAGAAGACTCTGCAAGTAAAATTCCGCTTGCATTTGCACTGAAACTGGCAAAAAAATACAGCATAAAAATTTATACGATAACCATAGACAAAAGTTACAGCAACATGATGAAGGTTATTGCCAGTAAAAACGGTGCACAAAACTTTGAAGTGCAAAATAAAAAAGATTTACTTAAAGTCTACAAACGCATTGATAGGCTGCAAAAAAGTGAACTTGAGTACAATACTTTAGATGTAGAAGAGCATATATATTTTTATTTTCTTCTGTTTTCGTTGTTGTGCGCAATCTTGCTTGTAGCACATGTAAAAACGAGAGGGGTGTTGTAAATGTTCTTTTTATATGATTATGTACTGTACCTCTTGGTTGTTCCTGCATTACTCTTTGTTTTCTCTTTTAAAAAGAGCAACAATATTCTCGAAACTGTTTTTTCTCAGGCAGTGATCAAACAACTCGTATTACATCCTCAGTTAATACAAGCTTCCATGCGCTACAGATATTTTTTACTTGTCATATCTTTGATGATAATCGCACTTGCCCGTCCTGTATATCTGAAACAAAATACGGTGATCAAACAGATGAGTAGTTCGGCTGTTATTGCACTTGATGTCTCAGAATCTATGAACTCATCAGATATTTATCCGAGCCGTTTCACTTTAGCCAAAGAAAAACTTGTAAAACTCATCGAAAAAGCAGAGCATTTACATGCAGGGGTACTGTTGTTCGCTAAAAACAGCTATATGCTTTATCCTCTCAGTGAAGATACACAGGCTCTTGCCTATATGCTTAAAAACGCTCAGATAAAGCAAAAATTTGAGCCAAACACCAATCTCTTTGGTGTATTTGAGGCAAGTGAAAAAATGCTGCATACAGAAAAAACAAAAAATATAATTTTACTGAGTGACGGTGGTGAAGATGTCACAAGAGTGGATGAAACTGCATATATTAGAAAAAATCATCTAAGGCTGTATGTCATTGATTTTGCATCCAGGAAAAATAATGCCTTGAACAATATGGTGCAAAAGAGTCATGGGTATTATACAAAGTATCAATGGGGAGAGGGTGACATAGAAAAAATTCTCAATGCCATACAAAAGAGTTCGCAAAAGATATCTGCTGATGCATATGATATGAAACAGTATCAGGAACTGTTTATGTATCCTTTGGGGCTTGCACTGTTGATTCTCTATTTTGTTTTTATACTGGGCTTGAAAAAAAAGCATACAGTTAAACTGACAGTGTTGTTTGCTCTGATGCAGCTGACTTTTTTAAATACTCCTGTAAATGCGGGTGCTTTCGATTTTATAACTCTGCAAAAAGCAAAGTCTTTTTATGCAAAAAAGCAGTACGAACAAGCGGTAGAATGTTACAAAAAGCTCAAGCCTACAAGCGCAGTTAATTATAATATTGCCAATGCTTTGTATAAAAAACATGAATATTTACAGGCAATAAAGTATTATAAAAAAGCACTCGGCAAAGATAAACTGTTCAATGCAAAAATTTATCACAATATCGGCAACTGTTATGTACAAAGAGGGAAACTGGAACTGGCAAAGTCTCAGTTTGAGCATTCTTTGCAACTGCATGTTTTTGATAAGACAAAAAAGAATTTACAGATAATTACACAGGAGCTTAAAAAAAGAAAAAAACTCAAAAAGATTTTCAGCAGAGGCACGGCAAAAGTATGTTTTAAAAACAGGCTTGAACAAATGAATAATGATTATAAAGTCAGTTCAAAATACAAGATAAAACTGCAAAAACTGGTTTTGTCAGAGGAAGAAAAATGGATAAAAATAATACAAAAACAAAAAACTCCTGTTTTCTTGCAAAAAATCCGGACAAAAAGGAGCAGCAGTGACAGTAAAAAACCTTGGTAGTATAATTTTTTTACTCTTTTGTATTCCTTTGGAACTGTATGCATGGGTACAAACAACTGCACCCAAAGAGATTGTCAAAACAGAAACTTTGGAGTTTCGCGTGGTTGCAAAAGGTTTTCATGTTACATTTCCAATGATAGAGTATATAGACGGGTATATCGTGCAAAATGTGAAAACTTTCCATGAGGCAACGCTGATTCATGCGAAAAAAGCAGACAAAGTGACTAAAATTTACTCTTTGGCACCGACCGAAGATGTTACATTACCTGCTTTTAGTATCAAAGTTGACGGCAAGGTTGAAAAGACACAGCCTTTACATGTAAAGGTGAAAAAACGCACACAAACACATTCACCGGATTATAAACTCAGTATGAACATCAGCAATATAACGCCGATGGCAGGAGAAAAGTTTCTGTTACATGTAAGGCTTGTCTCTAAAGATGATGTAGAAGACTATACTGTCGAGACCCCCCGTTTTAATGATTTTGCATTGCAGGAAATCAGTGACAAAGAGTATAAAAACGATAAAGGCGAATGGGTCGAAGAGCTTCGCTATGAAATCATAGCCCAAAAAAGCGGTACTTTTGTTTTAAATCCCATAAAAGCTACAATAGAACTCTCAAGCCCAAAATATGCAAAACGAAATATTTATTCTAATGCTCTGAACCTGGAAGTGAAAAAAATTCCAAATAATCTTACTGTTATGGGTTCTTATGAGCTTCATGCAAGTGTGAATGTCAAATATGTCCAAAAAAATCAGCCGGTACAATTCACACTCTCTCTGCAGGGCAAGGGCAATATCAATAATTTTAATGATATAAACATAAGTATAGCAGGTGCAACCGTATACGAAAAAAGTACAAAAAAACTGCACCAGGGAGAGGAAGAAATTTATCAAAAAAGTTTTGAAATTGTTTCGGATAAAAACTTTACAATTCCCTCTGTTTCTTTAGAATATTTTGACATCAAGGAGCAAAGAGTAAAAGAGATAACAACACAGGCTTTTGCGATACATGTGGAAGATGCTGTGTTTGAAGATACAACAAAAAAGAAGGAAAGGACAACTATGATGGAAAAAGCAGTTTATTTTTTGTCGGGAGTATTTGCAGCACTGTTTTTAGTTTACCTGTATCGTGTACTGAAAAATACTACAAGAACGGACAAAGAAAAAAGGATCAAAAAAGAGTTGCAGAGTATTGGGGATAAAGAGAAATTTTTGAAAAAAGTTGTACCTTATTTGGGAAAAAACAGATCACTGGACAGATTACTGTATACTCTTGAAAATGTAGAAAATGCTGAATTTAAGCAATTGAAAAAAGAGATAATCAGATATATCTGTGAAGAAGATATTTTATAGCAACATTATGTTGCTATAAAACTAGTTTAAGTTCGGTTTAGGAGTTTTATCTGTTGAAGCAGGAAGCATAGGCATCATCATATACGGTTTTTTCCCTGTTAATGAACCTAAGAATGCTTCAATAGACTCAGCCTGTTTGTCCGTAATTTTCATTCCAAGTTGAATACGCCCCATCTCTTTGATAGCATCTTTTAAGTTCCAAATCATACCATTGTGAAAGTAAGGTGCAGTCTCAGTAATGTTTCTGAGTGTCGGTACTTTTACCATGCCGTTTTTGTCACCTTTAAAGTCACCTGTATTCATGTATTTGTATGTTGCTGCCACATTCAATACATTCATTTCACCGCCAAGTGCTACACCGTTATGACAAGATGCACAACCAACTTGAATGAAAGTTTTCAGACCCTCTTTTTGCTTTGGTGTCATTGCTTCTTTGTAACCATTCATAAATGCATCAAACGGTGCCGGTGTTACAAGTGTACGTTCAAAATTTGCAATAGTGTCCGTAATTTTTTCAAAAGTAATTTTTACGTTGTCACCGTATGCTTTTTTAAATGCTTTTACATATTCCGGCATAGATTTGACTACTTCTTCTATATGTCCTTTTGTTGCTGCCATTTCAGGATGGGCAAGTGCCGGTCCCTGTGCCTGCTCTTCCAAATCTTTTGCCCGTCCGTCCCAAAACTGAGAACCGAAAAACACTGCATTGTAAACTGTCGGTGCATTTAAGTGATGCGGATTGTGTCTCCACATATGTCCTGTTGAAGGACCTACGCCGTCATCTCCACCTTCCATTAAATTATGGCATGTGTTACATGAAATAAGACCACTGCGTGAAAGACGTGGATCCATATAAAGCTTTTCACCGAGTTTTACTTTTGCTTTTGTGATAGGATTTTTCGGATTGTCTATCAGTTTTAAAAGTTCAGTTTGTGAACTCGGAATTGGCATAAGGCCTGCGTTTTTTGCATCTTGAACCAATGATGATGCCATTAACGAAGCGGCTGTTAATGCTAGTGCTGCGATTTTTTTCATTTTGTCTTCCTTCTAAATATTTATAGGTGTAGTATAACAGAATTAATCTTAAAGGAAAATAATTATCCATTAAGTGGGTTGAAATATAGAATAACTTTTTATTTACTCTGAATAATTGTTTTTTGCTTCATTTTCCATATCATTTAAAAGTCTATACATGTTTTTGCTTTCTTCTTCCATACCTTGAAAATCTTGTAAAGAAGTTTTCATTGTTGCTTCCATAGCATCGTCAACACCTTGTGCAAAGCGTTTTTGTGATGCATCAATTTGTTGATATGCTTTTGTCTGTCCAAAAGCTTTTTTCCCTGATTCATTTTTCCATGTATCAAAACTATGAGACCCATTATCGTTCATAGGATTACCATTACCAATTAGTTTTTCTTCATACGCACGAATTTTATAAAGAAAATTATTGATTTTTTGTTGAAGTGCTGAGATAGCATCAGCTAAGTTATGTAGCTCGTTTATAGTTTTTAAATCAATTTCATACAGTTTATCAAAACCTTCTTTAAAATTATTCATAAACGTTTCCATAGAACCTATGATTTGATCTAAACTTTCTGATGCTTCAAGCATAATGGAACTATTTTGCTTTAACATACTAATACTTGTATCAACTTCATTTGTAGCTTTTTGTGTTCTTTCTGCAAGTTTCCTTACTTCATCAGCAACAACAGCAAAACCACGACCATGTTCGCCAGCTCTTGCTGCTTCTATAGCAGCATTGAGGGCAAGTAGGTTTGTTTGGTCAGCAATATCCTTAATCAGTTGAATAATTTCAGAAATACTATGCACACTTTCATTTAAGTTTGAGGTATTGTCTCGTGTTTCTGAAGCATATTGTATAAGATGAGTGATTTGTGAAATAAAATTGTCAAAATTATTTCGTAGTTCTTTTATTTCTCCTTTTACAGATTCTGTTGTTTCTGCTAGCTCACGTAAGTTTTCTACATTTTCATTTGAACGTTCTGCAATTTCTGTCATATTTTTAACATTTCCAATGAGCATTTCATCCATAACATTAATTTTATTCTTTTGTTCGTTGCAACTTGTTTCTTCTTGCATTAAAAATGTATTTTTGCGACTCAATTCTTCTATTGTTTGTCGCAAAGATTCATTTTCTTGTTGAAGTCTGTTTATTTCATCCTCATTGTCTTTATATTGTTTATTTGTAAAAAAACCTAGCATTTGAACTCCTTTTTATTCATTAAGTTTTTCGATTAATAATTCATCAATCTCTTTTGGTTTTGAAAGATGAAATCCTTGTGCATAAGTAATATTATATGTTTTTACTAAATTAAAAACTTCTTCAGTTTCAATATATTCTGCAACACTGACAAGCTCCATAATATTAGAAAGTTCTGCTATTACTTTAACTATTTTTTGGTTTTGTTCATCAGAAGCTAATTCTTCAATAAGAGTTCCATCCATTTTCAGAACTTTCAGTAACCCTCGTTTTGCTAAATCTGAGACAAGTTTTAAAGAAGAATAACCACTTCCGAAGTCATCAACTGCAAAATGAAAACCATATTTTGCATACATTTTTTCTATAACATCAATATTTTCTATTAGGCTTTGTTCTGTTAGTTCAAATACTACAATATCATTCTTATATACCTCAATGAACTTTTCAAATTGCTGTTTAAATTCTTCATTAAATAGAGATTTAAAACTTAAGTTTACAAATAAAATTTTTGCTGCTTTAAATATTTTCTCTCTTTTTTTAATTAAATCTTTTAGCATTAATGAGTCTAAAAGTGCATCCTTATCTATAGCTATAACTTGATCTATGAATACACCGGCAGGAATAAGTTTTTTCCCATCTCGAATACGAGCAAGAGCTTCAACTACTTCAAGTTTATTTTCTTTAATATTGTAAATAGGTTGAAAAACTGCTTCTATTTCTTCCTCTTCTAATTTTTGTATGATAAAATCTAAATTTTTATAAGAATCCTCTAGCCAATTGACAAGTCGTATGCATTCTTTTTTTGATTCTATATGGTAGCTTTTTTTTGCTTGGGAAAGTGATTCAAACTTTAAACGATGCATCAGTTTGATAAAATCATCACTTGTTTTTCCGTGAAATCCAAGAAGGTTTAAAGAAACTACGGATGATTCTACTGGAATTGATTTACCATTATTTTGGTAAGTTTGATTTACAACAGCATAAATATCTTTGTGAATATTTAAATATTCTTCTGATTCAAGTTCAATACTCATCATATAATAGTTTGCAGTCACTCCTTTTATCAAAAGCATATGGCTTGCTTGTTTATCTATAGTATTTTGTAAGGAGATACTTATATTTTCCAATATAGTGTTTATATTTGCCTCACCGTAACGGGCATTAAGTTTTTTAAGTCCTTTTATGTCAATCATTGTTAAATAAACATGCTTTTTTTGATATAAAAATGATTCAAGCAGTCGAAAAAAATTCTCTTCTAAGTTGTTGTATGCTTGAAAGTAGAGTTCCATTAATGTTGAAGTGAAAATATTTATCACTTTTTCAAGTTCTTTATATGCCAAGTAGGCTTGGTAGTATTCTTCTTTTTTATAATATAAATAAAAAATATTAGCATTTTTATGAACAATATGATGTAAATCATGTAGCTGTTTGCATAAATTTAAATCAATGCAAATCATTAAAGATTCTGGATACTCTAAATATTTGCTAAAATCACATTCAAGGGATGAAAAAAGAGGAAATAAAGAGAGGTCATCTTTACGTATAGCTTTTATGATTCTTTCATACCACATTACATGAGTACGAAAAAGAAGATAATTTTGAAATTTGTGTAAACTAGAAAAGGGTTTGTCAATCTCTTTTCGAATATAAATTTTTGCGATAAGATTTAATAAATTGTTAATATCATTAGAAACTTTTAATACTTCTACTTTGTTATCAGTTTGTAAAAGTAATTCATTCATAATTTCAACTTTAAGAAGTTGTAAGCTTTTGTATATTAACAAAAATGGTACGTTGGCATCTTTATAAAAATGCCAACATAGTTTCTCATCAATGTTATGATGATAATATTCAAAATATTTTATAAGTAAAGCCTTTTGTTCTGTTATTAAGTTATTTAATTGAGTTTCACTAATTAAGAAGCTAATACTTTCATCGTTTCGTATCTCTTTTTCTATATTATCTAGAAGAAGAGGAAGAGAGTGCTTTATTTTGTTTAAGTATTTCATTAATAATTCCTTGCAGACTACAACTTTTTTCATTCTCTTTAGTTCTATATAAATATTAAAAAAGCAATTGTCTGTTGAACATCATAAAAAAATAAAACTTACAAAAACATAAAATATGACAAAAAAATTCGGGGGGGGTATTTTTATACTTTACGAGTTATAAAGTATCAATTTTATCGCTGCCTGTACAGCATTGATATAACTCAGTGTTTTTGCTTTATTTTTGTAGGCGATGTCAAAAGCAGTTCCATGATCGACTGATGTGCGTATGATGGGCAGGTTAAGTGAAATATTAACACTTTCGTCAAAATAGAGTGCTTTGAGCGGAGCAAGTCCCTGGTCGTGATACATTGCTGCAAAATAGTTGTAGTTGTTGCGGCAGTAGGGTGCAAAGGCCACATCAGGCACCATTGGACCGACAAACTGTTCAAAGCCTATTTTTTTGTTGGCACTTTTTATTGCCTTCGTGATTATAAGCTCTTCATGCCCCAAAACACCGTTGTCTCCAGCATGCGGATTAAGACCGAGCACGGCTACAGGGGCTTTTGGAATTGTATTGTGCATATCCAAAAAGAACTGTTTGAGTTTTTTGTATTTTATACTTTTTGCAACATCTTTGAGTGGAATGTGTTCTGTAAAAAGTGCCACATACATTTTATGGCATCCTAGCATCATAATGGCTTCTTTGCCAAAGTGTTTGCGTAAGAGGTCTGTATGTCCTTTATACTCAAGTCCTGCCTGCATCCAGGCTTCTTTATGTATCGGTAAGGTTACAACGGCTTTGGCTTTTTTTTCTTCACACAAACGCACGGCAGCCATAAAAGAATCATAGGCGTACAAACCGCTCTTGGCAGCTACTTTTCCCGGCTGCAGAGCAAAATCTCCCGCAACTTCATAAAGTGTGAAATCATCAGGGATGCTTACATGTAACAGTGCAGAGGCTTTTTGCAAGATATTTTTATTGATGCAGTAAACCGGATGGCATATTTTAGCAATCTCTTCATGTGCTTTGAGTGCTATCTCCAGTCCGACACCGTTTACATCACCGACACTTACGGCTATTGTTGGTTTATTCATCGCCTTGTAACTCTTTTCATCTCTTGTATCGCTTCACGTAATCCGGTAAAAACACTGCGGGCGATAATGCTTTGTCCGATGTTCAACTCTGTAATCTCCTGAATCTGCATGATTTCATCTACATTATGATAATTGAGTCCATGGCCTGCTGCTACTTCGAGACCAAGTTCTTTTGCATATCTTGCAGAGAGTTTTAACTCTTCGAGGGCAGTTTCCAGTCTGTCACTGAGTTCATATCTTGGAAATTCAAGTTCTTTTACAGAGTGATTTGATTTTGGCAAAGAGGAGTGAAGCATCGCAAAAAGATTTGCAAAAAGTCCGGTGTGAAGTTCGACCATCTCGGCTCCGAGCTTTTTTGACTGTTCTATCGCATCTGTAGAGGGGTCAACAAACAGCGAAACAGGAATGATGGCGTCATGGAGTTGCTCAATTGCATAGGATATTTCATTTTCATAGGCAAAAACATCAAGTCCGCCTTCTGTGGTAACTTCTTCTCTTTTTTCAGGAACCAAGGTTGCACGATGAGGCCTGACCTTACTGACAATGTCGAGTATTTTTTTATTAATCGAACATTCCAAATTAACAGGCACCTTCGAAAACTGCAAAATATTTGTAACATCATTGTCCTGAATATGTCTTCTGTCTTCTCGTAAGTGTATAGTAATCTGATCAGCACCGCTTTCACAGGCGACGTAAAGTGCCTGCAAAATATCAGGGTCATTTACCTGCCTGGCTTCTCGTAAAACTGCTACATGATCAATGTTTACACCAAGTTTCATTTGTTTCCTTTTGTTTTTTCTTTTACTGATTTATAAAATTCAAGATACTTTTCTTCCAAATTCTCATAGTTGATGATTTCGCCTATATGGACTTCAACAGTGTAAGGTTCATTGTAAGGGGCATTTTTAAATACCTTTTCAAGTTTGTCATTGATATATACAGGAACTATGTCAAGGTTGTTTGCTTTGGCTATTTTTGAAGCACCGCTTTGAAATTGTTTAATGTCTTCTCCATTGTATCTCTCACCTTCTGGAAAGATGTAAATATTTAAGTCATCAACTTTGGCAAGTGTTCTTTTGATGGTCTTAAAAAAGCGTACGAGTCCTTTTTTGTTTTCCAAATCTACAGGAATACATCCGCTGTATTGAAAAAATTTGCCATATATCGGGTCTTCAAAAAGTTCCTGTTTTGCTATCCAGGCACCACTTTTGCTGTATCTTGAAAAAATATTTTCCATCACGAGAATATCAAGCAGAGAACGGTGGTTGATTGCATAAAGAATTTTGTCTTTGTTTGGAAGTTTGCCTACAGGTTTTACTTTGATATTTAAAAAGTCCAAAACTTTGTTTGAATACTCCTGTCTTGCTTTTGAGAGTTCCTGATAGGCATATTTTTGTGTGATAAACGGATGAAAATAGGTTTGTTTGAAAATTTTTATATATTTGAAGCCAAGCTCAATCATAAAAATAAATTTTCCTAAATCTTTTAGCATGAGGTGCCCTTTCATTGAAAAAGAAAATTATAGCTAAAAATATACAACCCTTTTGTAACACGCCTACGCATTGTCTTTTTTTAAGGTCATCTCTGTTTCCATGATTCTGATTTCATCATTGGCAGAAATACGTATGTCAGCATCTGCTTTGAGTTTCTGTTTGTCAATTTTTTTCGGATAGTCAAAATGGTTTAATATATGTTTGATGGTATTTATACGGGCTTTTTTCTTGTTATCGGAACGAATGATTGTCCAGGGTGCATAGTCTGTATGAGATGCTAAGAGCATAGAATATTTCGCTATGGTGTATTTGTCCCATAAATCTTGTGATTTTTCATCCACCGGTGAGAGTTTGTACTGTTTGAGCGGGTCTGTTTTTCTCTTTTCAAAACGTCTTTTCTGTTCGGCTTTTGAAACAGAAAAATAGAATTTAAAAATTTTTATATTGGAATTGACAAGCATCTTTTCAAATTCGGGAACTTCATGTAAAAACTCTTTATGCTCCTCTTGTGTACAAAAGCCCATAACAGGCTCAACACCTGCACGGTTATAGTAACTTCTGTCAAAAAGGACTATCTCTCCGGCTGATGGCAGGTGTTGGACATATCTTTGAAAATACCACTGTGTTCTCTCTTTGTCACTGGGCTTGTCAAGGGCTACTACTCTTGCACCACGAGGATTGAGATGTTCTGTAATACGTTTGATAGTCCCGCCTTTTCCCGCAGCATCACGACCTTCAAAAATCATTAAAACCTTTTGTCCTGTTTCTTTGACATGGTTTTGCATTTTTAAGAGTTCTATCTGTAAATCTTTGAGTTCACTTTCATATCGCAGGACTTCATCTTTTACCCAGACGGCAACACGTTTCTTATGAGGGTCTTTGCCTCTTTTGTCCTCAGTGTCTTTCTCTTTTGTTTTATTTTTTCTTCTGTCTTCATGTACAATATCTTTTAAATCAGTACCTTCTTTTATCTCATCTTCGAGCATAGTTCTTTCATGTCCCATCTTTTTATCCTTTGATTTATTATAATCACTTTCACCTTAACATAAATTTTGTTCTATGTTATAATGGTACAAGAAGGTATGAAAAGATGGATGTAAGTATTGAATCAGCATTTAAAAATTTTTTGGAAATTGATTTTAAAAAAATAAAAAAATACAAAAAAGCTGTGCTTGCAAAAAAAGAGACCGAACCCCTGCATCAAATGCGTGTCTCTTTGAGAAGGATGCGCTCTGTATTGTTTACTTTTCAACCCGTAATACCAAAAAAAATTACAAAAAAAATTGACATAAAAATTGCAACCGTGGCCTCTTATTGCAACAGAGCCCGTGATATTGATGTTTACATGGAAACATACTTGAAAAAAGAGACATTGTCTTCTACAGAATCGCTGCTTTATAAAATTGTTGTCCACTACAGAGAAAAAGAGTATAAAAAGATTCAAAAGTATTTAAAGTCTCACAAATATAAAAAGCTTATAAGAGAACTAAGAAGATGGATACAAACAAAAAAATGGCGAAAAAAGCTTAAAAAAAAGGAGTTGTCCGCCCTGGAAAAAAACATTATTCCTTTTGCCGAAAATTTTTTAAAAAGCTATACAAATGAAATAATTTTATACGGTTCCGCAACAGGGAGTGTCCTGGAAGATGAACAGGCACACAAATTACGAATTAAATTAAAAAAACTGCGATATGCCACAGAGCTGTTTTCCGCTTATCTGCAAAATAAAGATACTTTCAGAAACACACTCAAAGAACTACAGGATATTTTAGGAAAACTTCATGATATATATGTAACAAAAGAGTTGCACAAAGTTTTTCTGCAATCCCAAAAAAACAAAAAACTTTTTACCTTTACAAAACAACTTGAAGCAGAGAATACAAAGAGGAAAAAAAAGCTTAAAGAAGCTTTTTTTCTAAAGTGGAAAGAGTTTAGAAAGATTGCTCAACAAGTTGATTAATCTTATCCACATCCTGTGTATTTGCAAAACAGCTTTTCTCTCCGCATATCATGAAATCATCCGTTTCACTTCTTTTTAACAGTGTGAACGGATATTTTATTTTTGCCAGTTTGTACGCGTAGTTGTAAATGTTTTGTTCGCTTGTTTTTATAACTCTGTCTCCTTTGACATATCGTAAAGCCTGTATAAGCATAGAGGGGTAGTAAATTGGCTTACGCCCGAGTTCATAAGAGTTGTATTCCATTGTTTTAAAGGCAAAATGGGTATATTTTTCATCTTCAAGAAGTGTTCCGAGGGTTTGTAGAACATCTATCATAATACTGACGGAACTTGTATATGTTGTATCCGTAATTTCTGCTTTTACAGCAAATTCGCCGCTACTGAAGTTCCATAGTCCTTTGTCGTAAAACTCTTCCAGTGCTTTGTTGACAAACCGTTGGGCATGTATAAGATACATTTCATTTTGTGTGTATTTAAAAGCGCTGAGAAGTGCCTGTGAGAGAAATGCATAATCTTCCAAAAAAGCTTCAACTTTTGGCTTTTTGTGTATAAGTGTCGTATGATACAGTTTTTCATCAATAAAGAGTGTTTCAAGAAGCTTATCAAGGCTTTTTATGGCTTTTTCTTTGTACTTGCTATCCACAGTTCCAAGTAAAAATAAAGCATTTATCATCATACCCGACCATGATGTCTGTACTTTTTTGTCTGTAAAAGGGTAGTCTCTTTTTTGTCGAATTTTTTGCAGAAGTGGTTTTACATCACTGAACCATGCAGGAATCTCTTCTTCGAAACGAATGATATTTTTGCCTTCAAAATTTCCGTGATGCGTAACATGCATCGTTTCACACATCTCTTTTGCATTTTCATATCCATTTTGAACAAGAAGCGTATAAACTTCATCATAGGTATAAACAAAGTAGCTTCCCTCTCCCCCCTCACTGTCGGCATCACTTGCACTGTAAAAAAGTCCATCTTCACTCATAAAGTTGTACCAGAAGTCTGCTGTCTCTTTTGCAATATGCAAATATGTTTTATCCTCATATAGCAAATAGGCTTTTGTGTAGACACCACAGAGCAGGGCATTGTCATAGAGCATCTTTTCAAAATGCGGTACAAGCCATTTTTCATCTACACTGTAACGGCAAAAGCCTCCGTCTACAAGGTCATACATACCGCCTTTTATCATGTTTTTGAGTGTATTGGTCAGCATTGTTTTTGCATCGGCATCATTGTAGAGTCTTGCAACAACAAGCAGGGCATCAAGAGTGGAAGCACGTGGAAATTTCGGTTTATCTGAAAAACCGCCGTTTTGTGCGTCATAATTGTTTTTGGCTTGGAGCAGAAAATTTTTATAAAACTCCTCTTTTAACACAGTCGCTTCTTTTGGATGCTCTTTTTGACCCAAAAAGCCTTCTATCTCATTGGCATTTTCAAAGAGTTTGGGATCTCCCTCTTTTACTTTTCTTGCTATAAGTTGTGTAATCTCTTTAAAACCCATGCCTTCTATGCTGCCAGAATTTGATTCAGGCGGTATGTAAGTGGCGGCAAAAAAGGGTTTGTTCTGTGGTGTACAAAAGATACTTGTCGGCCATCCTCCGGCGCGACGATTCAAAAGCATATATACTTCCTGATAATATTTATCTATATCCGGACGCTCTTCTCTGTCTACTTTTATAGAGATGAAACTTTCATTTAAAATATCCGCACACTCTTTGTTTTCAAATACTTTTTCTTCCATTACATGGCACCAGTGACAGGAACTGTAGCCTATGCTGATGAAAATTGCTTTGTTTTGGGCCTCAGCCTGAACAAAAGCCTCCTCACACCACGGCCACCAGTCTACGGGATTGTCTTTGTGCTGCTGCAGGTATGGAGAATCTTCGTTTGCTAATCTGTTTGACATAGTTTGTAACCTCTTGTATTTTATAGGGTCAATGCCATTAAGTTAAGCAATTTTTTCGGAACCCGTACTTTAGTGCGGGCTTTGTGTCTTTCAAAATTAAAGCCTAGGGTAAAACCTGGGTTCCAAGAAAACATCAAACTTATTTCTTAACTTAATGGCATTGATTTTGTATGGTAGGGTATGAAAAAAGGGCTGATGCTTTGCTTAAGCGTGTAATTTACACAACTTGTATAAAAACATGATACAATAGTGTTGAATTTAGTGAATAGAGTATTGTATGAAAAAAATCTATATAGCCGGACCTGATGTTTTTGAGCCTGATTCTGTTGCAATTGGAAAAAATTTAGTGCAATTGTGCCAAAAATATGGATATGAAGGTCTCTACCCGCTTGACAACATTGTTGATTTTTCACAGCAAAAACATAAAATTGCACAGGATATATTTGATGCAAATATTGCAATGATACAAGAGGCTGACATAGTGATAGCCAACTTAAATCCTTTTCGCGGGAAAGAGCCTGACAGCGGAACTGTTTTTGAGTGCGGATATGCCTATGGACTCAAAAAAGAGGTATACGGATACTTAAGTCCTGCCTGTAATTATATTGACAGATTTACAGAAGATGAAAGATTTGCAAAAGAGGGATCTTTTTACGATTTGGATGCAAGAGTGATAGAAGATTTTGATTATCCGCTTAATCTAATGCTCTCCTGTTCTACAAAAATTATAGAAGGCAGTTTTGAAACAGTTTTAAAATTTTTAAAAGGCAGAGAATGAGATTTTTCCTATTGATACTCTTCTTTTTATGTGGTTTCACAGAAGCCGATACAAACCGAGGACATGCTGCAGATGCCTTGGAAAAAGTCTCTTTGCAACTCCACTGGAAATATCAGTTTGAGTTTGCGGGATTTATTGCTGCCAAAGAAAAGGGATTTTACCGTGATGCCGGTCTGGATGTGGAGATCAAAGAGTACAGGACGGGGATGGATGTCGTTGATGAGGTTCTCTCACAAAGAGCAAATTACGGTATTTACAACTCTTCTATTTTACTGGAGTATCTGCAGGGAAAACCCCTGATTCTGTTGGCGTCATTTTTTAAGCGTTCCGCACTTGTATTGATTACACAGCCTTCTATCCATTCTCCCAAAGATCTGATCGGCAAAACAGTGATGTCTTCGCTAGTTGATGATTTCAGGCTTAATTTTAAACCTTATTTGGATGGATACGGCGTAAAGATAAGTGATCTTAAAATGGTTCCGCAAACATACCGTGTGGATGAGTTTGCAAAAGGTGAAGTCGATGCTATGACTGCCTTTATTTCCGATCAGCCTCACAAACTTGACAAACTCGGTGTAAAATATAATATTCTGGATCCCTCAAATGATAATCTGTTTGTCTTGCAGGAGGAACTCTTTACCTCCGCTGCTGAACTGAAAAACCATCCCTACCGGGTGCATGCTTTTAAAAAAGCTTCCATAAAAGGCTGGGAATATGCTCTCTCGCACAGAAAAGAGATTGCCAAAATCATTCATGAAAAATATGCGCCACAGCTGGACACAGAGACATTGGAATATGAAGCAGAAACAATCAACAAACTGATATTGCCTTTTATATATGACATAGGTTCCATAGACAGAAACTTCCTGCATAAACAGATGCAGCTTTTTAAAAATGATTTTCATGTGGGTGCGGGAAAAACACTGGATGATTTTATTGTAAAGCCCGGGATAAACGGACTTGCATTGACAGATGAGGAACAAAGATATATAGAGCTGCATAAAAAAATACCTTTGTGTGTAAATTATGATTTTTTTCCGATTGACGGATTTAAAGACGGCAGACACATTGGTATTATGGCTGATGTGTTTGCAATGATTGGCAATAAAACAGGTTTTGAGTTTATTCCTGTAGAATCACACTCAGAAGAAGAGTTGTTCCAAAAACTGCAAGAAAAAAAGTGCAAACTACTTGCAGTCGTGGCAACGAATAACAGGTATTTTACTACTGTCAGACCGACAAAACCTTTCAGCAGTACCCATTTCACATTGTTAAGCAGGCTTGACAAATCCTTTGTTGAAAACCCTCTGTTTTTAAAAGGAAAGTTGTTGCTGGTGCAAAAAAACTCATTTAAAAATTATTTAAACTATCTGTATCCCTATTTAAATATTGAAGTGGAAGAGAATAAAAATACAATGGTGAAAAAAGTGCTCGACGGCAGAGCCTATGCTATTGCATCCATAGATGAACAGGCGGACTATTTTATTGACAAATATGGATACGGAAAGCTGAAGATCAATGGATTCCTGGCAAAAGAGAGGCTGCTGCATGGCAGTATCGGTGTGCAAAAGGATGAACCGGTTCTGTACTCAATTATGCAAAAAGCTTTGAAGAGTCTTTCCAAAGAGAAGATAGAAGCAATAAAAAACAGCTGGAGACTCACGCGGTATCATGAAAGGGTTGATTACTTTCTTTTATGGATGGTTTTAGGGGTTGTTGCAATCATTTTTTTTATTATGATTTACTATCAAAGAAAATTGAAAAACTTTAATGCGGCACTTGAACAAAGAGTGCAGCAAAAAACAAAAGAACTGCAGGAGACAAATGAAATTTTAAAACACAAAGTACAGGAAAAAGCAAAAGAACTGATAAAAAAAGATGAAATTCTGACTGCACAGTCAAAACAGGCTGTAATGGGAGAAATGATCAGTATGATTGCCCATCAGTGGCGCCAGCCTCTAAATACAATTACGCTTCAAATCTCAAATTTACAGTTAAAATATCTTATGGGACAACAAATTTCCAAAGAGGATATTATGCAGACTTTGGAAGATATCAGTGATTCTGTTGTGTATCTTTCAGATACGATTGAGGATTTCAAGACATATTTTCGCCCAAACAAAGCTCCTCAAGAGACTGACATGAGAGGATTGCTAAAAAAAGCAATAAAATTTGTTGAGCCAAGACTCAAGTCAAATAAAATTGAACTCCAAACAGAATGTGATTCTGAGTTGCATGCAAATGTATATGCAAATGAACTGATACAGGTTTTACTGAATCTGTTAAACAATGCCATTGAAGCATACGAAAATAAAAAAACAGAAGATAAGATTATAAAGCTTACATGTAAACAGAGCGGTCCGAAGATTCAGATTGATGTGACTGACAAAGCGGGAGGTATAAGAAAAGAACACTTGTCCAAATTGTTTGAACCCTATTTTTCTACCAAAGGCAAAAACGGAACAGGCCTTGGACTGTACATGTCAAAAATGATTATAGAAAAACAGTTTGGAGGGAGTATCAGTGTGGAAAGTTCAATGTTTGGTACAACTTTTACCATAGTCATACCAAAAGATGTACAAAAATAATATTTAGATTTGTTTTCTTTTTACCATTGCCAAAACCATCGGGAGGTTGAGCCCGTCGTTATGGTATCCTTCATCTCTGCATGATTCACATTTGTCACCCATAGGGCATATGTCGTTTTGCAGGAGTTCTTGGAGGGTTGTGAAATTATTCTCTTTTATACAATCAGCTATATCTTTTAGAGTCAGCGAATTGCATACACATATTTCAGTATCTAAATCTATCATGTTTTTAAAAACCTTTTTCTTTGATATGGAATTATAATATATTTTTATTAACACAAATTTTATATTTATGAGATACAATTACACAAAGAATACATACAAAAATGTAATATTTTCCTAAAAGGACAGATATATGAAACTGTTGAATAAAATATTTTTAATTTTGACTTTTAGCCTCGGCTTGCTTCATGCAAGCGCTTTTTTAATGCCGGACCAGGCATTTAAACCTTATGCCAAAGTCAATGACACAATGCAGATAGAAACAGGTGTGAAAATTGCCAAAGATATTTATCTGTATGTTGATAAATTAAAAATTGAACTGATTGATGCAAAAGGTTTGTCCATACAAAGCATCACAAAGCCTGCTGCATCTGAGCACCAGGGCGACAAAGTTTATATCAAGTCACCGAATTTTATTGTTACATTGAAAAAAGATGCTTCCCTGAAAGGGATGCAAACAATAAAATTAAAAATCTCCTACCAGGGATGTTCGGAGCAGGGCTTGTGTTATGAACCAAGTACAAAAGAGTTTACACTCACAGTGGATACAGACAAACTCTCTTCAACAAACGATGCGTTAGGTACAAAAACAGAAAAAAAATCAGAGACTGACTCTATAGCAGATACAATAAAATCAAGCAGTTTTTTTGTTATTTTGGCAACTTTTTTCGGGTTTGGCGTGTTACTCTCTTTGACGCCTTGTGTATTTCCTATGATTCCTATAATTTCCGGTGTGATAATTTCTCAGGGTGAAGGACTTACGACAAAAAAAGCTTTTGCCCTCTCTTTGGTTTATGTACTTGCAATGGCTGTTGCCTATACAATTGCAGGTGTTTTAGCAGGAGTCTTTGGAGCTAATCTGCAAGCAGCATTGCAAAATCCCTGGGTTGTCTACTCTTTTGCAGGTATCTTTGTTGCTCTTGCTGCAAGTATGTTTGGTTTTTATGAATTGAAACTTCCTGATGCACTTGTAACCAAAGTAAGTACAAATACAAATCGTAACGGTTTTATAGGTGTAGCCATTATGGGATTTCTCTCAGCACTTATTGTCGGTCCCTGTGTTGCTGCTCCTTTGGCAGGTGCTTTGGTATACATAGGACAAACGGGTGATGCACTCTTAGGCGGGGCTGCACTTTTTAGTATGAGTATAGGAATGGGTGTTTTACTTGTTTTAGTCGGTGTAAGTGCCGGTAAGTTTATGCCTAAACCTGGTCCGTGGATGGTTATGGTCAATGAAATTTTTGGCGCATTAATGTTGGGTGTTGCTATTTGGATGCTTGAAAAAGTACTGCCGTCATCTGTTACTACTTTGATGTATGCAATTGTCGGAATAGGATTCAGTGTTCATTTTGGAGCCTTTGACAAAGACGGACACAGTTTCAAGCGGAGTCTGTCTTTGCTCTTGTTTCTCTACTCTTTGGCACTTTTCATGAGTGTTTTAGCAGGCGCACCAAGTATAAAACAGCCGCTTGGATTTTTAAAATCACAGGCAGCAGGTACAGTGCTTCCTGCAAATGAGAAAAAGTTGACATTTACAAAGGTAACCTCATTGGATGAGCTCAATACTTTGTTGGAAAAAAACAGAGGTAAAAAAATAATGCTTGATTTTGCAGCTGACTGGTGTACGGCATGTAAAGAACTTGAAGAGGTGACTTTTGCAGATCCGAGAGTAAAAGAAAAATTAAGTGAATATGTTCTGATTCGTGCTGACGTTACGGCAAACGGAGCAAAAGAAAAGGCACTCTCTAAGGCATATGGTGTTTTTGGTCCTCCTGTGATGATCTTTTTTGACAAAGATTTAAATGTAGAGAAATCCAAAACAATTGTAGGATTTATAGAACCGGAAGCGTTCTTAAAACATCTTCAGTAATTTGGACTAAAGAATAGAGGCGGAGTTTATTTGTTAAAAAAAATAGTAATCTTTTTTGGGGGTATTATACTGATCACATTGCTTCTGAGCTTATACTACAAAAATGAAGTCAAAGAAGAAAAAATTTACCATATTATGGATCAAATGCGGCTGACACTTGACTCACAGCTCAAATCTCATGAAATGGATGATCTGAAAATTGCGCTGCTCCTTTCAAAAAATGAAGCACTTGTCAATGCCCTGGAAAATGATGATGAAGATCTGGGCTATAAAATTTTAGAAGATATTACACAGAATATTGAAAAAAACACCGGTATGCATATACGTGCCCAGGTCATTACAAAAGAGCTGAATATCTTTGCAAGAAGCTGGGATGACATTTATGCCGGTATGCCGATAGGTGACTACAGACTGGATCTGCAATATTTCTATACGCATACAAACCCCCGTACCTCTGTAGAAATCGGACGCCGTCTGGGTATAAAGGCAACAGTGCCTGTATATAAAAACGGTAACTTTTTGGGCTTTGTGGAAGTCATCTCTTTTTTTAAATCTATAACAGACTTTTTTAGCTCCATGGGTGTTGATTTGTATGTGTTACTCGATGTAAAACACACAGATACTGCAGTTTTGATGATGCAAAACCTGACAATTGACAATTATGTTCTGGCAAACAGAAACTATAATTATGCACATATTCAAACCCTCAACCATATTGATTTTAAAGAACTGAAGCTTAACGGTGTTGTTTATGCAGATGAAAAATATATTTTTTATGAAAATATGAAAGACGGAAGTGGTACAATAATAGGAGCTTTTGTCTTTGTACTGCCAAAAAGATATTTGGATTATTTTAGAAATCCGGAAGATGATATCTCTTTTTTAATTAATGTTACAAGAAGCGGACTGTATGATGTTGTCAAAGAAGAAAAATATCAAAACAACATATATAAAGATTACAGTGCCAAATCGATGGTCTATCTGCAGGATGTAATAGACAAAGAAGAGAGACAGCTGTTTTTTGACGAAGCCTATGAAAAGTTTGACCAATACTCCAAAGACGAGTTGATTCAAATGATGCTTAATAGAAAAATTGTAAAAAAAATAGACGGGAAAATTAAATGAAAATTTTACTTTTGGAAGATGAATACTCTTTGCGTATCAGCGTAGAAGAATTTTTGAGTGATCTTGGATATGAAGTAGACGGGATTACGGATGGACTTGAAGCATATGATGCTGTTTATGATAAAAGTTATGATCTGCTTCTTTTGGATGTAAATGTTCCCTCTTTGAACGGTTTTGAACTTTTAAAAAAACTGCGTGCAGATGAAATTACAACACCTGCCATATTTCTAACATCAATGACGGATGTTGATGATTTAAAAGAGGGTTACAAAAGAGGGTGCTGTGACTATATCCGCAAGCCGTTTGATCTCGAAGAGCTTGAACTGCGTATAGATCAGGCAATTGCAAGTCATTTGCAAAATGACGGTAACAGTGTAGAACTCGGTTGTGGTCTGGTGTATGATTTGAAAAAAAGCAAACTGACGAAAGATGATGAAGAGATTGTACTGAGAAAAACAGAAAAAGATTTGCTTGAAGTGCTTATCAAGCATAAAAACTCTATAGTTTCTACAGAAATGTTTCAAGATGAAGTATGGGGAGAGTATGTGGAACCGGCTACGATACGAGTTCAGCTCAACAATCTTAAAAAGAAACTTCCACAGGCAGTCATACAAAACAGACGCGGTTTAGGGTACATTATTGAAAGATAATAAATATTCGGCAAAATATGCGCTTATTTATACTTTTTTGGTTTCCGGCATACTGCTGACGCCTCTGTTTTTTTATTTCGTCTATATGAAAAACATCCATTCTATTCAAAATGAACTTTTTTTAAAAGAAAAGTCTCTTTTGGTGGTAAAAGCGATGGAAGAATTTAACCAGGATGATGAATATTTTGAGTACCCAAGGTTTAAAACATTTCAGTCAGGTCTTTATGACGAAGGTTTTCATCCGATTTTTACCTTGATTGACACTCCTATCAATTATTTTAAAGAGGGATATTATTTAGAAGGCAACAACGCCTACCTCATTGTAACCTTGCCCAAAGAGAGATATTTCGGTGCGAGATATCTTGTGCTGAAAAATGAAATCTCCTTTGCACCGGTTTATGAAAAAGTGTTTATTATCCTTTTTACCATTGTTGTCTTTGTCTTTATACTGAGTCTCTTTTTTCTAGGCAGTTTCGCCAAACCTTTTCAAAGAATAAACAAGCAGCTGGACAACTTTATAAAAGACTCCATGCATGAAATAAATACACCCCTCTCTATCATTAATGTAAATATTGATCTTTACAACAGAAAATATGAACAAAACAAATATATGCAGAGAATGAAAGCTGCCGCAAAAGTACTTTCTAATATCTACAATGATATGGACTATCTTATAAAATATGAACGCTTGCATCATGAAAAAAAAGATATAGATCTTGCCGAGTTTTTAAAAGAACGTATAGAGTATTTTAATGAAGTTGCCAAAATGAAAAATATTCAGATCAATGCATCAATACAGGAGTGCGGAATGGTATATATGAATGACAAAGAACTGCAGCGTCTCATAGACAACAATATATCCAATGCCATAAAATACTCGTATGAAAATTCAAATATTGATATTACTCTTTTTAGGAAAAATGAAAAATGCCATTTGAGTTTTAAAGACTATGGTGTAGGCATTGAAAAAGTTGAAAAGATATTTAGCCGATATTACAGAGAAGACAGCAGCAAAGGCGGTTTTGGAATAGGGCTCAATATAGTAAAAGCAATCATAGACAAAGAAAATATAGAACTTAAAATAGAGTCACTTCCGAAGCAGGGAAGTCTGTTTATCTACACATTTCCTAAAAAAAAGACAAATTAAATATAAATAAAACTGATTTTACATAAATTTTACATTTAGTAGTTACACTTACTCCATAAAACAAATAGGAGGAACGAGAATGAAGAAAACTGTTATGATGTCATTACTTGTGGGTGTTTCATTATTTGCTACTGATTATAGCAAAGTAATAACACATCCGGATGCGAGTAAGATGATAGAAAAAGATTTGTTAGCACCACCAAAAGTATATAGTATGCCAGCCGGTTGTGTAACAACTGACCCTGATGCAATAGCAAGAGGTGCATATATTTTCCATAATTTAAACGGAAAGAAGGCAAAGAAAAACCCGCCAAAAGGTTTGTCTAGAAAAACGAAAGACGGAAAAGTCAAGCAATACGGAAACTGTGTTGCCTGCCATAATATAGAAGGTGCTAAAGGTGCTGGTAATATAGGTCCTGATTTAACTGACTATAGAGAAAACTTTATAGAGAGTGGTGCAAGAGACAACCAGTTTGTTTTTCAAAAAATAGCTGATGCCCGTATTGACAATCCGGATACTCATATGACAATTAACTTAACAACCAAGTTATTCACTCCAAGAGAAATATGTGATATTACTTCATATATTGTTGCTCCAAAATAATTATAAGGAATTTAAACTATGCAAAGAAGAGATTTTTTCAAAAAACTAGGAACAGTAGCTGCGGTATCAGCTGTTATGCCAGCGATGAGTTTTGCCGGTGGTTCGAAACCTATAAGTCCAAATAAAATGGATTATAATACTGCTGTAAACACGATAACAGGTGGGAAAACCCCTAAACCTTCAAAAAAAGTAAAATTAAAAGTTCCGGAAATTGCGGAAAACGGTGCAGTTGTTCCTGTAACAGTTACAGTTGATTCTCCAATGACTGAGAGTAACTATGTAAAAGCTATTCATATTTTAACAGGAAAAAATTCAAATGCTCGTACAATTGATGTTTATTTGACTCCTGCTAACGGCAAAGCAATGTTTTCAACACGTATTAAACTTGGTGGTACGCAAAAAGTAACTGCTTTGGTAGAGTTGAGCAATGGAGAGTTTTTAACAGCTTCTCAAAGTGTTAAAGTAACTATTGGTGGTTGTGGTTGATTCTAACCAAACATTTAAAGTCAAGAAAAATATAAAATAGAGGAATTGAAAATGCAAAAAAGAAAGTCACTGATTAAAATCAAGCCAAAAAGATATAAAAACGGCGAGATAGTCAAAGTTAGTTTTATGGTTATGCACCCAATGCATACTGGTATGGCTAAAGATAAAAAAACGAAAAAAATTATTCCGGCAAAATATATAAACAGTGTAAAGTTTATTTATAACGGAAAAGAAATTACAAGTATGAAAGTCTGGGAGTCATTATCTGTAAACCCTGTATTTACTACATACATGAAAATTAACGGCAAAGGGAAACTGACTGTTAAATATACGGATAATACTGGCGAAGCGCACGAAAAAACCAAAAAGATTAAACCAAAAGGATAATCAAATGAAAACAGGTATTAAAATAGCTCTATCAGTTGCAATGCTTGCTTCATTATCTTATGGTGGTGAGCAATTTGCAATGAGCGACGCAGACCGTGCAATGTACGCAGAGATGTCAGAGAACAATCCTGCCGACATTATGGTGGCTGACGGTGAAGAATTACTAGGTTATATGGGTGGAGACGAAGGTCTTGCAAAATATCTTGGTGTGACCGAAGATGAACTGCCGGCATATATAGCAGGGTTTCCCCGCTATATCAAAAAGTTTGACATGGTTGTAGGAATTGACCAGGTAATTCAGGCAATGATGGCAGACGGAGGGCATAAACCGCTGAAGCTTAAAAGCGGAAACATGTTTGCAATGGTGGCATATGTGAAATCTATTGCAAACGGCGAAAAGATAAACATAGATGTAACAGCAAACAAGCAGATGAAAGAAGCTTATGCACTGGGTTTAAAGACATATATGACAAAACGCGGCGGTCGCGGACTTTCATGTAACTCTTGTCATGCTCCTGCTGTAGTCGGCCGTATTTTAAGAACACAGCCGCTTCCGGATTTAGGTGCAAAAGGTGCAAAAGCTGCGGCAACATGGCCGGCATACAGAATGACAAAATCATCTTTAAGAACACTGCAACGCCGTTTTCAGGGATGTATGAAAAATGCACTTTTAAAAGTTATACCGCTCGGTTCAAAACAGATGGTAGCACTTGAAGTGTATTTAACAAATAAAGCAAAGGGCGCTGAAATTTCAATCCCTGGTTTAAAAAGATAGAAGGTTAATTAATGGAAATTTCTAGAAGAGATTTTATGCACATTGCAGCGATATTTGGACTGACTGCAGCTACAAGCAGCTTTGCAAGTTCACAAAAAATAGAGCAGATTGGTTTAAAAGATATATACCAGTTTAATTCAATGGGTAATTTTACACTGATGCATATATGTGATTTACATGCACATATAAAACCACTGTACTGGAGAGAGCCCTCAACATTGATCTCTGCTCCAAACCTTGTGGGAACACCTGGGTTTTTATGTGGTGAAGCATTTGCAAAGCATTATGGACTTGAACCAAGTTCTCTTGATGCATATTTCGACACATATATAGACTTTAGCAAATTGGCTAAAAAGTTTGGAAAAATGGGCGGTATCGCGCACATTAAAACTTTGACAAATCACATTATAAAAGAACGCGGAAAAGAGAATGTACTTTTCCTTGATTCCGGTGATACATGGCAGGGAACTGGTGTGGCACTGAAAACCGCTGGCGAAGCTATTGTAAAAGCCCAAAATTATCTTGGAATTGACACTATGGTAGGGCACTGGGAATTTACCTATGGGAAAGAGAGAGTCAAAGAGCTGATTGAGATGCTTGATGCGAAATTTATTTCTCAAAATATCATAGGTGATGATCCTTTTGCTGATGAGTATGAAGAGTTGATTTTTGAACCGTATACTATTGAAGAGCGTGGTGGGGCAAAAATCGGAATTATCGGACAATCCTTTCCGTTTACATCTACTGCGAACCCAAAAGAGTTTACAGAGGGTTGGAGTTTTGGTTTAAGACTTGAAACACTTCAAGAATATGTAGATGAGTTGAAAAATGAGAAAAAAGTGGACTGCGTTGTTGTGCTTTCGCACGATGGATTCAGCGTTGATCAGGAAGTGGCGCGTAAAGTTAAAGGTATCGACTTTATTTTAAGCGGTCATACACATGACCCTTCACCGGAACCTATTGTAATTAACGGTACTGTTATCGTTATTGCAGGAAGTCACGGAAAATATATAGGTCGTTTGGATATTGATGCAAAAAACGGAAAAGTGAACGGATATGAGTACAAACTGATTCCTATTGCTTCGCATATTATTCCGGCAGATCCGGAGGGTGTAAAGCTTGTCAATGAATTGTATGCTCCTTTTGATAAAGAGTTTAATGAAGTGTTAGGCCGAACAAAAGGAATGCTTTATAAGCGTGATACATTCTTCTCAACATTTGATCAGCTCATCAATGATGCAATTATGGATGAGATGAAATGTGATGTCTCTTTTACTCCAGGGTACAGATGGGGAACAACAGTGCTTGCCGGTGACAATATTTTAATGGACAATGTATATGAGATGTGTGGGATTACCTATCCTGATGTGTATACATTTGAGTTAAAAGGTGAAAAAATTGCAACACTTTTAGAAGATATTGCAGATAATGTTTTTAATGCAAACCCTCTATACCAGCAGGGTGGTGACATGAGCCGTCTTGGCGGTGTAACCTATTCTATCGCCGTTTCAAACAAAGCGGGTGAGAGAATATCAAATCTTAAGATTGGAGGTAAACCTATAGACTTGAAGAAAACATATATAGTCTCATCATGGGGTGGGAACCTGCAAAAAGCAGGCGCCAACTTGCAAACTGACAAAATTCGTCCGGTTTATGATGTTGTACGTGATTATATTAAAAAGAAAAAAGTGGTTGATGTGAGTAACAAAGGTAATGTTACTATACTAGATTACAGTTGTGGCTGTCCGACTAAGGGGTCAAGAGGCTGCTAAAGGAACAGGAGGCAGCTGCAACTGCCTCCTGTATCTGAATGTGTTAACAATAACATAATCAAACAAGGTTATTATAACACTTTTTAAACAAATAAAAGGGAAACAAATGAAAAATATGATTAAATTGGCAGCTGGAACTGCTGCTTTACTACTAATGGCTACTTCAGCACAGGCAACGTTAAAGACAGATAAGGTTACTTTAAAAGGGAACATGCAAGTGAAGTATAACAAACTTCCATCTCCAGTTGATTCTTTGAAAGAAGCTTTTACTGAGGGTATGTTCTACGGTCGTTTCAGAACAAACTTTTTCTATTGGGACTGGGATGTAGAAAATTATGCAACTGGCGGAAAGCAAAAAGATAACAAAAACAATGGTGTCGGTGGTAGTTTAATCTATAAATCTGCTCCGTTTAAAGGGTTCAGCGGAACTGTTGGCCTGTATACATCACAAAACTTAGATTTCTTTCGTATGGATAAACAAGATGCAAAATATGCAAAATCGGGTAAAGATACATTCAGCAGATATAATTTATCAACTGGCGGGCATTATGGTATTACTGATTTAGGTCAGGCATATTTGCAGTATGATGCTACAAAAAAGACAACTGTTAAAGTTGGTCGTCAAATGTTTGAGACAGTGTTTACAAAATCAAATGATACAAAGATGATACCAAATACTTTTGACGGTCTTACTGTTGTCAGTAAAGATTTACCAAAAACTACGGTAAAACTTGCATATTTTACAAAACAAAAACTAAGAGATCATACAGTTGCACATGATGTTCTCGCATTTGATCCAAACAATAAATGGAACCAAAATGATGATTCGGCAATAAACAAAAACCTCACAGTTGCAAGAATAGGACAGGATAACAAACTTATAGTCGGTACTGTGACAAACAAGTCTGTTAAAAACCTCAAAGCAAGTGTAGGTTATGCAACAGTTCCCGGTGTTGTGAGCAATATTACATTGGAAGCACATTATACTATTCCTGTCGGTTCAATGAAAGTTGTCCCTGGTGTGAGATATATGATGCAGTATGATGCTTTGGGTGCCAACTACGGTGTGGCAAACTTAAAAGGGAATCAGACAAACTATACTAATCCGAACTCTTTGGATTCAAATCTTTTATGTGCAAGAATTGACTTTAAACAAGGTGCATTTTTAGGCCGTTTAGGGTACTCAAAAGTAGCTGACAAAGCAGATATCGTTGCTCCATGGCGTGGATTCCCGACGGGTGGATTTACTCGTGCAATGGCTCAGTATAACTGGTATGCAAACACTCAAACTATTATGCTTCGCGCAGGATATGACTTTGGAAAAGCAAAAATTCTTCCAGGATTCAGTGTAATGGTCAGATACGCAATGCAGGATTTTGATGACAGTAAACCAGGTGTACAGGCTGATAGTAATATTATTCATATGGATGTTCGTCAGAACATCGGACACAGCAGTGAATTAAAATTCAGACTCGGTATGGTTGACGCGAAACCGACAAACGGTAAGACAGATGTATCATACAATGAGTACCGTTTAGAGTATAACTACTTCTTCTAAAGAGAAGTAGTTTAATCACAATTATAAAGGTTATGCTTTGAAGTCATTTTTGTTGAGTATTGTATTATTTCATTCTCTCCTTTCTTACGATTACAAACTTCAGCCTGAAAAAGTAGATGAGATCACCACTCACTGCTTTTTTGGGCTACCAGAAGTGATGGATGAGCATAACAACGGAAACATGTCCAATTCATGTTTTGTTACCCTTGGGAGCAGCTATCTTGTGATAGATAGTGGTCCCACGTATCAGTATGCCCAGCAGGCATATCAAAAGATGAAAGCTATCAAAAATCTTCCTGTCTCTTATGTTATAAACACACATGTTCATGATGATCATTGGCTTGGAAATAGTTACTATGCGACACTTGGTGCCAAAATCATAGGATCAGAGGCATTTAAAGAACTTCCTAAGTTGGAACAAACACGCATGCAAAGAAGAATATCTGCCGAGGCATATAAAAAAACGACACAGGTCTTTCCGACTGTTTTTGTAAAAAAAGAAAAAGTTTTACAGATTAACGGAAACAAAGTATATATCAAAAGTGTAAATCATAAAGCGCACACAAACAGTGATCTTTACGTTTACATACCAAGTAAAAAAATTGTCTTTGTAGGTGATCTTGTGTTTAATCAAAGACTTCCCTCACTTCGAGATGGAGATATAAGCGGCTGGTTGGAGGCTCTTGAACAAATAAAGAAAATGGATGTTCAGTATATTATTGGCGGGCATGGAGAAAATATAGATAAAAAAGCCGTTGATTTTACCTATAATTATCTGAAAACCTTAAAAAAAGAAGTAAAAAAAAGGCTGGAAGCGGGTGAAGATATCGCTGATGTTGTAAATGAGGTTAAAATGAAAAAGTATGAAAATGACCCTTTTTATGATTCCATCCACAGACAGAATGTAGAAACAGCTTATAGAATGTTGGAGTGGGAAGATGAGTAAAATTATATTTTTAGTTTTGTTAAGTGCTTTTTCTTTATGGGGTCTTGAATTTCATACTTATGAAGAAGCGTTAAAAATCCAAAAACAAAACAATAAAATTATTATGATAGATGTCATACGTTCGGATTGTCAGTACTGCATCAAAATGAAAAAAGAGGTTTTTGATGATCCGGAAATGTCAGAATGGATAGAAGAGCGTTTCATTCCCGTGGAATTGAACCTTGATTTTGATGAACTGCCTTTGGGATTACATGTATATTTTACACCGACTTTTTTCTTTGTAGATAAAAATCAAAAAATAATTAAACAGATTCCGGGTTCATGGAATATTCAGGATTTTAAAGATTTAACAAAAAACATAAAATAAAGGATAATTCATGCTAAAATTTACACTAATTTTACTAAGCTTTTGTATTCTCTCGTTTGCAGATACAGAGTATGCAGAGCCCAAACCTTCTATAGACAATCCGAGACAAATTGTCTTTTCAGTCACAGAAGATTCTCCGCATGCACTGGATCACATACTCAGTGTCGCAAACAATGTTTTGAAGTTTTACGGACCGGAAAAAGTAGAGATGAAAATCGTTGCCTATTCCAAGGGGATAAAACTTTTGGACAGACATGTGAAAGAGACTGCTGTGCGCGTAGATGCTCTGATGCAGTATGATGTAGAATTTGTTGCGTGTGGTAACACAATGCGGACACTGCATATAAAAAAAGAAGACCTTGTTGACGGCTCCGTTGTAGTAACCGCAGGTGTGGTTGAACTGCTGGAGAGTGTTAAAGCAGGTTGGATTTATATTAAACCATAGGAAAAGAAAAATGAAAAAACTAATTACACTGGCAATTGTACTTTTTTGTGCAGTTTCACTCCAGGCAAAAGGAGACTTGCATCTTTTCAGTATAGAAAACAAAGATGGAAAAATTACTCCATATACTATTGAACAGGCGCTGAACAACGGCGGTTTCCATGTAGAGCTTAACAGCAATATGATAGGACCGTTTAAAAAACAGTTTAAAGAGACACAATACAAAGTTTTTACTTTAATGACATTCTGGAGTAAAAAATACACAAGAGATTTGGTGATTAAATATCCAAAAGCGGGTGTTTTTACACCGATGGGTATGGGAATCTATCAGGCAAAAAATGAAAATACTTTGCATTTTTCTGTGTTGAGCGCAGAGGCACAGGGAAAAATATTAGGGATTAAAGACCTGTCTCTTCTGAAAAAGATAGAAACAGACGTGCTTGCAGTGATAAAAAAGAATTTTCCAAAAGCAAAGCATACTTACAGTGAAGACAGTTTAAAAACATCACATAATTTAGTAACAGTTTATGAGATGGAAGTAGATGAGGATGAAGACCCTGATGATGTGCTGGATGAACTTCAAATGAACCTTGAAGGCGCATTTAAACCATACGGGTTTGTTGTTCCCCAGTTTATGGATCTCAACGAAGTACTTACACAAGACGGAACAAAAGAATCGCCGTTTGATTTTTATATTACTTACTCTATCTGTAAACTGCCGGTTATTTATACTGTTTCAAAAAGCAGACCTGAAGCATCGGCATTTGCACCATGTACAACAATGTTGTATAAGAAAAAAGGAGAAAATAAAGTTGTCGTAGGTTTTCCGGCTGTGTATAACTGGCTGAGTTCTGCAAAAGTTGAAGACAAAGAGGCGAAAGCGACACTCTTAAAAGCACAAAAAGATTTCGAATCTATTTTGAAAGATATTACAGAGTAGAAGAGTTATCTTCTTGCTCTGCTTCTGTTGGCATTTGAGCCGCGGGAGTTTCCTCTTGGCTTGTTTCTTGAGCCTCGGTTTCCACCCATATTGATAGGTTCCGCTTTGATGCTCGGATCGGGTTTAAAACCTTTGAGCCATACCTTTTGTATATCTTTTTTTATCAGCTTTTCTATATTGCCTAAAAACTCATCTTCATCAACACAGACAAGGCTGATTGCCTCACCTTTATTGCCTGCACGGCCGGTTCGTCCGATGCGATGTACATAATCTTCGCTGACATTAGGCAGTTCAAAGTTAACGACATGAGGCAGCTGGTCGATGTCAATACCGCGGGCTGCAATATCTGTAGCTACCAAAACTCTCACATCTCCTTTTTTGAAATCAGCAAGCGCTTTTGTTCGTGCATTTTGGCTTTTGTTTCCATGAATGGCAACTGATGAAATACCCTCTTTTTCAAGCTGTCCGCTGAGTTTGTTTGCGCCGTGCTTGGTACGGGTAAAAACAAGAACCTGCTGCCATTTTCCCTCATGTATAAGATGGGTTAAGAGTTCTCTTTTTCTTGTCTTGTCAACAGGATAGACACTCTGCGCTACACTGGTGTTTGACTCGTTTGTGCGGGCTACTTCTATAAGCGTAGGAGATCTTAAAAACTGGTTTGAGAGTTTTTTAATGGCATCGGAATAGGTTGCAGAAAAAAGCAGGGTTTGTCGTTCGCTTGGAATAATGTTGACAATTTTTTTAATGTCGTTGACAAAACCCATATCGAGCATTCTGTCCGCTTCATCTAGTACCAAAAACTCTATTTCTCTCAAATCGATTGTTTTTTGGGAAATATGGTCAAGCAGACGTCCCGGTGTTGCAATGACAATATCAATGCCTTTTCGCAGTTGTGTAATCTGCGGGTTAATCTTTACACCGCCAAAAATAACAGTTGATTTAAAAGGGGTATGTTTGGCATACAATGCGACATTTTCGGCAACCTGCAGTGCAAGCTCACGTGTCGGCGTCAAAATAAGTGCACGGACTTTATGCTTTTGCTTTGAAGATTTTTTGCGTGAAAGCAACTCCAAAAGAGGCAGTGTAAAACCTGCGGTTTTTCCTGTTCCTGTCTGTGCACCTGCCAAAATATCTTTTTTTTGTAAAATGACGGGAATCGCCTTTGCCTGAATGGGTGTAGGTATATCATACCCTTGTTCTTTGACAGCTTTTAAAATCGGCGCTGAAAGACCGAGTGAATTAAATGTAATTTCTTTTTGAATCGTTTTTTCCTAATGAAGACTTAAACAAGTCTTTTGTTTATTCTTCTATAATAGCATAATTTATGGCATTTGTGGGTATAATTTCAAAAATACTTTTATAGGACACCAAATGCCTGCTGAGACCATTGCCATTAAACCAAACAACCATCGTATTTATCCCTGCCCGGATGATAAAAAAACAGAACTTTTAAATAAAATTATAGAAGAAAACAAGAATGAAGATATTTTAATTGTTTGTGCAAGCAATTCTCAAGCACTTAAAGAAGAGCTGGACAATAAAGAGATTCCGGTCATAGAAGACAGAGAACTTGTAAAAAACAAAGATTTGACCTGTGGTTTTTTGATCAGTTATGATATGCCGATCAAAGCCATCGTCTATATAGCAAGAGTGTCAAAAGCTACACACAAGGCCGTAATGCTGTTGGATGAGAGTGAGCAAAAAGCCCTGCATGCTATAGAAACTTTGCTTGGACGTGCCATTAAACAAGAAACAGTTGAAGGTTTTGCATATCCGCAAAAAGAATCTAAAGATTCAGATGAACCAAAAAGAAAAAAACTCTCAAAAGATGAGATAAGAGAAGTTGCTAAAAAACGGTATGAAAGTTCTACACAGGAAAAGCCGAAGTTTGACAAGCCAAAAGGTGATTTTACAAAGGATGATGAAAAAGAGAACAAATGGGCAAAAAAGAAAAAAGTACCCAACAAGTTTTTAGGCAAAGATGAAAACGGCAAAGCAAAATTTTCAGGAAAAAGCGGCGAGCGTAATCACCGTTATGACGGGAAGCCAAGAGAAAAGCTTACAGGGAAAAAAATAAGCATTCAAGCCCGCAAACCAAAAGATACATAAAGGCATTAGTTTGACGCTAACGGGAAAGAATTTCTGCCACTCTTTGAGAACTCCCATGCTGCAGATATTCTCTTAAAGATTGGGAATTTTGTAAAAATTTCTCTCTGTCATACTCTTTATAAGCATTTAAAAGATTTTCTACAGTCACATCCTTCTGAATAAACTCAGGATGCAGTGCCTCCTTTTTATACTGTGAAAACATAATATTCCCAAGACCAAGATAATCCAGTTTCACAAGTCTGCTTGCTAGAAAATAATCAAACGGTTTTGCAATGTAACTCAAAACAAAAGGCACACCTATGAGTGCCGCTTCAAGTGTAGCCGTTCCACTGCAGATAAAAGCAAAATCTGCATTGTAAAGGGCGTTATGCGGTTCATGCGTGATGTCAAAATCACTTATATCTCCATATAATGACTTGATGTCTGTCTGGGAAAAATGCTCAGGTATAACCAGTGTTGCCTTTACATGTAAGTGCTGCACAAGTTCCCTAAAAACAGGCATGAGTTTTGTAATTTCACCTTTTCGACTGCCGGGCATAAACACGACATTTTGTACTTCGTCCCTGAGGGATTCTTTAAAGTGTGTAATTTGGTCAAGTAATGGATGCCCGACATATTCTATAGGAGCTTCTTTTGGATAGTAACTCGGCTCAAAAGGTAAAATAGAGCATAACCTGTCTATAGTTTTGGCAAGCACGGGAATGCGTTTTTTCTTCCAGGCCCAGGCTTGGGGCAGTATATAGTAGATTATCTTTTTTTGCGGGTATCTTTTTTTGATTTTTTTTGCCAGAGGCAGGTTGAAGCCGGAAGAGTCTATCAGCAGTATTTTATCCGCCTCTTTTGCAAGTTCTGTCATTTCGTCTGCAAGTTTGAAAAAGAACCGTAATTTTTTCAAAGCATCCACAAAACCCATAATAGCAAGGCTTCTCAAATCCACAATGGGCTCTCCCAGATTTTTATCAAAGATACCTATAAATTCAACATCATCGGCCAACTCTTTTTGTAATGATCTGAGATGCATATTTGCAGAGTGTTCGAGTGCTGATACAAGAATTTTCATGAGTTTTAAGCCTTAATAATTTATAATACGGACATTATATCAAAGGTGGTCTGAAATGCTTATATCAAATGCCGTAGTGTGTGACGTAAACGGAGAAAGAAATGTCGATGTACAGATACAAGACGGTGTGATTGTCGCCATAGGTGAAAATTTGCAGGATGAAAATGTTATAGATGCCCAAGGTGCCTATCTGTTGCCGAGTCTTATAGATACCAATGTAAGAGTGCTGGATTCTTCTTTAAATGCAAAAAATATAAAAACACTTGCGAAAGAGGCAAGAAAAGGCGGAGTAGGGCATATTGTATTAAATGCCGATGCAACACCTGCTATTGACAATGAAGTTGTTTTGGAATTTGCACAAAACGGTGTCAAAGATATCAAGGGCGTAAAGATTGATTTTATGCTGAACGCTTTAAAAGAAGATATGGCGCTTTCAAATATCGCGATTTTATTAAAAAAAGGTGTTGTGGCCCCTTATATGAGCACGATAGCAAAAAACAATATTGCTATTAAAATAGCAGAATATGTCAAGATGTATGACGTAACACTCTTTTGCAAGCCTGAGGACAACTCTTTGATTAATGCCGGTGTAATGCTTGAAGGAGATGTCAGCTCAAAACTCGGACTGGCAGGAATTCCTGAGCTGAGTGAAGTATTACATGTATCACGAATGATAGAAATAGCAAGATATTTCAATATTAAAATACTCTTTAAGTCCATTGCCTCACCTCGTTCTATAGAGCTTATCACTAAGGCAAAAAAAGAGGGTGTCCATGTAAGCTGTGAAGTCTCCGTACATCACTTGATTTATTCCGATGAAGCCTGTGAAGGTTTTAATACAACGGCAAAACTCAATCCTCCTTTAGCAAGCAGGGAAGATGTCATTCTTTTGCAAAATGCTTTAAAAAATGGTGATATTGATGTTCTGAGTGTTTTGCATCAGCCAAATTCACCTGTAAATAAAGAAGTGGCGTTCTTTGATGCGGCCTATGGATGTGAAGCACTTGAAGATGCACTTTCGATTTATTATACAAAACTGGTAAAATCAGGGATGATCTCTATGAGCGAATTAGTAAAATTGACTGTACAAAATCCTGCCAAATGTATCAATACGAAAGCAGGAATTATAGAGGTAGGACAAAATGCAGCAGACATTGTGCTTTTTGACACAAATGAAAAAAAAGTTATCCACAATGCCCAGTCGCTTTATAACGGCGAAGCACTTTTTGGAACTGCTATTCCAATGCCGGAAGAGAGTGATAAAAAGTAACAACAGTCGGCACTGAAGTACCGATTCCGAAGTCTTTTTGGAACCCGTACTTCAGTGCGGGCTGAATTGCTTTTATGTTTAAATTACTTGAAAATCAACTTCTTTTTGCATAAAATATTTGTTTATACTCTGCAAAGCTGTCTGCTAAAATAGCCTCACGAACTTCTCTCATCAGGTTGAGATAGTAATGCAGGTTGTGAATCGTAGCAAGTCTGAAGTAGGTTATTTCACGCGCACGAAATAGATGGTTGATGTAGGCACGGCTGTATGTTTTACATGTAAGGCACTGACACTCAGGGTCTATAGGTAAAGGATCTTCTTTGAACTTGGCCCCTTTGATGTTTATTTTCCCAAATGAGGTAAAAAGCGTGCCGTTTCTTGCATTTCTTGTGGGCATTACACAGTCAAACATATCGATGCCGCGTTCAATATTTTCTATTAAATCTTCCGGTGTACCGACACCCATCAGGTAACGGGGTTTGTCTTTTGGCATATATTGTACGGTATGTTCTACCGTATCGTACATTTCATTGTTGAGTTCTCCTACAGAGAGCCCGCCGATGGCAAAACCGTCATAATCCAAAGCACACAGTTCGGTCGCACTTTTTGTTCGAAACGCTTTGTCTGTGCCGCCTTGAATTATGGCAAAAATATTCTGTTCAACGCCCACACCCTCTTTTTGCTTTGCACGAAAGTACTCTATTGATTCTTCTGCCCAGGCAGTTGTCCGTTCTATAGAGAGTTTTATGCGCTCCTGTGTTGCCGGCAGTGCAACCAAATCATCTAAAATCATCATGATGTCAGAACCGAGATTGTGTTGGATGTCTATTACCTTTTTAGGTGTAAAAAAGTGTTTGCTGCCGTCAATGTGGGAGCGAAACTCTATACCGTCAGTTTTTGATTTTGAGATGTCGCTTAATGAAAATGCCTGGAAACCGCCGCTGTCTGTCAAAAAACTTTTAGGGTATTGTGTAAAGCCGTGAAGCTTGCCCATCTTGGCAACCGTTTTGTCTCCGGGACGCAGATACATATGGTAGGTGTTTGCCAAAATGATGTCGGCACCGAGTAATTCTAAAACATCATGTGCATCCAAAGATTTCACACTGCCTATAGTACCGACAGGCATAAAAACAGGTGTTTTAATGGTGGAATGGGCTGTTTTAAGAGTTCCCGCACGGGCATTTTTTGAAGTTGCATCTAAAGTAAATTCCATATTTCTCCACTCATTTTAAAATTTTGTGAAATTATAGCTAATTTATGTCAGTAAAATATAGGTGATATCATCTTCTTGTATTTCTATCTTTTTTTGATACAAATTTTCAAATTCCTCAACACTGTTTGCCTGCATAAAATCTTCTGCAATATATGCATTATAACTCTCTTGTGAATTATGAACCGTGTTCTCATTCAAACCGTCACTGTAGAGAATCATTTTTTTAAGTTTTTGTATATCCAGTGTGTCAACAGTAAATTTTTTTGTATAGGATGCCAGAGGAGTATTGTTGGATTTGAGTTTGCATACTTCATCGGTATCGAGCATATAGAGTAGAGGAGGCATAGAAAAAATCGCATAACTCAGGGTATTGTGCTTAAAATGTAAAAAATGCGCACAAAGTACTTCATATTTTAGTAAATTTGGTCGTATAAACTTCACTAACGAGTTGAGTAATGTCTCAAGCGAAAACAGTTTTTTTTCTTCTTTTAGCAAATCAACAGAGTAGTTGACAAAAGAACTGCACAGCATTGCAGTCACAGAAGCAGAGATGCCTTTGCCCATACCGTCTACCAAAAAGATAAAATACTCATTTTCATTTAACTTTCGTATAATATAGCTGTCTCCGCTGAGCGTGTCTTTTGGCTTATAGACGGCTTTACATGTAAGTTTTAGAAGCCTGTTGTCCTCTTCCAAATCATTTTTTGTAATAATTTTTTCTTTTGCAAAAGTAATACCTTCCTGATAATTGCTGTATTTTATTTTTTGGTCCTGTTCTTTCATAATACATCTGTCAACTATGATGGATTTTACTGCCTGATTGAATATTGAGACTAAAGAAGAGACAGTAAAAGGTCGTTTTAAAAAGCTTGCAATATGCAGATCAATTGCTTCTTTGAGAATTTCAATACTTTGAAAAGAAGTTACCAGTACTATTGGAACAGAAGTATCCACTTTGCGTATTTTTTTGCTCATTTGCAGTCCGTTGCATATCGGCATACTGTATCTGGTAATAACAATATCTATTTCATTTTTTTGAAAGCTGTTAAAACCTTCTAGACCGTTTTTGGCACAATATACATTTTTGAACATATCGGTAAAAATGTTTTTATATATCTGTATCGTTTTTGTATCGTTTTCAACACATAATATATTTAAAGTTTTATATATGTCTGATATATAGTCATTCATCAATGCGCGGAGAGTTTTTTTACATTCAATAAAGGAACCAGATTCAAATCATCCAAAAGTTCATGCAAACCTTCATTTTGTATGTGTACCTCAAGATTTATCCCGTCGTCCACGAGTTTACACAGGTATCCTATAATAGAGGAGGTAATGGAGATGGATTCCAAAATGAGAATTTTTATATATTTTATATCCGGAGAATTGTCAATCATCTTTTCAATTTCGTTTTTTATTTCTTCATAATGGCTTATAGCCTTGATATTGCCTTTTACAGTTATAGTATTTAATGATGATGAAATTTCCATTTTTAGCTCCAGTTTGCTTTTTATAAATAGTACGCCTCTATATATTAAGAATTGCTTAATCTTGCGATTTAAAATAGCAAATAATTATAAAATGTCACTAATCAGATATTTGCAATGCTATTAGAGACTTCTAAGCCCATTTATTATAGAATTGTAAAAATATTTTTAAAGGTGAGTGAATGGCAACAATCGGTATGAGTGATATCAAAAAAAATGTGCGTCTGATAGTAGGGGAAGTTCCGTATAAAGTAGTAGAGTTCCAACATGTAAAACCGGGGAAAGGGGCAGCATTTGTCCGTATGAAAATGAAAAGCTTTTTAAACGGTAAAGTAGTGGAAAAAACAGTGCATGCGGGTGACAAGTTTGAAGTGCCTGTGATTGAATACAAAACAATGCAGTACCTGTATGATGACGGAGAGATGTATCAGTTTATGGATAATGAAACATATGATCAGCTTGGCTTGACATATGAGCAGTGTGATGATGCTTCTAAATGGTTTAAAGACGGTATCAACGTTGATATTGTGTTTTACAAAGGCAAGGCGATTTCTGTGCAGGCTCCGGAAGTAATGGAATTTGTTATCACAGAAACACCGCCGAATTTTAAAGGTGATACATCAAGCGGAAGCAAAAAACCTGCAACACTCGAAAGCGGTGCTGTTGTTCAGGTACCGTATCATGTGCTAGAGGGTGATACTGTTAAAGTCAATACAGTTGACGGCGAGTATTTAGAAAAAGTTAAATAATTTAACTTCACTGATTAAGGAATAAGCAGCATGGGATTAAGCAATAAAGAGTTACCGAAATTAGGCCTTTTGTATATGGACTATGTCCTGAGATTTTTTGACCACTCCAATTTCAAAGGGTGGCCAAACAAAATAGAAACAGTGACATATCACTGGAAAAATGATAAAGAGAGATTTATTCAAGAGGTCAAAGACAAAAAAATTGATGTACTTATCGGCAATATTCCTGCTACTGCTTATGAGACATTTCGTGAAATTGCTCGAGCCTTGCCTCATGTGCGTTTTATTCCTTCTTTGGATACACAGTTTTCTAACAAATCAAAAGAGAATGTGACACGGTTTGCCTGGAAATATGACTTGCCGATTCCAAAGACCTATATTTACTACAATCATAAAAAAGCGGATGAAGCACTGAAAAAAGCAAAGTACCCTAAAATCATAAAAAAGTCCTACGGACCTTCAAATTACGGCGGTTATTTTGTGCATAAAGTCGACAGTTATGAGGAAGCAAAAGCACTTTTGGAAGAAAAAAGATATCATCCCGTTTATGTGCAGGATTTTGTGCCGATGGAGGCAGACATTCGTGTTATGCTCATAGGGCATAAACCTGTATGTGCCTTTTGGCGTCGTGCGCCTGAGGGGGAATGGCTGACAAATACTTCCCAGGGCGGCAGTATGGATTATAATGATGTACCAAAATCCGTACTTGATTTGGCAGTAAAAGTCTCCAAGGCTGCAAAAGCAGAATACTGGGCCTGTGATGTGGCTTACGGTAAAGACGGGAAGGTCCGTATTTTAGAGTGTGCGACTGCATTTGCCGCTTTTCCTTATATAAGAGACTGGATCGGGGAATACCTGATGTGGCTTTTAAGCGAGGGAAGATTTAGAAAACCGCATATTCCAATGTTTAACTGGGAAGAGCTGGGAAAAATCTCTCCGGATTTACTGCGAACAATGCGACACATTACTTTTGGTGAATATCGTGCAAGTTATGACGGTGCCTACTTTGGTAAAAAGAAGAAAATGTATGGTGACAAAGAAGTTTATCTGCATGAACTGGATAAAAAGTATAAAATTTCTGCCGTCAAACCACGATACAGTGAGGAGTGGCCGAGTGAAAAATGGAATTATCAGGATAAACTCTCGCTTAAACCGTTGCGTTCTTTGAAGAAAGATTCGAATGTAGAAGTTCCAAAGCCTACGAAAGATGAATCACAGGAGTCTTTTAGTGATGAGGTGAAAATTACACAAGAAGAACTGAGTGATTTTTTAACATCTGTAAAAGGCATAGGGAAAAAGAAAGTAAAAAAAATAGTGGAACATTTTGGTGATGTGGATGAGGTAATTGGTGTATTGCATCAAAATCCGAATATGCTGACAGAAATAAAAGGCATTACGGAGAAGCTTGTAAAAAAAATAAAAAAAGCATGGAAAAAGCTTCTTAAATAAGGAGCTTTTTTTCATCTTCTTACCTCAAATTAAGTCATTTTAACTATAATCACTCTATTCTTTACATACTAAAAAACGGAGTGATTTTTGAGTGCAAAACCTTCCTTTACACATTTACATCTTCATACAGAATACTCACTGTTAGACGGTGCAAACAAACTCTCAAACCTTGTTTCAAGAGTCAAAGAACTTGGGATGACAAGTGTTGCTATGACAGATCACGGCAATATGTTTGGAGCTATTGATTTTTACAAGCAGATGAAAAATGCCGGACTCAAGCCTATTATCGGTATGGAAGGGTACATTCACAACGGTGAGACTCTTGGCGATAAAAGTACAAAACAGCGTTTTCATATCTGTTTATATGCCAAAAATAAAAAGGGATATGAAAATCTGATGTACCTCTCCTCCAAAGCCTTTATAGAGGGCTTTTACTATTTCCCGCGAATCAACAAAAAAGAGCTGAGAGAACACAGTGAGGGGATTATCTGTACCTCTGCATGTCTTCAGGGAGAAGTAAACTGGCACCTAAATCTGCAAAATGAAAGAAATGTCAAAAACGGTGCGCTCGGATATGAGGGTGCTTTAGATGTCGCTCGGGAGTATCAGGATATTTTCGGTGATGATTTTTACCTTGAACTGATGCGTCACGGTATCGGGGATCAACTCTACATAGATGAGCAGATTTTAAAAATTTCCAAAGAAACAGGTATTAAAGTTGTGGCGACAAATGACACACACTATACCTATCCTGAAGATGCCCAGTACCATGAGGCCTTTATGTGCATAGGGATGAATAAACTTTATGATGATCCAAATCGTATGCGTCACTCGGTACATGAGTTTTATATAAAATCTCCTGATGAGATGGCACGGCTTTTTGCCGATATTCCGGAAGCTTTAGAACATACGCAGGAAATTACAGACAAAATAGAAGATTTTGTACCCATTGTAAAATCACCGACACCGCCCAACTTTAAATTTACGCAGGAGTATGCAAAAGAAGAGGGGCTTGATATAGACTTTGAAGATGATCCCCCTTTACCTGAAAATGCCACAGAAGAAGAGAAAAAAAAGTGGATGAGTGCTGCTGATAAGAATGATGCTGAATTTTTCATTGTCAAATGCCGACAGGGACTCCAAAAGCGTCTGAAAATTGTTCCAAAAGAGAAGCATCAGGAGTATCGTGACAGGCTGGAATTTGAGATGAACATCATTAACTCTATGAAATTTCCCGGTTATATGATGATTGTTTGGGACTTTGTTAAAGAGGCAAAGCGTCTGGGTATTGCAGTAGGTCCAGGACGGGGAAGTGCTGCCGGAAGCCTGGTTGCCTACTCTTTGGAGATTACCGACATTGACCCGATGAAATACGACCTGCTTTTTGAGCGTTTTTTAAATCCTGAGCGTGTGAGTATGCCCGATATTGATATGGATTTTATGCAGGCGCGCCGCGGAGAAGTGATAGACTATGTCACAAAAAAATACGGGCGTAATCAGGTTGCCCAAATCATTACTTTTGGTTCTTTGCTTGCCAAGGGAGTCATTCGGGATGTGGCACGTGTTTTGGATATGCCGCTTAGTAAAGCCGACCAGATGGCAAAACTTGTACCCGATGAACTCGGCATTACACTTAACGGTAAAACAAAAAACGGAGAGTTTAAAGAGGGTGCTTTTCAAAAAGAGCCAAAACTTCGAGAACTCATAGAGAGTGATCCTCAGGTCGGACGGGTTTGGGAATTTGCCAAAAAGCTTGAAGGGCTCAAGCGAAATGCAGGAATGCACGCTGCCGGTGTCGTTATAAGCAATGAAGAGTTATGGAAAAAAACACCTATATACAAGCCTTCCGGGGAAGATACCTTTGTCACACAGTATTCACTCAACTATATGGAAGATGTCGATTTAATCAAGTTTGACTTCTTGGGTCTAAAAACACTCGATGTTATTGACAATGCAATCAAACTCATTAAAAGAAGATACAACAAGGAGATAGACTGGCATCAGATAGACGAAAATGACAAAAATGTGTATGATGTCATTCAGACCGGTGAAACAGTCGGAATGTTTCAGATAGAATCATCCGGTATGCAGGATCTGAACCGTCGTTTAAAACCTTCAAACTTTGAGGATTTGATTGCGGTCCTGGCACTGTATCGTCCGGGTCCTATGGAATCAGGGATGCTTGATGATTTCATCGAGCGTAAACACGGACGACAGGAAATTACCTATGTTTTTCCCGCACTTGAAGAGATACTCAAGCCTACCTACGGAGTTATAGTTTATCAAGAACAGGTTATGCAGATTGTGCAGACTATCGGTGGATTTTCTCTCGGTGGTGCAGATATTGTGCGCCGTGCCATGGGGAAGAAAAAAGTCGAGGAGATGCTTAAATACAACAAAGAGTTCTCCGAGGGTGCAGCCAAACAGGGGCTTGATTATAAAACGGCTTCAGAACTCTTTGATTTGATTGAAAAGTTTGCCGGATACGGTTTCAACAAATCACACTCGGCAGCCTATGCCATGGTTACTTTTCAAACGGCATGGCTCAAGACATATTATCCCAATGAATTTATGGCAGCACTTTTAACCTCAGACAAAGACAATACAGAAAAAGTAGTGCGCTATATAGATGAAGTCAAGCGAATGGGCATAGCACTTTCTCCTCCTGATATCTGTGACTCTTATTTGGAATTTTCTGCTATTACGAAAAATCAGCAGGAGATTATTTTGTTTGGTTTGGGCGGTATAAAAGGGGTTGGAGAAGCAGCTATTTATGCCATGATAGAAGAGCGCGAAGAAAACGGCGACTATACCTCTTTGCAGGATTTTGTCAACAGAATCGAGCCAAGTAAAGTAAACAAGCGTGTTATTGAAGCCATTATAAAGTCAGGCGGATTTGACAGATACGGCTACTCACGAAAAGCACTCTTAGACCAGATAGAACTGATTGTGGAGACGGCAAAAAAAGCGAGTGAAGCAAAGAAAAATGCAGTTGGTTCTCTTTTTGGAGATGATGAAGAGATTACAACCGTAAAACTCGAACTTACAAACTCAGACGAATATGAACTCAAAGAGATTTTAGAGTTTGAAAAAGAGACTTTGGGATTTTATGTCTCCGGGCATCCGATGGATAATTTCAGACAAGAATTGGATGAGCTAAATTATACACTCTCATCAGAACTTGAAAGCATCAAAGACGGCTCTTTTGCTATATTTATAGGAAAAGTAGAAGAGATAACGAAAAAAATCTCTAAAAAAGGGAATCAGTTCGGTATTGTCAACCTGATGGACTTTCATGGAAATATTGAAATTATGCTTTTTTCCGATAAGCTCGAACAACTCAGTGAAATGGACTTGGAAGAACCTGTTGCTTTTAAGGCAAGAGTCACGCATACTGATTTTGGACCACGACTCAATGTTACAAAGCTAATGACACTCAAACAGGCAAAGAAAGAGACAAAAAAAGTAAAAACAGAGATTCAAGAAGCGCCGCCGGAGCCAATTAATTTGGCTGTACGACTGAGCAGTAATTTTGATGTACTGGAAAAACTTTATACGCTTATCAGGCAAAATCCGGGGAACAGACCGCTTAAAATTACCATAGTATCAAAACTGCACAATGTCGTCATAGATTCCGCCATACATGTAAATGCACAGCTCATAACTGCGCTTGAAGGCAATGAATTTGTGGATATAATAGGATAAACAGATGAATAAACAAGATTTCAACGAAGGACTTTTAGGCTTTTTGGATGCTTCGCCTACGCCTTTTCATGCGACGCAAAATATGGCAATGATGTTTGAAAATGCAGGATTTATCAAGCTTGATGAAACAGATAAATGGGAACTTAAAGCAGGACAAAAGTATTATGTCACACGCAATGGCTCTTCAATAATTGCCTTTACCTACCCAAAAACAGAAAAAAATTATGTGATGGTTGGGGCACATACCGATTCGCCAAACCTGAAACTCAAGCCAAATCCTGTAATAAAAGAGCATGGTGTGGTGAAATTCGGTGTTGAGCCTTACGGCGGACTGCTCTTAAATCCCTGGTTTGACAGAGATTTGTCTTTAGCGGGTCGGGTAAGTTATCTTGATGCAAACAAGACTTTGCAAAGTATCTTGATTAATGTGCAAAAGCCAATCGCTGTTATTCCATCGCTAGCCATTCATTTGGACGACAAAGCCAACAAAGAGAGAACGGTGAACAAACAGACAGATATCTGTCCGGTTTTGAGCACAAATGAAGATTTTGATTTTGATGAATTTATTAAATGGCAGCTTGCAAACAACGGTATTGGAGATGTCGAAGAAATTTATGCAAGTGAGTTGAGCTTTTATGATACACAAAAAGCAGAATTTGTAGGGCTGCGGAATGATTTTATTGCAAGTGCGCGGCTTGATAATCTGCTGAGTTGTTACACAGGCATGGTTAGTATTTGCAGTGTAAATACAGACAAGCCTATGCTTTTCATCGCAAGTGACCATGAAGAGGTGGGGAGTGAATCGACGAGCGGAGCAGGGGGCAGTTTTTTAGAAAATACCCTGCACAGAATGTTTGATGATTATGAAGAGTATATGCAGATGACAAGAAGCTCTTTGATGATAAGTGCAGACAATGCCCATGCAATTCATCCAAATTACCCGGCAAAACATGACAGCAATCATGCCCCGCATATAAACAAAGGTGTTGTCATAAAAGTCAATGCAAATCAGCGATATGCCTCCAATGACAAAACAATAGCAAAGTTTAAGTATAACGCTTCATTGTTACATGTAAGGCTGCAAAATTTTGTGACAAGAAGCGATATGGGATGTGGCTCCACCATAGGACCCATCACGGCTTCGCGTTTAGGAATAGACACCATAGATGTAGGACTGCCAACCTGGGCAATGCATTCCATACGCGAACTTGCCGGCAGTGATGATGCACATGATTTGTATAAAATTTTGACAGGACTCAGTGCTTAATGGCATCTATTACACCGCAGGAACTTAATGTTCTTATTCAGCAGACTTATAAGGTTGAGAATGAGTTTAATGAGTTAAAGGCCTCGTATGCACACCTGCAGGATACTGTTGAAAAGGTTGTTGAATTTCTCCCTAATGCTATTTGGATTCTTAACAGTGATAACACTGTTTTTTTGCAAAATTCCCATGCAAGAGAGTTATGGGAGCTTTTAAAGCTTTTGGAGTACCGTGATGAAGATTATGAAATTACTTTTAATGCACACTCCTACCTTGTCAAGAGTTCTACCTATAAAGACAAAGTGATGCTCTCTGCAACAGATATTACAGAACAAAAGCGAAAAGAAAATCTTGCCACTATGGGACAGATGGCAGCCCACCTTTCCCATGAAATACGGAACCCTATAGGTGCGATTTCTTTGATGAGTTCGACACTTAAAAAACGGGTACTTCCTGAAAATATTCCAATAGTCGAAGAGATACAAAAATCAGTTTATAGAATTGAGCGAATCATTAAAGCGACACTGATGTTTTCAAAAGGTGTGCAGACACAAAAAGATCTTATACCGTGGAGTCAGCTCAAAGAGTCTCTGGATATGGCGATAGCCTATTACGGATATTCAAAAGAGATAGAGTTTGTTTTTCCAAAAGAGGATTTTTTTATGCATGCAGACAAAGATTTACTTGAAATGCTGTTTGCAAACTTTATCACCAATGCCATTGATGCGATAGAAGAGGATGAAAACGAAGAGGGAAGGGTTGAAATAACCTATGAAAATGATGGAATATATCACATCTTTAAGATATATGACAGTGGTGTGGCTATAGATAATGAAAAAGAGCTTTTTGAAGCATTTAAAAGCACAAAGCTCAAAGGCAACGGTTTAGGACTTGTTCTTTCCCGTCAGATTGCCGAGGCACACGGCGGAAGTGTAAATTTATGCACTGTGCAGAAAAAATGTTTTGAAGTGAAAATTAAAATGTAAGTTAAAAAGGCGTGATTGTTTTTAGGTTAGTTTATTATTATCTTATTGCAAGTATAATAATTTTTTTTTAAAAGGTTAAACATGAAAAAAATTCTCTCTTTAATTGGTTCAATGCATACGATGGCAATTTTAATGCTTATTTTTGCATTTACAATAGGGTATGCAACGATAGTTGAAAATGACTATGGAACGATGACTGCAAAAGCAGAAATCTATAATGCACGATGGTTTGAGGTTTTGCTGGGTTTATTGGCTTTGAATCTTTTGTATAATATCTATCGATTTAAGATGTACAAACTCTCTAAAGCGCCTATTTTTATCTTTCATATTGCGTTCTTGGTGATATTGGTCGGTGCGGCAGTGACGCGGTATTTTGGTTATGAAGGGACTATGCATATTCGTGAAGGAGGCAGTGCTTCTTCAATTGTAAGTGCTGATCCCTATATAAGCATAAAAGTCAGTAACGGCAGTGACACAAAAAAATTCTCTAAAGTTTTATATCTTTCAAAAAGAGGAAATAATGATTTTGAGGCGTATTTGAAGCTTGAGAATAAAAAGGTTGATGTGAAGCTTGTAGAGTACATTCCTAATGCCATAGAAACTTTGGTGGCAGACAAAAACGGCAAGGCAATAGCAAAACTTATGGTTACAGGCAGTGGACAGGGAAAACCTGTAGCACTTGAAGAGGGCAAGTTTTATAATGCGGGAAGTTTTATTCTGGATTTTAATTCAGGCGAACATTTTGATAAACCGGTTTTGTTTTTGTATATAAAAGACGGCAGGTTGTACCTGAAGCATGATATGAAACTTTCTTACTTAAAAATGGCTGACCGATCCAGAGGCAGTTTGGATGCAAATGATCATGAAGCGCTTCAGACAAGAGTTCTTTACAGCAGTGATTTAGGCGGTTTTGTTTTGCGTGATTTTATGCTGCATGCACATAAAAAAGTGGTTTCAAACCCAAAATCCATACTGCGGGCTTCCGGTGTAGATGCGCTTAAATTTTTGGTTCACAGTGGCGATAAACAAAAAGAAGTCCTGGTATACTCACAAAAAGGTATGCTTGGTGTTCCCAGTGAAGTGGATATAAATGGTTTACATGTAAGTGTTGCCTATGGTTCAAAAGAGATAAAAATTCCTTTTACCTTAAAACTTTTGGATTTCCAGCTTGACAGATATCCGGGATCTATGAGTCCGGCATCGTATGCAAGTGAAGTGGAACTTATAGACAAGGAAATGGGAATTGATATGAAATACAGAATATATATGAATCATATTTTGGAACACAGAAATTACAGATTTTTCCAATCTTCTTATGATATGGATGAAAAAGGAACAATTTTGTCAGTAAACCATGACCCAGGAACACTGCCGACATATATAGGGTATTTTTTACTGGCACTCGGAATGTTTTGGGCACTCTTTTCCAAAAAACACAGATTTGCCAAACTTTCGGCAAAAGCAAAAAAAGCGAGTGAGTGTAAAATAGTTCCGGCATTGTTGATTGCAGGTTTGGCATTTGCAGTGACACCGGCAAAAGCCGCTGAACTTGATCCGGCTATAAAAACCATACTTTCTTTTGATGAAGAGCATGCACAAAAATTTGGACATTTGATAGTGCAGGATACACAAGGACGCATGAAGCCGATAGATACACTTGCTTTGGAAGTATTGGCAAAAATACACAGAAGTTCTACATTGCAAGTCGGAGAAACAGAGTTAAGTGCAAATCAGGTAATCCTGGGCATGATGATACGACCGGATGTTTACAAAGACATAAAACTTATTCGAACGGGTGATGAAAGAATAAATGAGGCCATAGGAATAAAAAAAGATGCAAAATATGCCTCTTTTGCACAGTTTTTTCAGGATCCTGCAGGTATGCGGGGTTACAAGCTTTTGTCTCTTGTTGAACAGGCTTCAAGAAAAGCTCCAAAAGACAGAAACAAGTTAGACAAAGCTGCCTTGAAAATTGATGAAAAAGTAAATGTTGTTTATATGGTTTTTACAGGTTCACTGTTGAAAATATGGCCAAAACCGAATGACCTTAATAACAAATGGTATGCAACAATTGAGGCTTTAAAAACATTTGATGCTTCTCAGGCTGAAAAAGTCAGAATGATTGCGATAGCCTATTTCACAGCTGTCGATGCTGCTCTTTCAAACGGAGAATGGAAAATCGCTGATGCAGGATTGAAAAAGATAGACGAATATCAGAGGTTCTACGGTTCTGCTGTCTATCCGAGTGAAAATAAAATAAAAGCAGAGATTTTTTACAACCACTCAAATGTTTTTGAAATTCTTTGGCCATTGTATTTCATTATGGGCTTTGTATTGTTGATTTTAAGTTTTGTGAAAATTTTAAAACCGAAATTTCAAATGCAAAAAATTACAAAAGTTTCTTTGGGACTTTTAGGTATCTTTTTTATTGCACATACTTTGGGTCTTGCACTGCGATGGTACATATCGGGACATGCTCCATGGTCAAACGGTTTTGAATCAATGACATATATTGCATGGGCAACGGTTCTGGCAGGATTTATTTTTTCCAAGCAGTCTCCTATTACGCTGGCATCTACGTCAATTTTGGCAGGTCTGATTCTGTTTGTGGCACATTTGAGCTGGATGAACCCGCAGATTACCAATCTTGTGCCTGTACTTAATTCTTACTGGTTGAGTATACATGTATCAATGATTACGGCAAGTTATGGTTTTCTGGGGCTTGGAGCATTGCTTGGATTTATCACCCTGTTGCTGTTTATTGTAAAAAATGACAAAAATGACAAGCAGATTTCGCTCTCTATTAAAGAGTTGAATGCCATTAACGAAATGAGTTTGATCATCGGGCTTGTTTTGTTGACAGTCGGAAACTTTTTAGGCGGTGTCTGGGCAAATGAATCCTGGGGCCGATACTGGGGATGGGATCCAAAAGAGACATGGGCACTGGTGACTATTTTAGTCTATGCCGTTGTTATCCATGTACGGTTTATTAAATCTATTTACAATGACTTTAATTACAGTGTAATCTCGCTCTTGGCATTTACATCGGTTTTGATGACATATTTCGGAGTGAATTATTATCTTGCGGGTATGCACTCGTATGCAAAAGGGGATCCGGTACCTATTCCTGACTTTGTTCCGGTAACCTATGCAATAGTGTTTATAATTATTGCACTTGCTTTTAGAAACAGAAAATTAGCATAGAAATACCAGATTTTAGGCAAGCTTAAAACCTTGGTTTTAAACGCAATGCTATTAAGTTAAGCGACTTTTTTGGAACCCGTACTTTAGTACGGGCTTTGTGTCTTTCATGACTAAGTTTTAGTTTGACACATATATTTGTAATGTAAAAAAGGAAATACCTTTGGAGTTTACAGGTTTTAGTAAAAAAACACTGCCGTTTTTGGCAGCAATTCGAAAAAACAACAACAAAGAGTGGTTTTCGGCTCATAAACAGGAGTACGAAACACTCATTCTCAATCCCTCCCGTGCTTTTGTCACAGAGATGGGAGAGCATCTGCAGGCACTTGAACCATCCATAAACGCAATACCAAAAATCAACAAATCTCTGTATAGAATCTACCGTGATTCAAGACGTCCAAATGCGCTTGCCATGCCTATAAAAGAGCGCATCGGCATAATATTTTGGCAGGGAAACAGCAAGAGAATGCAAAGCTCCTCTTTTTATCTGCACTTTTCGCCTGAAGAACTTTATGTAGCCGTGGGTGTACGCTGGTTTGAAAAACCGATGCTTGATGCTTTTCGGCAAACCATTAAAAATGATGCCAAACGTGCCGAACTCGCAAATATACTTAAAGTTATCAAAGCAAAAAACAAAAACTACACCCATCTTGAAAAAGGCTATAAGCGTTTTCCTAAAGGATTTCATGCTGATATGGAACATGCTGATTTGAGCCTTTATAAAGGTATGGCAACCTATACGATACTCGACCCGCATCTTATAGAAGACGGGGAGAAGCTTATAAACAGGCTTTATGAAATTTATGAAGATATGCTGCCTCTGCAACAGTTTATGTATGAAGTCAGCCTGAGAGTCGAAGATGAGTAATATTTTTGATTATGAGCTGCCTGAACCTGACAGTGAGAAATTTCAAACACTTTTAAAAAAGAAAAATGTAGAAATAAAAACTATAGTAAGCAACACCCTGAAAACTCCGCAAACCTTTGTTGAGGAGAGAGATGAATGGCTTGTCGTTCTCAAAGGTTGTGCAAAATTGGAAATAAATGGTATAGTACACAAATTAAAAAGCGGTGATACTCTGTTTATAGCTGCAAATACAAAGCATACACTTCTCAAAACAAAAAAAGTCGTTGTCTGGCTGAGTGTATATATACAATAGGAAGTAGATTGAAAAAAGAGGCGATAGTATTACTGAATATGGGTGGTCCAAACAACCTGAATGAAGTAGAAATGTTTTTAAAAAATATGTTTGCAGATAAAAACATACTGACGATGAAAAGCAATCTTGTGAGAAAAATGGTTGGCGGACTGATTGTCTTTAACCGTGCGGAAGCATCTCAGGAAATATACAGAGAACTGGGCGGAAAATCGCCTATAGTCGGGCATACAAAAAATCTTGTGTCAAAACTGCAAAAAAAACTGGGTGAAAAATTTATAGTTGATTTTGCCATGCGATATACACCGCCTTTTGCCTGTGAAGTAGTGGAAAAACTGGCTAAAGAGGATGTGGACAAAATATACTTGATTCCTTTGTATCCGCAATACTCTACAACGACGACAAAGTCCTCTCTTGAAGATTTTGAAGAGTGCTATCACAAGAGTAAAGGCAATGCACTTTTGGTGGAAATAAAACATTTTTTCCAAAATGAAACATATAACAGGGCAGTTATTCAAAGTATTCAAAATACAGTGGGAGAGAGTGAGTATCGTGATTTTGACATTGTTTTTTCAGCACACGGACTTCCGCAAAAAATTATAGATGCGGGAGATGTGTATGAAAAACATGTGAAACGTCATGTGGAAATTTTAAAAGAGATGATGCAAAAAGAAGGGATGGCATTTCATGATGTTCATTTGGCATACCAGTCAAAAGTAGGGCGTATGGAGTGGCTCAAACCTTCACTTGAGGACAAACTCAAAACAGTCAGAAACAGGGGTGTTGTCATTTTTCCTATCGCCTTTACTATTGACAATTCGGAAACAGACTATGAGCTGGATGTAGAGTACAGAGAAATAGCACAGGATTTGGGATTTAAAGAGTATAGAGTCTGTAAATGTCCAAATGACAGTGATTTGTTTGTTGAAGCACTTGTGGAAATTTATAAAAAGATGAAATCATGAAAAAAATAGTTATATTTGATATGGACGGGACATTGATTGATTCAAAAAAAGATATTACCATCTCAGTCAATTATGTAAGAAAAACAAATCATAACCTGCCTCCACTAAGCGAAGAGTTTATAGTGGATGCTATTAACAAAGAGGTAAGAAATCTTCCTAAACTCTTTTACAATACTGAAATCTATGAAGAAAAAGACAGAATTCTTTTTGAAAAACATTATAAAAAGCAGTGTATAGAACATCCTTACCTTTATGATGGTGTCCAAGAGATGCTTGAGCGGTTACATGTAAAGGGGGTAAAGCTTTCAGTTGCGACAAATGCACCGACACAGTTTGCCCTGACAATGCTGGAACATTTACATGTAGCCGATTTGTTTGACATGATAGTCGGTGCAGATAAAGTACAGGCATCAAAGCCGCATCCCGATATGATACACAAGATTTTGAATTTTTACAGTTATGATGCAAAAAAAGATAAGGCATGGATGGTGGGGGATAATTCAAAAGATATTAAAAGTGCACACAATGCCGGCATTGAAGCGATTTTTGCAGCATGGGGATTTTCTGCGCATGGAACACATACCGTAGTAGTAAAAGATCCAAAAGAAATAGTAGATATCGTTTTACAATAAATTATGATACAATAAATCCTAACTCGGTTGAGGAGGGATGTCAAAATGTTTCATAATGATTTACTGATAGCTTTTATTGTAATGGGCATTTTATTTTTACGACAAATAGCAATTTTGAAACGTCCGGACAAAATTAACTATGCTCCTCTAAATGTCAAGAATCAAAGTGAAATGATAATAAAACAGATTGTTTTATCAGTGAAGAATATGCAGGAACTTGAAAAAACAACAGCAAGTTTTCCAAAAATATTTTCTCAATTAAACAGTGTGATTCAAGAAATAGAAGCGATAAAATCGGATTATATAACATCATACAAAGAGCTTGAAAATCTTTTAAAAAGATTGGAAAAAAAGCTCTTTTAAGTCATTTTAAATATTTGTCGATATAATCCAAACCAAAATAACAATTATAAGGAAAAATATGAAAAGAAGAGAATTTCTTAAAACTTCTATGGCTGCTTCAGCTGCTATTTTAGGTACAACTGCATTATCAGCCGGTGAAACACATCAGCCAATTGATACCAGAAAAGTCTCTGATATGGCTTTCCCTGAAAAAAGACCATTGATAACCTATTCGGACAGACCACCGCTTTTGGAATCACCAAGAAGCACATTTGCACGCGGCATCACTGAAAATGATGAATTTTTTGTCAGATGGCACCTTCCGGATATTCCGACTTATATTGATACAGATTCTTTTACTATTAAAATCGATGGTTTGGTTGAAAAAGAGTTGGAAATTTCTCTTAAAGAGTTGAAAAATGATTTTGAACAAGTTGAAGTAACTGCAGTACTGCAATGTGGTGGTAATTCCCGTTCAGCTTTTACACCAATAGCAGGCGGTATTCAATGGGGAAGTGGTGCTATGGGATGTGCAAAATGGAAAGGTGTACGGTTAAGTGATATTTTGAATCGTGCAGGCTTGAAAAAAGATGCTCATTGGATCGGTTTCAACGGTAAGGATAATGCAGCTTATTATGAAACACCGAATTTTGTAAGAGAATTAGAGATTGAAGAGTTAAATGATCATGTCATTATTGCGTATGAAATGAATGGTGAGGATTTACCTTATTTAAATGGCTTTCCTCTTCGTTTGGTTATTCCTGGATACTATTCGGACAGTTGGGTTAAAATGTTAAGTAATATTACAGTTACAAATAAATACAAATCTCTTTTCTTTATGGATGTAGCATACCGTGTTCCAGACAATAAATGTGAATGTGAAACGCCAAAGCATAAATTTAAACCAACAAAGCCAATAACAAATATGAATGTAAAATCAGTGATAGGGTATCCTGAAAACGGGATGAAACTCTATCATAATTCACATGTAGTTGTAAGAGGTGTGGCATTTGATGACGGACATGGAATTAGAGAAGTTTTAGTCTCTGTTAATGGTGGGAAAACATGGGAAAAAGCAGAACTCAAACAAGAAAATGGACGTTATGCTTATACGGAGTTTAGGTATTCATATAAACCTACAAAATACGGAAAACTGACATTTATGGCAAAAGCAGTTAATCGTCTTGGAGATGAACAGCCATTTGCAAAAGATATCGGATGGAACCATGGTGGATATAAGTACAATGGTATTGATGAAGTTACAGTAGAAGTGGTTTAAGGAGAAAAAATGAAAAAATTATTATTAATAGCAATACTGTCCGCAGGTTCACTCTTTGCACAAGTAAAGGGAGATATTGAAGTCCCGTATATATCTTATCAAATCAAAATGGGTAAAGGATTTGATGCTGTTCAGGCAAACTGTCTGATGTGTCACTCTTTTGGATATATTATTAACCAAGGTCCTCAATCACGTGAGTTTTGGCATAAAAAGATAGAGAAGATGATTGTACATTTTAAAGCACCTATCACAAAAGAAGATGAAAAAATTGTGACTGACTATCTCTTTAAGCACTATGGAAACGGCAAATTAAAATAGTACCTGTCAAAAAAAATTGCAGGAATGGAGGTAAATTTCATGTCAATCAGTAAAAAAATACATATACCATTGGTAGTTTCTATTTTAGCAGGATTTATTGTTATTTTGGTGAACTACTATTATTCTATTAAAGACTTGGAACATGAGGTTTATACTTCAGAATCTGCTTCTTTGCATCTTAGCTACAAGCAAGCAATGCAAGCAAAGGAAGACATCGGTCTTACCAATGCTATAAACATATCGCAAAATTACAGTGTGATACGCTCATTGATGGAAAACAACAGAACTGTTGCCATCAATGGTTTAAAAAGCCTGTCTCAGGAATTTAAAAAATACACAAAATATAAAAATATTAAAATACATATACATGATGCAAATGTACATAGTTTTTTACGTGCTTGGAAGCCAAAGAAATTTGGAGATGATTTAAGTTCTTTTAGAAAAACAATAGTTGCCGTTAAAAGAGATAAAAAACCTATTGTCGCTATTGAGCTTGGTCGTGCAGGGCTTGTACTCAGAGGCTTAGCTCCTGTTGAGCTCAATAATCGCTATTTAGGTTCTGTTGAATTTATGCAAGGTTTAAATTCTATAATAAAATCTGCGAGAAAAAACAACGGATACGAAATAGCCATTGTCATGAAAAACGAATATCTCTCAACAGCACGTTCATTAAAATCTGCTCCAAAAGTCGGTAATTTTACACTTGCAGTCAAAGAAAATGTCGTTAATAAAGAGTTTTTTAATGATTTGGCTCATATTTCTATTGAGAAGACAGATAGACCACAAATAACTGATAAGTATTTTATAGTCTCAGAACCTATAAAAGATTTTTCAAACAATGTTGTTGCTTATGCACTGATCGGTGAAGATATCAATAAAGTAAACAGCGTCATTTCTCAATCTGAAGACTCTCTTTTGAGACAAGTATATATTATGTCTTTGGTTGATCTGTTTATTTTACTGTTTTTAATGTACATTATCAAAAAAACAATTACTGACCCTATAGTAAACCTTGCAAATGTTGCTGATGAATTGGCACAGGGTGATGCTGATTTGTCAAAGAGACTTCCCGTGGTATCAGAAGATGAATTAGGGCAGGCGAGTAAAAATTTCAATGCCTTTTTAGATAAAGTCGAAGCGCTTGCACTCGAAGCAAAAGAAGAAGCTTTAAGAGCTGAAGATTCTGCAAAACATGCTGCGGAAATTGGCGAGAAGAACAAACTGACTCTTGCGCTGTCGGGAGAGATGATAAGCGGTGCACTCAACAATGCAGAAAATTTAAGAAACAGCATGTCTCAGAGTGTTGAAAGTGTCAATCAGGTAAATATACTCAATGCCAAAACATCCGAAGTCATTAAAGAAGTGACACACTCTACGGATAACATTAAAGATGCAATTGGCAGTATTACAGAGATGGTTTCAGAATCACGGCATTCTGCAGAGGAACTGAATGCAAATGTTGAAGAAATTTTTAATGTGATCTCTCTTATTAAAGATATTTCAGACCAGACTAACCTGCTTGCACTGAATGCGGCTATAGAAGCAGCACGTGCAGGTGAACACGGACGAGGATTTGCAGTAGTTGCCGATGAAGTTCGTAAGCTTGCAGAACGAACGCAAAAAGCTACAAGTGAGGTAGAAGCAAATATAAGTGTACTTAAGCAAAATTCGATGAATATGAGTGAAAACAGTGAAAAAATTGAAGAACACTCCATAAGTTCACAGCAAACACTCGAGGACTATGTTGACACGCTTTCTCAGTTGATTTCCAACAGTGAAGCTATCACAAAAGACAATGAAATCATAGGATACGAACTCTTTGCAAATATGGCTAAACTTGATCATATGGTCTATAAAAACAATGCATATTCATCAATGCTTGAAGGGAAATTGAAATTTGAATTGAGTGACCATACTCAATGCAGACTAGGCAAATGGTATGCAGATGAAGGTAAAAAACTATTTGGAAAAAGCAGTTTTTATACCAACCTGCAAGAGCCGCATAAAAAAGTGCATGATGATATAGCAAAAGCTATGCGTATGCTTGGCAGTGATAAAGTTGATGAAATCATAAAAATATTTAAAGATGCAGAAAAAGCATCACAGGAGTTGTTTACTTATTTAGACAATATGGTTAAAGAGAAATTATAATTCTCTTTAACCCGCTATTTATACACAATGCCATTAAGTTAAGAAAATTAATGTTTTTTCGGAACCGGTACTTCAGTCATAAGTATCTACACAACTCAAAACTCCATCTACATCAGATATCTTGTTCCTGGTTACGAGCCTGCAGCTTAATCGAACTAAAAAAACTTTCTGATTTCCAACATATTTTTACTGTTTGTATGTTCTGTCTCTCATACAAGCAAACAGGCATAAGAGGCAACAAACAAGCGTTTAAATATAGCCTGTGCACTCTTATGTTGCCATTTTTCCAAATTAAACCCTGAACTCTTTAGCAGTTGTTAAACGAGTGCTTTCATTGATTTCATTGAAAAAGATAGCATATGCTTCTTCTAGGAGCTCTTTTTCTATCTCATGGATAGTTTGAGTGTCTTTGATGTTAAATTTGTTTCTAGATACATCACTGTTCTCGTAGTAAAACTCACTACTTACTAACTGATACTTTGATGCCATACTTTTTTCTGAGGAGTTGAGCTTTTTTTATAACAGAAGTATTTTGTTGTAGTATATCCTTCAATAGCTTGAAAGATAGATACAATTTTTGAGATAATATTTTTATTGTTCGGATTCTTGCTCTGCCAATTCAAATTTAAAGTGCTTATTTTAGGGGTTTTAAGGGGTGGATGGGGTAGAGGGTTTCACTGTATCCCTGTTTTATTGTATTTTTTAAATACAAAATAAAAATATACCCCTAAAAATTAAAGTGACCTACAATTCTGCTTTATACTTTTTAATACCTAAAACTGTAATGATTGATTTTTCTTCATCAACTTTATACCCTTTATAAATCAAGTCTCGGATATTATCATCATCAAAGTAAATTGATTTTCTACATTTGTAAGGCATATGGTGTATATCTTCAATTAATTTTTTTATCCCTTTTTTAAATTGATTTGCTCTATTTTTGTTATCTTGTGCAATATAGTCCCAAATGTTATTAAAAGAATTTATAAACCTTGGCTCATAGATAATTTTCATACTTAATTGCTAGTATGATGTTCTATTGTATTCCATACTTCTGTATGTGAAAGAGGTTTTGTCTTTCCACTTTCAATATTTTCTAAAGCATTTTGGAAATAAGCTTTATCCTCTTGAAATTGCTTAGAGTTTAAGTAATCATCTTTTCTATCTACTAGATTCAGAAGGTATTCATTAATTTTTGATTGCATATCAATGCCAGCACTCTTGAGTTTTTGATAAACATCATCTTGAATATTTAAAGATATTTGCATCTGTAATTACCTCCTTTAGTTACCTAAGTATAACATATTTTTGATGATACAGGTTAATTGTAATTATAATATTTATTTGTATTTTGTTGTATTTTGGGACTGTGATTAACTTTGCTATTTGATTATTTTAGATTTAGAGCATGAAAAAAATCAGTTAAATCTACTTCTAATACATTTGCAATTTTTGCAAGGTGTTCAATATTAAAATGTATAATGCCCCTAAAAATCAAGACAGCATCTCCAGAAATCTAATTTCATCTTCATCTGTTACCTTATGCCACATTTTTTAGATATTCAAACGCCAATTATCAACAGTTACTACTTCGATAGTCCATTGAAAATGATTTTTTCTAAAGCTGAGCTATCTGCAAACTGTACACACTCTATAGCAGCATCAATGTACTCACTTGGAGTAATGTGAGAATAGTCTATAAACTGATACCCATTATATGCAGCTATCATATCAATAAACATCCTTGTAATTCTCCCATTGAGCTCATAAAAAGGGTGTAGGGCATTAAGTTCACATTTGTAATAAGCCAGCTTTTTTACAAACTCTGATTTTGGACGTGATGTATAATCTTTGAGAAAATTATCATTAGCTAAATCTGTAAATATTTTTTGAGATGAACTTTTGACAAATTCACCTTGACAAAATCTTGACTCACCTTTTGCCATGTTGAAATCCCTGTATAGTCCAGCCCAATCATATAGTGATTCAAACGTTCTTTTGTGTAGTGAAATGAAATATATCTCATCAAAATGAGTGTTCTCGTTAAGTTCATTGAAAAAGACAGTATATGCTTCTTCCAGGAGCTCTCTTTCTATCTCATGGACAGTTTCTGTGTCTTTGATATTAAATTTGTTTCTAGGAACATCACTGTTATCGTAGTAAAACTCACTACTTACTAACTGATACTTTGATGCCATATTTTTTTCTAAGGAGTTGAGCTTTTTTTATAACAGAAGTATTTGTTGTAGTATATCCTTCAATAGCTTGAGAGACAGATACAATTTTTGAAATGATATTTTTATTGTTTGGATTCTTACTCATAAAATACTTCCTTAAATAGATAAGCTATTATAACAAAAAATAGATGATGAATGGATAAGTTGTATGTTTTTGAAAAGTTGTAAAAATGTTACTGTAAGTGTCAGTCATATTGTCAGTAAAAATCCTATAAAATCAGCTGACAGTTATTAAATCAATTACTTGAAAGTGCCTATTTTATGGGTATTTGAAATAGGTGGATGGGGTAGAGGGATTCGAACCCCCGAATGCCAGTACCAAAAACTGGTGCCTTACCGCTTGGCGATACCCCAATGCTTTGTAGATTAAAGATTGGTTGCGGAAACAGGATTTGAACCTGTGACCTTCGGGTTATGAGCCCGACGAGCTACCGAACTGCTCTATTCCGCGGTGTTTCAAACACTTTTACTCTGTGTTTGTGAGCGAAATTATAGACAAAAATTTCTTTTATGTCAAGAGTTTTTTATTAAAAGTATTAATTTTTTTTTTGAACTCTTTTTAATACTAATTTTCCTATAATAAAGAAAAGAAAAATATTAATAAATAAAGAGAAAATATGAAACCGATAGAAAGAGTTTTACAGGCTATAGAAGATATTAAAAAAGGTAAAATGGTTATTATGGTTGATGATGAAGACAGAGAAAACGAGGGCGATCTGGTCTATGCAGCCGCCTTTTCTACACCGGCACATGTAAACTTTATGGCAATGCACGCACGGGGGCTTATATGTGTTGCTCTTTCTAAGTCTATTGCCGACAGACTTGATTTGAATCCTATGGTGAGTTCAAATACTTCTTCGTATGAAACTGCCTTTACAGTCTCTGTTGATGCTAAAGATGCACTGACAGGAATTTCGGCTAAAGAGCGGGACGATACTATAAAAATATTAGCCAACCCCATTTCAAAGCCGGATGAACTGGTAAAACCGGGACATATTTTTCCTCTCATTGCAAAAGAGGGCGGTACACTTGTAAGAACAGGCCATACGGAAGGCTCTGTTGATCTGTGCCGTTTGGCAGGGCTGAGTGAAGCGGGGTAATTTGTGAAATAATTAAAGATAACGGTGAAATGGCCCGTCGTGATGATTTGGATATTTTTGCCAAAAAACATGATCTGCATACAGTATTTATTTCTGATATTGTTGAGTATAGACTTTCGAATGAAAGACTTGTAAAAGAGACAGAGGTGCAGGAGATAGAGTTTTTCGGTGTCAAAGTGCAGCAACATACATTTGAAGACCATGATGGTATAAAACATACAGCGATACTTTTTTACAATGCAGGAGAAGTTGCAAATGTACGGGTTCATAATGTAATTCCTGACTGTGAACTACTTTTGCAACAAGAGAAATACAATAATTTGATCAATTCTATAGAATATCTGAAGCAAAACAGCGGTTTGTTGGTTTTTATAAACAAAACACATCATCAGGACAATGCGGCCATAAAAGAGTTTGGAATAGGGGCGCAGATTATTAAATCATTTGGTATTTCAAAAATGAATCTTATTACTTCTATGAAAAAAACCGACTTTGTAGGACTGAGCGGATTTGGACTTGAAGTAAATGAGATTATTGATATTTAACTGATGTACAAATTTTTTCTTCTTGTCTCTGTGTTTGTTGCATGTAATGCAGATTCACAGATGATACAGCGTACAAAAGTATTGATGGGTACTTTTGTGTCAATATCTGTCGACAAGGAAGATAAAAAATTTCTTAAACCCTCTTTTGAGATTATCAAAAGGGTCGATAACTCGCTCTCTACCTATAAAAAGAATTCTCCAATATCTCAACTTAATCAAAACAGACATGCATCTTTAGACAAGTATTCTTATGAAGCTTTGACGCTTTCTTTAAAATACTATAAGCAAACACATGGATACTTTAATATTGCGATAGGAACAATTACGAAAGATTTATACAGATTTGGTGCCAAAGAGCGTATTGCTTTGAAAAATGAACTTGAAAAAAGTTCTGTTTCTGTCAATGAGCTTAGATTTGATAAAGATGAGGCTTTTTTAGGCAATGCAGTAAAAATAGATCTTGGCGGTATGGGAAAGGGATTTGCAGCAGACAAAGTCAGTGAATTTTTACTGCAAAACAAGGTGAAAAAGGCAGTTGTTGCCCTGAGCGGAGACATTCGATGCATAGGCAGCTGTAAAATTGCCGTTAATAATCCTTTGGATGTGACACATCCTTTGGTTACATTTATAATGCATAACAGCGGTGTGAGCACAAGCGGAAATTATAATCGTTATATAAAAAGCACAAAGCATAATCATCTCATTAATCCAAAAACAAAAGAATCAGAACAAAAATTTATCTCTATAACGCTTGTCTCAAAACTTCCATCAGCAACACTCGATGCATATGCAACGGCTGCGAGTGTTATGCCGATAAAAGAAACATATGCATTTTTAGATTCTAAGAAGATAGGCTACATTATTTTGCAAGCAGATAAAAAACTTGTTATAAGCAAAAATATAGCTGAATATACTGATATGTTTATTAAAAATTAAATGATTCAGTTTTTAGAATTCTTATTTTGGTAAGCTCTTTGTTATGTTGCAGCTTTAACTCTTTTGCTGCTTTTTTTGAGATAAGCCGAAAACCAAGTGTTAGTACAATTTTATCACCTTTTTGCAGCTTTGTATTGTAGACAATATTTTTTTTCGCATAAATAAGGGTATCTTTTAAAATATTCGTCGCTTCAAAAGGCATACTTTCTTTGTTGCCTTTTCCGAAAATACGTGTAAATATATAAGGTTCCTGAACTATTTTGTCTGCTCCGCGAATGATTGTAACATTGAGGACTCCTTCTCTGTAGGCCTGTCCGAACAGAGCATGATTGGCAAGATTTTCAATGCTTACCTGAAAGCCTTTTTCATGTTTTTGTACATGAAAATTGATATATTTTCCGAGACTTTTGCTGAGTTTGTGCAGACCTGCTATGCCATGATAGGCATGAGTCTTACTGTCGCTGAGTGTTGTTTTGCTGCCCATGGTTTGCGGCATATGACAGGATATGCAGGTGTTTTTGTCTTTTTTGTCAATATACGCATCAAGCATGATGATATCAAAATCATGCGCATTGTTTACATGTGAATGGCATCCCATGCAGACATTGCCGTTATAGTAGTTTTCATTGTTGTATTCAATTTGGTGATAAGGAGAATTTTTAGAGCGTTTGATAAGACCAAAAAAAGAAGTTGTTGTTTCATATGTAACTTTGGATCTGTTTTTTTTATCTTCTTGGGCGCTAAAGAAGTCTTTTTTCTTTCCTGTTAAAATATTTTTGTTTGCTTCATCATATTTTTGAATATTTTTGATTGTATGGCAGTAGATACATGATATCGGTTCTTCTTTTTCCTGTTGCAGGTTTTTTGCGCTTGGTGCATGACAGCTGTTGCATTTGCCTCTTTCTTTTTCTTTGTGTTCTTTCTCAAAGACCGCTCTATATATTGCATCATTAGCAAGCGATGACTTTCTGTGAATTGAATCATAATATTCTTTATAGATTAAAGGATGGCATTTTTGACACACTTTGTTGTCGTTTGCAAAGGAAGCATTACATGTAATAAGAAGTAATAAAAATAATAAAAGTGTTTTCATAGCAAATATTGTAGCCAATTAATCATATAAAATACTTTTAAAGAGTATAAACAAAGTATACAATATGACAATTTCAAAGAAAAAAAATGAAAATATTTTTAAAAATGCAAGCGATTCAAAACCGTTTATAAGAGCAAATGGTGTAAAAATTTCTAAAAATGAGAGTATAAACAGAGCAGATGTAAGCAGTCGCAGTTCTTTTGTTCTTTTTTTGTGTGTAAAGAGCAAAAAGTGCACGGTAACCATTACGAAAAGTCCAAAGGCAAAAATATGCGGCAAGATGATTTTCAGTATGCCGCCTGGTGTTTTAGGTGCTATGAAAAGTGCTTCATTTCCAAGATAGTATGTTAATACACCTTCAGTCGTGAAGCCGATCTTGGATGCAAAAAGAATACTGCTGCTCAGAAGAAGGAGTATTGAAAAGAGAATAAAGTAAAATATAGCAAGGTTATAGGCTTTTTGCAAAATTAAGGCTCCATAATGAATAAATAACCATGTAAAATGCACACAAATGCCATAAATAATATGTTACAAGATAAATATACACAAAAAAGGATGTATATAATATGAAAGCGTAAGGGCAATGAGCATAATCAGCGCACTTGTCATCACACTGTTAAGGCAAAAAAGTTTCAGAGTGTCATTTGCGGTTAAGCGGATAAATATAGCACTGAGTGTGAGAAGTATCATCATCATGAAAAATATTTTGGTATGAATATATTCCAAAAACGAGGCTTCGGAGATGGGTTCGAGGAAATTTTCTTCATTTCCAAAAAGTGTGAATTTTACCTGTTCATAAAAAAGACCAAAGTTGCTGGAATCTACAAAAACTTCAGCAGCAAAATACAAAAGCATGAAAACGAGCAAGCCGTTGAGCATAGGTTTGATCGATGAATCTTTCTTTAAGTCTTTTATAAGAGTAAAACGCAATTATTTATCCTTATAGAGCATATTGTATATGGCAAATGCTATACGCGAACCATCAGTAAGACTCTTTGCGCTCATTGTTGCACCTGAGATATTTGTTATTTCACGATTGAGTTTTAACAACTTGTCAGTTTTTTTGTTTTTAAACTGTTGCGTCCATCTTTTTGGCGGAAGATATTCCAGTGTTTCATTAAAGGCAATGACTTCTATCCCCTGCAAAACAGAGTCTTTGAAAAAATAGAGTGTTACTGCATTTTTGGAACGAACTTTTCTGTTAACAAGTATGCCGTATCCTAATATTTTTCCGTTTTTTTCGGCTATATATACTCTGTAGATTTTTGTAGTCAGTTTTACACCTGCATTTTTTTGTACTGTTTTAAATTTTTCATGGGTCAGAATAATATTCTTCTTGGTAATTGTTGCATTAAGATCAAAATTTTCTTTCATTGCATCAATAGGAGATACAAGGAGTTGGGCTGATAGCTGTTGTGTCAATAGCAGTATAAATAGTGAAATATATTTCATAGCTTAATTCTTTAAATATTTTATTTTTAAAATTCTAGCAAAATAATTGGGGTTTTGCAGTAAAATTGCTGCAAAACCTTATAAAGGAGAAAATATGTCCGAATGTTTTTAAAAAACAAAACCTAAAGATATGCCGGTAATATTCCCTGTCGCCGCATTGTCTGAGACAACATATTCAGCTTTAAGGACTACCTGCTCATGTGGGAAAAAGTTAATCCCAAGTGTCACATCTGTTATGGCATCACCTGCAGTTCCGCCGTTGCTTACTTCTGATTGCGGATTATATCGTTCATATTGCACAAAAAGAGGTGTTTTTTTGTCTGTACCTATTAAAGAGGCAATATTGTAACTTGCATTTAAGAAACCGCCGTAATTTGCTGTAACCTGTTGACTTGCATTTGTATCAAGTCTTTTGTTTTGTGCATAGGTACCGTAAATTCTTGCTGCGCCTATTTTGTAGTCAAGATGAACATCTACCATAAGCAAATCTTTTGAAAAGTATGATGAAGCACCGATAAGCAAACCGCTTTTTCCGGTGTAGTCAACTCTTATCTGTCCTGCTGCATCCGGATTTTTCACTAAACGCCCGCTGCCGCGGCCGTTTCTTACCCACTTGTCCCCGGTATCCGTTATCTGCAGTGCTGTGACTATAGAGGCTTTGTACTCTATGCCATCTGCAATTTCACCGTAAACCATTGCCCCTGAAGTATTCCATGTAGTCGGAATAATATACTTCGCTGTATTTGGACGCTGTATCGTTGTAAAGAGTGTCGGTTCGTGCTGTTCATTCATTAAACCCATCGGGAGCAAGAAGTTACCAAGACGTGCATTGAAGTTTTTGTTCCCGATGAAGTCAAGGTACATAAATTCAACAGCTACAGTATCACCGGTCGCACCTGTACTGGTAGCCTTTACTCCGCCGCCTTCATACTCAATTTCCGAGTTTAAAATGATATTGTCAGCAAACTTATATCCAAAATATGTTATAAATCTTTTTATCTGTGTTTCAGAACCAGCCTTTTGTGTACTTGAATAATACATTTCACCGTATCCGCCGATACTTAACGGTGATTTTGAGTAATAAACTTTAGAAGCAGCACTACCTAGACCGGTATAACGCTTTTTCTCATCAACTTTGGTATAATTAAAGCCGGTTTTTAAATCACTTGTTTCATCAACAAGAATCTGTGTCATTTCTTTGAGATCTTTCACTTCCTGTTGAAGCTTGAGAATATCTGTTTTGTCATCCCCGAAAGAGGCACTGCTTACCAGTAACATGCTTGCTAATACTAGTGATACGTTTGTTTTTTTCATTTTTCTATCCTTTGTCTTGATTATGATATTTACTATCAAAATCTTTTTGATGCAGAAATTATATACTTTTTTTTTAAAAATATTCTTAATTTTAATAATTATTATCGATATTAAAGAATAATCTTTGATATAATAAAGAAAAAAAAGATTGAGAGTATATGAGAGAAATATTTATAAGAAACGAAGACGGTAATCAAGTGTCGATAGAAGTAGATTTAAATGCTTATGCATATAGTAACAAGTACGGATGGCTGCTTAGTGTATTTATAAAGTTTGATGCTCTTGATGAAAGCGCAGAGGGCTTTGAAGAGTTTTTGGATGTAAAAGAATCTTTGATTATAACTCTTGAACATGAAGACAAAGCAAAGTACGTCGGTTCAAGAGTTGTAGATGGATGGAGTGAGCTCTATTTTTACGCGGCTGACTCAAAAGGCTTGGATGCTGCAGTGGCAAATATGCTAAAACCAGCTCATTATATTTATGAAAGCAATGTAGTCCGTGATACAAAATGGGATTTTCATTATAAAAACCTTGCTCCGAATGATTTGGAACTGTGTCATATAGAAAGCGAAAAAATTATTTTTTTACTCAAAGAAGAAGGCGATAATTTAGAAATTCCAAGAGCAGTGGAACATTATGTTTCATTTACAACACCTACGCAAAAAAATAAATTTATAGATTCTTTACAGCTTGAAGGCTTTAGTTTTAAAGACGAAATAAGCAGTGACGAATTTGAAAACGGTATTGCTCTTGTGAAAACACATGCAGTAACTACAGAGGAAGTAAAAAAAGTTGTCAATGAACTTTTTGAAGCAATAAAAAAAGAGCAGGGCTATTATGAAGGATGGAGTACGCTTTTAGCACAAGAAGAAAATGTTTAAAATAGCAGGTGTTATCAATTATCTTGCAGTGGTTTTTCTGAATGCTTTTACAGATCTCGGGCATAAAATCATTATACAAAACACGATATTTAAGGTTTATGACGGAAGTACACAAATTGTCTTGACGGCAATCGTTAATGCCTTGGTTTTACTTCCTTTTATTTTGATTTTTTCTCCTTCGGGTTTCTTGGCAGACAGATTTGCCAAAAACAAAATTATGGAGTATGCTGCTCTTTTTGCGGTGATTATTACCCTTGGTATTACCTATGCCTATTATCATGGGTATTTTGTTTTTGCTTTTATTTTAACCTTTTTGCTTGCGATGCAGAGTGCAATTTACGGCCCGGCGAAATACGGATATATAAAAGAATTGGTTGGTGTGAAATTTCTCAGCAGTGCCAACAGTGCTGTTCAGGCAATCACAACCGTTGCGATCCTTGGCGGTATTATTTTTTATACGGTTTTATTTGAGGGAATGTACAGGGATACTTTGGTAACAGAGTCCCAAATTTTGCAAACTGTTGCGCCTCTGGGCTGGCTTTTGGTGATCGGTTCGATAATTGAGTGGTTTTTAGCCTCAAAACTGCCAAATAAAATGATAGAAGCGAGTAAACGGGATTTTCGCTTAAAAAAGTATGTGAGCGGTGTCTATTTGTTCAGAAACATTAAAACAGTCAGAAGAAACAGAGAAATCTTTGATGCGATTATCGCACTCAGTCTTTTCTGGTCAATATCACAGGTTGTTTTGGCTGTATTTGGCGAATATGCAAAAGATGAGCTACATGTAACCAACACCATCTATGTTCAGGGTGTGATGGCACTTGCAGGGATAGGCATTGTTGTCGGATCAGTTATGGTTGCAAAACTCTCAAGATTTTATATTAATGTCGGTTTGGCGGGGATAGGGGCAACCATTATAACGCTTATTGTTTTGAGTGTGCCGTTTTTGCATTCTATGACATTCATTGCAATTATGTTTACACTCTTTGGTATTTTTGCGGCATTTATTTTGGTACCGTTAAATGCAAGAATTCAGTATCTGGCTTCACGTGTACATCTTGGAATTATTTTGGCAGCAAATAATTTTATACAAAACATATTTATGTTTACTTTTTTATTGTTGACAACGGTATTCGCATATTTAGGGATGAATGCAGAACTGCTTTTTTATTTTATGGGGATGATAGGCATTTATCTGGTACGTAATTTATATAAAAGATATGTAGTAGAGATGTTTTTTTCACTTATGGGTCTTATTGCGGCATTGCGGCATAAATATATTTACATAGGATTAGAAAATATCCCGGAGGACAAAGCTGTTTTATTACTGGGAAATCATGTCAGCTGGCTTGACTGGATTTTATTGCAGTTGCCTATAGCAAGACGAATAAATTATATGATGGACAAAGATATTTATAACTGGAAATTTTTTCACGCTGTTTTTAAAAAGGGGGAAGCAATCCCGCTTTCGCCAAGAGCATTCAAAGATGCAATGAAAGAGGCACATAAAAGATTAAAAAAAGGCAGCATTGTCGCTTTGTTTCCCGAAGGCGAAATATCACAGGACGGAAATATACATGAGTTTAAGAGAGGGTATGAGCTGATTCCAAAAGATTATGAGGGTGTTATTGTTCCTTTTTATATAGATAAAGGTATATTTGGCAGTTCTTTTGCAAAATATAGGCCAAAAGGTGCCAAAAGGAATATTTTTAAGCGCAGAGTAGTTAAAATCTATTTTGGAAATCCTCTGCCGATTGATACAAAAGCAAAAGAGTTACGGGATATAATTTTACAAATGAGAGAAAAATATGAAGCTGAATAAACCAAAACATAATCTTTATAAAAATGGTATGTATGCAGTAGAGGGTTTTATAGATATAGTGAAAAATGAAACATCATTTAAGTGGCAGCTTTTCATGCTTGCGGTGATGGGTATTGTTGCCTGGAGTTTGCCGGTAGGTTTTGTACACTCAAGTATCCTTTTTATTTCACTGTTTATACCTGTTTTGGCAGAAGTTGCAAACAGTGCCATTGAAAGAGTTGTGGATTTGGTGACTAACGAGTATCATATTTTGGCAAAACAGGCAAAAGATGCCGGTGCGACTTTAGTTTTGTTAAGCTTATTGGTTACACTTTTGATATGGATTTTTACATTAGCTGACGCTTTAGTATAGGGAGAATTATAATGAATACAACGTTAATAATAGGTGCGGGCGGCGTAAGCCGTGTAGTTGTGCATAAATGTGTACAGAATGCAGAGGTATTTGGAAAAATAGTACTTGCAAGCAGAACAAAATCAAAATGCGATGATATTAAATCAGAACTGCCAGATGCAGATATAGAAACCTATGCGCTTGATGCCGACAATACGCAGGAGATAGCAGATTTGATAAATAAAGTGCAGGCGGATATTGTTATCAATGTGGCACTCCCTTACCAGGACCTAACAATTATGGACGCCTGTATTGCAACAAAAACAGATTATTTGGACACTGCAAACTATGAACATCCCGATGAGGCAAAATTTGAGTATAAACTGCAATGGGAAAAAGACGAAGCCTTCAAAGAAGCAGGTATTATGGGTTTGCTTGGCAGCGGTTTTGACCCGGGTGTGACAAATGTTTTTTGTGCCTATGCGCAAAAACACTATTTTGACGAAATTCATACTATTGATATTCTTGATTGCAATGCAGGTGATCACGGCTATCCTTTTGCAACAAACTTCAATCCTGAGATCAATCTTCGTGAAGTTTCTGCAAACGGGCGATACTGGGAAAACGGCAAATGGATAGAAACAGAGCCGATGGAGATAAAAATGGTCTGGGATTATCCTGAAATCGGACCTAAAGATTCTTATTTGCTTTATCATGAAGAGATGGAATCCCTTGTCAAGCATATAAAAGGGCTTAAGCGTATTCGGTTTTTTATGACCTTTGGCGAGAGTTATCTTACGCATATGAAGTGTCTTGAAAATGTAGGCATGCTGGGAATTGAGCCGATTGAGCATCAGGGGCAACAAATTGTTCCGATAGAGTTTTTAAAAACACTGCTCCCTGATCCGGCTTCTCTTGGTCCCCGTACAAAAGGAAAAACAAATATCGGTATTGTGGCAGAGGGCATAAAAGACGGCAAAAAGAAAAAAATCTATATTTATCAGGTAAGTGATCATGAAGCATGCTATAAAGAGGTGAACTCTCAGGCTGTCTCTTATACGACGGGAGTTCCTGCGATGATAGGTGCAAAGTTGATGCTTGAAAAAGTCTGGTACAAAACAGGGGTGCATAATATGGAAGAGTTTGATCCTGATCCGTTTATGGAAGAGCTCAATAAACAGGGATTGCCTTGGAAGATTCAAGAACTAGACTAAACAAATGAATCCAATTAAAACACCGTGTTATATATGCGAGGAAACCCTTTTAGAAAAGAATCTGCAAACTTTAGCGTATGTGCAAGAACAAAGCGGTGCCAAAATTATTTTGGCACTCAAGGGCTTTGCAATGTGGAGCACTTTTGAACTGGTGGCAAAATATTTAAAAGGCTGTACAGCCAGTGGTCTGTATGAGGCAAAACTTGCCCGTGAAGAATTTTGCAAATACAACCCGGATGCAGAAGTGCATACTTATTCTCCGGCATATAAAGATGATGAGATTGAAGAAATAGCCAAAATATCTGATCATATAGTCTTTAATTCCCCAAATCAATTGGAAAAATATATTTGGAAAGTCAAAGAAATCAATAAAAATATTCATGTTTCTCTGAGAATAAACCCTGAAGTCTCTTCTTCTCCGGTCGATATATACAACCCCTGCGGTTTGTACAGCAGACTGGGAACAACTCTGCAGAATTTTGATGAAAAACTGCTTGAAAAGATAGACGGACTCAATTTTCATGCGCTTTGTGAGCAAAATGCAGATGCGCTTGAACAGGTCTTAGCGGCTTTTGAAGATAAATTCGGAAGATATTTGAAAAATTTGCAATATATTAATTTTGGCGGAGGACATCACATAACCAAAAAAGGCTATGATATAGAGAAACTTGTTTGGATAATCAAAGAATTTCGTAAAAAATATAATATTGATGTCTATTTGGAACCCGGAGAGGCCGTCGGTTGGGAAACAGGATATCTGCAGTCCACTGTTTTGGATGTTTTTCAAAACGGTATGAATATTGCCATTCTTGACACCTCTGCAGAAGCACATATGCCTGATACACTGGCAATGCCGTATCGTGCCCAAGTAAGAAATGCAGGCATGGCAAATGAAAAAAAATATACCTACCGTTTAGGCGGAAACACCTGTCTTGCAGGTGACATCATGGGGGATTACTCTTTTGATTCTCCTTTACATGTAGGAGATACTGTTATATTTGAAGATCAAATTCATTATACTTTTGTCAAAAATACCACCTTTAATGGTGTGAAACTTCCTTCTTTGGCGATAAAGCGCAAAAACGGAACAATTGAACTTGTAAAAGAGTTTGGATATGAAGATTACAAAAACAGACTTTCATAAAAAATTGTGTTACAATAAATATTATGAATATAGTAAAAAATAAATGGACTATCTTTTATGTAATTATGATAAGTGCTGCAGTAGTATTTGCTGCTTTTACATATACAAAATATACAGAGTTGCAAAATATTGTACGTAAAAAAAATGAGCAGGATACTGCAAATGTTACAAAAATTTTTCATGATTTTTTAGTACAATCCGAGACGATGCTGCAAGTTGTGGGAACAACAGTTGTTAATCCTCATATCTCAAAAGACCCTAAAGAAAAAACAAAAATTTTCGATACATTACAAGAGATGAACCCTGCAGTTATAGGTTTTGGATATCTTGATCCAAAAGGAAATCTGCTTATTTCGAATAAAGAACTTCATGGAAAGAAAATAAATGCTTTGCAAATCAAAGAAGCAAAAAGTTCTTTCAAAGAAACACTCAGAAGTCACCATTTAGTGATTGGAAGAAGTTTCTTTTTTAAACCGCTTGGACAATGGATTTTACCATTGCGAAAAGCAATTCGTGATAAATATGGCAGAGTTGTCGGTGTCATGGCTATTGCTATAATTAATACACAGAAAAAAAATCTTTTTTCCGGTTTTGAAACAGAACCTGATGAAGATGTGCTGCTGATTAAAAAATTTTCTGACGGCTATTATCGTCTTTTTTATTCAAATAAAAAAGGCAATGCCGACGCACAAATTCTTTATGGCGAATCCTGCCCTAAAAATATATGCACATCCGTTGTAAATCAGATATTAGTAATGAATCATATTACGCTGCAAGAATTAAAAAACAGTGCTAGAATTTTTTCTTTTTTTTCAAAAGATATGCAAGGAAGACCTATAAACGGAGCTCTTTATTATGATAAAAAATACAAAGTTTGGATAAGTGTATATCATTACAACAGTGCTATAACGCAAGAGATATATAAAGATATTGCTTTGTTGGTATTACTTTATATTGTTATGATGCTTCTATTTTACTTTTTGTTTAAATCGATGGAAAAGTATGAAAATGCAAAAGAGCGTGATTTACTCTTTAAAACGACGCATGATTTATTGACAAATTTGCCAAACAGGGCATTTATTTATGAAAATATTTATCATTCAGGTAAGTTTGTTATGCAAAAAGGCGCACAGATTATTTTTATTGATCTTGATAATTTTAAAAATATTAATGATACTTTCGGGCATATTTTTGGAGATAAAATACTTGTTATTATTGCGAAGAGACTGCGGACTTTCTTTACAGAAAAAGATTTGGTAGCACGACAGGGCGGGGATGAATTTATCATTATAAATAATTCTCAAGATAAAAATTTGCAAGAGATGATAGAAATTATCTCAATGCCTTATATTGTAGATGATATAGAAGTAAGATTGGGTGCGAGTGTCGGTGTGTCTGTATACCCTGACGATGCTCATGATTTTGACACTTTACTCTCGTTAGCAGATATGGCTATGTATGAGGCAAAAAAAGTAAAAAATTCTTATGCTTTTTTTACAAAAGAGATGCAAGAAAAAAACAATGCAAATATGATAATTGAACAAGAACTCAGAAGTGCTTTGCAAAAAAATGAAATTTATATGGTGTATCAACCGCAAATAGCCGCAGACGGAACACTCCATGGAGTAGAAGCACTTGTACGATGGGAAAATATAAAACTTGGCTTTGTCTCTCCTGAAGATTTTATTCCTATTGCAGAAGCAAGCGGATTGATTTTAGAACTTGGCAACTATATCACAAATCGCTCTCTTGTAGAGATAAAAAAAATATATGCAGAACTCGGCAGGACATTTCAGCTCTCTGTCAATGTTTCTATTGTTCAACTTATGGAGAATCATTTTCTCAAAAATCTTCTGAAAGTGATTCGTAAAGTGCAGTTTGATCCATCGTTGCTTACTTTGGAAGTAACGGAGCGTTTGCCTATAGAAGATCTGGACTGTGTTTTGCCGATACTTAAATCGATACGGGCAGAAGGTATTTCAATCTCTTTAGATGATTTTGGTACAGGGTATTCATCATTAAGCATTTTAACAAAACTTCCAATCAATGAACTAAAGATTGATAAGGCCTTTGTTGATGAACTGTTGTATTCAAACAAAGATAAAAATCTTGTCAAAACAATTATTAATATTGGTAAAAATTTTTCCATGGATGTTTTGGCTGAAGGCACAGAGAGTAAAGAACAGGTTGATAAACTTAGAGAATACGGATGTGATATATTTCAAGGATACTATTATTCAAAACCATTAAAAAAAGAAGATTTGATTGCTTTTATTAGGAGTTTGTAATGTTGGAAGACAAAGAGAGATAGAACAAAAGGTTTCAAGAAAAATCTTTTTGTGATTATGCTCTGGCTTGTGTGAAAATGCAGAAGGTATTTATAAAATTGATGCTGAGTTTGGAACGGTCTCCTTTTAGTCAAAATCGCCAAAATAAAGATTTATTAAAAATGCAATTGCATAATTTGCTTTGTAACTGTTTTCCTTGTGAAAGTTTACAGAGGGACTGATCTGATAAAAAAACCATTTTTTCCATATGTTTTTTCTAAAAGTCAAAACTGTAGCATAATTATTTATACCGCTGTACTTTTTAGAAGACTGTTCTGTTGTATATTCTGTATTACCGGAAAATATTTCAGATATACTTAGGATGTTTTTTTTGTTAAAGTTCCAATAGTATTGTGCCGAGATATCATAGTCCATTCCCTTTACCTTTGTTTTTGTTTCTCTGTGTAAGGTGAGCCTTAACAGTGATCTGTCTGTAAGTGTATTGTCGAAATAGATGAAAGTTCTTTCTGTAAAACTCTCTTTACTCGAATACTCAAAAATCTGCATAGGTTCGATTTTCCAGTTTTTTGCAATAAAAACTTTATAATATCGTGCTCTGACAAACGGATAAAAGCCTCTGATTCCAATGGAATACCTGCTTTGGATCTCGTAACTGTCTGATCTGAAATAGTTGAGACCAAGTTCTGTGGCAGCATTTTTGTCTATTATGTTTTTCTTTTCATTGATGCCTGAGATAAAAAGATTAAGCTTCTGATTTGTTCTTTTGAGGGCAATGTTGGCATTTATGTTCAGGGTACTTTTTTCTTTGTATTTTGACTGAAATTGTGTATTTAGATTTACACTGACAAATGATTTTTCTGTTTCATTGAAATATTTTTCATTTTTAAAAAATCATCATAGCTATTTTGTGCTTTTTTTCCTGTGAACAGTTTGCTGATCGTCTGATCAAGGGTGTCTGAATAGCCTGTGACTTTGTCAGAAATTATTTTATGCGCAGTATCAAGATACGATGAATTTGTATCTGTGGATTCGGCACGGAGCACACAAAGTAAGAAAACAAATAAAAATAAAAAAAATTTCATACTAAAGCTTCCTGAAAATAATATATGTTTGTTTTATCGGTTCAAGGTGTATACAAAAAAATTTCAATATAATAGCATATAAAGTTTATGCTGAGTAACTCCGAAACTCTTAAGATAAGAAAGGTTGAGAATGATAGAAGATAAAGAACGTTGGAATATTCGCCATGTAGAGAAGCCGATGCGAAAAAATGTAGAACCGATAGTTGAAAAGTATATAGATTGTGCAGCAGGAGACAGAGCCCTGGATATTGCCTGCGGAATTGGCAGAAATACGCACTTTTTAGCAGAAAAAGGTTTTGAAGTTGATGCTGTGGATTTTAGTGATTATGCACTTTCTCAGATAAAAGATGATGAGAAAATAAATAAAATAGAAGCTGACCTGGACAGTTATAATTTAGAGAAAAATACGTACGATCTCATTATCAATATTAACTATTTGAGCAGAAGGTTGTTGCCGCAGATCAAAGAAGCTCTCAAGCCGAACGGCCTGTTGATTTTTGAAACTTTTATTGTGGCACACGGCGATTTTAATCAGCCGGCAAACCCTGAATACCTTTTGCGTACAAATGAATTGCTGCATGCTTTTATCGGGCTTGATATTATCTACTATGAAGAAAAAGACGAAGTGAATCTGCGAGGCGAAGATACCCGTGTAGCCTCTCTTGTGGCAAGAAAGAGATGTTAGGTTTTTAGAAGTACCCATTTAGATAAAGGTTTACATGTACACAAATTCTCTGCAGATATATGAATTTTTAGAAGCAAAAAACCTGTTGCAGTATTCGCCGAAATTGTGGTGGCCCAATGCGGGAACCTTTGAAGTTGTTGTCGGTGCAATTCTAACACAAAACACGACATGGAAAAATGTTGAAAAGTCTTTGAAAAATCTGGAATTATTTTTGGATCTGGACCGCTTTGCCGCTTTACATGTAGAGAGGCTAAAAGAAAAGATTCGTCCAAGCGGATTTTATAATCAAAAGGCACCGAGACTTTTAGCATTGGCAAATAATATCAAAGCAGAGTTTGGCACTTTTGAACAGTTTCAAAAAGAAGTAACAAGAGAGTGGCTTTTGCTGCAAAAAGGCATCGGACAGGAGAGTGCGGACGCTATTCTCTGTTATGCCTGTTTTAGAGATGAGATGGTTGTAGACAGTTATACAAAAAGGCTGTTAAAGAGTTTTGACATAGAGTTTAAAAATTATATGCAGTATAAAGAATTTTTGGAATCAGGCATAAAAGAGGCCTTTACATGTAAAGATTTAAACCTTATATATGCCCGATATCATGGCATGATAGTAGAATACAACAAAATATGTAAATTATAAACCTTCAAGCAGAACATTCCAGAGCCGATTTACTTCCTGGTTGCCTAAAAAAAGAGAAGATTTGTTTTCAAAGAGTTCTTTTAGTCCTTTTTTGTTGATTGCGAGCGTATGCGAACACTGTTCATGCGTTGGAAGATATGCACGCAAGAGCGAGACATCCCCATCAATTTTTTTGGAACATAAAAAGCAGTGCATATCTTTATGCAGCCGTCCTTCATGCTCCAAAAGTTTGGTATAGGCTTCAATAGCTACGCGTTTGGGGTTTTGTCTGTTCCAGTTTTGTGAAGCTTCCTCAATTAAATCAAAATAAAAAGAACCAATATCTTCAGAGTCTTTCAAGTGCTTATAGAAAAGCCCTAAAAAATCCTGCCATAATCGCAAAAGATTATAATCATTTATCCAGCTGTATCCAATGTGTATAACATCTTTAAGTCTTGATATAGTGGATTTTGCCGAGTTTTCGACTTCATAATCAATTTTAAAACCTATATTTATCACACCATGGCGTGCACCGTAGAATCTGTAAAGGGTATCTAAGCTGTTTTGAGATAAAATATTTACTATTAAATCTTCGTCTTTGACGCGATTTAAATTAATGATAAAACCTTGCACCTAATTGCTTCCTATATACACACTTTTTAATTTTTTTTAAAATATTTTACACTTATTATGCTTATTTAAACCAAAAGAAAGTATAATTTACATGCTTTGTCTAAATAGACTAAGTTTCTTTAAAAAGAGATTAAATTTATATGTTTTGCATATAAAATTTACAAATTTGGGAGTTGAAATGGTTGAACATCATGATTTATTAAGATCATTTAAGGATAATTGCGGTTTTGGTCTTGTCGCCAACATCAAAAACAAACCTTCACACAAAGTGCTCAATGATGCAGTGACTGCGCTTGAACGCATGATGCACCGTGGTGCTGTTGCTGCAGATGGAAAAACGGGGGACGGAAGCGGTTTACTGCTTTCCATGCCGACTGATTTTCTTAAAAATGAAGCAAAAGAAAAAGGTATAGAATTACCGTCTCAGTTTGCAGTAGCTGTAGTTTTTACCAAAGAAAAAAAGCATTTGCAGACACTGGAATCTATTTGTAACAACAATGATTTAAAAGTGGTTTTACACCGTGATGTTCCAATTGACACCAATGCTCTAGGAGACCAGGCACTGGCCTCACTGCCTCACATCGTACAGCTTTTCATTGTTCCTAATTCAATCATGGCCACAAACAGATTTGATGCACTTTTATATCTTTCACGCAAAGAAGCAGAACATGAAATGATTTCTGAAAGAGATTTCTATATAGCATCTATGAGTTCGAAAGTGCTATCGTATAAAGGGCTTGTTATGCCTACGCATATCAAAGAATTTTACAAAGATCTGCAGAATGAAAATTTTAAAATCTCTTTTTCACTTTTTCATCAAAGATTTTCAACAAATACACTCCCTGAATGGCGTCTTGCACAGCCGTTTCGTGCTGTAGCGCATAATGGAGAAATCAACTCTGTTGAAGCCAACCGCATTAATGTGGCTATAAAATCTGAATCAATAAAAAGCGAAGTATTCAGCGACGAAGAAATTAAAAGACTGCTTCCTATCCTGCAGCCCGGTGCTTCTGACAGTGCTTCAGCCGATAACTTTTTTGAATTTTTAATTGTAAACGGTATGGACTTTTTCAAAGCTGTCCGTGCAGTGATTCCTCCGGCATGGCAGAATGCACCGCATATGGATCCTGAATTACGAGCTTTTTATGAATATCATTCAACTGTATTTGAAGCATGGGACGGTCCGGCTGCATTTTCAGTAACAGACGGACGATATATAGGCTGTGTACTTGACAGAAACGGTTTGCGTCCATCAAAATACATCGTAACAAAAGATGACAACCTTCTGATAGCTTCCGAGTACGGTGTTGTAGATATTCCCGAAGAAGAGATCAAAGAGCGTGGACGTCTGCAGTCAGGGGAAATGATAGGACTTGATCTGAAATTTGGCAAGCTTCTGAAGAGTCAGGAAATTGATGATTATTTAAAAGGTTCCAATCCGTATATGAAGTGGCTGAATGAACATATGATTTATTTGCAGGAACATGTGGAAGAGCAGTATGTTGTATGCAGAGAAGTTGATGAGGCAGATTTGATTGCCAAACAAAGATATTTTAATGTTACGCAGGAAGTTATTGAACAGGTAATCGAACCAATGGTAAAAGAGGCAAAAGAAGCCGTGGGTTCTATGGGTGATGACACACCTCTTGCAGCTTTTTCTAAAAAACAGCGTAATTTTACTGATTTTTTCAAGCAAAAATTTGCACAGGTTACCAATCCGCCAATTGATCCTATTCGTGAAAAAGTTGTAATGAGCTTAAATACCGGTTTTGGTGAAGTGCATAATATTCTGGATGAAATTCCGTCACATGCGCACAGGCTGAAGTCTATTTCTCCGATAATAACGACTGAAAAGTTAGAAGTGCTCAAGTCTTTTGGCAATGATTCCTCTCCAAGATATCAGGAATTTTATAAAAATGCCACATTTTCAACCACCTATATAAGCGATTTGAAAGCCTCTTTGGAAGCATTGGTTCAAAAAGTCATAGCATCGGTTAAAAATGAAGGAACACGCATTGTCATTTTGGATGACAGCGGATTTGACAAGGACAACAAAGTTATTCCGATGGCAATGGCCATAGGCCGTTTGAACTTTGCTTTACTGAACGAAAAGATTCGTCATTTGGTTTCTATTATTGCTACTACGGGAGAAGTCATTGATTCGCACAGTGCTGCAGTACTCCTTGGATATGGTGCTTCGGCAATCCATCCTTATGTATTGTTCGCAACAGTGGCAAACCAGCTTGAAAAATCAAAAGCGTTAAATATGACATTTTCTGAAGCCTATAAATCTGTACACACTGCACTCAACAGCGGACTCTTGAAAATTATGTCCAAAATGGGAATTGCAACAATTGCCTCTTACAGAAATTCCGGTCTTTTTGATGTAATGGGACTGGATAAAACCATAGTAAAAGAGTGCTTTGCAACATCGCATTGTACGCTCAGCGGACTTACCTATGAAGATATAGACGAAAGACTGCAAAAAGCCCATAAAGATGCTTTTAAAACAAACGGTTTTAACAAAATATTTCCTTTGAATATCGGTGGCTACTATAAGTTTTATACAAATCAGGAACATCATGATTTCGGTCCTGCTGTCATTCATGCAATTCATGCTGTTTCAAAACACCCTACACAGGAAAATTTTGATACGTTGAAAAACCTTGTGAACAAGCGCGGATTGAAATTTATTCGTGATTTCTTTGACTTGAAATCAGACAGAAAACCGATTGATATATCAGAAGTTGAACCGAAAGAAGCGATTTTCAAACGTTTTGCATCCGCTGCTATGAGTCTCGGTTCCATTTCTCCTGAAGCCCATGAAACAATTGCCATTGCAATGAACAGAATCGGAGCACAGTCAAACTCAGGAGAAGGCGGAGAGGACAAAGCAAGATACAACACAGAGAGAGTTTCCAAAATCAAACAGGTCGCTTCAGGCCGTTTTGGTGTTACTCCGGCGTATCTGAGAAGTGCAGAGGAGATTCAGATTAAAGTTGCACAGGGTGCAAAACCGGGTGAAGGCGGACAGCTCCCGGGACATAAGGTTACTGCCCTTATCGGAAAGCTTCGTCATACTGTTCCCGGCGTGACACTCATATCACCGCCGCCGCACCATGATATTTATTCTATTGAAGATTTGGCACAGTTGATTTTTGATTTGAAGCAGGTCAATCCTGCGGCAAGAATCGCTGTCAAGCTTGTATCTACTGTCGGAGTAGGCACCATTGCTGCGGGTGTGGCAAAAGCCTATGCTGATAAAATTATTATTTCAGGAGGAGACGGTGGTACCGGTGCCGCTCCGCTGACCTCTATCAAATTTGCAGGGAATCCTTGGGAACTCGGATTGTCTGAAGCACATAATGCGCTTAAGGCAAATAATCTGCGTGGACTTGTAGAATTACAGACAGACGGTGGACTAAAAACAGGACTTGATGTTGTTAAAGCTGCTTTACTGGGTGCTGAGTCTTTTGCTTTCGGTACAGGTGTTTTGACTATTGTAGGCTGTAAAATGCTTCGTATTTGTCATGTTAATAAATGTTCTGTAGGTATTGCAACACAAAACGAAAAACTTCGTGAAGAGTTCTTTAAAGGACATGTTGATCAGGTAATCAATTATTTTACATATTTGGCCGAAGATATCAGAGCCATTATGGCAGAACTTGGGTACAGAACCATGGAGGAAATGATAGGCCGTGTGGACCTGCTGAGTGTCAAAGACGATGAATTTGCCAAGAAATTTGATTTCTCGGCAATCCTGCACAGAGAAGAGGGTGTCAATACGCATCAACAGCCGTTTAATCCGCCTTTTGATGATAACAAATTTGAAAAAGATGTTCTCAAAGAGGCGATGAATGCGATTAAACATCCTGAATACCCGATACGCATCAAAAGAGAAATCCAAAATATCCACAGAAGTTTTGGTGCTTTGATATCCGGAGAAATTGCGAAATACTACGGGGATGAAGGACTGAAGCCGGATACAATCAAAATGAATCTCAGCGGTGTAGCCGGACAGGCACTTGGTGCGTTTTTAATTCCGGGTGTTTCGATTTATCTTGACGGCGTTGCAAATGATTATATAGGCAAAGGTATGCACGGAGGAAAAATCATTATTACTTCCAAAAATGAGGGTGAAGAATTTTCAGCAGGCGGTAACACCTGTCTTTATGGTGCTACCGGCGGAAAACTTTATATTTCAGGCAGTGTCGGAGAGCGTTTTGCAGTACGTAATTCCGGAGCCTTTGCTATTGTTGAGGGGACCGGAGACAATGCCTGTGAATATATGACAGGCGGTGTTGTTGTCATTCTGGGACGTACCGGTATTAATTTTGGTGCAGGAATGACAGGAGGCGTGAGCTTTGTCTATGATGAAGATCATGATTTTATTGAAAATGTAAACAGTGAACTTGTGGAAGCTGTAAGAATTGATACAGATGAGGGAGATGAAGCACGACACTACCTCAAACGCCTGCTCAAAGATTATGTAGTAGAAACAAAGAGCAAAAAAGCTGAAGATTTACTGGAAAACTTTAGAGTGGAAGTACGAAACTTCTGGCTGGTAAAACCTAAAAATTTAACAAAATTACCTCTTAATCTAGAGAACGGAGACTAAAATGCGCGAATACCTAAAAACTGAGAGAATTGACCCGGCAAAAAGACTGGTTGTTGACAGAACAAAAGATTTTGGTGAAATTTACGAAGTCTTTGATAAAGATGAGGCAGCAACACAGAGTGACAGATGTATTCAGTGCGGCGATCCGTTTTGTTTAAACAAATGTCCTTTGCACAATTATATTCCTCAATGGCTCAAATCTATTGCCGAAAAAGATTTGGAATTTGCTTTTAAACTCTCCAATGAACCTTCTCCTTTCCCTGAAGTCATGGGAAGAGTATGCCCGCATGACAGACTCTGTGAAGGGGATTGTACATTAAATGACGGGCACGGGGCGATTACCATCGGTTCTGTTGAAACACACATTACTGAAGCAGGATTTAAAGCAGGATATACACCGGATTTTCCTGGAATAACAACAGATAAAAAAGTGGCTGTTATCGGAAGCGGTCCAGCAGGACTCTCTGCTGCTACCTATCTTTTGCGTTCAGGCATTGCTGTAACCATGTATGAAAAAAGTGACCGTGCAGGCGGTCTTTTGACATACGGTATTCCAAATTTCAAACTCGATAAAAAAGTAGTTGAGAGACGTGTGAAACTTTTGGAAGAGGCCGGATTGACACTTGTGCTCAACAGTGAAGTGGGACGTGATATAGAGTTTGAAACTATTGCAAACGAACATGATGCAATGTTTATAGGCGTTGGTGCAACAAAAGCAAAAAGTGCGGGTATCGCAGGTGAAAATGCACCAAATGTCTACAAGGCAATGGATTATCTTACAAACATACAAAGAAAGAATTTTAAACAGCCGTATGATAAAAAATTTGATTTTAAAGATTTAAATGTTGTGGTCATCGGTGGAGGTGATACGGCGATGGATTGTTTAAGAACTGCAAAACGAGAAGGTGCAAAATCTGTTACATGTTTGTATCGCAGAGATGAAAAAAACATGCCGGGCAGTAAAAAAGAGTATAAAAATGCGATGGAAGAGGGTGTTGATTTTACATTTCTTGTAGCACCCAAAGAGATAATATTAAATGAGGAAGGACGTGCAGTGGCGGTAGAAGTTGTAAAAACAACTCTGGGTGCCAAAGATGCTTCAGGCCGTCAACGCATGGAAGAGGTAAAAGGTTCACAATTCAGAGTGAATGCAGATGTGGTTATAATGTCACTTGGATTTGATCCTGTTGTGCCGTCGTTTTTAGCTGAAAACGGCATAGAGACAAATTCATGGGGTGGGATTATTGTGAATGAAGAGACATACGAAACAACAACACCCGGTATATATGCCGGAGGCGATTGTTTTCGTGGTGCCGATTTAGTTGTAACTGCGGCTTTTGACGGTCGTGAGGCAGCAAGAAGCATTATAGACTCTTTGTTGCAATAAATTCAAGCAGATTTACTTGTTTTTGATGAGTAAATCTGCCTTTCTTCTGAAAAAAATATTTTCAAAAATTCTTTAAAATCAACATTAATTTGCTATAATAGAGTCTATTTATATAATTTAAGGATTTTTTTTGAATTTACTAAACCTTTTTACAAAAACATTTGACAATAAACAACCGGAAAAAGCCGAAGCAGGGTCTCATTGGATTAAATGCAAATCATGTCACTCTCTTATGTACTACAAAGAAGTTGAGAACCAAAACTATGTATGTCCAAAATGTGGGTATCATATCCGTATAGGTGTAAAAGAGAGACTCAACATGCTTGCAGACGAGGGAACATTTGTAGAGTATGATGCTTCATTGGAACCTGTGGATCCGTTGAAGTTTGTTGACAAAAAACCTTATAAAAAACGTCTTGAAGAAGCCTATGCAAAAACAGGAAGAAAATCATCAGTAGTAAGCGGTGAATGTAAAATGAACGGGGTTGATGTACAGCTTGTCATTTTTGATTTTGCTTTTATGGGCGGTTCTTTGGGCTCAGTTGAGGGTGAAAAAATTGTTCGCGCGGCTGAGAGAGCTATTGAGAAAAAGCAGGGTTTGATCATACTCAGTGCCTCAGGTGGTGCAAGAATGCAGGAATCAACCTTTTCACTGCTGCAGATGAGTAAAACTTCGGCGGCACTGGCAAAACTTTCCAATCACAAACTGCCTTTTATCTCTGTGCTTACGGACCCGACGATGGGTGGGGTGAGTGCCTCTTTTGCCAACCTTGGTGACATTATTATAGCTGAACCGGGAGCGTTGATCGGTTTTGCAGGACAGAGAGTTATTGAGCAGACTATTGGTTCAGAATTGCCTGAGGGATTTCAAAGAGCTGAATTTTTACTAGAACACGGTTCCATTGATATGATTGTCAATCGAAACAAGTTGAAAAAAACCCTCTCTGATATGCTGACTTTACTGAAAAAAGACTGATATGAGACTCTATGCGTTATGTGATCAGGACATGCTTGATAAAAAAGGAATTTCTTTAGAATCCTTTATAGGTATTGCAAAAAAGAAGAATGCTGAAATTATACAATATCGAAATAAAAATGCAGACATCGCTTTTATTAAAGCACAATTGATAAAAATCAGAAAACTTTATGACGGTTTTTTGATAGTGAATGATGCCTATGAGCTTGTTGAATTCTGCGATGGGGTGCATGTAGGGCAGGAAGATCTTAAAGCTATAGATACAGATGTATTCAAGGCAGTCAAAATTTTACGAAGTGTTATAAATGAAGACAAAATTTTAGGTATTTCAACGCATAATGAAGAAGAAGTTTTGCAGGCAAATGCAATGGATTTAAACTATATCGGACTTGGCGCATACAGAAATACTGATACAAAAAAAGATGTATCAAGCCTTCTTGGAGATACCCTGGATACCATTGCCTCAAAATCCAGACACCATGTCGCTGCTATAGGCGGTGTGAAACTTAATGATTCATTTGAACATGTAACATACAATGTAATCGGGAGCGGCTTACTCCAATGAATATAGAAATCGTCTCTATAGCAAAAAGAGAAAAAACACTTTACGATCCGCTGTATAAAGAGTTGACAAAAATGATATCAAGGTTTGCAACTGTAAAAGATACGGAGATTTTTTCAAAAGATGTAACAAAAGCACACACAATTTCCCCACAGGCCGCTCAAAAAGCATATACCAAAGCTTTAGAAGCTTATATTGGGAAAGATTTCTGTATAACTTTGCATCCAGATGGAAAACTAGTAGACAGTTTTGAATTTAGTAAGCTTCTAAATGATAAAATGTCTGTAAAATTTTTTATAGGCGGAGCATATGGTTTTGAAAAAGATTTTTTAGACCAAAGCAATGCTGTTGTCAGTTTAGGCAAAATAACAATGAGTCATAAAATTGCCAAGGCGGTTTTATTGGAACAGATCTATAGAGGTTTTGCTATACTGAGCAATCATCCATATCATAAATAAAAGGGAAATATAAGTGCAAGCAAGTGAGTTAAAATATTTTAAAGAGTTACTACTGAGTCGAAAAGAACAGATAGAGAAAAACATTCAGGGTGTCCGAACAGAACTAAGTGAACTGAGTTCGTTAGATTTAAATGATGAAGGCGATCATGCTTCGGCAAATAACAATTCTATGGTAGAAGGTGCTATAATAGAGCAGCAAAAGCAGGAATTGGATGAGATTGAAAAAATACTCTCTAAAATTAAAAACGGTGGTTATGGTGTTTGTGAAATGTGTGAAGATGAAATAGGATTTCAAAGACTGAAAGTAAAACCGCATGCTGCATACTGCATTGACTGTAGAGAAATAGTAGAGAAATCTAAATAAAGGATTGGAGAATGTATATTAAAAGGTACACAGTAGCTGCATTGGTTTGGATGGGACTTGTCGGTTGGTATGTTTACGCATATGTAACACAGGAAAGCATGAGTATAGATCTGTTTGGCATTCCTATGCCGTCACTCTCTATTGCTTTATGGGTAATCATACCGATATTTATCCTATACCTTGCAAGCGTGGCACATATGACATTCTATTCAATTATCGGTAATTTTCGATTACGTAAATATGAAAAAGATTATGAAAAACTTATTAATGCTGTTATTGATGCCTACCTGGGAAAAAAAGAGAGAAACTATACATTTAAAACCGATAGATATACTCTATTGGGAACGCTTTTGCAAAATAGTGAGATGCACCCGGTCGGAGAGATTATAGGAAAAATAAATAACGAAAAAATTGAAAAAGTACTGCGTATTATTCAAGATGTCAAAAACGGTGAAGTTGTGGATCTTAAACCATACAATTTACCGTCTGACAATGAACTTGTGATACAAAACGAAAGAAACAGATACAAAAAAGGTCAGATAAGTGCAGAAAATATTCTGGCAAACTGTACCAAATATGATGACAGTATATGTAAAGAGGTTTATGTGGATTATGTCAAAACCGCACCATTGAGCGGTATTGAAAAATATAAATCCTTTTTAACAAAAGAGGCTTTACATGTAATCCTTTCAAGAATTAATGCTGATGAAAATATTTTGAAAATCAGCAATGAAGTACTTATAGATTTATTTAAAAAACTTGATCTCAGCAAGAAAGACTATATTGAAATTTCTTCGATTCTATCTAAAGGCGGTATGATTCCGGAACAGAGAATAAAACTTTTTGAAATATTGTCTGAAGAAGATGAAGATGCTGTGGATGCGTATCTTTATACGCTTTATGACCTTGAAATGATAGCACCGGCCAATGCTATTCTTGACAATTCTCAGCCTGATGAGTATCAGAACTTTAAGGCTTATCGTGCGCTTAAAGAGTGTGGACAAAACTTTAGTATAGATATGTTTCTGTAATAATGAAAAAAACAAAACTCTCCTTTGACAAGCCATTATATGTATTAGCCCCATTGGCGGGTTTTACTGATCTTCCTTTTAGAAGTGTGGTGAAAAAATTTGGAGCAGATTTGACTGTCAGTGAAATGTTGAGTTCAAATGCTCTGGCTCACGGTTCACAAAAAACACTGCATATGCTGGAAAAATCTTCTTTGGAAGATCCGTATTCTGTACAAATTGCAGGTGCTGATGTTGATATTGTACGTCGTGCGGTTGAAATACTAAACGAACAGGATGGAATTGACATTATTGATCTGAACTGTGGTTGTCCTGTACCCAAAGTTGTGGGTCACGGCAGTGGCAGTTCTCTTCTTTTGGACCTTCCTCTAATGGGAGATATAATAAAAACTATTAAAAATACTTCCAATAAAAATATGACCAGTGTTAAAATAAGATTGGGCTTTGAAAAGAAAAACCATGTAGATATTGCAAAAGTCGTACAGGACAGCGGTGCAGATTTTATTGCAGTGCATGGAAGAACACGAACCGGCAAGTTTAAAGCAGCTGTTGATTATGATGCAATAAGAGAGATAAAAGAGGCTGTAGATATCCCGGTGATTGCCAACGGAGATATAGACTCTTATGAAAAAGCCAAATGGGTGCTTGAACATACTGGTGCTGACGGGGTTATGATAGGTCGCGGTGCAGTAGGGGCTCCGTGGATATTTCATCAGCTTAAAACCGGTGCAGAATCTATCGAACAGAGTCTTAAACATGAAATTATTATGGAACATTTTGACAAAATGATAGAGTTTTACGGACAGCATGGTGTTGCAATGTTTAGAAAGCATACCCATACCTATTCGAAAGGCTATCGAGGTGCATCAGTTTTGAGAAATGAAGTAAACTCAATTGATGATATAGCAACATACCGTTCAGTCATAGATGACTTCTTTAAAAACAGTGAGATGACACTCTGATGTTAGAAATTTCTCCGGCAATTAAAAATTTAGAAAAAGAAGACATAGCGGATAATCTACTCCATTATGTTTATAATACAAAACATTTACTCTCTTTAATTAAAAAAGGCATTGAACTGGATGATCCTTCCTATTTGAGTTCCTACCGTTCCTTTGAAGGGGAAGTGTATGAAAATTTTATTTATGAGAAGCTTTTGCGTTACGCCCAGGAGAATGACTATATAACAAAATTTGTACTCAAGGGTTTTCATCAGGGAAAATGCAAAGCCTATGCAAATACTCTTTCCATCAGCGAGAAAGAACAAATAGTCTACAGAACAAAAAGCCGTGAAATCAGTGAATTTGATGCAATGTTTTTGACAAAAAACAATGAACTCTATTTTGTTGAAATGACACTGGTAAAGTCTGTATTGAAATTGCGTCGCAGGCTGAGAAAGAAAAAAGCACTTTTGGAAATTATCTTTCCAAACTACACAATTAAATCATTAATTATCTTAAATGAAGGTGCCACAGGTGCCAAGCAGTTTCCGTCATACTGTAAAGTATGGTTTACAAAAGAGTTCTCGGCTGCAGAAGTTTTAGAATATATTACAAAACTCGACAAACAAAAACTTTTGCCAAAAGACAAAATAAATTCCAAGAAAATGATAGAAGCACACATGCTGAAACTTCATCCGTTCAGGTATTATAATACCATGAGCTGGATTACCAAAACAATACGTGCAAATAAAAAATATGTCATAGATATGAATTTCTTGATGACTGAAAAAGTACAAAGATATCATGATTTATACAATAAATTTTATGTCGGTTTTTTGACTGTAAAAGATATGAAAAACATACTGCAGTTAAAAGAGGGTGAATATTCGCAAGAACAACGGGTAGTTGTTGCATTGGAAAAGAAACATTCTGATGAGATTGTAGTGACGTACTACATACAGACAACCCGTAAGAATCTTTATCTGTACAGTTTTAATGACGGGAAAGTTGTGAAAGAAAAAAAAGATCCTTACGGAATTACTGTAACAGAAGTGTTTCATATCAATAAATTGATGAATGAGAGCTATTTGTTAAGTATATCTCAGGTCAATACAATTAAAAAACTACTGAAAGAACGTTTTAAAAGAGAGAGTCAAAAACCAAACGTAAATTAGTTTTTTACTGCATTTCATAGGCTATGTTTGCAGCTCTTTCTTTGTATGCCTGAAGAGGTTCCTGCTTTTGTGATGTTTGCGATTTACCTAAAAATTTTTCTAAATCTTCATGTCTGCTTTGTAAAATCTCATCAAACTCCTTTTGGGATGCCGGCTTGTTATCTGTAAATTTGTCCAGAAGTATATTGCCGTTACCCATAAGAACCAGGTAGCTTTGATTGCCAAAGTCAAGCATAACAACACTGTTCTTCTCATCTATGGCTTTTTGAAACCGTATACTGACATTTTGTTCTGTCATATCAGTGTTGTCATTTTGTAAAGGGGATTTTTTTGTGTCTTTAAAGAGCCAGTTGTTATTTGATGTTTCCGTATTAGCAGGGAGAGGTTTCATTTTTTTCTTGATATATAAAAGTATAAGAATTCCAAGGATTAAAATCGCAACCACAATATAATAACTTGAAGACATTGCGTCATCCTTTTTTGTCGGCAATGCACTGAGTGAATTTACAGAAGAGGATGATGCTTTTTTAAAAGTTGATGATTTTACAGCTGTTTTGTTTGTAAAGCGCAATCTCAATCCGTAGCCGTCAGATGTTTTTGAAGCAATAAGTTTTGTTGATGGAGATATAGAAGCAACAATCAGGGTTTCACTGTTAAGAGGTGTGATAGTCAATGAGTGTAAATACCGGGAAGAGACTTTTTTTATTTTTGGTGATTCTATCGTGGCATCTTCAAGTTTTATGATGATTTTTGATTTACTGATACTCTGCTTTATCTGCCCGGTGTAAGGTGTATCAAAAGTAATCATGACATCGGCTCTGTCAGTTCTTTCATAAATATTATAGCTTAAAATTTTTGAAGCATACAGGGAAAACGGCAGAATAAAAAGTAATAAAATTTTAATCATAATCTCTCTTTTGACAGGTAGTAGAGTACAGCACTTGAATCCAGCACTTCATTGATACGGATAGCGAGGTTTTTTTCGTAAACCATCACTTCTCCTTTTCCTATAATACGTCCGTTGACATAAGACTCAACACTCTCTCCTGCCGGTTTTTTTAAATCGATAATAGATCCTTTTTCAAGCTTTAAAACTTCTGCAACACTCAACTCGGTCTCTCCCAGATCAGCAATAAATTCAACTTCCATGTCTAAAATACCGGAGTAGTCCATCCATGAAAGTTCTTCTTGCAGGTCAAATTTTTTTGTATCAGGCATCTAATTCCTTAATGGCAATAATGAGTTCGGCATTGTCTATATGAACGACTTTGCGCTCATCAAAGCTAAAGTCAAATTCTCCGACTTTTGCAAAATGAGGCGTTCCCATTGTATATGAGATTCCAAGTCCTTCAGCAATGACTTTGGCGCTTCCTATAATAAGATTGGCAGTTTCAAGTGTCATTTCCTTGAGCGTCTCTTCATCACTTTTTTCTTCTTCTAAAAACAGTTTTGAAACTTTCTGCATAAAATCATTGTCAGAAGCTATATAAACTCTGTAGCGTTTCTGGTCTTGAGTTTGTACATCTATGTAAGCAATAAGTGTTCTCTTGTTTGTCGGGGCATCTTTTATTTCGCATGAAGCGCCGATTTGATGTATGCAAAAGTTTTTTGCTGCTTCTTTTAAGCTCTCTAGCATTATCTACCTTTCTTATAATTCATAGATTATACTTGAATGAAACACAAAGTAAAATTAAACTATTATTTATATTGGGGTATAATTCCAAAAAAGTTATGGATAATAATGATTGAATTAATCTTGCTTGGTACTTTTGTCGGTTTGCTGTCCGGGCTTTTTGGAATAGGCGGTGGAACAATTCTGGTGCCACTGCTGCTATTGCTTGGGTATGAAACAAAAATTGCCATAGGCATTTCGGTTATTCAGATGGTTTTCAGCTCTGTTTACGGCAGCTATCTGAATAATAAAAAAGGAACACTTGATGTCCTGATGGTTGTTATTATTGGACTTGGCGGTTTTACCGGTGCCCTTTTAAGCGGTAATATTACGGCAAGTTTCAGTGACCAGACCTTGGAAATGGTCTTTTTGGCATTTGCTGCATTTGCACTTATTCGCCTTTTTATGAAAACACATGACTATAAACACGAAAAGAAAGTAAACAAGGCAGTGCTTTTTGTCACAGGTTTTGTCATAGGGGCAATAAGCATGTCCATAGGGGTAGGCGGGAGTCTGATTCTTGTCCCTATACTTGTTGGGTTTTTACATGTACCTTTGAAAAAAGCTACATCAGCAGGACTGTTCTTTGTTGTTTTTTCATCTGTTTCGGGGTTGATATCGCATACACTGCACGGGCATGTTGATTATACAAGTGGAATCATTATAGGGTTGGCATCATTGGCAGGTGTGTATGCAGGCATACATTTAAAGCATCATATCTTAAATGTATCTCTGCAAAAAAAACTCTTAACTGTTCTTTATCTGATTATTGTAATATATTTGCTCTATAGAATTTTTTGAGGTATAAATGAAAAAAAAAGATGTAATTAAAATCACCGGCGCGCGCGAAAACAATTTAAAAAATATCAATTTGACAATTCCTAAAAATGAATTGATTGTGATGACTGGACTCAGTGGAAGCGGGAAGTCTACTCTGGCTTTTGATACGCTCTATGCAGAGGGTCAGCGCCGCTACATGGAATCACTCTCTTCGTATGCAAGACAGTTTTTAGACCGTGTAGGCAAGCCTGATGTTGACAAAATAGAGGGGCTCACACCTGCTATAGCCATAGATCAAAAAACAACCTCAAAAAATCCGCGTTCAACTGTCGGAACAATTACGGAAATATATGATTATTTTCGACTGCTGTATGCCCGTGTCGGTATTCAGTACTGTCATAAATGCGGCAAAAAGATTTCTCAAATGTCGGCTTCGGATATAATTGGCGAAGTTGCAAAGCTGCCTGAGGGAGCAAAACTTGTCCTGATGGCACCGCTTGTAAGAGAGAACAAAGGTGCCTACGCAGACCTGATTGAGTCACTTGTGCATAAAGGCTATGTCCGTGCTCAGATTGACGGTGTTATGGTACGTCTGGATGAAGAGATAGAACTCTCAAAAACAAAAAAGCATACGATTAAAGTAGTTGTTGACAGAGTGATTGTCAAAGAAGAGAACAAAGAACGAATCGCATCAGATGTGGAAAAAGCGCTCAAAGAAAGCTACGGCGAACTGGAAGTGGAAATACTCAACTATGAAGAACTCGGCTGCCCTCAGCATATTCACTATTCGGAACATAACGCCTGTTTTGACTGTAAAATAAGCTTTGAACCGCTTGAACCTTTGAGCTTCTCTTTTAACTCTCCAAAAGGCGCCTGTTCTGAATGTGACGGTCTTGGCATACGTTATGCACTTGATATTGACAAGATTATTGACAGTGATCTGAGTATTGAAAAAGGTGCTGTTAAAATTGTTTACGGTTTTAACAAAGGTTACTATTTTACCTTTTTAAAGGGTTTTTGTGCACATAATGACATTGACGTTACCGTACCGTATTCTGAATTGCCATTGCACCAGCAAAAAGCGATTTTACACGGTAATATAGATGAAGTAGAGTTTTTGTGGAAAAACCATAAAGTAAAAAGAATATTCCCGGGTATTATCCGTATAGCCTATGATATGCTTAAAGACGAAAAAGAACTTGCAGACTATATGAGTGAAAAGGTCTGTGATGTCTGTGGCGGGCACAGGCTCAAACGCGAATCTTTGGCAGTGAAAGTGGCTGATACAAAAATAGCACAGCTTCTCGAAATGCCGATTGCCAAAACCTATGAATTTTTTGCCAATGATGAGAACTTTTCCTATTTCGACAGACAGTCAAGAATGATAGCAGAGCCTATTTTAAACGAAATCAAAGAACGACTTTTCTTTCTTTATGATGTAGGACTTGGCTACATTACTTTGGGTCGTGATGCCAGAACCATAAGCGGAGGAGAAGCACAACGCATACGAATAGCTTCACAAATCGGTTCGGGACTTACAGGTGTCATGTATGTGTTGGATGAGCCGAGTATAGGACTTCATGAAAGAGACACCTTGAAACTTATCCGAACACTCAGAAGCCTGCAGGAAAAAGGAAACACCGTTATCGTGGTTGAGCATGACAAAGAGACCATAGAAAATGCAGACTTTATAGTAGACATAGGAAGCGGTGCGGGAAAATTCGGCGGAGAAGTTGTTTTCAGCGGAACACTGGAAAAATTGAAAAAAGCAAAAACACTTACAGCTGACTACCTTTACGGACGTAAAAAAATCGAGTATTTTTACAGACGTCCGCAGGAAAAATGGATAGAAATCAAAAATGTCACTATTAACAATATTGAAAACCTGAGTGCTAAAATTCCGCTCAACAACTTTGTCTGCATCACAGGAGTCAGCGGCAGCGGAAAAAGTTCTCTGATGCTTCAGACACTTCTTCCGACGGCAAGAGAACTGTTAAATCATGCCAGAAAAGTCAATAAAGTAGCAGGTGTAGAAATAAACGGATTAGAGCATGTTGATAAAGTGATATATCTTGATCAAAGCCCGATAGGGCGTACTCCAAGGAGTAATCCGGCAACCTATACCGGTGTTATGGATGAAATCCGCAACCTATTTGCTCAGACAAAAGAGAGTCAGATTCGCGGATATACGGCATCAAGATTCTCTTTTAATGTCAAAGGCGGTCGGTGTGAAAAGTGTCAGGGAGAGGGTGAAAACAAGATAGAAATGCACTTTTTGCCTGATATTATGGTCAAATGCGATGCCTGTGGCGGGAAACGCTATAACCAGCAGACTCTGGAGGTTTTTTACAAAGGAAAAACCATCGCCGATGTGCTTGCCATGAGTGTGGATGAGGCTTTTGAATTTTTTAAACCTATTCCTAAGATACACCAAAAAATGAAAACACTTGTCGATGTAGGACTTGGCTATATAACTTTGGGTCAAAATGCCGTAACGCTCTCAGGCGGAGAAGCGCAGAGAATCAAACTCTCAAAAGAGCTCAGCCGTAAAGATACAGGAAAAACGCTTTATATTCTGGATGAACCGACAACAGGTTTGCATTTTGCCGACGTTGACAGATTGACAAATGTACTGCATAAGTTTGTCGAACTCGGTAACTCTATGCTCATCATTGAGCATAATCTTGATATGATAAAAAATGCCGATTATATTATAGATATGGGTCCTGAAGGCGGCAGCGGCGGGGGACTCATAATAGCGGAAGGTTCCCCGGAAGTGTTGGCAAAGAACCATAAAAAAACAGGCTCTTACACCGGTGAATATCTTGAAAAAGAGTTAAAGTTACATTGAAAAAATAATAATAATTTCACATTCATATGTTAAAGTATTAAAAGTGACTACTTTATTGGAGGATGTGAAACAATGTTTGGAAAAGTTCAGCTTAAAACTAGACTCTATGTAACTCTTGGAGGTTTGATATTTCTTATATTTATAGTTGGAGAATGGAGTTTATGGCAATCTTCTCAGATAAATAAACGAGTAAGTAATATTTATACTCAAGAAGTGATCCCTTTAGAAAACATATCACACCTTAAGGGGGCTCTTTATAGGATTCGAGATAGAAGTTTACGACTTCTTGATGCTAAAGATCCTTTAGAAATTATACATCACCAAGAAATCATATCTCAGCAAGTAAAAAGAATTGAAGAAGAGTTAGATAGCTATGATAATACAAGACTTTCAAATGAAGAACTTTTAGAACTTGAAAAATTTAAAGTAAATTTTCACGAATATCTTTCCATTATTTATGAAAAAATCTATCCATATCTTTTAAAAAAAAGTGAAAATGAGCTTGAGCCAATTCTCTACAAAGAGGCTATTTTTGAGTTTCGTCAAGCAAGAGAAGCACTCAATGAACTCTCAGAATACCAGATACAAAGAGCAAAACTGAGACACCAACACTCTGATGAGATTTTCAGTAAGCAAGTTATTATAATTCAGCTTATTATTTTAGTTATAGTGGGTTTAAGTGGTTTTTTTGCAAAAATGCTCATGAATTCTATTATAGAACCAATTAAGCAGATAAATGACGTACTTGCTACCATTTCTCATGAAGATTTTTCTAAGCGTATTCGTGTTACATCAGAAGATGAATTAGGAAAAATGTCCCAGATGCTTAACAACAGTATAGCAATGCTACAAACTACTTTCCAGGAACTTTCAATTTTAATAAATTATGATAAACTAACAAATCTGCCAAATCGAAAAATGTTTCAAGAGGAGATAGAGAAGTGTATAAGCAAATGTCTTAAGAGTAATGAACTCTTTGCAGTGATGTTTATTGATGTTGATAATTTTAAAAATATTAACGACACTTATGGACATACAACGGGAGATAAACTTTTAGAGATTATTGCAAAAAGGATGAAAACACATATTCGCTCCAACGATATACTTGCACGACTTGGTGGTGATGAGTTTGCTATACTGCTTCAAAATATCAAAAATCCAACAGTACCTGGCAATATCGCAAATAAAATTTTAGATACTATGCAAAAACCCATCTATATAGACCAGCATACTATCTTTACCTCCATATCTATCGGTATATATGTCTCAGACCACCAAAATGAATCAAGGGAAAAGATACTCTCATATGCTGATGTTGCGATGTATGCTGCAAAAAATTCAGGAAAAGCAAAATACATCTATTTTAATAAAAAAATGTATGAAAAACAAGAATCTGAAACATTGTTAGATATTCAACTAAGAGATGCTGTACAAAACAAAGAATTTCGAGTATATTTCCAGCCTATAGTCGAGCCAAAAACAGAAGCACTCTACGGCGTTGAGACACTACTACGATGGGAGAGAGATGGAGAAATAATCTCCCCTGCTAAGTTTATAGCCAAACTTGAAAGTAATGGGATGATTCTTGATGTTACTTATATGATTATAGAAGAGGTTTTTGAGATGATAGAGCGAAGAGGCTTTAAAAATGTAGTTTCCATAAACCTTTCCATCTTACAGTTTTATGATGAAAACTTTATCCCATTTTTAAAAAGAGTATTACAGAAGTATCCATCAATCAACCCTCAAAAAATCTATTTTGAGATAACAGAGAGTGTTTTTGCTCAAAACAATGATCTTATTTTTAGCACTATGGAACTTATTAAAAAGTTAGGCTTTAAGTTTTCTTTGGATGATTTTGGGACAGGGTACTCTTCATTGTCTTACATTAAAGACTATCCAATCAATACTATAAAAATAGATAAAAAATTTGTTGATAATCTTTTAGATGATGTAAGAGCACAAGAACTACTTGAAGGGATTGTCTATTTGGCAAAAACACTGCATCTTACTATTGTTATAGAGGGAGTTGAAGATGCTGCAACACTCAAAAGTGTCACAAAACACAACAGTGTAAAAATTCAAGGCTACTATTTTTACAAACCAATGACAAAGGAGTCATTTGAGAGACTTTTAGATTAAATATGAAATATATTTCATATTTAAATCATCATAAATTCATATCGGTTTGCTAGTATTAGATAACTTTAAACAAAGGTGCTTATATGTTGAAAAACATTACTATTAAACAACAACTCCTCATTGTTCCTGTCGTTATCTCCCTTGCATTTATCTATCTTTATTTTGCTATTGATTCTAACTTGGACAAACTTGAAGATAAAAGTCAAAAAGCTTCTATCTCCAACAAAATCGTCAAAGAGATGCTTGAAGCAAGAATAAACGAAAAAAACTATATACGACGAAAAGATGCAAACTATGCAAATGAGCTTCAAAAACTTGTGCAAGAGAGTTTACAAGAAGCAAAAGCTTTAAAGAAGAGTTTTAAAGATCCACAAAACAAACAGCTTGTTCAAGATGTTATAACAAACATAGAGCAGTACCTTCATCTGTTTAAAAAGTTTCAAAAACTTCGAGATGCTTCTTTAGAAGAAGAGGCAAAGATGGTAAAAGAGGCAAAAGATGTCGAAATTATCGCTTCAAAAGTAAGAGATATTCAAAAAAGACAGCGAGATAAAGTCATACGCACCTCAAAAGATGTACGAGTTATAGCAGATGAGATAGAAGAGGCATCTTTAGCGAACAAAATAGTAAAAGAGCTTTTGCTTATGCGAATAGCAGAGAAAAATTACCTTCGCCGTAAAGATATAAAGTATCAAGACCAGGTAGAGGCGTATATTAGAAATATTGAAAAGCTCTCTTTACATGTAAAAGATATTTTAGGCTCTCCAAAAAACAAAAGAATGATAGATGATATTTTGAAAGCTTTGAGTGAATATAAAAAAGCTTTTTATACTTTTAGTGAGCTGCGAGAGAAGTCACTTCAGGTAAATAAGCAGATGAAAAAAGAAGCACAAGAGGCTCAAGAAGCTCTTGTTACATTAAGAAAAGATCAAAAACAAGAGAAAGAGAAACTTGCTCAAAGTCTTCAAATGCAGTTGATTACTCTTTTTATAGCTATAGGTTTAGGTGTTATTGTCTTTATGCTTTTTGTATCTACTACTATTAGTAGAAACCTTATGCAGATAGCGAATGCTGCAAAAAATTTAGCTTCTGGAGATGGTGATTTAACAAAGAGAATCCATATTGAAGGTAAAAATGAATTGGCTAATGTTGCCAAATATATTAATCAATTTATTGAGAAGGTTCAAAATGCCATAAGTGAAGCTAAAACAGTCAGTAATGAAGCCTCATCAATATCAAACGAACTCTCTGCTACATCTTTAGAGATTGGCAAACGGGTAGAAGATGAAGCTACTCTTGTAAAATCTATCAACAACGATACAGATCAAACAACACAAGAAGCAGAGTTTGTTGATGATACAGTTCAAGAGATGCAAAAGATCTCACAAAACTCTTTTGAAGCATTAAGCCAAACTACAGAAAAAATAAATGCCCTTATTAGTACCGTAAAAGACTCCAGTGTAAAAGAGGAAGAACTTGCACTCAAGATGCAAGAGCTTAAAGAGAGTACCAATGATGTAAAAAGCATACTTGAACTCATAGGCGATATAGCTGAACAGACAAATTTGCTCTCACTCAATGCAGCCATTGAAGCAGCACGAGCAGGAGAGCATGGACGAGGTTTTGCTGTTGTTGCTGATGAAGTAAGAAAGCTTGCAGAGAGAACCCAAAAAAGTCTTACAGAGATAAATGCCACCATCAATGTTGTTGTGCAGTCAGTTGATGAATCAAGCGATAATATGCAAGAAAACGCAAAAGAGATAGCTCAAGCAGCTGAACAGGCAGGTGATGTAGAAGAGAGCATAGACAGTGTTATGGATGCTATAGAAAAATCAAAATCAATGGCACAGGAGAGCTCTTTAGCTGTAGATAAACTCAAAAACAGAGTTGTTGACATCTCCAAAAATATGGCGAAGCTCAATGATGTATCTATCACTAATGCAAGAAGTGTTGAAGAGATTGCTGCAGCAGCTGAACATCAAAATGATATCATTGAAAAATTAAATGCCCAACTTAGCAGTTTTAAAAGTTAGAAAATGCACAAGCTAGTACTTATTGGCGCATCAACAGGTGGACCAGGGCATATAAAAAAATAGTCCAAAAACTAGATAAAAATACTAAAGCATCATTTGTCATAGCCCAGCATATGAATAGTAATGTAATGGAGAGTTTTACTACAGAACTCTCAAGTATTTCCAAGCTACCTCTACACCTTGTAGAAGATAAAACAAAGATTGAACCATCCTCTATCTATATATGTAAAACAAGTTCAAAGTTCTCAATCCAATCAGATTCTATCTATTTAGACTCTTTAGATAAAGAGACACTCTATACACCAAGCATTGATGCTCTTTTTGAGTCTGCACTTGGATGTTTGCCTCAGTATGGAGTTACAGCTGTGATTTTAACAGGTATAGGTGATGATGGATCAAAAGGGATGGATTTACTTTATAAGAAAGGGGCATTGTGCATAGCTGAAAGCAGTGAGAGTGCTAAAGTTTATGGAATGCCAAAAGCAGCATATGAGCAAAATCAAAACATTGAAATCATGCATATTGACAATATAGCCAAATATCTTCAAAATGTTTAATTTTTTTAGAAAAAAAGCTTTAAACTCTCTTGAGTATTCTCACGAGACTAATAGTGTCGAAGTAAATAGAAGTGCTAAAAAAGAACTTTATATATACATTGAGAAGCAATCAGGAATAATTTTAGATGAAAACAAACCTCTTATTGAACAAAAAATAGTTGATTATTGTAAAAATAATAATATAGCCTCTTTTTCTAAGCTTCTTGAGCATATTCAAGAGAATACATTTAATTTTGAAGAGTTTATAACCCTCATTACGATTAATGAAACCTACTTTTTTCGTGAGCATACACAGATTCAAGAAGCTTTAGAAAATTATAAAAATACTCATAAAAAATTACATATTTTATCTCTCCCATCTTCAACAGGAGAGGAAGTTTATAGCATTGTTATTACTGCATTAGAGATGAATATAAGTAATTTTACAGTTGTCGGAGTTGATATTGACAAAAATGTTATACAAAAAGCAAAAGAGGGGATCTATAAAGAGCGTTCACTTCATAGAGTCAAACAAGATATTATAGAAAAATACTTTACAAAGAAAAATAATAGTTTTTATGTAAAAGAAGATGTTAAAAAGTTTGTAGAATTTCATATTGCCAATATATTTGAAACAAATCTTACTAAGCTTGGAAAATTTGACATTATTTTCTCTCGTAATATGTTTATATATTTTAATGACGAGAAGAAGATACAAGCATATAAACATCTCCAAAAGTTAAAAAAAGAGAATACAACAAACATTTATCTAGGACATGCGGATGTATCAAGTCAACTAGAACATTATATTAGGAGTTGAAGTATGAAAAAAATCTTTTTAGGTACTGCTTTGGTAGCATTTATATCTGTCAATATGCAGGCAGAAATTATTGCTGATAGACCAGGTTTTAGTACAGGAACATATACAGTGAAACCTGGAAAGTTTAATATTGAGATGGGATACAATTACACTTTTGACACACTTTCATCGAAAAACAATACTCAAGATTTTCCTCTTTTTGAACTTCGTACAGGGGTTACAGAAGATATTGAATTTGATTTTTTATGGGATGGATGGAGTACTACAAAAGATTTTAAGGAGAGCCCTACATCTGATATAACCATAGGTGGAAAATATAGCCTCATTAAAAATGAGAAATATAATTTTACATTTATGACACTCGTAACATTGCCGACAGATACGCAGAGCAACTTTAAAACAGAAAATATTTCACCACTCGTTGGGTTGTTGTGGGATTATACACTAAATGAAACTGTTTCATTTTTTGGAACATTTCAATCGAGTACTTACAGGGATGAAAAACGAATCTATGATTTTCAACCTGCAACTGGGATTACTTTTAGCCATACAGAGAAGTTTGCCAGCTTTATAGAACTCTATTCCATCATACCATCTTCATCAATAATACCTACGGAAAAAGTAGTTGATGGAGGTTTTACATATTTACTACAAGAGAATATTCAACTTGATATAAACGGAGGATTAGGACTCAATAGAGAGTCTGAAGACTTCTTTGGACTTGGCATTGCAATAGGGTTTTAACTAGTATAAAACTTGATTCCTACAAAGGTTCCTTTGCCTTTTTTGCTGCGAATTTTTATAGAGGCACTGTGAAGTTCCAAGATCCAAGTTGCCAAGCTAAGTCCAAGTCCATACCCATCACTGTTTGAAAAGGCATTTTCACCTCTATAGTAAGGATGAAAAATTAACTTGAGTTCTTTTTTATCTATTCCTATGCCGTAATCAATTATTGCAAGAAAAATAAAGTTTTTCTTTTTTCTAAGGATAATTTTTATCCTCTTGTTTGGTAATGAATATTTTATTGCATTATCAATAATATTTCCAATAGCATGTTGAAGTAGTTTTTCATGACCGTGTATTGAGATTGCCTGATTGATCTCTATATCTATTTTTAGGTGTTTAGCTTCTATCTCACTTTTTTTTGTGTCCAATATAGAGTAGAGGATATCATTGAGTAAAACCCGTTGCATAGAGTTGTTGAGCTTTTTTATATTGTTGTTTGAGACATAGAGCATTTGAGAGACTATGTTTTCAAGACTATTTATTTTTTGTATAAATGCTCGCAACTCTGTTGCAAGATTATCTTGAAGTGCTGTGTAGTAAAGAGAGTATTCTAGCTTAGCTTTAAGCTCAGCAAGAGGTGTTTTTAGCTCATGTGCCATATTCGCATTAAATGATTGTGCAACTTTGTTTTTTTGATTCAAATAAAAAATTATTTTATTTACCTCTTCTACAAACTGTTTAATCTCTTGAATGTTTTTAGGTATACAAAGCGGTTGGATATTATCATGTAAAATCTCTTTTTCAATACTGACAATAGTATCTGTTATATAACTATTGAGATGCACTAGTTTTATTTTTAGCCAGAGAAAGTAGAGAATGGTAAAAATATTAAATATAATGTAGTATTTTATATATGGCTCTAAAGAGTTCAAATTTTCTAAAAAAACTATATGAACTAAAAGCAGTGTTAGTAAAAAAAGAACTTTTTTATATCTCAAAAGTCTACTCAACAATTTTATAACCAATACCTCTTACCGTGTGTATGATTTTTGTATCTTTAGAACTTTCTATTTTTTTTCTGAGATTATAAATAGTAACATTCAAAAGATTTGGGTCTATAAAGTTTTCCATATTCCATATATAATCTATAATCTCGGTTTTTGAGACAACACTGTTTTTTCTTTTCATTAGTAGCAGAAGAAGATTAAATTCATTATTTCTTAATTCTATAGTTTTATCTCCTTTTTTTAGCTCTCTTGACATAATGTTGAGCGTCAAGTCTCTTGCTTTGAGAATATGACTTTTTATGTTAGTTGAGCGTTTTGAGAGTGCACGGACTCGAGCTACAAGTTCTATGAAACGAAAAGGCTTTGTGAGATAATCATCTGCTCCCTTATTGAGTCCATCAACAATATCGTCACATGTACTACTTGCACTAAGCATCAATAGAGGAGTGTTATTTTCATTTTTTCGGAGTTCATAGCAAAAAGAGCTTCCATCTCCATCTGGCAGTATTTTATCAAGAACAATAACATCATAATTTTTCATTTGAATATATGAGCTGGCTTCATCTATTAATACTACACTATCAACGCAAATCCCTTCCTCTTGTAAACCTTTTGTAAGTATTGCTGCTAGTTCCATATCGTCTTCAACTAAAAGAATATTCATTCATTAACCTTGATATCGTTTTGCGTAATCTATTATATAACAACATCATATAATATCTTATTAAATTTTGATTGATAATCTTAATAAAAGTATTTTTAAGATTATTATTTTTGTAAATTTACAGTATAATTCGAAAAAAATAAAGGCTTAAAATGTCAGTATATGTTTTTGGACACAAAAATCCCGATAGTGACTCTATTGTTGGTGCTATCTCATTATCTTATTTAAAAAACCAAGTTGAAAAGGAAGAGTATATTCCTGCCCGTCAGGGTGAAATAACTGCTGAGACCGAGTTTATTTTAGATAAATTCGGCGGTACTCTGCCAATGCTCAAAACATCAGTGGCAGGTGAGAGAGTTTTTATAGTTGATTCTACCGACAAAGCACATTTTCAGGACGATATTGACGAAGCAACTATAATAGGTATTGCCGACCACCATAAACTGGGTGATTTGACTACGGATACGCCTCTTGAAGCATGGATTCGACCGATTGGGTGTTCTAACACGGTAATTTATGAAATGTACAGATGTTACGGTGTGGAAGTACCAAAAGAGATTGCAGGTTTAATGATGATGGCAATTTTAAGTGATACGGTTATATTTAAATCTCCTACATGTACCAAAGTCGATACCAAAGCGGTCAAAGAACTAGCAGAAATTGCCGGAGTAACAGACTATAAAAAACTGGCGATGGAGATGTTTATAGTAAAATCTGCTGTTGACGGTGCAAGTGCCCGTGATTTAAATACACGGGATTATAAAGAGTTTAATATGAACGGCACAAAAGTCGGTATCGGGCAGCTTGAAATGGTCGATATTTCAGTCTTGGAACCTCGTGAAGAGGAACTGCTTGAAGATATGAAAAAGATGAAAGAAGAGGGCGGACTGCATACTGTTTTGATTCTTTTGACAGACATCATGAAAGAGGGTTCAAAACTTTTGGTTGTCAGTGATGACGAATCAAAAATAGAAAAAGCATTTGACATTAAACTCCAAGACCATAAAGCATGGCTCGATGGCGTACTGAGCCGTAAAAAGCAGGTAGTGCCTTTTGTGCAGCCTCAGTTTTAACTCTTTTTAGACTTGTTTGAATAGTGCGTTGCACTGACAATATCACCGATGATGGCGCGGTGATAGAGGTAGGGCTGTTTTATATTGCTTATAACATACCTGCCGCCGGATGTCGTGATTACTTCCAGTGTTCCAACATCAATTATTTTGCCAAATCTTTTACTGAAAGGCTTGATATAGATAGTTCTGATCTCTTCAAGGTTAATCGGAAAAATCTCTTTTTGTACCCGGCCCTTGAGAATAATAAGCCTTTTTTGTGTGAGCAGACAGTTGTAGGATTTTTTTTCTTTTATTTCATCCAGATGGACAAAAAAAGTGCGAATCATTAAAACAATACCAATCACACCTATTTCGTACTCATATCCTATAAACAGCAGAAGAGATCCCAGGGCATAGAGTTTTATCATAGGCAAATAAAACGTTTTTGATATTTCTGCCCGTACCAAAACCGATTCATCTTTGTGCAGAACCTTTTTAAAATTTTCTATGATATTTTCCTTTTGCGTTATTGTCTATTCTGTATAAAGATATCTTTTTATCTTTTTTGTCGGTGTTTTTACAAAAGGCTCAATCTGTTCTATAAATTTCTGAATTTTTGAAAATGAGGCCAACTGTGCATTGACCTCTATTCTCATATTTTCCAGGTAATCTGCAATTTTTTCTCTGACTTCATTTTCCGGCATATTATGAGCATTAAACATTTTATCAATAAGTTCATAGTCCAGGTGTACTCTTGCAACGAGTTTTCCGTCTTTTTCCATCACAAGGGAATCAAGAACCGTCTCATGTTGATTGATGATAGCCTCTATCTGTTCCGGATATATGTTTTCTCCACCGGGACCGATAATGACATTTTTACTTCTTCCGCTGATAAAGAGATACCCGTCTTCATCTATGTAACCCAAGTCTCCGGTATAAAACCAGCCATCTTTGATAACCTCTTTTGTCTGCTCTTCATCTTTGTAATAGCCTATCATTACACTGGGTGATCTGGTTATAATCTCTCCTTCACCGTTTTGCGGGTTGGGATCTTTTATCTGCACTTCGACTCCGACCATCGGCAAGCCGGTAGAGCCTATCTTGATCGGGTAGCCGATTCTCCCTCCCGCTATAAGCGGAGATGTTTCGGTGAGTCCATAGCCTACAATGTATGGAAAGTTGGCTTCTGCCAAAAATTTTTCTACAAAGGGAGAGAGTGCTGCACCGCCTATACCGAAAAATTTGATCCGGCCTCCGAATGTTTCGATTAATTTTTTTCCGGCAACTTTATTGAGCAGTTTGCGTATAAAAGGAATGGAGTAGAGTGTTTTTATAATAAACGAACCGGTAAATTTTGGCAATATTTTATTTTTGTATATTTTTTCTATGATTAGAGGCACACTGAGCATCATAGTCGGTCTGACGCTGGCGAATGCCTTGATAAGAACATTGGGTGTAGGTGCTTTGTCGAGATATACAATGTCTGCACCATGTAAAATCGGCAGTATCATACCGACAGTACACTCGAGAGTATGTGCCAAAGGTAAAATGGAAAGAAAAGTATCTTCGGGTAAAATAGTTACGTTTTTATAGGCACTCATTGCATTGGTAACAAGGTTTTTGTGTGAGAGCATCACCCCTTTTGAGTGCCCTGTCGTGCCTGACGTATACAAAAGTGCCGCCATATCATCTTCTTTTGGTCTTGGAAGTTCTTTGGAAGCCATTTTCTGTGTCAGTTTTGCGATGTAACTGTGATTTGTTAACTCATCTATGAGTGTTAAATCATCAAGTTTTATAACAAACTTCATATTGGAATTATCCAGCTCTTCTATGGTTTGAAGATGCTTTTGTGATACAAAAACAGCTTTTGCCTCAGAGTGTCTGATAATGTGCTGGACATCAGAGGGATGAAAATCAGGAAGTATGGGAACAATGACACCGCCAAAATAGGTAACAGAAAAATATGCAACAGCCCAGTTAGGCATATTTTCACTCAGCAGGGCAACTTTATCGCCTTTTCTGATACCGTTTTTCTTTAAAAGTTTGATCATGGCATGTACATTTTCATGTAACTCTTCATAGCTCATAGGGTCCTGGTCAACTTTAGACAATACTTTTTTCTGTCCGTACAGCTCAACTGACCGTTTTAGCAAACTTGGCAGTGTGTAGTCCTGCATATTTTCATAAGGGTAGGTAATATCTGTCATAGTTCATCTTTTATCTTTATTTGTTATTTTATTATACAGAGTATTTCTTTAATGTAAAATGTAGAGTGATTAAATATACAATTAATTTTAATAAGAGTAGAATTTTAGAAGCACGCTTAGGTGTCTTTTTTATTTTGGAGAATAAAGCAATGAATATGCATAAAATTATATCCGGGTCATTTTTTATCTTGGCCATGACGGTCAATTTCGGTTTTTTTTACGGAGAGCCTACAGTACTTGAACAGCACAGTTCTTACGAGCTTTTTGCCGCGATTATTGTCAACCTGATAGCCACAGTACTCAAACTGGGGGACAGAACACAGCTGGGGGCGGTTTTACTGGCAACAAGTATTGTAGCAGATATTCAGCTTATCGCATCTGCGACTGTCTGGGCTTTTGCAATATATGTAATTGGTGATGTGAATATAGAGGCCGCAACAGCGATTGTCTCACTCTCAGGCGGAGCACTCCTGGCAAATATAGTCTCGGTTATACTCTTTGTCGGCGATACACTCAAGTCAAAAAGATAGCAAGATATGAATGAACAGATTGTATGGATTGTTCTTAAAAGGTTAAGGACACCTTTTTTGGTCATTATCATTACTTTTGCCATATCCATACTCGGGTTAGTACTGATTCAGGGGACAGACAACAACGGCGACCCTTATCAGATGACTTTTTTTGATGCCTTTTATTTTGTAACCTATATGGCAAGTACTATCGGTTTTGGAGAGGCTCCGTATACTTTCAACTACGAACAGCGAATGTGGGTGAGTTTTTCTATCTATTTTACAGTGATAGGATGGTTTTACGGGATAGGAGCGATAGTTTCTCTGATACAGGATGAGGCACTGAAAAAAGCATTAAACAGGAACTCGTTCAGAAATCATGTAAGAAATATAAACAAACCCTTTTATATTATTCTCGGATATAACGGGATAACAAAAAGTATTATTGACAGACTCAACGGACATGACTACAGGCTCGTTGTTTTAGATAAAGACGAAGAGAAGATAGACGAGTTGATATTGGAAAATTTTTATCCAAATGTTCCTGGATTTGTAGGCGATGCAACAAATCAAAAAATGCTTAAAATTGCAGGAATCCATCAAAAAAACTGTGCAGGTATAATCTCTCTTTTTGAAGATGATATGGTAAATTCAAAAATAGCCACCATCAGCAAACTGCTCAATAAAAAAATTGATATTATTGTCAAGGCAACTTCAAAGGCTCAGCTTGAACACTTTCGAAGTATGAATTTGAAACATGTGAAAAATCCTTTTGATATTATATCAAAACGCATCTACTATGGTATAACAGCACCCTATATCTGGCTTTTGGAGATGTGGATGTACGGACACATACTCAAACTGAAAAAAAGAGACCAGTTCCCTCTTGGAAAATACATTATATACGGTAAAGGAAGAATGGGCAAAGCGATTCAAGAAGGATTGCAAAAGGCCGGTATAGAGTATGTGATTGAAGATTTTGATTCACAGCGCTACATAGAAGAGAAAAATACAACCATTTTCGGGGATGATGAAGATATACACAGACTGATTGAACTCGGTGTCAAAGAGAGTGCCTGCATCATAGCCGCAACACAAAATGATTTGCTGAACCTTACTATTTTAAACAAGGCGAAACAGTTGAATCCGAAAATATTTACAATGGCCCGTGAAAATTCCTTAGACGATTTAAATATATTTCAGGCATCTAAAATCAATAAAATATATATTGTAGAGAAGATACTGGCTGATGCAACATACAGCTATATAGCAAGACCTCTGGCTGACCTGTTTATACAAGAAGCACGCAAAAAAGATGATGAATGGGCAAGAATCATTGTCTATATGCTTAATAATATCACAGGGATGAATCCAATGTACTTTGAAACTGTACTGAATGATGCAAATGCGTATGCACTGACATTAAGGCTTGAAAAAGGTGAAAATATAAGCCTTGCAGATTTAAGAAGATCCCGTGCTGACAGAAATGAGATGTTACATGTAGTTTTTTTGCTGCTCAAAAGAGGGGATAACATATACTTGATGCCTGATGCAAGAATGAATCTGCAAATCGGTGATGAACTGCTGATAGTCTCAGATGAGGAAAATTACAGTGATTTTGAGTATATTGTCAATAACATATATGAACTGGAGTATGTTTTAGGATATACAAGTTCTTAAGGCAGAGTTAAAACAAAGCGTGTACCTGCAGGCTCGTTTTTTTGCACAACTATTTTTATATCCATAGCATATGCCAGTCTTTTTACGATATCAAGCCCGAGACCACTGCTGTTTTCATCACTGTAGGAGCGTTCAAATATTTTTTCCGGTTCTTTGATTCCTTTGCCGCTATCTTCTATATATAAAGCATTCTTATTGTTATAAATCTTTATATATCCATTGGAACTGTTGTATTTACAGGCATTTGAAATAATGTTTTGCAGAATTTGTTTCATAGCCTGTTTATTTATTTTTGCTTTGAGTATGTTGCACTGAATGTGAAAAGCGATATGGGGATAAAGGGCTTTTTGGATTTCAACAACTTCTTGAATAATAGGGCATATATTTTGATTTTGTATCTGAAAAGTTTCTTCCTGAAGCAGTATTGTTAGGTTTTCATGGAGTTCTGAAATATTGTTGATACTCTTTTTTAACCTTATTAGTGCTTTTGTATTTTGTAATTGCGGAATTTTTTCGATGAGTTTCATATTGAGTTGCATAGAGGTGACAGGCGTATTTAAGTCATGAATTAAATCTTTTGCAAATTTATCAAGAGTTATGATACTTTCGCGTAAAGGCTTTAAAGCATTTTTTGCAAGCTTGTAGCTAATATATGCAAAAATAAGAAGCAATAAAAACTGTATGGACAGAACTTTTTTTTTGAAGTTGGATAATCTTTGATCAAAGCTGTGTTTTGACTTAAATACTTGTAGATATTTTCCACGCCTGTTCATAGGCAGCAGTTTGGAAAATTCTTTTTCTCCTATAGTGAAATTTCTAATATCAACATGTTTGGGTACTTTGACAAAAGCATGATGAAAATCTTTGTTGTATTCATCTATTGAAGTACCCATTTTAATATGTCTGGCGTACTCAATAAGTGAAAATTCCTCTTCTTTTAAAAAGTGGTTTTTTGTCTGTTGAAAATAAAAATATCCGGCAATTAAAATAAGCAGGGCAGTGCTGATAAAGTAAATAAGAAAAAATTTTAAAAATGCCAGTTTTTCATGATGATGCAAGACGGTATCCTATCCCTTTTATCGTTGTAATTGGGAGACCGATTTTGCGAAGTTTGTTAATGTGTACACGCAAGGCTCCCTCGCTCATCTCTTTGTTCCCGTTGAGTGCTTCGAGTATAAGCTCTTTTTGGACTGTTTTGTTGAGGTTTTGAAAAAACAGCTTTGTAATCTGCAGTTCATAAGGAGAAAGCGGTATGAATTTTGATTGATTGTAAAGTTCGTCTTTGTCGATTACAAAGCGAAAGTCATTGACCCGTAATTCATTCTGATAGGTATGATAGGCTTTTTTCAAAAGAGCATGTATGCGTATGAGGAGTTCATCAAAATCAAAGGGCTTTTTGATGTAGTCATCCGCACCGACATCAAAGCCGTTTGCCAAAGAGGCGACATCACTTAAAGAAGTAAGGAAAACAGCCGGTGTCATATCTCCGCTTTGGCGTAAACTTTTTAAAAACTCAAAACCGTTAAGCAAGGGGACATTGACATCCAAAAGCATCAGTGTGAACCTGTTTTCAAATGTAGCATCAAGAGCTGCTTCCCCGTCCTTTACATGTAACACTTCAAATGCTTCATTTTCCAACAGTTCAATTAAGGTTTCAGATAATACTTCATCATCTTCTAATAATAATATTTTTGTCATAGGCAAAGTATATACTAAAGCACATTAGCTCAATGTTAACATTCAATAATCTTTTCTTTTGTGTAAATAGTGTATTATTAGTATAATACTTCAGATTTTAAAGGGCTATATATTTTGAGCAGACGACATAAAAACAAACACAACAATCCAAAAAGAGATACCGTCACTTTCAGCGAAAAAGATTTTCTGCCGACAACACGGGCCGAAATGGATGCGAAAGGCTGGGATTATTGTGATGTTATTTTAGTCAGCGGGGATGCCTATATAGACTCTCCTTTTATCGGTGTTGCTATGGTCGGGCGTATGCTTGAGAGAATGGGATACAGAGTCGGAATGATAGGACAGCCGGACATTGACAGACCTGATGATATTATGCGTTTGGGTGAGCCTCGTTTGTACTGGGGTGTCAGTGGTGGCAGCGTCGACAGTATGGTTTCAAACTATACAGCCACCAAAAAGTTTCGAAATTCCGATGATTATACTCCGGGCGGAAAAAACAACAAAAGACCAGACAGAGCAGTTTTGGTTTATACAAATCTGATACGGCGTTATTTTAAGAATACTGTGCCTATAGTTTTGGGAGGTATTGAAGCCTCTTTGCGACGTGTAAGTCATTATGATTACTGGTCCAACAAACTCAAAAAGCCTGTTTTGTTTGATTCTAAGGCGGATGTGATGATTTACGGTATGGGGGAAATAGCCCTTGAGCAGTTAACCCGTGCCATAGATGAAAAGAGGGATTACAGAGATATACGGGGTATCTGTTATATATCCAAAGAGCCGGTTTATGAGTTTATTCAGCTTCCTTCGCACCAAGAGTGTTTGGATGACAAAGAGAAATATATAGACCTTTTTGATCTCTTTTATGACAATAATGACCCTATAGCGGCAAAAGGACTCTGTCAGCCGGTAGACAGCCGGTACCTCATTCAAAACCCTCCCTGTGACTACCTGAATGAAGAGGAGATGGATGCAAACTCCAACCTGCCTTTTACAAGAGAGCTGCACCCTTACTATGCCAAAGAAGGGAAAGTGAAATGTCTGGAGACGATTAAGTTTTCCATCATGACGCATCACGGCTGTTGGGGAGAGTGCAACTTTTGTGCTATCGGTGTGCATCAGGGGCGGACGATAAGAACACGGTCTGAGAAAAATATTTTGTCTGAAGCAAAAGATTTTAACAAATACAAAGATTATAAAGGCATTATTTCCGATGTCGGCGGACCTACGGCAAATATGTACGGATATGAGTGCAATAAAAAGCTCAAACTCGGTACCTGTGACCATCAGCGTTGTGTTGATGCAAGCCATTTATGCAAGTCGATGAAGGTTGACCACTCCCGCAACATAAATCTTTTACGCCAGGTTCGTCAGGTGGAGGGTGTGAGAAAAGCGTTTGTGGCTTCGGGTGTCCGATATGATTTGATTACAGAGGATAAACAGCACGGATACAGTTACCTCAAAGAGATGGTAGAACATCATATATCAGGACAGATGAAAGTAGCTCCGGAACATACGCAGCAGCATGTACTTGAACTCATGGGAAAACCGGGAAAACAGACGCTTATAGATTTTAAAAAACTCTACGACAAACTCAACAAAGAGTCTGGAAAGAAACAGTTTTTGACCTATTATCTCATTGCAGCCCATCCGGGATGTGAGGAGAAAGACATGCACGAGTTGAAGCGTTTTACCACAGAAGAGTTGCAAATGAATCCTGAACAGGCACAGGTCTTTACTCCGACTCCAGGTACCTATTCTGCTGTAATGTATTATACTGAACTGGACCCTAAAACACGCAAGAAAATTTTTGTAGAAAAAGATACAAAACGCAAAGAGCGGCAAAAACAGATAGTGGTTGCAAAAGATACCTTTGCATCAGGATTTGCTTCTTAATCTTTACGAATGGATGTAGCCGTTACAAATATATAGTCTTTGCCCGTAACAGTGACGCGAAACTTTTTTTGCTGCAGGTATTTTTTTGCAAAGATGACATCCTTGTAAAGCAGTCCCATTTCTGAAAAAGCATAGTTTTTGACTCTGGCCCCATAAATCATTTCCCCGTCTATCCAGCGGCAGTTTGGAAAACCGAGTATCATAGCTCCCTCTTTTTTGAGATGGTTTTGGACTATGGACATGAGTGTTTTGTTAAACTCCAAATTTGAGCTTTGCAGTGTGCCTATACTGATGATGAGGTCAAATTTTCCCAAATCAAGTGCATTGAGACTGTTGATATCGGCTACATGTAAAGAGATGTTGGCAAAGTTTTTAAACTTCTTTTTTGCCGCGTCTACGGCAGACTCGCAGTAGTCGATGCCGACAAGGTCAAGCTCTGCAAAGTTGTCTGCCAAAGAGGCGATAACTTCAAACTCGTCTCCACTGTTGACCCCGAGATTCAAAATACGTTTTCTTTTGTTCAGGTGTACATTTTTTAATGCCTGTGTGTAACTGTAAATAAAAGAAGCCTCTTCATTTTTGTGAATTTTTCCGAAAATGGAATTTTCTCCGTATTTTTCTTCTTTGTCTGTGATGTTTTTATGAAAGGTGCTGTCTTCATCAAGTTTTTCATAACGCATAATTACGGTGTGTTCATCAGCAATTTTCGGTGTCAGCATTCTGCATTTAAGCAAATGTGCCAAATCAATCCAGCTTTTATAGCCACGGTAAATATACTCTTGTCCGTTACATGTAATGCGTGTGCCGTTATACAACGAAGTCGCAATGTCAGGATTAAGTATTTGAAATGAAATTATCTCTTTTCCCTGCATTGTATTGATGTAATTTTGTAATACTTTTGTGATTTGTGTCATAGTTTGATGTGTAAAGGTTAGCATTCTTGAATTATACACTTTTATTAGATAAAATGATAAGAAACCTGTAAAGAGAGATATGTTTTGACAACGAATGATAATATTAGTTTTTATAATTTTATGCATAAGCAGATACTTGTTGTTATTTTATTGTTTTTAGGAACAGGTCCCGGATATATAGTCATGGGATATCTTTACTCTTCAATTATTGTCGAAATACTTTGGTTTGTCCTTTTTTTACTGCTTTCAGTCTGGGGATGGAAGCTGTATAGAAATTATTCGAGAAAGATGACTATATCACAAAAAGACAGATGGCTTGAAAAAGTAAAATATTTTATGTTTATATATTTTTCCTTATGGACAATAATGTTTTTATACTATATCTCAAAAGATGCTATCAGTGCACATTATATAGCTATTGCAACACAACTCGGCAGTGCGGTAGTCGCGGCAACTATTTTAGCTTCACAGAAAAAGCTGGTAGTAGCAACAGTTTCGTTTTTAATGCTTCCGCTTGTTGTCTATTTCATAGCAATTGGAGAACTTTATTCGTATATTCTTGCATTTTTCACTGTTGTGTTGAGTATGGTTCTTTTATATGCTGCAAAAAATACACATGCCTATTTGTTAAAAAGCAGGTTTCAGGCATATCATGATTATTTGACAGGACTTGGAAACAGACGTTATTTTATAGAGTATCTGGACAGTTCTGTTAGGGAGAACAAAAACAGATATACCTATTTGCTTTTAATAGATTTGGATTATTTTAAAACAATCAACGATACCCTTGGACATGATGTCGGAGATAAACTTCTTGTTGAAGTTTCAGAGCGTTTGACACAATTGGCTGACAAATACAGTAACATCGTTGCCAGATTGGGTGGAGATGAATTTTGTATTTTAAGCGATGCACTTGAGACGAAAGAGAAATGCCTTGCGCAGGCAAAAGAATTTTCAAATAAAATTCTACACACAATAAAAGAGACCTATTTTATAGAAGACAGCACGCTTCACATTAGTGCAAGTATAGGGGTGAGTATCATAAACAACCCAAAACTCAATGCCCATGATTTTTTAAAAGAAGCAGACATTGCAATGTATGAAGTTAAAAGTGCGGACAGAGATGATGTTGTCATATTTAATGATGCACTGTGTAAAATTATAGAAAATAAATTACATGTAGAAAGACTGCTGCATTTTGCCATAGAAAAAAATGAAATATATCTGCAATACCAACCCCAAATAAGCTGTAAAAATAAAATTATCGGCTGTGAAGTGCTTGCAAGGTGGAAAAGTGCCACACTCGGTCAGGTGAGTCCTGAAGTGTTTATCGGCGTTGCTGAGAGTACCGGTTATATTATAGAATTAGGAGAATATATTTTGGAAGAAGCTATAAAAACTCTGCAAAGATGGGAAAGTATCGGAATGCATCTGCATCAAATGTCGATTAACATTAGTGTAAGGCAGCTTTTAAACAAAGATTTTATTTCTATAGTTGAACGTCTTCTTCGTCAGTACAATGTGTCCGGCTTTCATACAAAACTGATTTTTGAAATTACTGAAACGAGTACATCTCAGGACTTAAAAAGACTGATTGTCACAATCAATGCGCTCAAAAAACATAATATCCATTTTTCTATAGATGATTTTGGTACGGGTTATTCATCATTAAGCTATATCCGTGATATTCCCGTAACTGAGTTAAAAATAGATCAGTCTTTTATAGCAGAACTTGACAACAGGCAACAGGCATCTTTAGTGAAGAGTATTATTGATATTTCAAAAAATCTGCATCTCACAACAGTAGCCGAAGGTGTTGAAACACAGGAACAAAGAGACTTTTTGGAAAAAATAGAGTGTGATTTGTATCAGGGATATCTTTTTTCCAAACCGCTGTTAAGCGAAGATTTTGAAAAACTGATGCGAAATAATTAATAATGCAAAAAATGTTCCAACTTCTTTCTTCTCTTACATTATTTTCAGTTTGATTTGTCTACAATAAACAAACTATAAATGAGTAAAAAAACAATAAAGATAAAAAATGAGAATAGATAAATTTTTAAATTCGGTAAATATTACAAAAAGACGTTCTGTTGCACAGGATATGATTAGTAACGGAGTAGTAGAGATAAACGGTGTGGTTGCAAAGGCGAGTAAAAATGTGGAAGTCGGCAGCATTATTACTGTAAACTATCTTAATGAATCAAAAAAGTATGAAGTGCTGCAAATTCCTACAACAAAATCAACGCCAAAATCTCTGCAAGATCAGTATATAAAGGAGATTTCATGACATATGAGGAAGCTTTAGTCAAATTTACTTCACTTTTTCAACATGAAATGAGTGATGCACAGATGCGTGAGTTTTTACTCAGTATACGACTTGATGCAAGTACTCCTGTGGAAGTGATTGCCGCTGCTGCACAGGTTATGCGCAGTTTTGCCGTTGCTTTGCCTGTTTCTGATGAACTCAGAGAAAATGCGCTTGATATTGTCGGAACAGGCGGTGACAAAATAGGCAGTTTCAACATCTCCTCAACAGTAGCGCTGCTTGCTGCTTCTTGCGGTGCAACCGTTGCAAAGCACGGAAGTCGTTCTATCACTTCAAAAAGCGGCAGTGCCGATATGTTTGAAGCACTGGGTGTTCGGCTTGACTTGAGTATTGAGCAGAGTGCAAAACTTCTTGAAGAGACAGGTTTTACTTTTATGTTTGCACAAAATCATCATCCGGCCATGAAATTCATCGTACCGGTACGTAAAAGCATCCCTGATAAAACCATATTTAACATACTCGGACCTTTGACAAACCCTGCCGGTGTGAAAAAATCAATGCTGGGTGTATTTGACAAAGCTTTTGTACCAAAAATGGCAGAAGCACTTCAGATAAACGGAGCTACATCGGCTTTGGTTGTCAGCTCAAACGAAGGAATGGACGAAATAAGCATCAGTGATGTGACCTATGCGGCTTTACTGCAAGACGGCAAGACACGAGAGTTTATTATTGATCCGCAGGAGTATGGTATTAAAAAAGCACCGCTAGAAGCCATAATGGGTGGCGATGCACTCAAAAATGCAAATATTTTACGAGCTGTTTTTGATGAAAAAGCAACAGATGCCCAGCGTGATATAGTGCTTATAAATACTGCAGCATCGTTGATGGTAGGAGATTTGGCCCGAGATATACAAGATGGACTGGAAATGGCAAGAGAAGCCCTTGCAAAAGCAAGACCGAAAGTAAAATTAAAACAAATCATAGAAACATCAAACAAGTTATGAAAAAAACATATACATATAGACTGGAAGAGTTAGACTCTTTGGCAGACAGAATTATGAGTCAACTACAAGAAGGTGTTATTATTTTAAAAGGCGATTTGGCTGCAGGCAAAACGACTTTGGTAAAAAATATAGCAAAAAAACTCGGATTGAGTGAAGATGTGACATCGCCTACTTTTTCACTGCAGCAATGTTATGGGGAAAAACTATTTCATTATGATATTTACAATCACGGGCTTGATCATTTTATCTCTTTGGGAATGCTTGAAGAGTTGGAAAAACCGGGTCTGCATTTTATAGAGTGGGGAAGTGATGAATTGGTGGATATTTTAGTCTCTGCCGGCATTGAAACAGTGACAATAGAGATAGAAAAAATTTCAGATGATGCAAGAGAGTATACAATATGCACACATTAAAAGCAACAGACTTAAAAAAGAAAATTAAAGATTTGGAAATAGTAAAAAGTATAAGTCTTGAAGTCAACAGCGGTGAGGTTGTAGGACTGCTTGGACCGAACGGAGCAGGAAAGACAACCACTTTTTATATGATTTGCGGTTTGGTAGAAGCAACAGAGGGGAAAGTCTATTTTGACGGAGAAGATCTTATCGGGATGCCCTTACATGAAAGAGCACTCAAAGGTATAGGTTATTTACCGCAGGAAGCTTCGATTTTTAAAGATTTGAGTGTTGAAGACAATTTAATGATAGCGGCTGAAGTCGGTATAAAAGGTAAAGCAGAACAAGAAGCACGCATTGTGGAACTGCTTGATATGTTCAATATTGAGCCTATACGATACAGAAAGGGAATCAGTCTCAGCGGCGGGGAACGTCGCCGTGTTGAAATTGCCCGTGCGCTTGTAAACAAACCAAAGTTTTTGTTGCTGGATGAACCTTTTGCCGGAGTTGATCCTATTGCCGTTATGGATATACAAAAAGTGATACATCAGCTTGTATCATATGACATAGGTGTATTGATAACAGACCATAATGTACGTGAAACACTGGATGTTTGTGACAGAGTCTATGTTATAAAATCGGGAGAGCTTCTTGCGCAGGGAACCAGTGATGAAATCGGACAAAATGAAGATGTCCGTACACATTACCTCGGTGAAAGCTTCAAACTTTAGGAATTCATGAAAATATGGGAGCATTAAGACAAACACAGGGAGTTGAAACAAAACACAAGCTCTCAAATACCCTGCGTAACTGGCTTCCCATATTGCATTCAAGTCTTTCTGATTTGGGTGAAGCTATGACTCCTTTTGTCGAAGCCAATCCTGTTATAGAAGTGAAATCAGGCTTTGAAGAAGATTTTGAAAAAAAGATTCCAAGAAAAATAATTTCCCGCGGAGTGAGCAATTCCAGAACAGAGCAGATAGAAGCGCTGACTATTCAAAGTCGAACACTTTATGATGTTTTAGATGAGCAAATAGGTGCGCCGCTGTTTCCTACACCTGTTTCACAAAAAGTAGCTTTGTTTGTCATCGAAAATTTGGACGAATATGGCTATTACGACGGTAACACAGAAGAATTTTGCCAAAAAAACAGTATAGACAGAGAAACTTTTGAAAAGATTCGTCTGCGCTTTTTACATGTAGAACCCGTAGGCATAGGTGCTAAAGATTTGGCTGAGTCATTTTTGTTTCAACTAGACAACAGTGAAATCAGTGACCAGGCATATAGTCTGGCCGTAAAAATCATTAATGACATGCAAAATATTCATGCCTACTCCAAAGAAGAGTCTTTTAACGAGGTTATGCATGTATTGTCAACATTCAAAAATCCGCCAAATATCGAATATCAGGAAGATTCCGCGCAGATCATTCCTGATTTGATGATATATTTTAATGATGAACAGCAGATAGAAGTCAAACTCAATGATGCCTACTATCCTGTGATAAACATAGACACCTCTTATGGCGTTGAGCATGAATTTGTAAGACAAAAAATCAAAGAGGCAAAAAGTTTGGTGGATGCGCTTGATATGAGAAAAGCAACACTTTACAAAGTAGGTTTGATGATCGTCGAATACCAGTATGATTTTTTTACAGGCGGACAAATCATGCCATTGACACTCAAAACTCTGGCTGATGAATTTGGACACAATCCCTCAACTATTTCGCGAGCCATTGCAAACAAATATATAGCATGTGACAGAGGTGTTTTGGCTATGAAAGAGTTTTTTACAACCGCCATTGATGAAGATGTCAGTAATGCTGCCATCAAAGAGTTTCTCATTGAACTTATTAAGAATGAAAACCATGAAAAGCCTTTGAGTGACATGAAGCTTTTAGCCCTGATAGAAGAAAAATTCAAAGTAAAAATGGTCAGACGTACGATAGCAAAATACAGAAAACAGCTCAATATCGCAGGTTCAAGTGAGAGAAAGAAACTCTACAAACTGGGTATTTGATATATCTCAAAAAAAGAGATATTATTACTCTTTTTCCAAGAAAAGTCTGTACCCGTTTGTTTCATGGGAAGGAACAACTTCTATTAATCTCCATCCTTCTTTATACAAGGCAGACAGTGTTGTCTTGGAGTTTTGAATCTGTGAAATCACATCCGGGTTTTTATCTTCTTTGCTTGCCTGCTGTTTAATATCTGATATCTGAATTATTTCAGAATCCTCGTTGTATAAAACTGCGCAAAAATATATTCGAATTTCCATGGTATTAAACCTCTCTTCTTTTTAGATGAAAATATTATAGCAAAATTTTACGGATCTGCGTTGAAAAAAAGATTTTGGCCACGGTAATTCAAGTTTAATAACCAGTTAAATAAACTAGAACAAAATTTGCTTACTCCTATAAAAATTAGGAGGAGCAGATGCAAGTATTATTGGAAGAGTTTAGACAACTACCAGATTATAGAAAAAATAAAGTGCGATACACACATCCAGGAGAGATATTATTTTTATCACTTTTGGCTCTCCTTTCAGGTGCCGGGAGCTATGAAGATATTGCAACATGGATGAAAGAGAGAAAAAGAGAACTCTCTAAATTTTTGGGTCGTGCTTTTAAAGCTCCGGCATATACAACAATAAGAAATACATTTTTGGGAATTGATACACAAGCAGTAGAGAAGATGCAACAAAAATGGATTCATCAACTTTCAAATACTCCAAAAGATTCACAAACATTGACAATAGTTGCAACAGATGGGAAAACCATGAGAGGTTCTGCAAATAAAGAGATGAGTGAGAAAGCCAGACATATAGTTTCGCTCTTTCTAACAGAATCTAAACTTACATTGGCACAAGCCCAGGTACAAGAGAAAACAAACGAGATTCCCGCACTTGTTGAACTATTAGATGCTTTAAACCTCACAAATTGTGTGATTACCATGGATGCTATGCATACTCAAAAAAAACATTGAATAAAATAGTAAAGTGTGGACATGATTATATTGCACAGGTAAAATCGAATCAGAAAGAGCTTTTAAAATGGGTAATATTCAATACCTCTCTTGAAGATGCTAAGCCAATAGATACTTATGCCCATTATGAGCATAACACTCATGGGAGATATGAAGAGAGGGTTTGTGAAGTCTATGATGACCTCTATCAAATCAAAAAGAGTTGGTTATCTGTAAAAAGGGTTGTAAAGATTACAGCAACAACACTATCGTATGGAAAACATACGACAGAGTATCATTACTATATTTCAAGTCTTGATGTAGATGCAAAAACTTTTGCACATATTATCAGGAGCCATTGGAAAATTGAGAACTCTTTACACTATGTAAAAGATGTCAGTTTCGATGAGGATAGCTCAAGAGTTCGCACAGGTCAAGCACCTTTAATCTCTACAATGTTAAGAAGTCTTGCCATAAATATCATGAATATTAACAAAATCTCCAATATTAAAAAAGCCAGAAAGGTTTTTGGATGGAGTCCTCATAAGCTTTTCAGTCTTAGTAGTAGACTTGGGTGAGTATTAAACTTGAATTACCGTGGATTTTGGCTCTCTTGTGACCATTTTGTAATATAAAATGATTATACTTGCACAGAGAGATAACAAAGGTTGTATTTGAAAATGCACGAAACTACTACTGTTGCTGTACGGTCTATATTTATTTCGGATATACATCTGGGAACACGTTTTTCAAAAGCAGAGGCTTTATTGAATTATGGAGCTGTTTTGGCGCAACACGCAAAACACAATAACTATGATGGTGTAATTTGCGGTCATATACACAAAGCGGAGATGCGTTATATAGAAGGCATCAGGTATTTAAATTGCGGTGACTGGGTTGAGAGCTGTACTGCGATTGTAGAAACATTGGAGGGTGAATGGAAAATTGTCAGTTTCCGCGAGAAATAACTCTTTGTTTGTCCGGAGGTGCAGGTCGCGGAGCATACCATTTGGGCATAGTTTCCGTACTGCAGGAGAACGGTGTCAAGATTAAAGCTGTCAGCGGTACAAGCGCAGGTGCTCTGATCGGAGCATCCCTTGCCTGCGGCAAGAGTGCCGCATACATTTTTGAGGTGATACAATCAAAAGAGTTCCGCTCTGTTTTTAAGATCTCTTTGGGTAACGGCTATCTTTTTAAACTTGATCATAATGTGGCAGTTGTTGACAAACTTATAGACAAAGAAAGTTTTGAAACACTTGAGATACCGTTACATGTAACGGCATGTGATGTAGAAAAGGAGCAAGCGATTTATTATGACAGTGGCAAAATTCTTAAAGAAGCAGTTTTGGCATCCTGCTCTATTGCACCCTTGTTCGCTCCGGTGTATGTCAACAAAACACTTGTCGTAGACGGCGGGCTTGTAGACAATTTCCCGGTTGAGAGGCTGCAGCAGTACAATTATCCTATCATCGGAATAAATCTTTTTCCAAAATATAAAAAAGTGCCAAAAACCATACTGGGGTGGATTAAAAAGAATATACATACAGCATGGCAGTCAAAATATGTCAGCAAAAAAGAGCTTTGTTACATGTATCTGTGTAATGAAAAACTGTTGGATATCAAAGTTTTTTCATTTCGGGATATTGGCAAAGCTTATGCAATGGGAAGAGAAGAGATGCAAAAAATTATAAAAGAGAGTAACAAAGTATGATTATTTATATACACGGTTTTGCAAGCAGCGGAGAAGGGTATAAAGCAAAACTTTTTAGAGAATATTTTATAAACAAAAATGAAAAATTTATGGCGCCATCATTGTCATATATCCCTGAATTGGCTATACAGACACTGGAAGAAATTATAAAAAATTCACAAGAAAAAGTCAGTCTGATGGGTTCGTCTTTGGGAGGGTACTATGCAACATATCTTGCACATAAATATAATCTTAAAGCAGTACTGATAAATCCTTCAACCTATCCGTATAGTACACTGCAAAAAACACTTGGTTTTATGCAGAGTTTTTATGACGGCAGCTGTTTTGAATGGAGAGAATCCCATCTGCAAATGCTTAAAAAGTATGAAGTACAAGAACCAAAACAGGAGAACTTTATGCTTTTGCTCCAAAAAGGAGATGAAACACTCAACTACAAAGAAGCGGCAGATAAGTTTGATAAAGCAACACTGATGATAGAAGAGGGCGGAAGCCACAGTTTTGACAATATTGAACGCTATTTTGAAAAAACGGAAACGTTTTTACGATAAAAGAGCAACAGTGTCAAAGAGGGCAAAAAGTCAATACATTTTTTTGCTATAATAAATAATTAAAAAGAACAAGGTAATAAAGCATGAAAAACAGATCAAAGAGTGGTTTTACGCTCATAGAATTAATGATAGTTATTGTCATCCTGGGACTTTTGGCAGCCATGATAATGCCAAGTCTTACTGGAAAAGGCGAAGAAGCAAAAAGAAAACTGGTGTGTGTACAAATGAAGAGTATTTACAATGGTGCCCTTGATATGTTTAAAATTGACAACAGCAGGTATCCTACTACAGATGAAGGGCTTGAAGCCCTTGTAAAAAACCCGGATCCGCAAAAATATCCCAACTACTCACCGAGTGGGTATTTTAAAGACAATGAGATTCCAAAAGACTCATGGGGGAGAAATTTTATCTATATGAACAATGACGGCAAAGTGGAACTGGTCTCTCTTGGTGCAGATGCAAAAGAGGGCGGAACAAAAGAAGCTGCAGACATAAAACTCAGTCAGTGTAAATAAGAGATACTGTTTTTGAAAAAAGCTTTTACTCTCATTGAACTTATGATAGTCATAGTGATAATGGGAGTTGTTTATACTTTGGTCATAGGCAGTTTTAAAAAGCTCAGTGAAAAAAGTACAAATTTGTCACTTAAAAATTTAAAAGAGTTTTTACAATCTTATCCGCATAAAGAGAGTGCAAAGTTTGTTTGTTTGGATAAGTGCAAGAATTGTTTTGTACTGATAGATGGAAAAAAGCAGGATATAAAGATAAAAAATTTCCTTGATGAGAGTGTACAAGTTTATCGCTATGACTTTGATCTTGGTGCGATGCAAAAAGAGAATACAGGCTATTTTAATCAGGATAATATTGAAGAAAATGTCTGCTTTTCATATGAAGTGGATGGTGACGGAGTCGGTGATCAGGTACTGGTAGAGTATAAAAACAATGTATATGATTTTACACCCTATTTTGAACCTCCGCAAGTGTACAGCAGTGTAGAAGAAGCAGTAAATGCAAAACAAGATTTAATGACAAAGATAATACAATGATATTTAAGTACAGCGGAATTGACGAGTTTGGTAAAAAAGTATCTGACAAGATTGAAGCTTCTGATTTGGCAGAGGCCAAGAGTAAGATTAAAGCCAAAAAGATTATTTATCAAAAAATCAGTGAAGAAGCCCCGTCATTTTTTGACTCCCTACATTTTTCAAGAAAATACCGAATAAGTACAAAAGAGTTGTCCGGACTTTCCCGTGAACTTGCCATGTATATCCGTTCCGGTATCAGTATAGTGTCTGCACTGAAAATTGTGCAGACACATTATGAAAACAACAAAAAGATGAAACTCTTTTTATCTACAGTGAGTACACATCTGAATGAGGGAAAAGATTTTTACTCAGCACTTGAAGCGCAAAAGGTAGTGGTGCTTCCGGAATTTTTCAAGTACTCGATAAAAGTCAGTGAAAACGGGGGTGTTTTGGATGAAGTGCTTTTGGAACTTTCAAAATTTTTAAAAGAACAGGAACGCATTAAAAAAGAGATAAAAAGTGCTTTTGCCTACCCTTCTTTTATGATAATTGTCTCTTTGCTTATGATTGCTTTTATGCTGACCTTTGTGGTGCCGCAGATTACAGGAATATTTGTCAATATGCATCAGGAACTGCCTACACCTACAAAAGTAGTCATTGCAGCAGGAACATTTTTTCAAAATAATTTTAAAATCATTTTGGCATCACTGTTTGCCGGTATTGTCATATTTATATTTGCACGCAAGAAAAGCCGCTCTTTTGCGTACGGGGTCGATAAACTGCTGTTAAAACTTCCGTATTTTGGAGAGATTATACAAAAAAGTGAGTTGGCACGCTTCTCTTATATGGCATCTTTGCTGGTCCGCTCGGGTGTCCCTTTTGTGCGTACTATAAATCTCGGGACAAATATTTTAAACAATCTTGTGCTCAAAGAGCTGTTTACAACTGCTTCAAAGAAAGTGGTAGAAGGAAAACTGCTTTCGAATGCACTCAATGAATCAGATATAAAGATTGATTATGCTTTTATCCAGTCTATAGCTTTGGGAGAAGAGACGTCAGAACTTGAAACAATTTTGCATAATGTTTCAGAACTCTATTTTGAAGAGAATCGTGACAAGATTTCTCTGCTGTTAACTTTGCTTGAACCTGCTCTTATGCTCTTTGTCGGTGGATCTATCGGATTTATAGTTTCTGCTATGTTGTTGCCAATTTTTTCTATGAGTATTCAGTAAATGTTTAAAAAAAATGCAATAGCCCTTTTGATAACGATGTTTTTCATTATGGCAATTACAGTTACAATAGGGGTATCACTCGGACATATCAACAGTGCAAAAAAGAATCTTTCCTCTGAGAAATTTTTACTGCAAATTACTGCTGTTTTGGATGATATGCTGAAAATTTTAAAAGAGACTCCCGAACTTAATGATATAAACGACACACAGACATTTCGTGCATTTTTATTGCAATACAGCACAGTTGTCCCGTTAAGTACGGATATAATGGTAGAGGTAAAGCTGGAGAATGCCCGATCTAAATTTAATTTTAATGCACTTAAAAAGAACACAGCTGAAGGAGAGAGTGCACTGAAGAATGCACTTATCGGTTATTTGAATGCAAAAATGATCAACAGTGAGTATCTTTATCTCCTTGAAGATCTAACAGGCGGTATAAAAGAAGACGGAATGTATAACAGTGCTCTGTTTGATGAGAATCCTTATCTGTTTAGAGACTATATAAGTTCTGACGAACAGATAAAAGAGTTAAATGAGTATTATAAAAAAACCTATCATGATAACAGCGTTGAACACATAGATCTGCATAAAATCTTTACTTTTGGAAATTATAAAAATTCTTCTTATGTGATTGATTTAAACTTTGTAAACAGGGATGTTTTTAATATAATGTCAGGGAACTATTATGAGCAGGAAAACACTGCTGCTGAAGAAGATAATTTTTTTGTGGACTGTGACAAATTGACGGCAGAAGAGAAAGAAGACTTGAAAAGAAAATTTAATGCAAGTTGTGATTTGCAAAAAATTATAACAGTGACGCTTTTGGTTACACAGGGCAAACAAAATGCTGAAATAAAATTTGAATACAATATAAAAACCAAAAAAGGATCAAACTTTGTTTACAAAATTTAAAAATAATTACAAAACAATTTTGTTGGATCCTTTCATGGAACCAGTGCAGACTGAAGAAAAAATAAATGTTATTTTATCTCCGTCTTTATACTGGGTAAAGAAAATTTCTTTACCTGTGAAATATATAAGGGAAGTAAAAAAACTGCTTCCTTCCATTTTTGAAGATATTCTGCCTGAGGGTCACTACAGCTACTATGCCTATAAAGAAAATGACGAGTATATAGTTTTTGCCTATGAAGATAAAATGATTCTGGAGTTGATGGCACAAAAAGAAATATCTCCTTCAAATGTTGTCAATATCTATTTTGCGCAGAGTGAATTTTCTTCCTTGGAAGGGGCCTGTAGAGTAAATGAAAAACAGGCGCTTGTAGTGAAAAACGGTATAGTGATTCTTGTACCGGATTTTTGGATAAAAGAAGCAGATATCCTTAAACTGGATGATTTTAAACCATCCGGTCATGCTATAGTTTTACAGCAGTTTAATCATATTCTCAAAAAGTCCAGTTTTTATAAGATTGGTTTTGTTCTGTTGTTTATCACAGGTATAGTTTTCGGAGAATGGCTTATTACCATGGATAAGGCAGCCACGCTTGAAGATCAAAGGAGTGCCGTATTTGCAAAATATAATTTAAAGCCTACCATGATGCAAAATCAGGCTATTCATGCAGAACTGAATAAAATATACGAAAAACAGATGAAACTGAGAGAATATATAGGATATTTTCTCAAAATGCATCTTGCAAAAAATGAAAAAATTTCTTACATAGGATTTGATTCCAAAGTGTTAACAGTGATTATAAAAGATGTTACACAGAGTAAAAAAATTATAGAAGCATTGAAACGTAAAGGTATTCATGCTAAAACCCAATTAAAAAATTCAGTACTGACTTTGGAGATAACTTTATGAACCGCTTAAATCCTCTTTACGTTGGCATCTTTTTACTTTTGCTTTTACTGTTTTTTGTTTTGAAGCTCATAGATGCAAAAAAAGAGCTCCATCAGGAAAAAATTCTCTATGAAAAAACGCTGAAAGTTTCTTTAGATACGAGTGCTTTAAAAAAAGCATTTGCCAACAAAGAAAAAGAGAAAAAGGAGATTCTACATATATTGTCAAATCCTGTTTTAAAGAGTTCCAAGATAAAAAAAGAAATAACAAACTCAGGAATACACATCAGTTCTCAAAACATGGATATAAAAGCTTTGAATTTTTTAATGGGTAAAATTCTCAATACAACATTTAACATAACAATGCTGAAAATAAAAAGAATCAGCGAGAGTAAATCAACGCTGGAGGTGAAGATAAAATGGTAAAAAAACTGGTTTTATTCCTGTTGTATGTCCTGTTTTTTATGATGGCATTTATCTATTTTTCTCCCAAAGTAAATATATACTATTTTGCTGAAGAGCAACTGCAAAAAAAAGGTATTGTTCTGAATGATGAGACTCTCAGTGATGAAGGTTTTACGCTTGAAATAAAAAATGCTGTTTTATATGTTAAAACACTCGAAACTGCAAAAATACAAAAGATAAAACTGAATCTTTTTCTTTTGTATAACAGTGTAGAGGTTGAAGGTTTGGTCTTATCCGATATGGCATCAGGATTTATACCTTTACATGTAAAGAGTCTGTATCTTGTCTATACTGTATTTAATCCTTTACATGTAACGGGAAAATGCAGTGGTGAGTTTGGAGAGGCTGATATTAATATCGACCTTGTCAAGAGAACTTTGCAGGTTTTGATAAAACCTTCCAAAAAAATGTTGACTCATTATCGTACAACACTGCGAAATTTGAAAAAAGATAAAAACGGAGGCTTCATTTATGAACAAAGTCTCTAATTCCAAGATGTTGCAAATTATTACAAAATTGTTGATTTTAATAGCTCTTTCCAAGCTGCTTGCGCTCGTGCTGTTATGGTATTTGCCAAGCAATGGTATAGATGTAAAGATAAAAAAGAATTATCGTCCGGCATATCAAAGAGTAAATTTTACAAATATGCTTACTCCTTTGCATACAAATACCAAGGGGTATAAAAAAACAAATGAAACGGGTGCGCACAGAAGTATTACCGATATGACTCTGATCGGTCTTTATGGTTCTAAAAATTATGGATATGCCATAGTGGCAATGAAATCGAATTTGAAAAAAACTTCAATTATCGGAGTGGGTGAAACGTATAATGGCTATACTTTGAAAGAAATCAATAACGATAATGTTGTTTTTACAAAAGACGGCAAAAACTATATACTCTATTTTGTCAAACAAAAAATTAAAGATGTAAGTATAAACCGGGTCACGCATAATGAAACAGATAATGAAACAGATAATGGTGTGACAAATATATCAAGGCAGGATATAAAGTTTTTTGAAAAAAATCCTCAAAAGATTTGGAAACAAATTGCCATAAAGGAAGTCATGGAAGATGGAAAAATTAAAGGTTTTAAGATAATGAAAATAAATAAAAATTCAAAATTTGCAGCACTCGGGTTGCAAAAAGGTGATATTGTCATTAAAGCAAACAATATTGATTTGACATCATATAAAGCAGTGATGAATATATATAAAAATGTAAACAAATTAAGCGAAATAAGCTTGGTTGTTTTAAGAAATAACACAGAAAAGGAATTGATATATGAAATTCATTAAGCACATAGGATTGATACTACTTTTAACATTCTCTCTTCAGGCAAGAGAACAGGTGAATGTTAACTTTTCAAATTTGGCCATTGATGATTTTGTAAAACTGGTAGCAAAAATTACACATAAAAATATTTTAATGAATTATAAAATAAACGGAAGTGTGAATCTTGTAAGTTCTGCACCTATCTATGATGATGAATTGATGGGGATGCTGGTTTCTGTTTTACAGTCAAAAGGCTACTCTTTGGCACGTAATGGGTCTTATTATGAAATTGTCCGCTCTTCTGAGGTTGCAAGATCTAATGCGGATGTTGTCAAACCAAACCAAAAAGTATCCGGATCTTTAATGGTAACCCAGGCTGTTAAAGTAGAGGGTGAAAATGTAGATATTATAGCGGCAAAGATTCGTTATCTTATTTCAAAAACTGCAAAACTGATGACATTAAAAGAGAGCAATACGATCTTGATAACTGATTATCCAAAAAATATAGAAACCATTAAAAAAATAATCAAAGATATTCAAATAACAAACAACTCTATTGTAAAACTGGTATATATAAAACATGCAGATGCCGGAAAACTTCAGGCTCGTTTGTTGGATATAAGCAAGTCAATATTTAATCCTAAAGTCGTTTCGGACAAAGTCAATATCATTTTTGATGAAAATATAAACGGTTTGATTGTTATCGGAAATAAAAAGAATGTAGCAAAAATTGAAGATTTGGCGAAAAAACTTGATGTAGAGTCAAACATTAGCCGGTCAGTTGAAATTTACAGTCTTAAAAACTCTGATGCAAAGAATGTTATCAAAACCCTAAAAGAGATTATTTCTGATAAAACCTATAAAGGTCTCACCACAAAACCGAATATCTCTTCGAGCGAAGAGATCAATGCCATCATCGCAGTGGCGGACCCTGAGATACTCAAAGGAATCAAGGTTATTATTGATGCACTGGACAAGGAAAAATACCAGGTATATGTTCAGGCAAGAATTATTAATATCAACAAAAACAATGCCGAAAGTTTAGGAATGAAATATGGTTTTGCAGCAGGAGATGTTTCAGCATCCGGACTTTATGCAATGAGTGCAAACTTTGGTGATGCTAATTTGCAAAATCTGGCATCAACACAGATTATCAATTATCTCGGTGCTATTGGCTCTGGCGCAAAAAGCGCATTGGCCCTTGGGGCAACACTTGATTTTTTACAAAGTCACGGCGCATCAAAAACAATATCAAATCCTTCAATTCTCTGTGTCAACAATAAACAATCTTCCATCTATGTCGGTAAAACCATCTCTATAATATCCGGTGCAACAACAAATGCTGTTTCGGGGGTGACAAACAACTATAAAAGAGAAAATATCGGTCTGACATTACGAATCAAACCCAGAGTATCCTCAAACGACAAGGTAACTTTGGATGTTGAAGCGTCTTTGGAAAATATTTTAAGCTCTGATGCAGCGGGACAGCCTGTTACGTCAAAGCAAGAGGTGAAGACACAGGCGATTTTAAGAAGCGGCGAAAGCATTATCATCGGCGGTCTTGTAAAATCCCTTGACAGAAAAACAAAAACAAAAGTTCCTCTGCTGGGTGATATTCCAATGATAGGAGAGTATCTTTTTTCATCTACTGAAACAATTAAAGAACAGGATAACTTAGTAGTCATTCTGACTCCTTATGTCATAGACAAAAGTGAAGAACTTTCAAAACTGCAAAGAGACCTGGGTGTTCTTTCAAGTGTGCAAAAAGAGTATAATGAAAAAATCTTTAAAAAGATAATGAGTAAAAAAAATGAAAAGATACAAAAGAATACAGAACCTGCAGTGCATGTCAAAGGTGTCTATTAATGCTCAATACAGAAGTGCTTCATGATTTACATTTACAGGTATGTGAACCTGAGGGTATACCAACGGAGATCAGTGTTAAAAACTATCTTCTTTTTAGTAAAACAGAAGAAGAAGTCATTGCATGTGTCTGTGAAAGATATTTGGTTGAAGCGAGTAACTATTATACAAAACTAGAAATCAAATATCCTCTCAAGATGCTTGATGAAGATTCGTATGACAGGCTTTATAACCGTTTTTTGGAACTTCGAACAGACAAAGCAATAGAGACAATGCAAGAAGATTCTTCAGAAGAGAATGAACAAGAAGACATCTCTCTGACCGATTTTTTAAGAACGTCGAGTGACATTTTAACGAGTGAAGAATCAGCACCCATTATCAAGTTTGTCAATGCACTTTTTTATCAGGCTGTCAAAAAAAGAGCTTCGGATATCCATATAGAGGTCAAAGAGAAGAGCGGTGAAGTCCGATTTCGTATAGACGGAATGCTGAGTAAAAATGCAGATTTGGACAAAAAAGTTGTCAGTCTTATCATCAGCCGTATTAAAGTTATTTCAAATTTGGATATTTCGGAAAAACGTATTCCCCAAGACGGAAGAACACAGATAAAAATTGCAGGTGAGATATTGGATATCAGGGTTTCGGTACTGCCTACTTTTTATGGAGAAAGAGTTGTTATGCGTATTTTAATGCAAAGTTCACAAATACCGCAGATAACAGAGCTTGGATTTCATCAGGATATGATTGAAAAGATCAAAAGTCTGTTACGCCTTTCACACGGAATTATTTTAGTGACCGGACCGACAGGGAGTGGTAAAACAACATCTTTGCACTCTTTCCTGCGAGAAGTGGAATCTCCCGAAAAAAATCTTATAACCGTTGAAGATCCTGTGGAGTATAAATCAGAAAGCATATCGCAGATTCAAGTGAATGAAAAAGTAGGACTCACTTTTGCAAGTGCTCTGCGTTCAATTTTACGCCAGGATCCTGATGTCATAATGATAGGAGAAATCAGAGATGAAGAGACAGCATCTATTGCGGTGCGTGCAGCACTGACAGGGCATCTGGTTTTTTCTACAATTCACACAAATTCTGCATCTGCTACGATATCAAGATTGGTTGATATGGGAATTGCACCGTTTTTAATATCCTCTTCTATTTTAGGTATTTTGGCGCAAAGGCTGGTCCGCGTATTATGCCCTGAGTGCAAAGAAGAAGATGTCATAGCTGAAAATTTTGCCGATGACTACAATATCCCAAAAGAGAGCAAAATTTTTAAGGCAAAAGGGTGCCCCGCATGTAATTACAGTGGCTACACAGGCAGAAGATCGATAGGAGAACTTTTGATTATGAATGACAAGGTAAAAGATCTTTTAAAAACTACAGCGGATGAGCACAGTATCAAAGAAGCACTGGAAGCTGACGGTTTGCAAAGTATCTCTTTTCAACTCTCCAACATGGTTTTAAATGGAGAAACTTCGCTGGATGAAGCAATCCGTATCGGATTATAAAATGTTTTGTACTGCTACATGTAATCTTCACAGGAGAGCTTTTACATTGATAGAGGTAATGGTAGCAGTGATGATTATTTCAGTGGTAATTATGGCGTTACTGCAAATAAATGCCAACAATACACATATATTTTCTCAGGTGAAAAATCAGGAAACGGCTACGCAATATCTTTCATTGCTTGTAGGAACAAAATATGGCTTTGAAAATGAAAAGATATCTTTAGAAGAGTTGGTTTCAGACTTTGATTTGGATGATGATTTTAGAAGAGAACTCAAACATACAGATATAGAAATAGTGTATCAAACACTGCAGAATATTGACACAAGCATGTTTGATGAATCCGCAAACGAGGAAGAAGATAACGATCCAAATAAAAAAAACAGTGCAGGAACTATCTACGAAACAGGAAGAAGTACATTGAAAACCAAGAACTACTCCTCATCACTGTTACGGTTAAGAATACGATGAAAAAAGCTTTTACATTGATAGAAATGATGATATCTATAACTATTTTATCTATTATGATGGTTTATTTGTACAGAGTCAATGCTTCTGTAAACAAAAGTAATACATTTTATGAAAAACAGGTCAACGGATTTAATTCTCTGAGTCTAAAAAAGAGAGTACTTTTCCTAGACTTGTCTTTAATGCTTTATCAGCAAAACAGTATCGTGCATAATGACAAAAATGAAGATGTCCTCTTTTTGCAAACAACACACTCCCTTCACAGAAGAGTAAACCCTTATGTGACCTATATAGTCAAAAATAAAAAACTTTACAGACTGGAATCATTACAAAAACCTGCTTATCCGTTATCAGAAGCCGATAAATTTAATGCAGACTGTCTTGGCAGTGTTGATGTCTTCAGAGTCTATAAACAAAAGGATAAAGCAGTTTTTTTAGTCAATTTGAAGTTTGAAGATTCTGACCGTATATTGATGAAAATAAATGCTTTAAATGAATATTAAGTTTGTTTGAGAACTTTCAAAAAGACTTTATTCACAACTATATACTTTTTCGATATAATCTCTTTATTAAAAACGTCTGTTGTATTGGCGGGGATGCGTTTTAGAGTAGTTTACTGACAAAATTTAAAAAAGGACGAAAATGGAGTGTGAATCTCTCCACAACTAATTCTTTTAAAGTCCCAAGAAATAGGGTGTTAATAGCCTAAAATAAAGCCTTGCATTTTTACCAAGTCCCACAAAAGTCCAAATGAAATGATATGATTTGATAAGGTTTGAAACTAAGCCTATGTCATGACAATATGCTAAAATTATGTCAGTGCATATGAGTTGTATGTTATAATCTATAAAATAATATATTTTGGAGTTAACAATGAATAAAGCGACTATTTTACAATACCTCAAAAATAAAAAAAATGAGTTTAAAAAGCTTTATGGTATAAATACATTGGGACTCTATGGTAGTTATGCAAGAGATGAAGCTAAATCTACAAGTGATATAGATATATTTTATACAAGAGACAGAAATTTTGAATTAAAGAGTGGTATTGAATTTTTAAAAATTCAAGATACGATTGCCTCAGAGCTTAATGTAGAAAAAGTAGATTTTGTTTCTTTAGATTTTATGAATCCGATAATAAAACATTATGCAAAAAAAGATTTTATCTATGTATGATGAAAAAAACTTGATTCATATTTTGACTATGCTTGAGTGTTGTGAAAAAGCATGGTTATACACAAAAGATTTTGAAAATCCAATAGACTTTATATGGGCAAATGAGCAAAAAGAACTCAATGCCACCATATCACTTTTTATAGCTATTGGTGAAGAATCTAAAAAAATAGATAGATCTTTGAAAGATTCAGTAAAATGTGAACTTTCTTGGAGTGATATAGCAGGTCTTAGAGATAAAATATCACACGATTATAGAGGTGTGGATGGAGATATCTTATGGATAGTAATTCATAAAGATTTGCACAAACTAAAATCTGCACTTATTGATATGATTAAACTGATAAATCCATCTAAAGATTTGCTAAAAGAGTTTTTAGCGACACCTTATTACAAGCATTTAGAGTATCTTTTAGCATATGAAGACTTATGATTTATAACTATACTTAGAATCGTTTAGTTAATTGAATTAATCAAGATACTGTGCTTTATAAAGATTCCAATATGGGAGATATGATATGATAATAACAAAATCGCTATTAAATATTACCAACCCAGAACAACAATTACTTTTTTATCATAATTTTTTTGCAAAAATAGAAAAAGACATCCCTCAAAAATTAAATCACATCATTACAATAGAATTTGATAGTGATGCTGCTATTGACTTTGTTCACCTTCTTATTTTTAATTTATCTGCTCAATTTTTATGAATTACTTCAAACAAAAAAACAGTATCAAGACAGAGATATTAGAATTATTTTTAATATTGAAAACTTAGCTCCCAAAGTACAAAAATATATACACACATATTTAGCTCAGTATATTGATTGTGGAATTATTTTGGTTGTCGATATAACTTTTCAAGACAGAAACAAAGTACCGTCTCTTTTTACCGATAAAAAATACTTTTATATACTACGGAAAAAGAAAAAAACTTGACTCTTTTGCAAAAACAAAAATATAATGCCCCTAAAAATCAAGACAGCATCTCCAGAAATTTAATTTCATCCTCACCTGTGATGTGTCAACCCTATTTCATACTTATCCATAAAGATTCTAAGCTGCTGTTTCAACTTGTAACATCATTTTTTCTTCAAACTCTACAGGTGACAGATTCCCATTTGCAGAGTGCATTCTTTGTTGGCTATAATAAACCTCAATATACTCAAATATAGCTTGATTGGCTTGTGCTTTTGTCTCAAAAATCTCATGATAAATGAGTTCCGTTTTGAGTGTATGAAAAAAGCTCTCTGCCACCGCGTTATCCCAACAGTTTCCTTTGCGTGGCATACTTAAAAATTGTTCCAATTAAAAAGATGAGATGGTTAGTTGTTCTTGGAGAGAATCTCTTTTTGAAGTTTGTCTGCATTTTTAAGAGTTGATCAGAAGAGATATTTTTTGGAAGCATGTGTCCGATATCTTTTTGGATATGATTTATATATCTTGCTTTCTCTTTGTTTGCTTCTTTGGTTGTGTGCGTTTTATCAGCAAAATATTTTTCTGCTAAGTCATCAAAAGTGAGTTTGGATTTTCTTTTTGCAATATGGGGTAGATCCTCACCAAGTTTTAATTTCGCTCAGTTTTGCTTTACAACAAGCTTCTGTAATCCCATCTGATTTTTTCCCTATAGTTTTTAATCTTTGTTTATTATTTGCATCGGTATATCGGATTAAAAAGATTTTATCTATTATTTTATTATTTTTCGATACAATTTCCTTATAAAAAACCCCTGCTGTGTTGGTAGGAATACGTTTTAAAAGTGTTTTCATAATTGGTTACTTGATTGATTTGAGTCCAAAAATAGTCCAAATGATATGAGTAAATTGGACTTTTTTGCAAAGGTATGATAACATAGAAAATCCTTGAAATTACCTAAAACAGGGCAATTTAGGCGATTTAATGAGAAATGATTAAATATAAAAAAGGTGTGAAAATGGAGTGCGAATTTCCTACAGTTAATTCAAATATGGATGAAGTAAAAGAGATTTTTGAGAGTGTTAAAACGATTGCGGTTTTGGGGCTTTCTCCTGATGAGAGCAAAGACAGTCACAGGGTTGCCAAATATCTTCAGGATCAGGGGTATAAAATAATTCCTGTTTATCCAAAAGGAGAGACGATTCTTGGAGAAAAAGTTTATAACTCTTTGGCTGAAATTCCTTTTGCAGTTGACATGGTTGATATTTTCAGAAAACCCGCAGCACTTGATGCCATTGCAGATGCCTGTATAAAACGTGGTGATGTAAAAGTTTTTTGGGCACAAAAAGGTATAGTAAACAATGAAGCCGCTAAAAAAGCACAGGATGCAGGAATGAAAGTTGTACAAAACCAGTGCACTATGGTTGATCATCGAAATCTACAGGGCTGATTTTGATTCCTTTACAAAAAATCAAAGATGCGCATAAACGTATAGAAGAAGTTGTTGTCAACACTCCTTTTTCATATGCTCCATATCTGAGTGAAATTTCCGGATGCAAGGTATATTTGAAAAAAGAGAACCTGCAAATAACAGGAGCATTTAAACTTCGCGGTGCATATAATAAAATAGCCACTTTGACACCACAGCAAAGAGAATGCGGTGTTGTCGCAGCAAGTGCCGGCAATCATGCCCAGGGGGTGGCCTACTCCGCTGCCGCTTTTGATACAAAAGCAGTGATAGTAATGCCGGAATCGACACCGCTTACAAAGATAGACGGAGTAAAACATTTCGGTGCAGAGGTGATTCTTGCTGGCACAAACTATGATGAAGCCTATGCCTATGCAAAGGAGTATGGGCAAAAACATCATTTGACTTTTGTGCATCCTTTTGAAGATGAAGAGGTGATGGCAGGACAGGGTACTGTAGCCTTGGAAATTCTTGAAAAATGCCAAGAACTTGACGCTGTCCTCATTCCGGTCGGTGGCGGTGGACTTATTGCCGGTATGGCCAGTGCTCTCAAAGCTGTCAACCCCGCTGTAAAAGTAATTGGTGTGAGTGCCAAAGGTGCACCTGCATTTAAAAATTCCTATGATTTAAAAAGAGCTGTTGATTCTACAAGCGTAAGAACGATAGCCGACGGGATAGCAGTACGCGACACTTCTGTGGTTACTCTCAAGCATGCCCTTGAGTGTGTGGACGAGATAATAAGTGTAGATGATGAGGAGATAGCAAGTGCCATTTTGTTTTTACTTGAGAAACAAAAACTGGTGGTTGAAGGAGCCGGATCTGTCGGTGTTGCGGCACTACTGCACCATAAACTGGATTATCTAAAAGACAAAAATGTTGCAGTTGTTCTGAGTGGGGGAAATATGGATGTTACGCTCCTTTCTGTCATTATAGAAAAGGGTCTTCTGAAGTCTCATCGCAAAATGAAAATTACCGTCACATTGGTTGACAAGCCGGGTTCTTTGATGCGTTTTACGCAGATACTCCAAGAGTTAAATGCAAATATTGTGCATATTTCTTATGACAGAACGTCCGTATCGCTGGATTACGGAGATGCTAATGTGACCGTGCATATGGAGACAAAAGGAAAGCAACATCAGGAAGAAATTAAAGAGGCTCTTGTAAAAGAGGGTTATTTGAGAGACTGAAAATGAAAACTGTTAAAAGTCAAAGTATTGTATATCCTGTAATCTTGATAAAAATTTTAAAAGACAAGCGTCTTGTTGTTATAGACTCTAAAACTACTGTAAGGTTTTACGACAAAGACAGCCTGAAAGTGCAAAGCGGATTTAAAGTTAATATTGAACACAAATATTATAAAAATAATGTGGTGGATTACAGCTATGACGGCAATTATTTTGCAACAATGTCAGCAGATGCAAAAGAGTCAAGACTCTATAATGCCCAAACAAAAAAAGCTATTGCCAGAGTTACCAGACACCAGGGGGAGGTTTCCTGTGTTGGTATAGACCCGCTCTCCAGGTATATGTTCTCATGCGGAGAAGACGGCAAAACTTTTGCATTGGATGTTAAAAGCGGAAAGATTGTGTTTACACTTCCCCATCATGCCGATACCATTAATGATGTCTCTTTTTCAAAAAACGGAAACTGGGTAGCCATAGCGAGTTATGACAGAAAAATCACACTGTTTAATCTGGTAACAATGACTCCGAAAGAAAAGTTAAAAGCCCACTCTGCACCAGTTATGAAACTAAAATTTTTTGGCAGAAACAAACTGGTGAGTATTGATAAAAATTCAAAAGCGATTATCTGGAATATATACAGTGGTAAGGTTATTCAAAGATTAGAAGGTATTCATGATGATGTTACTCAGCTTGTAATCAGCGGTGATGAAAAATTTCTGTTTTTAAGTACGAAGTTGGGATATATTTTAGTATATGATTTAAATACATATGAGTTGATAGCACCGAGATTTATAAAGATTACTTCGCCTATTGTCAGTTTGGCTTTTGATGATGAGCATAATCACCTTATTGTTGGAACAGAAGATGGATTCCTGATGTATTATGACATATTTGAAAAAGTTGATACATTAAAAAATCTTTTAATGAAACAGGACATAGACGCAATTGAAGAAGAGGTAAAAAAGAATCCTATTTTACGTTATACGGATATATATAATTTAGTTTCAAACCTGTGGGAAAAGACATTGGAAAAGGCAAAAAAAGCTTTCCAAAACGGGAAAAAAGAACAGGCACTGTTAATGCTCAAAAATTTCATGAAGATTCCCAGCAAAAACAGAGTTATACAAAAACTCGTAAGTGATTATGCTGAGTATGATAAATTTGTACAACTTGCAAAAAACGGAAAACTGGCACTGGCATACAGCCTGGCAAACCAATATCCGGTTTACAAAGAATCAAAAGTATATAAACTTTTAGAAGAGAGATGGAAAAAGGATTTGTTTCAGGCACTGAAATATGCTTTGCAGCCAAATCAAATGGAACGTGCCAAAGAGATTTTGGCTCCCTATAGAGGTATCAGCAATAAAACAACTTTTATTCAGGATGTTTTAACAAAGGGTGCAATTTATAAAAGATTCAGAAATGCTCTTGGCAAAAAAGATTTTAAACTGGCATCTGCTCTTATTCATCAGAACCCTTTTTTAAAGGAGTTTCCGGAGTATGACTCGATGATAAAATATGCCGACACTATCTATATGAAAATCCAAAAACTAGTATATGAAGGTGAAAATATAGCTGCTATGAAACTGATGAATCTGCTCAGTACGTTTACAGATTTTAAAGATGAAGTTGAGCTTATGTTAAAAGAGATACAAAACAAGCAGAAATTTTATGATGCTGTAGAGAGTGGTGATTATCAAACGGCATATAATATGATGGCAGAATATGAAGAGCTCCAGGAAACCAAAGCAGGAGAAAAGCTTCAAAATGAATGGGATGCTGATCTAATCAAAGCAAACAGTTTTGCAGCTGTCGGTGATGTAAACGGGGTAAAAAACATTTTACATAAATATTTTGATATCAGTTCAAAAACGACAGCCCTGGCAACTATATTTGCCTGGACGTATATAAATCAACTCGAAACAGCCATAAGAGAAAAAAGAGATCGCAAAGAGATAGAAAACGGCATTAAAAATTATATTTTAAATTTTGGCATTGACGACCAAATAGAAATATTATTTGAAATATTTAAAAAAAGATACAAAGATACAAAATTGGATATAGAACAGTTAAAAAAAGGTTCGCTCTCTATGTGGCGGCCTTCAATGATTGTAAAATCAATTTTAGATTAATGCTTTAACCTCAATTATAGCTCTCCTGAAGTATAATTAGCGAATTTTTAAAATTATATATTATACAGAGGAGACTTTTCATGCAAATTAGTGGCGCACAGATGGTCATTGAAGCTTTAATTGCAGAAGGCGTAGATACAGTTTTTGGCTACCCTGGCGGAGCAATTATGAATGTCTATGACGAAATCTACAAACAAGACAAATTTCAACATATATTAACTCGTCACGAGCAGGCAGCGGTTCATGCTGCAGAGGGTTATTCAAAAGCCAGCGGAAAAGTCGGTGTATCTATGATAACAAGCGGTCCTGGGTTCACAAACGCTGTAACAGGTTTAGCAGATGCATACATGGATTCTATTCCTTTGGTGGTTATCTCAGGACAGGTTCCAATGAGTTTAATCGGAACAGATGCCTTTCAAGAGATTGATGCGGTTGGAATAAGCCGTTCCTGTACAAAACACAATTATCTTGTTACAGATGCAAAAGATCTGCCGCGTATACTAAAAGAGGCTTTTTATATAGCACGAACAGGCCGTCCAGGCCCGGTTCATGTTGATATACCCAAAGATGTGACTGCACAGGTTGCAGAATTTGATTATGATGTGGAGCTGGATTTAGAAACATATAAACCGCATGTCAAAGGCAATCCCCGTCAAATCAAAAAAGCTATGGAGGCGATAGCAAATGCAAAACGTCCTTTGTTTTACCTCGGCGGCGGTATCATTAATTCAAATGCAGCCTATGAGGTAAGAGATTTGGTACATACGACCGGCATTCCTGCTGTTGAGACATTTATGGCCAGAGGAACATTGTCTTATGATGATGACCTGCTTATAGGGATGCTAGGAATGCATGGTTCCTATGCGGCAAATATGGCGATGAGCGAAACAGATCTGGTCATTGCCCTCGGTGCCAGATTTGATGACCGTGTTACCGGAAAATTAAGTGAATTTGCAAAAAATGCTGCGGTTATACATGTAGATATAGATCCTGCAAGTATTTCAAAGCTTGTCAATGCAAACTATCCTATAGTAGGTGATGTGAAAAATGTTGTCAATGAGATGCTTAAACTCACCTCCATGGTAAACAGTGACAACTATGAACAGTGGAGAGAAACGATAGAAAATTTTGCAGAGTTGCATCCACTGACATTTCATGAAGATACAGAAAATATCAAGCCACAGTGGGTAGTAAAACGTGTAGGTGAGCTTCTAGGTGATGATGCAAATATTTCAACAGATGTCGGACAGCATCAAATGTGGGCGGCACAGTTTTATCCGTTTACGAGACCCCGTCAGTTTGTAAGTTCCGGTGGACTCGGAACTATGGGCTTTGGTTTTCCGGCGGCTATGGGTGTCAAAGCGGCTGTTCCTGAAAAAACAAGTATCAACTTTACCGGAGACGGCTCTATTTTGATGAATTGTCAGGAGTTAATGACAGCTGTTGAGAAAAAATTACCGGTAATCAATATTATTCTGAATAATAATTTTTTGGGTATGGTTCGCCAATGGCAGACACTCTTTTATGACAAACGCCACAGTGAGACAGATCTTTCTGTACAGCCGGATTTTGTAAAACTTGCGGAAGCTTTTGGCGGAATAGGGTACAGAGTTACTACAAAAGAGGAATTTGATGCCGCTTTAAAAGAGGCTGTAAAAAAGAATATTGTTGCATTTATTGATGTTAAAGTTGAACGGTTTGAAAATGTTATGCCAATGGTTCCATCAGGCGGAAGCCTGTTTAATATGATGTTATTAGAGAAAAAGGAGAGTAAATAATGACTGACAATACAGAAAGAAGAGTAGTTTCCGTTATCGTTGTGAATGAAGCGAGTGTATTGTCCCGAATTACCGATCTTTTTTCCGGACGTGGCTACAACATTACATCCTTGACTGTTGCCCCAATTCCTGAGAGTAAATATTCCCGTTTGACAATTGTCACATCAGGTTCGGTGCGTGTGATTGAGCAGATAACAAAACAGTTGCACAAACTCATTCCTGTTTTACGGGTTTATGAACATGCAGATTTGGTTGAAAAAGAGATGGCACTGGTCAAATTTCCTATTACAGAAAACATAAGTGATATCAGTGCTATATGTAATGCTTACAATGGAAAAATAGTCAATGTTGGCAATGATGTCATTATAACCATGGTTGCTGACGAGCCCAAAAGAGTCGATCACTATCTTCAGGCGATTAAAAAATATAATCCAAAAGAGATAGTCAGAAGCGGCGCTGTTGCTTTAGAGAGATAAAAAGATGAAGCTGAGTAAAATAGCTTCAACATTAGAGTGTAGTATTGTCGACAATGATATTGATATTGTAGGAATAAATACTCTTAAAGATGCAAAAGAGAATGAAGTCTCTTTTGTGTCCAACTCAAAATATGTAAAAGATCTCGAAAATACAAAAGCTGCAGCAGTTATAATTTCTGAAAAATTAGCTTCAAAACTCCCTGCAAACTGTATTCCTTTGGTAACAAAAAATCCTTATTGGTCCATGGCCATACTCTCAAAATATTTTGCACCGCCTGTAGAAGATGAGAGACTTCCTCTCCCGCAGATTGGGAAAAATTCAAAAATTTCTCCCAAGGCTGAAATAGCAAATGGTGCGGTAATCGGTGATAACTGTATAGTTTTGGCACATGTTTATATAGGTGCAAAAAGTGTTATAGGAAACAATACAGTTATTTATCCAAGTGTGACAATATACAGAGACTGTCAAATCGGCAATGACTGTATAATCCATGCAAACACAGTTATAGGTTCTGACGGATTCGGATTTGCGACAAATGAAAAAGGTGAGCATAAAAAGATTTATCAAAATGGGAATGTAGTTGTAGAAGATGATGTTGAAATTGGAAGCAATACCAGTATTGACAGAGCTGTTTTTGGCTCTACTTTGATAAAAAAAGGAACACGCATTGACAATCTTGTACAGATTGGACATAACTGTGAAATCGGCGAGTATTGTGTTATGGTTTCGCAGTCTGGTCTTGCAGGTTCAACAAAACTTGGCAGAAATGTTGTTATGGGCGGGCAGGCTGCCGCAGCCGGTCACCTGGAGGTTGCCCCTTTTTCAACTTTTGCTGCACGAAGCGGAATAACAAACTCTATAAAAGAACCCGGAAAGACATATGCAGGTTTTCCTTTGATGGGGCACAGACAATGGCTTAAACTTCAGGCAAAACTTGCTAGACTTATCAAGTAAAAACACAACAAGGAGTTAGTATGTCAAAAACAATCCCGTTAAGCGGAACAAAAAACGGTGTTATATCTGTAACAAAACTTGAGGAACCATATGGTGAGGGAAGCGGTACTGTAGCTAGTATAGGAATTTCACTCTCAGGTGATGCCCAAAATCCGGAATGGAAAGTGCATATTCCATTGGATAACCTGGATGAAGTAATAAAAGCTTTATCTGAGCTAAAGTAGGTTTTTGCCTACTTTGCTTTGAGTTCCTGCACAAACTCATCAATTCTTTTAATACCTTCTCTGATAGTTGCAATTCCCGTAGCAAAACTGAATCTGAAATACCCTTCGCTTCCAAAACCAACACCAGGAACAACGGCTACACCTTTGGCTGCTAAAAGTTCTTTTGCAAAGCCTAGTGAATCATTACTGACTTCTTGAATATTGACAAAAAGATAAAAAGCACCATCCGGTTTTAAAACACTGAGTCCGTCGATTTTATTAAAAAGTTCTACAGCTTCATCACGACGCTTGATAAACTCTTTTCGCATCATTTCTATATCTTCATCTGCACTGCCGTCAAGTCCTGCAATAGCAGCATACTGTGTCATGGTATTGACATTGGATGTGCTTTGTGACTGCAGTTTTTTTGTTGCTTTGATAATTTCGGTATGGTGCGATGCCATATATCCGAAACGCCAGCCTGTCATGGCAACTGACTTGCTTAAACCATTGATGGTGATTGTTCTTTTAAACATGTCTTCACTGACTGCTGCTGCTGAAGTAAAATCCCCGTCATATATCAGTTTTTCATACATTTCATCGCTGGCTACAAGAACATCCGTCCCTTCAAGCACTTTTGCCAAAGCAGTGAGTTCTTCTTTGGAATAAACTGCACCGGTAGGATTTGACGGTGTTGTAAGAATCAGCATTTTTGTATTTGGTGTCAATGCTTTTTTGAGCTGTTGGGGAGTGATTTTAAAGGCAGTCGCATCACTTGTCTGAATTTCTACGACAGTCCCGTCAAAATATTTCACAAGTTCAGGGTAGGTTACCCAGTATGGCGTAGGAATAATAACCTCATCGCCTTTTTCAATTGTTACAGAAAAAAGATTAAACAAGGAATGTTTTGCGCCATTGTTAATGATAATCTGGTTAGGGTCATATGTTAAACCGTTATCTCTTTTGAGTTTGGCAGCGACTGCTTCTTTGATGGCCGGAATCCCATCTACTGCGGTATATTTTGTAAAACCGTTGTTGATTGCATCTATAGCCGCGTTTTTGATAACTCTGGGTGTATCAAAATCCGGTTCTCCGGCTGAAAAACTGAGAATGTCTTTACCCTCTGCTTTTAACTCTTGTGCAAGCGCTGTAATTGCTATTGTAATTGATTCAGATAGTTTATCTATGCGTTTTGCTAGCATTTGAACCCTTTTTTATAATATATTTGATAAATTATACTAAAAAAAAGATGTATATTTGTTGAGAAAAGAGCGAAAAATTAATTTTTCATTGATTTTATAAAAGATTCATATATATGTTCAAGTTCAAGGTCTTGATCTAGAAGATCTTTATTTTCTTTTACTAAAATATGTTCAAGTATAGCCACACGCTTGAGAAGGTATTCAAACATCTCTTTGTTTATATCAGGGAGCATATTGTGCATAAAAGGATCTTTACATCTCCCTTTTTCAATGATATGTGCAGGCAAACCGACTGCTGTGGAACAATCAGGAACTTCTTTGACGACAACCGAGTTGGCACCGATTTTTGCATATTCGCCTATTGTGATGTTTCCCAGTATCTTTGCGCCGGCTCCGATTACCGCTCCCTTTTTGATAGTCGGATGTCGTTTGCCGTGAGTTAAAGAAACACCACCGAGTGTTACACCCTGATATATGAGCACATCATCTTCAATGATGGCAGTCTCTCCGATTACAACTCCAAAACCGTGGTCAATAAAGACACGCTTACCAATACTCGCGGCAGGGTGGATGTCAATATTTGTAAGTATTTGGGTTATTCCCATGATTGCCCTTGCTGTACGGGTAAAGTTGTTTGTATAAAGTTTGTGCGCTATTCTGTACCATGCAACTGCCCATACACCAGGGTAATTAAATAAAAAATCAATTTTTGAATTTAATGCAGGATCATTTCTGTACGCATTTGAAAAGTCTTCCTTGATATCGGCAAATATTCCCATGCTCATCCTTAATTTGTTGTTCTTAAATAGCCATTTTGATATAAAAATCTTTCTAGCTGCAGCAGTGTATCATTTTTTTCTTTTTCTGTAATAAAGCTGGCATTTGAGAGTTTGTTTTTAACTTGATTTAATATTTCATGTTTGTCATATCCTATTGATTCAAGTATCTCCAAAATACTTTTTGATTCTACTGCATTGGTTATATTGTATCCGGAGTCATTGATTGAAATTGTATACTCACTGGGGTGTGTAAAAAGATTATGGTTCATTCCCAGTGTCTCCTGATAGGCACCAATATTGAAAAAAGCCAAAAAATAATCTTCTTCATCAATATTAACGTCATGGAGATATAAAGGTTTGTCCGGATCAAAGCCTATTTCTCCGTCACTGTCACAGGTAATATCCCAAAGAGAGGCTGCTCTGAGCGGGGTTGTGTTTAAATGATGAATGGGCATCACAGGAAAATGCTGTCCCAGTCCCCAGTAATCAGGCAGACTCTGAAAAACAGAAGCATTAATGAGATAGCGTTCCTGGAGCTTGATCTGGAGCTGTTCGAGTTCATTGGTCGGATTGGCTGATTTAAGATAGAGTGCTTTTTTTATAATATTATGCACCAGAATTTCTGCGTTTGAACGGTCCTGCAGATCAATATAGCCTAAATCAAAAAGTGTGAAAAGTGATTCCATATGGTCAAGCGCATCATGAAGATATTCTATACAGTTGGCATTGTTAAGAAGTCTGTTCAATTCTATAAGTTCTTCAACCAAAGGCGGATTTGACTCTTTAAAATTTAAAAGTTTTTCTTGATAATCCTGAGTGAAAAGTTCTAAAACAGGTGTGATTAATACAGCATGTGAAGCAACTATAAAACGTCCTGATTCCGTAAATATATCCGGATGTGCAACATTTTTGCTGTCCATGATTTCACCAAGTAAAAAAACAACAGAACTTGAAAATTCATCTATTGAGTAGTTACGTGCATGTGATTTTTCATGTTGGTCATATTCTACAGCCAAACCGCCGCCGATGTTGATACTTGAAAGTGCATCAGCACCCATTTTTTTCAGTTCCGCATAGATATTTCCGGCTTCACGGAGTGCTTTTTTCAGCGGAGCAATGTCTGCTATCTGTGAGCCGATATGAAAATGAATCATTGTCAGTTTCTCAAGCAGATTCGCATCTTTGAGGAGTTTTATTGCCTCAATGATTTCTGTTGAAGTCAGTCCGAATTTTGCATCCATTCCACCGCTTTTTGCCCATATGCCGCTGCCTGCACTGTGCAGCCTGACACGTATGCCGATATTTGGAACTTTTAAATTGGATTTGGAAGCTACATCAATGATGGTTTCAAGTTCATTGAGCCCTTCTATGGTGATGGTGATATTTTGACCACTGTGTGCTGCTATAAATCCCAGCGTAAGCATCTCTTCGTCTTTGAATCCGTTGACAGTAATGTTGGCTCCGTCAAGCACTTTGCTCATTGCCAAAATAAGTTCAGCCTTGCTTCCGGCTTCAAGTCCGTAGTTATACTTTGCGCCCTGTGATGTAATTGCCTCAACAGCTGCCGGAAACTGGTTTACTTTGAGCGGAAAAACAGCTTTAAACTTTCCTTTATAGTTGTTTTCTTCAATAGCTTTTTCAAAATAGTTGTAGAGTGTTTTAATCTGTCTTTTGACCAAATGAGGAAATCGTAAAAGGAGAGGTCCCTTAACATCTTTTGCCCGTATATTGTTGACTATATCAAGCAGAGAAGGCATAGATTTGTAATTAAGTTTGATTTCACCGTCTTCTATAATAAAGTTTTTGTTTGCCCAGATATCAAGGCCGAAATTATTCATCATTTATCCTAAATTTTAAATTTTTGCTGAAAATATTTGTCAATATCAAAATATATTTCACCACTTCTGTTTTTATAGGTAAGGAGGCTTTTGTTTAAGTCTTTAATGCTTTTTATACCCATTACTGCCATGACAGTCTTCATACTTTTAAGAAGATTTTTATGATAGTGTCCAATTTGTATGCCTTTTTTTATTACAAGATAGGAGGCTCTTTTTTTTGGATCCTGTGTTGCCATGCCGACCGGGCAGACATGTGTTCCAAAACCAGAACACATTTTTGCCCGGATACACCCGCCACTCATCATAAATGCACGTGCAATGCCTACAGCATCAGCACCCATACACAAGGTGATGACAGCATCATCGGGTGTTAGAATTTTTCCACTGGCAATTATTTTGACATCTTCTCTGATATTATATTTTTTTAAAAGCATATCCAGAATATAAAGTGAGTTGTTTGTTGTGAGGCCTACTGATTCCATTAGCTCAAGCGGAGCAGTTGCGCTGCCACCCTCACCGCTGTCCACTGTGATGAAATCTGGTATAAATTCACCATAATTTTTTCTTTTGGCAAGTTTTTGTACCAGTGTTTCTACAGAGGCTATGTCTGAAATGACTATTTTGAATCCAACCGGTTTTTCTGAGAGTCTTTGCAGTTTTTCAATAAAATTTAAAAGATCCTCTATTGTATCTGCATAAGGGAACCTGTTGGGAGAAATGATGTCTTTTCCCTCTTCAACACCACGGTAGTAGGCTATGTCCGCTGTTACTTTTGAACCTGCGAGTTTTCCGCCTGTCTGTTTTGCTCCCTGGGCTATTTTAATTTCAGTCATTTTGCAAAATTTCATTATTTTTTTATATTTTTCTTTATCAAAATTGCCGTTTTTGTCTCTGACACCATACAAACCAGAACTGATTTGAAAAATCATATCCGGCAGCTCCTTTGGAACTTCCCGCGGAAAATATTCTATGGCTGCTTCCCAGTTCACACGAAAAAGAAGGTGGCTGGAGGTATCATAAATATAGGTATTTTGGGTTTTTTCATTCAGTAAAATATCTCTGTACCATTTCAGCGCTACTTTTTTATTAAAGAAAAAATCTCCGATTTTAAAAGCAAGTTCTGCAAAAGGGGTACTTTTGACAACTTCAAGATATTTTGAATTGTTCGGATCTATTTTGAGGGTAAAAAGATGGTTGGAAGTAAGTGAACCTTCTCCTGTATTGATTGTCAGGTTGGAATCTCTTCCCGCTAAGCTAAAGGCTCTTACTGCTTCGGGAGACAGGGCACCGTCACTCATAGCAGAACGGATAATCGGTGTTTGCGATACAAAAGGGTATTTTCTGTTCTTTCCAAAAACTACCTGCATGTTTTGATCAACCTCCTCATCGTTTAAAACACTTGTAGCATGTTTTAAGATAAATCTTGATCCTGAAAAGGGCTGGCTTACGGAAAATGACTGGTAGTTTGGTTTGTTCTTGGCTGCTGTATACACCCAGTCAACCTTGTCTTTGGAGTCATAAAAAGATTCTTCTGCAAAATATTGACGCAGTGGTTCACGGAGGGCCTCAAAAAAATAACGAAATCTTCCTATAATCGGGTAGTTTACAAGAAGAGCATGCTGTCTTTGCACATATCTGTCGTATATGTAAAGAGCGATGACTGCTATTATGATGAGCACGGCAAAATATTCTACAAATTCGTCTAAAAAGTGCCATAAACCATGAACCCACTCCATCTAAAATTCTTTGAGCGGAATTGTCTTTTCAATTTTATTTTCTAAATCTTTAACCCAAATTGTTCCGTTGCTCATTTCATTTGTACCAATAACGCAGCAGTATTTTGCATTCATTTTATCCGCACTTTTGAGATGATTTTTGAGGTTTTTCGCCTTATAATCGCAAACTGCTTTGTCTGTAGCCCTTTTTTTATGTGTCAGCGTGATTATTGTATCTATGGCTTCTTCGTCCATAGCACCAAGATAATAGCCTTCTCTTAATTCCTGTGGCATTTGTATGAGTTCCAACAGTCTTTCAATACCCATCGCAAAACCTACAGCAGGGGTAGGGCGACCGTCTAAAAACTCTACAAGTCTGTCATATCTTCCACCACCGGCAATAGCACTTTGACTGCCTATATTGTCACTGACAAATTCAAAAGCGGTTTTGGAGTAGTAGTCAAGCCCTCGTACAAGATTCGTATCTACTTCATAGCTGATGTCATTTGCATCAAGTATTTTTTTCAGTTTTTCAAAGTCATTGTCACAGTTTTCGCACAGTGAATGTAAAAGTTTTGGAGCATTTTCGTACAAAGACTGACACTTTTCATTTTTACAGTCAAGAACACGGATGGGGTTCGTACTTTTTCTTCGTTTACAGTCTTCACAAATTTCATCTTCAATACTTTCTATAAAAGAGACAAGGGTGTCACGGTACTCAGGCATGCAGTTGTTGTCACCGAGTGAATTGATCTGCAACCTGTAGCCGATACCAAGTTCTTTGAGTATATCACTGACCATCATGATCATATTTGCATCTTCATACACACTCTCAATACCGAAACTTTCAACTCCAAACTGATGAAACTCTCTCAAACGTCCTTTCTGTGGTCTTTCATAACGAAACATAGGACCATGATAAAAAAATCTGTGAATTCCGCCTGCTTTGTCTAATTTTTTTTGAATAAAAGCCCGTACAACACCGGCTGTTCCCTCAGGGCGCAGACATACATCATTGCCTCCCTTGTCCGTAAACTGGTACATCTCTTTACCGACAATGTCACTGCTCTCTCCGACACTGCGTTTAAAAAGTGCCGTCTCTTCTAAAAGTGGTGTTTCTATATAGTGAAAACCATATCTTCTGGCAATGTTTTGTGCCACATCCAAAAAATAAGTAAATCGTTTTGATTCGTTTTCATCAAGTATATCATTCATACCTCTTAGTGATTTAATCATAATTCTTTATCCTTTTAGCATTGTTTCATTTTTAATATTATCTAATATTTCTTTTGTAATTTCATCTCTGTTTTTTGTGGCATCAATTTCAATCAACGGCACACCCAGAAGAAGACTTGCTTCTTTGATACTCTCTTGAATCTTTAACAAATATTCACTGCCTCTGAGTTCAATGCCGTCAAGTTTTTTTTGCGAAAGTCTGTATTTGAGTTCCTGTTTTGTCAGACGCAGTAAAAAGATTGCCTGGGGATATATTTTTTTTGTTGCGAAATCATTCAAACTGATCAAATCTTTTTTACTGATACTTCCCTGGGTGAGTGCATAGGCGACACCACTTACAGCACTTCTGTCTGAAATAATCATTTTGTGCAGATTTGGTTCTATTACCTCTTTTATATGTTCTGCTCTGTCTGCAAGAAAAAGAAGAAACTCTGCTCTTTTGCTTTTTGTTTTTGCACTCAAAACAAGTCTGCGAATTTCTTGTCCTATAGCAGTTCCACCGGGTTCTTTTGTAATGACTGCATCAGGAAAGTACTTTTTCAGTGCTTCTATCTGTGTACTTTTCCCGGCTGTATCAATACCTTCTATTGCAATATACATCAGCGCAGACTCCCTATAACCTGCTGTACCTCTTTTGGTAAGAGGTGATCTGTTTTTCCGTTAAACTTTAAAAGATTCCTGACAATAGAAGAACTGATAAAAGCATGTTTGAGTTTTGGCATCAAATAGACTGTTTCTATGTTTTCATCAAGGGAGTTGTTGAGATAGCCGAGTTGCAACTCGTATTCAAAGTCACTTACAGCACGAAGCCCTCGTATAAGCACCCTTGCATCATGTTCGTGTGCCAGATCTATAGTAAGGTTGTTAAAACCTGTAACACGGACATCTTTGATGTCTTTGACGGCAATTTCGACCATTTTTATTCTTTGCTCGAGGCTAAACATGGGATTTTTGTCTTTTGACTGAGCAACAGCGACAATCACTTCATCAAATAAATTTTTTGCACGTTCGATAATATCAAAATGTCCATTTGTTATCGGATCAAATGTCCCCGGGTATAAAGCGATTTTACGACTCTTCAATTTGCCACCTTTTATATAAACTGTTTTCAATTTCCAGTAAATCAAACCATTTGCCAATGAGAAAATTTTCCATTTCATCAAGTGTCTGCTGCTTTGAATAATATGCCATAACAGGCGGCGCAATAATGATGCCCAGGCTTGCAAGTTTATGCATATTCTCTAAATTAATGGCAGAAAAAGGCATCTCTCTCGGTGCTAAAATAAGCTTTTTCTGTTCTTTGATTACAACTGCAGCGCACCGTGTAATCAAGTTGTCCGAAATTCCACAGGCTATTTTTGCCAGTGTATTCATAGAACACGGTGCGATAATCATAGCATCAACCCCAAAAGAGCCTGATGCAACAGAGGCTGCAATGTTTTTATTATTATGGGCAGTGACATTACTCATTTCATGTACAAGTACTTTTTCTGAATTTTCTGTCATGATAAAATGTTTTTCAACAGATTCAGGAAGAAGCTGAATGATTTTCAGACCAAGGTTCACACCACTGGCCCCACTGCTTGCAACTACTATTTTTCTTTTTTTCATTGTACCTCTGCTTTGTTCTTTCCGGTTATAACAACTCTTATTTTTTTTCCATTTCTCTTTATAACACTGACAGTGTCTCCAAGTCTTCCGTTTTGAAGTGCTTTTGCAGAAAAATAGATATGTATTGCATTGTTGTTAAAATTAACACTAACACTCGAGCCGCGTTTGACTAAAAACAAACCGACAACATCTCTTTTTGTTATAATATTACCTGCTTGAATGTTGTGCTTACTTTGGTAGTGCTTTACATGTAAACCCTCTAAAGGCATCGCTTTGAATTTATCCAGTATTATACTCTTTTTTTGTGTATTTATATTGGTGAGTTCATTATCTTTTTTGATGTTTTTTCTGGCAAACAAAATGGAAACAGTGGCTAAAATTTTATATTTAAAAAATATTTTTTTATTATCATCTGTTTTTATATATAAAATGCTCTTGTTGGACAAGTGTGCTTTGGTGCTAAAATGAACAGTGTAGCGTTTTGGGAGTTCTTCCATATAATGTGTGGGAAAGAGTGTTATTGTAGATATTTTTATATTTTTATATTTTTCTTTATAGTGCTTTTTTATACTGTTTTTTATATACGTTGTATTGATAGGGCTTTTTTTTGTGAACTGTATGTAACTGTGTTTTGAAGTAAAGTTGTCAAAACCGCTTTTGTGAAGTATTTTTAAAAGTTCTTTTTTTTGTATACGTTTTGAATGTCTGTTTTTGTCTATATCAAAAAGTTTTCTGTCATTTTTTTTACTTACAGGTACAATATCTGAAAGCATAATAAAATCATTTTTTATATAATAATTGCTTCGAAGAGTGTTGGCAGCGAAAATAGTTGAAAAAGAGATGAGTAGAAGAATTATTTTTAGAAATAACATAAGTATCTCTCATTTTGAGAACTAACAACTGTAAAAAGTGGTACCAGAGAGGGGATTTGAACCCCTAAGCCGTGAGGCGGCGGATTTTGAATCCGCTATGTATACCGTTCCATCACTCTGGCAAATCAGCTGTTGAAGTTGGAATGATAGTAGGAATTTACTTAAAAGTAAATAATATTTGGCCGATAATACCATTAAATGGAACTTTTATTGCTATACTTTGCCAATAATTGCCAGAAACCAAACAATATTTTGAAAACGGAGAGATATTATGCGTGTAACATCAAGTATGTATTACAACAGTCTGTATGCTACAAATAATTTAAAAATAAACAATGAACTTTTTGATGTAAATAAGCAGATTGCCTCAGGATTGAAAATTCAATATGCCAAAGATGATGTAAGAACATTTACAGAAACTATGCGGCTTGACAATGAGCTCGTTACAATAGGGCAGGTGAAAAAGAGTACAGAAAGCGGATATAAAATTTCAAATCAGACAGATGTTGTTCTCAATGAGTTTGAAACTTCACTTGACAGAATGAAAACTCTGCTTATAAATGCCGCAAACGGCACACACAGCCCGGACTCTCTTGATGCCATAGCCGGAGAGCTTCGGGGTTTGGAAAAACATTTTAAAAACCTGGCTAACACTTCGATTAACGGGCAGTTTTTATTTTCTGGTTCTGCTGTCAATACAAAACCGATAGATGCAAACGGAATATATCAGGGGAATGATGCAGGAATGAACTCTGTGCTTGGTTCAAATTCCACACAAAAGTATAATCTCACCGGAGCAGAACTTTTTTTAGGCGAAGAACAAAATACAAAAAGAGAAATCACAACAAATGTAATCAACAATGATTTAATTAACGGTGGAATAATTACTGCAGACAGCAGCATTAGAGATTTGATGGGTGATATAGATGATGATACAACTACAGTCAACAAAAATTATTTTTACATCAGAGGGACCAGAAGTGACGGCACCGCCTTTAAAGTCAGAAAAGAGTTTGACGATACGGCAAAAGTAAGTGATTTACTGGATGAAATAGGCAAAGCATACGGAAACAACGGCAGTATAAACGTGGTAAATGTGAGCCTGAATGCAAATGGACAGATTGTTGTCCAAGACAAACAGAAAGGTTCAAGCAAACTGGATTTTCATATGGTGGGGGCGGTTGATTTTGATTTGACGACAGATGAAAACGGTGATACCCAAAACAATGATGCACTCGTAAATGATATAGATTTGCTGGATGTCGGTGAAAAAGATTATGCAAAAATAAAAGACGGAACCGCTACATCAAGCCTCTATGTCAAAGAGTTTATCCAGTCAGGTTTCATACCGGCTGCCGGTGCAGCCAGCAATATAGAAGGGATAGTGTATGACAGAACACAATTTTCCAAAAGCGGTGCAGAACTCACATCAAATGTCCCTCAGATTCTAAAAGAGACAAATGCCTTTGCCTCTCCATCTGCAAAAATTTCCGAAGTAGCTGATCTGTCTCAGGGAACACCCGGTACGCTTGATGCAACCGTATTGAATCTGGAAGGAAATGATATTAACGGTAATCCTTATACCGCAACAATAAATTTAGATTCCGCAGGTTCAACTTTTACAATTGGTGGAAATACTTATGATATTTTTAATATGCAGACTCCAAGAACAGCAACAGCTGCAGATAATGTAACCTATCAGCAACTGATGGATGTTCTCAATATGATTGTTACCAATAACCTACCTACCGGAACTGCAGCAAATGACTATGATAATGCAATAATAGCTTCAAACACACAGGGAAACACTTCTTTAACCTATGACGGAAAGTTGAAATTCACTGACTTCACTGCTACTCAGACACAATCGACAATAGCACTTTATGATGCTAACAGTGATAATTTTACAGCAGATGCTTCTGTTATGACCTTTAATGCAAACAACGCTTTAACTATTGTTGATCCAAAAACAGATTTTTTTAAAAATCTTGATGAAGCCATTACTGCTGTAGAAGATCATAAACTTTATCCGGACAGTTCCAGCGGAAATATGCGAAATCAAGGAATAGAAAATGCGCTTGCAGCAATAGACAAACTGCAGTCACATGTCTCCAGAAGCCATTCGGTTGTCGGTGCACAGTCAAATACCTTAAACACTTCACTCGAAAGAACAAGTCTGCTGGAAGTCAGTACAATGACCCTGCGCTCTGAAGTAATAGATACAGATATTGCAGAGGCCTCTTTGCGTTTGTCTCAACTTAACTTAAACTATCAGGCGATGCTCTCAACTGTGGGAAAAATTTCGCAATTAAGTCTGGTAAATTATTTATAGGATATACTTTTATATATTATTTATCCCTTCTTACTATAAAGGTTTTCTAGCTTGAAAGATACTCTGTTTATTATCATTTTTGGTGTATTAATTTATCTCGGTTTTTCAACTCTTTTTGGTCCAACTGGGCTTATGGGCAGTTATGGTGCTACTTTTTCTTCTTACAATCAGCTTTATTTTGGTTATATATCGTTTGTATATCTCTTTGTGCTGCTGTTTCCTTTGTATTTTCTGTATAAAGATACATCTTTTGGTTTTAGAAAGTTAGAACTGGGTGTTGCTTCTTTTTTGCTTTTATGCTCTTCTCTTATCGCACAGGCCCTGCTCATAACAAATGAATACAGAGGAAAATTCGGTGCAGATTTTGTAGACTTTTTATCTCCCTATATAGGTGTTTTCGGATTATGGGTATTTTGGTTTATTATTACGGCGGTTGCCATGGTGATTCTTTTTGATAAAAGCAGTTCGGAGATCTTACATGTAGTCATATCTTCACTCAAATCCAACAAACCGAAGAATGCAGCAACTTTTGTTGAAAAGGAACAGAGTGAGACCTTGCAACAAGATGAAATCATGCAAAAAGAAGAGAACAAAGAGACAGAGCATGTTGAACAAACCCAAGACGAAGAAATAGACAAACCGGCATATCTAAGAAAAGAAAAAAAGCATGTAGCGGCAGAAGAAACAAGTGAGACAAAAAAAACTATTTTAGATATTGCCGCGGATGTAAAAGAGCATAAAAATACTGTTATCGTTGATGAGCTTGAAGAAAATGCAAAACTCTTGGCTAATATTGAAAAAGGGAAGGTAGAAAAACCCAAAAACTTTAAGCTGCCTTCTGTAGATTTTTTGCAAAAGCCGAATAAAACAACACATAATGTGGATGAAAAAGAGCTTGATGACAAGATACGCTATCTTATTGAAAAGCTGGCACATTTTAAAATTGACGGAGATGTTGTGCGTACCTATGCAGGTCCTGTAGTTTCTACCTTTGAGTTTAAACCGGCAGCCAATGTGAAAGTGAGTAAAATACTTAACCTCCAAGATGATTTGGCGATGGCGCTTTCAGCGGAGACTATTCGTATTCAGGCACCTATCCCGGGAAAAGATGTTGTCGGAATAGAGATTCCAAATGAAGCAGTAGATACCATTTACCTGCGTGAGCTTTTAGATGACAAACTCTTTAAAGACTCGGCCTCACCACTTACTATAGCGCTTGGAAAAGACATTGTAGGCAAGCCTTTTATTACTGATTTAAAAAAGTTGCCGCATTTGCTTATAGCAGGTACAACAGGAAGCGGGAAAAGTGTCGGGATCAATGCTATGATACTTTCGCTTTTATATAAAAACTCTCCTGATCAGCTGCGTCTTTTGATGATTGACCCGAAAATGCTTGAGTTTTCCATATATAATGATATCCCACATCTGCTTACTCCTGTCATTACAAAGCCAAAACAGGCTATTGTCTCACTTAACAATATGGTCGGTGAAATGGAACGGCGTTACGAACTCATGGCTGAGAGTCGTACAAAAAATATTGAAAATTATAATGAAAAAGTAAAAAAAGAGGGTGGTGAGCATTTCCCTTATATAGTGGTAATTATTGATGAGTTGGCTGACCTGATGATGACAAGCGGTAAAGATGTTGAACTCTCCATCGCAAGACTTGCGCAAAAATCACGTGCCTGTGGAATTCATCTTATCATCGCGACACAAAGACCGTCTGTAGATGTTGTTACGGGACTTATTAAAGCCAACCTGCCTTCACGCATATCCTACAGAGTGGGACAAAAGATTGATTCAAAAATCATTTTAGACCAAATGGGTGCAGAATCACTTCTGGGGCGTGGAGATATGCTTTTTACGCCTCCGGGTTCGCCGGCTTTGGTACGCCTGCATGCTCCGTGGGCTACAGAAGAAGAGATAGAGAAGATAGTAGATTTTATTAAAGCGCAGCGAGAACCAAATTATGACAAAAGCTTTTTGATAGAAGAGACGAATGCCGAAGGTGGTTCTGCTTCAGGCTCTAATGAAAGCTATGAAGAACTTGATCCTTTGTACGAAGAGGCGAAAAATGTAGTTTTAACTGACAGAAAAACATCTATTTCTTATCTGCAAAGAAAACTACAGATTGGATATAACCGTTCTGCAAGAGTGATAGAACAGCTTGAAAATGAAGGAGTTCTCTCTTCTCCAAATGCCAAGGGTGTCAGAGAGATATTGTAATGCCAAAACCGCATTTTATATTTATGAAACAAAAAGATTCTTTTTGTGTACATGTAAAGAATCTGGAAAAATTACGTGTTGAACAGATACAGGAAATAGAAGCATTTGTTGCGCAAAGAAAAGGGTACTTTGATTTTACTGCCTACACATTCAGTATTGGAAAAAAACTTGAATATCGGGAATTTGTAAAACTTCTTGATATGTTACATGTAGAAGCTTTGGTTGAGGAAGCTGTTTGTGCTCCGCAAACCAGCGCCAGAATTTCTTTTGGGCAATACAAAGGAATGCTTTACAATGAACTGCCTGATTCTTATCTGTTATGGCTCAAAAACAACTATATGGGCAGTGACAGAGAAATCATCTGCACTGAAATTGCAAAACGCAGACTCTAGTGTTACTTTTCTATACAATAAAGTAATTTTACATAATATAGATGTATAGATTCGTAACACTGTCGATATGATTACTTTTCTTTTAGCTATAATGTCCCCAAATTAAATTTACAATAGGAAGTATTATGGGATTTAGAGAAGACTATAAAGCACATGTAGAAGAAAGAGCGGCACTTGGTGTCCCTCCATTACCTCTTACTGCTGAACAGACAGTAGAAGTTATCGAGTTTATTAAAACAGGTGAATATGTTGAAGAGATGCTGGATCTTTTAGAAAATCGTGTATCTCCGGGTGTAGATGATGCAGCCTATGTCAAAGCAGCATTTTTAAACGAATTGGCAAGTGAAGAACATCATGTGGCAGCTATTCCACCTGAAAAAGCTGTCCAAATGCTTGGTATGATGCTTGGCGGATACAATGTGAAACCATTAATTGATGCTTTAACGTCAAAAAATGTAAAAGTTGTTGCAGCAGCTATTGAAGCACTTTCCAGTACATTATTGGTATATGATGCGTTCAATGATGTTGAAGAGTTGCACAAAAAAGGTGTGACTGCAGCAACTCACGTTTTAAATGCATGGGCAGACGCTGACTGGTTTACAAAAAAACCTGAACTTCCTGAAAAATTAACTGTTACCGTATTTAAAGTTCCTGGTGAAACAAACACTGATGATTTGTCTCCTGCTTCTGAAGCATTTACACGTTCAGACATTCCTTTGCACGCAAACTCTATGCTTGCTGCAAAAATGGAAGATCCAATCGGAACTATTAACAGACTGAAAGAGCTTGGTCATCCTGTTGCTTATGTTGGTGATGTTGTAGGTACCGGTTCAAGCCGTAAATCAGGTATCAACTCTGTACAGTGGCACATGGGAGAGGATATTCCGGGTGTTCCAAACAAACGTACCGGCGGTGTAGTTCTTGGCGGAACAATCGCACCTATTTTCTTTGCAACAGCAGAAGACTCGGGAGCACTTCCAATCGAACTTGATGTTTCCCAAATGGAAACAGGTGATGTTATTGACATCTATCCGTATAAAGGTGAAGCACATAAAGACGGTAAATGCATCGCTACATTTACATTAAAACCAAATACTATTACTGATGAAGTACGTGCAGGCGGTCGTATTCCACTTATTATTGGTCGTGGGCTTACAAACAAAGCACGCAGTGTTTTAGGAAAAGCTCCGGCTGATATTTTCTTAACACCTGATCAGCCTGAAGATACTGGTAAAGGGTATACTTTAGCACAAAAAATGGTTGGTAAAGCATGTGGAATGGATGGTGTTCGTCCGGGTATGTATTGTGAGCCTGAAATGAGTACAGTCGGTTCTCAAGACACAACAGGTCCTATGACAAGAGATGAGATCAAAGAACTTGCTGCGCTTGGGTTCAATGCTGATTTGGTATTACAGACTTTCTGTCATACATCTGCGTATCCAAAACCGTCAGATATTAAGATGTTCCATACATTACCTGACTTTATTGCAAACCGTTCAGGTGTTGCTCTTCGTCCTGGTGACGGTATTATCCACTCATGGCTAAACAGAATGGTTCTTCCGGATACTGTAGGTACGGGTGCAGATTCACATACTCGTTTTCCTATCGGTATCTCTTTTCCAGGCGGTTCCGGAATCGTTGCATTTGCAGCAGTTACAGGTTCTATGCCTTTGACTATGCCAGAATCAGTTCTTGTAAAATTTAAAGGAAAAATGCAACCGGGAATCACATTACGTGACTTGGTTAATGCTATTCCTCATCAGGCTATAAAAGAAGGTCTTTTGACAGTTGAGAAAAAAGGAAAGAAAAATATTTTTGCCGGGCGTATTTTGGAAATTCAGGGCTTGCCTGATCTGAAAGCCGAACAGGCATTTGAGTTGTCAGATGCATCAGCAGAACGTTCTGCTGCAGCATGTACAGTTCAGTTAGACAAAGAACCAATTATTGAGTACTTAAAATCTAATATTACACTTTTAAATTCTATGATTGATGCAGGATATGAAGACCATCGTACATTGGCACGTCGTATTGTGAAAATGGAAGAGTGGTTGGAAAAACCTGAACTGATGAAAGCGGATGAAGATGCAGAATATGCGGCAGTACTTGAGATTGATTTGGATCAAATCACAGAGCCTATTTTGGCATGCCCGAATGATCCGGATGATGTTGCTACACTTTCAGAGATTTTAGCTGACCCTAAACGTCCGCATAAAATTGATGAAGTATTTGTCGGTTCATGTATGACAAATATCGGTCACTACCGTGCACTTGGTGAAGTATTAAAAGGCGAAGGTGCTGTTCCTACCCGTTTATGGGTTTGTCCTCCGACAAAAATGGATGAGAAACAACTTGTAGAAGATGGCTACTATGCAATCTTTGGTGCTGCAGGTGCAAGAACAGAAGTTCCGGGATGTTCATTATGTATGGGGAATCAGGCACGTGTATCAGATGGTGCAGTAGTGTTTTCAACATCAACACGTAACTTTGACAACCGTTTAGGAAAAGAAGCACAGGTTTATCTTGGTTCTGCTGAACTTGCAGCGGTATGTTCACTTCTTGGAAAAATTCCGACAAAAGAAGAGTACTTGGAGTTAACGAAAAAAATAGAAGGCAAAGAAGACGATATCTATAAATATCTAAACTTCAACCTAATCAAAGATTACAAGCTGAACTAAATTCACAGTGCAACAAATGGACTAAATCCATTTTTGCCAAGCTGAACTAGCTGTATGCAAAAACGGACTAAATCCGTTTTTGTTACATATTACTCACTGACTATATCATATTCATCCGGAATATCCGGTACATATTTATCTTGCGATATTTTTTTATTTACTTCTTGGTTTTTAAATACAATCTTTATATCATTTTCAAGTTCATCTTTGTATGAAATAGATTTAATGATGGAATTTTCTGTTTTTATGATGTATTCTTTATTCTGAAAGTTCGCTAAATAACTCCCTTTTGCGATCTCTTTTGCATTGTGAATAATTTTAAAAAGATCAAAATCTCCATTAAGATGTTTAATGATGACCTGTTCTAACTCCGGTTCAATAACTACAATTTTATTTTGTAAAATATAAACACTTTTCTGCACAGGTTTTGTATACTGCCAAAGAGCATAACGAGGTTTAGAAGCTGTTACATGCCCCGTATATGTTATCTTCACACCTTTGTCATCTACTATTTTTTGTAAAAAATCTGCTTCAAAACTGTTTATATTTTTTATACTTGCATAGCCAGATGTTATCAACAATGCAGCTAAAATTATTCTTTTCATTTTTCTCCTTTAAAAAGAAATTATAGCAAATTATTCATTTATACTATTTATTAGATTTAATGTGATAAAATAAGAACAATTTCAGCGATTACTATATAGTAAATTATATAGTAACGATAATAAGGTTGCAAATGCTACAAGCATTCATGGGTAAGGTATTTGGTACTGCAAATGACCGAGAATTAAAAAAATATACTAAAAAAGTTAAAAAGATTAATGAACTTGAAAGCAAATATGAAGTTTTAAGTGATGATGCACTCAAAAATGCTTTTGAAGATTTGAAACAAAGTGTACAGAGCGGCGAGAAAACTCTGGATGATGTGTTGTATGATTCTTTTGCCATAACAAGAGAAGCTGCAAAACGTGTTTTGAATATGCGTCATTTTGATGTTCAGCTTATAGGTGGTATGGTTTTACATGAGGGTAGAATTGCCGAAATGAAAACCGGTGAGGGAAAAACTCTTGTGGCTACACTTGCCATTACTCTCAATGCAATGACAGGCAAGGGCGTTCATTTGGTAACAGTGAATGATTATCTGGCTTCCCGTGATGCAAAAGAGATGGGTGTGCTGTACAATTTTCTGGGCTACAGTGTAGGCACGATTCTCGAAGACATGCATGATCCTGCAGAGAAAAAAGCTGCTTATGATGCGGATATTACCTACGGTACAAACAATGAGTTCGGCTTTGACTATTTGCGTGACAATATGAGTTATTCAAAAGACCAGATGGTCCAGCGTGGACACAATTTCGTAATTGTCGATGAAGTGGATTCTATTTTAATTGATGAGGCGAGAACGCCTTTGATAATTTCAGGGCCCACAAACAGAAATATGCAGGATTATCTCAAAGCAAACAGAGTTGCTTTGGAATTGAATAAAGAGGAACATTTTACTGTTGATGAAAAAGACAAAGTGATATTGATTACAGAAGAGGGTATCACAAAAGCGGAAGAACTTTTTGGTGTTGAAAATCTTTACAGTGCAGAGAATGCTTCTTTGCCGCATATGCTTGACCAGGCTTTAAAGGCAAATTACCTTTTTGAAAAAGATGTTGATTATGTTGTCAATGACGGGGAAGTGGTTATTGTTGACGAATTTACGGGCCGATTAAGCGAAGGACGTCGTTTTTCAGAAGGACTGCATCAGGCACTTGAAGCCAAAGAGGGTGTGGAAATAAAAGAAGAAACACAAACACTTGCAGATATTACTTTTCAAAACTACTTCAGAATGTATGACAAACTTGCGGGAATGACAGGTACTGCCGAAACAGAGGCAACAGAATTTGCACAGATTTATAATTTGGATGTTGTTTCCATTCCTACAAATATTCCGATTGCAAGAAAAGATTTGAATGATTTAATATATAAAACAGAAGAAGAGAAATTTACAGCTGTTATTGAGACCATTAAAAAACTAAGCAAATCAGGACAACCTATTTTAATAGGGACGGCTTCTATTGAAAAATCTGAAGTTTTGCATGAAATACTGAAGAAGGAAAAAATTGCACATACTGTTTTAAATGCAAAAAACCATGCACAAGAGAGTGAAATTATTAAACATGCCGGAGCAAAGGGTGCTGTAACCATTGCGACAAATATGGCAGGACGTGGTGTTGACATTAAGGTAAGTGATGAAGTAAAAGAGCTCGGTGGTTTGTATATCATCGGAACCGAGAGACATGAAAACCGCCGTATTGACAACCAGCTGCGCGGACGTTCCGGGCGTCAGGGTGATCCCGGAACAACACAGTTTTATCTTTCACTTGAAGACAATCTTTTGCGAATATTCGGCAGTGATAAAATCAAGTCCATCATGGAAAGACTCGGTGTTGAAGACGGCGAATATATAGAATCAAGAATGGTCACCCGTGCAGTTGAAAAAGCACAGAAAAAAGTTGAAAATATGCACTATGAAGGGCGTAAGCAAATTGTTGAGTATGATGATGTTGCAAATGAGCAAAGAAAAATCGTTTATAAATTCAGAAATCAACTTTTAAGTGATGATTATGATATTGCTGGTAAAATCGATGAAATCAGAGAAGAATATGTTGCAAATCTTTTAGCTCGCTCGGATATATTTGCCGGTGCAGACAAAGAAGATTTTAATCTTGAAAAACTCTCTCAGCTTCTTAAGGAAGAGATGAATTTTGATTTGGATATCGAGCAGTTAAAAGAGCTTGAATACGAAGAGTTGTATGCCAAAGTTACAGAACTGTTAAAAACGGCTTATGATGAGAAGATGGGCGTGTTGGATGAGCAGACAAGACAGGATATAGAAAAAGAGTTTTATCTCAAAGAGTTGGATAATGCCTGGAGAGAACATCTTTATGCAATGGACAATATGAAAACCGGTATTCGTTTGCGTGCATATAATCAAAAAGATCCTCTTGTTGAGTACAAAAAAGAGAGTTTTGGTCTTTTTGGCGAATTAATTAATGATATTAAATTCAATACAATCAAAACCTTGCAGATTATACAGTTCCAGATGGAATCTCCGGAAGAAGAAGCTGCCAGAATTTCCAAACAGCTTGAAGAAGAGAAAAAAGCACAAGAAGCATTGATGCGGCTGAACCATCATGACAATGTGGATATTGATGCCGAAGATGATTTTGTTGTGAGTAAAAAAATAGCAAGAAATGACCCCTGTCCGTGCGGAAGCGGAAAAAAGTACAAGCAGTGCTGTGGAAAAAGCGGTCCGAAAAAAGGTGTTTTTGCTTCTTGAAAAAATCAATAGTTTCTTACCTTGTGAAAAGATTTTTACGCTTTGACAAGGAGCAGCCTTTTATCTTTATATCTGCACTTTTAGCCTTTATAGGAATTACGCTCGGTGTCATGGTACTTCTTATTGCCATGGCACTTATGAATGGTTTTGACAAAGAGTTTAAAGACAAACTGACTGTTATGAATTACCCTTTAACCATCATTCCAAAGTTTTACGGTGCTGTAAACAGCAATCTGCTTATGGATTTGGAAGAGAAATTTCCTTATTTGCAGTTTAGCCCTTACATTCAGTCTTCTGTGATGGCCAGAAGCGGTTCAAGACTTGAAGGCGGGTATCTCTTTGGCGTAAACTTTGAGGATGAAGTGAAAGTCAATTCGGTACTTGCAAAAGCAATTACCGGGCATACTTTTAAAAAATTTGATGTTGTTGTAGGAAAAACTCTTAAAGAAGAATTTAATTTACATGTAAATGATAAACTGATGTATATTTTTACAAATGTGGAACCGGGCGGACTCTCTGTTACTCCAAAAATAAAGCGCTTTCAAATCAAGTCATTTTTTGATTCAGGGCTTTCTGCTTATGATAAAGCATACTCCTACACAACACTGGAGGCTATGCAGACCATAGAACATATGGCCGCAAATGAATATGACGGTATTCATATATATTCCAAAGATCCACGAAAAGATATAAAAAAAATAAAAAAAGTGCTGCCAATCAGTGTAACAGTAAAAGGCTGGTGGGAAGACAATATGAATTTTTTTGCTGCTTTGGAGATGGAAAAAACTTCTCTTTTTATTGTCCTGATGCTTATTATTCTTATTGCTTCTATCAATATCATATCTTCTCTTTTAATGACTGTAATGAACAGAAGAGGGGAAATAGCACTTTTGCTCTCTTTGGGTGCAACGACATCTGAAATTAAAAAAGTATTTTTGTATTTGGGAATTGTTATAGGAATTACCGGTATTTTAGCCGGTATTGTCTTTGGACTGAGTGGTATATGGCTACTCAGTACTTTTGATATTGTCTCTTTGCCAAAAGATGTTTATCCTACTTCGAGACTTCCCCTGGACTTGACACTTCATGATTTCATTTTTATTGTCGCAGGTGCTTTTGGTATCGTTGTAGCTTCCTCTTATTATCCTGCCAAAAAGGCAAGTGAAGTAGATATACTGACTGTTCTTCGAAATGAGTAGTAAAACTCCTAAAAGAGTTTTTGAAGCACTTTAAAAGGAAAGGTAAGTGTTCTTTTGATGATATTGAGCGGTGCTACAATAATATCTTTGGCAACCATGGTACTTATAGTAGGATCGCTGAGCTTCCCTGTAACTTTGAGTGTGGTTGATATACTTTTTCCATCAAAAATAATATAACCGACAAGTGGTACTTTTGAGAGATTACTTCCCAGATCTGTTTTTAAATTTAAAACCAAATTGATACTGTTCTTGTTGATATCCGCACTCCCTTTTCCGAGTATTGTCAATTCTTTGGATTCAAGATAAATATCTGAAATATCAAAGACACCTTTTTTTGCATGAAATTTTACATAGGCATTCTTTACATGTAAACCTTTTTTACTGTAACCAGGCAGTGAAAAAGTAACAAGAGAGGGTATTGTATTGACAAAAGCCAGGACATTATTGAGAAGTTTATAGTCAATCATTACAGTATCATGCATGTAAAAAACACCCTTGTAGTCTTCAAGTGTTCCATTCATAGAAAAGTCCAGACTCCCACCACTGAATTTAGACGGGGCAAAGAGTTTTTCCATGAATTTATCATTAAAGTTTTCTCCATAAAGATGAAAAGTATTGTTTTCAAGCTTAAATCCTGCGTTTCCTTTTTTGTGAATCAGTTGTGCTGTTAGGATATTATTGTAATATTGCAGATGCATTGTATCTGAAACAGCGTATCGGTTGTTGCCAAGATAAAGATAGGAATCTATCGCATCTGCGGAAAGCTTAAAGTTGCCTGTTTTTGCATTTGACTGTGTTGCTATTTGTTTTGCAAGTTTGACAATAGCATCTATATTCAGACCGGCATCATGTATTTTGATTGCAACATCTTTATCTATTTTAATGTGCATTTTCTTGTTTACGTTGAGATAAATTTTTTGTTTTTTTGTAATTTCTCCTCTTACAGTGTAGGTGCTGATTTCCTTGTTTTTGTTGACTAGTAAATGATAAGGATAGTGTAAAGTTGCGCTAAACTGAGTATAGGGGGCATCGCTTTTTTTATAAAAACTGATTTTTCCTTCATTGAGTTTATATTTTTGTAAAAAAAGTGATTTTTTTGCAAGAATCTCAAGAGCATTAAGTGTTAATTTCCATTGTTTTTCATTGGAAACAAAAGAAGCATCAAGTTCTCGTGAATCTATTGTAATATTTTCGCCGTCAATATATCCGCCTAGCATTATTTTATTGTTTTTATAGAGTATGGCATCTGTTTTTGGGTTTTTCAATACAAAGTCATTTAAACTTATATGTGCTTTTTTTGAATCAAAATCATAATAAGCATAGACTTTTGTACTGATATAATCACTGATTTGTAAAAATGTATGTTTTAAATATATACTTTGTTTATCAAAATTTATATAAAAATTGCTTGCTTTGTATTGCGATCCGTTAACATTGAAAAATATATCTTCCTGTGAAGAGACAGATAAAACCTTGTCGTATTGTATGTGTAACGGTGTTACTGTTTGTGTGAGTTCTATACCGCTGTACTGTAGCTTTAAGAGATCTACATCAAGATTTGTTTTAGATGCTTTGAGGTCTATTGTTCCATTGACATATCCATTTGTCATTTTCCAGATATTAAAATACGTTGCGGGTATATTTGCCTGCAGTTTTTTCAGATCAAAATCTACTGAGAGTTTCTCTAACGTAATAATTTTGTTTTTGTATTGCCATTTTGAAGAATCTATATCTATTGTGTCCTGCTTTGGATTAATACGGTAGGCTACATGCAAAGGTCCTTTTTGTGTATCAAGAGAGAGACCCTGTGTCTCTATTTTGTGAAAGTTTAAATTTATTGTTCCTTCTGATTTCTTTGCATTAAAGCTTACATATACATTCGCCGCAGCAATCTCTTTGTATTTTGCCTGCATTTTATCTATCAGCACATCATAATTATCAAGATGTATATGTGTATTGAAAATATCTATATTCAGTCCAAGGTAGTCAAAGTTTGCTTTTTTGGTATAAAAGTCTCCTTTGGCATCTACATCAATTGTATGCAGGTTGACCTCTATCGTTAAATCTGTATTGACTGTTCCTTTTCTTTGTAAAAAAGGCAGTTTTATTTTGTAGGTGTTCAATACATGTAACATGTCTTTGTTAAGCATACCCTCAAACAGCAAATGCAGTGTTAAAAGTTCTTCTTTTTTATTGAAGTCAATTTTAAGCCAGCTTTTTCCTAAATGCATGCCATACGTCAAAGCATTTTGAGGTTTTATATATAAAACACCCTTTTTAAATTCAAGGTTTGTCTGCTTGCTTTTTACAGCCTCAAGTTTTGGATTGTATGTATAGATGAGTTTTTGTGCAACTGCCTGTATATATATGTTTTTATAAGCATTTTGCAAATCACTATAATCAATAAAACCATGAAATTTTTGAATATCAAGATATTGCATTTTAATGGCAGTATATGCCCAGTATATTACTTCTTTTGGCAAATGTGCGATTTTTATAAGGTGGGAAATATCAGTTATGTGTTTGTTGCTGACAACATTGTAGATGAGTTGTTTCGCATCTGCAATTGCATAAACAGTAAGGTTTGCATCATTATGAATATCAAGGTCAATTTTTGTGTATACTTTTTGTGCCTGTGTATCAAAAATAACACTGCCTTTTATAGTGACAGCCCTTTTTTTGTCTTGAAACTTTTTTATTGAGACTGTAAGCAGATCTGTTTTTGCATAAATCTTCGATTCAAAATCAAAATCGGGAGATTGAAAAACAAAAAAGCCCTGATCACTATTCGTGTATTTAAAAGAGCCTGTGGCATTTCCAAATACTATGTTACTGACAACAAGAGAGCGAAACCAGTGTGTTGTTTGCGTAACAATTTTAAGATATTTACTGAATTCTTTAAAACTGACATTGTTCGCAGTTTTGTTTTTTTGTCTGTCAATTTTTAAGGTTTTAACAGAAACAGTAAGTCTGTCATCCCATTTGATATAAACATTTTTTGCATGAATATTTGATATAGAAACATTATCAAGATATAATCCATTTTGTAAAACTATAAACAAACCAACAAGAAGAAGAAACATGAAAGTAAAAAAAACAGCTATACTCGCGTATGTTTTCGCAATAATCTTCGTGATTGCATTATCTTTCATGTATTACCTTAATAAACCTATTTATACGCCCAAAGTCCTCTATATTCCTGCAGGCTCTATTAACAAAATTATAACACAATTGCAGTCTAAAAATTATGATGTCTGTAAAATCGATTCTTTTCTTTTACGGATGATTGGCTCCCCTCAAAGCGGATGGATAAATTTACAGACAAGGGCTAATACCAAAGCGGATTTTTTATATAAACTGACAAGATCCAAGGCAGCTTTGCAAAATGTTACACTTATTCCGGGAGAGACTACCTATATATTTTTAAATCAACTGGCAAGTAATTTGCATCTCAACAGACAAAAATTACAAAATGAATTCGACAAGCATGCTCCAATAAAAGAGGGCGTTTTTATTCCTGATACCTACAGACTTCCTTTGGGCATTACGGAAAAAGAGCTTATAAAAGTGTTACTAAACAGCTCACACAGAAAAATGAAAGAACTCTCTCTAAAGTTTTTCGGCAATTATAATGAAAAGAAATGGTTTCGATATGTAGCAATAGCTTCAATAATTCAAAAAGAATCAGCCAGTGCAAAAGAGATGCCTTTGGTGAGTTCTGTTATATACAACAGAATAAACAAAGGAATGAAACTGCAAATGGACGGAACGCTTAACTACGGAAAGTATTCGCACCAAAAGGTCACACCCTACCGAATTAAAAATGATACTACAACATACAATACATACAGACATGCAGGGCTCCCAACTGCTCCTGTTTGCAATGTAAGTATTGATGCCATACGGGCTGCGGTATTTCCGAAAAAAACCAAGTATCTCTATTTTATGAAATCCAAAAACGGAACACATGACTTTACATGTAACTATTCTACACATTTACGCAACATAAAGCGTGCTACAAAATGAAACAAAAAAGAAAGATAATGTGAACTTTTTCCTGTCAATGCCCTGTTTGTTTCTCTTAAGTGTTATTATTTAATTCGTAAAGTTCATAAATATATAATTTATGAATAAATATTAACTCAGAAGGACAGAACATGTCAAAAATTATTTGGTCAAAAATTGATGAAGCTCCGGCTTTAGCAACATATTCTTTATTGCCAATCGTAAATGCTTTTACAAAAGAAGCAGGTGTAGAAGTTGTAACTAGTGATATTTCACTTGCAGGGAGAGTTTTAGCAGCAATGGGTCTTGGAGAAGACGAGTTGTCTAAGCTTGGTGAACTTGTGCAAAAACCGGAAGCGAACATTATTAAGCTTCCAAATATTTCTGCTTCAGTTGGTCAATTAAAAGATTGTATTGCGGAACTTCAGTCTCAAGGGTATGATATTCCGAACTACCCGGAAAATCCTGCAAATGCCCAAGAGGAAGCTATCCAGGCTAAATACAGTACTTGTCTCGGTTCTGCAGTCAATCCTGTCCTTCGTGAAGGAAACTCTGACAGACGTGCAGCACATGCAGTTAAAAAATATGCACAAAAACATCCACACAGACTGAAGCCTTTTGCTGAAAACTCAAAAGCTTATGTTGCTCACATGAACGGTGACGGTGATTTTTATGCAAATGAACAGTCAGTAACTATGGACAAAGCGCAAAAAGTGACAATTGCATTAAACGGTAAAGAGTTAAAAACTATTGATGCTCTTGAGAAAGAAATTCTTGACGGTACATTTATGTCAGTGAAAAAGTTAAGAGCATTTATCCAAAAAAGTATTGATGAGGCAAAAGAGAAAGGTGTTATATGGTCTATTCACCTCAAAGCCACAATGATGAAAATCTCTGATCCGATTATGTTTGGTCATGCATTCCAGGTTTTCTTCAAAGAAGTTTTTGACAAATACGCAGATTTATTCGCTGAATTAGGTGTTAATCCAAATCTTGGTATGAGTGATTTGGAGAAAAAAATTGCCGGTCACCCAAAAGAAGCAGAAATCAAAGCTGCTTTCCAGGCAGTAGTTGATGCTGATGCACCGAGAATTGCTATGGTTGACTCTGACAAAGGGACAACAAACTTCAATGCTTCGAATGATGTAATTATTGATGCGTCTATGCCTGTTGTTGTACGTGAAGGCGGTAAGCAGTGGGACAGAACAGGTGCGGCTGATGAGTGTGTTGCTGTTATTCCTGACAGTACCTATGCAATGTTTCACCAAGAGATGGTAGCTGACTGTGTGAAAAACGGCCAATATGATGTAACTACTATGGGTAATGTTGCAAATGTCGGACTTATGGCACAAAAAGCAGAAGAGTATGGTTCTCACCCGACAACTTTTGAGCTTGAAGAAGACGGCACAGTGACAGTAACGGCTGAAGACGGTACAGAACTTATGAAATTTGAGTGTGAAAAAGGCGATATCTGGAGAATGTCCCGTGTGAAAGACATTCCGATTCAAGACTGGGTGCGTTTGGCGGTTGAACGTGCAAGAATTACAGGAAATCCTGCCGTATTCTGGTTGGATGAAGATCGTGCACATGATGCGCAGATGATTAAAAAAGTAAACAAATACTTAAATGACCATGACACGACAGGTTTGGATATTAAAATCATGGATGTTGCTTCTGCTACAAGATTCACAAACGAAAGAGTAAGAGCAGGCAAAGACACAATCTCTGTAACCGGTAATGTTCTTCGTGACCACTTGACAGATATGTACCCGATTTTAGAGCTTGGAACATCTGCAAAAATGCTTTCAATTGTTCCATTGTTAGCTGGCGGCGGTCTGTTTGAAACAGGTGCCGGCGGATCTGCTCCTAAACATGTGGATCAGTTCTTAGAGTGCGGTCACCTCAGATGGGATTCATTAGGTGAGTTTTTAGCATTGGCTGAGTCACTTAGAATGATGTACCAAAAAAGTGAAGACAGCAAAATCGGTGCATTGACAGAAGGTCTTGACAAAGCAAACGAAGGTTACCTTGACAATGATAAAGCGCCGAGCAGAAAATGCGGTGAGCCTGATAACAAAGCGTCTCATTACTGGGTAGCACGCTACTGGGCTGAGGCACTCAGTACACAGACTGCTGACACTGCTTTGGCAGAGAAGTTTACGCCGATTGCCGAAACACTTATCAAAAATGAAGAAAAAATTCTTTCCGAGCTTGCTGCTGCGGAAGGTTCTCCGAAAGATATCGGTGGGTATTTCCACCCGGATGATGCCAAAGCTGAAAAAGCAATGCGTCCGTCTGCAACATTGAATGCAATAATTGATTCAATCTAAGTTGAATTATATCGTGCGTAAGGTATACTTACGCACGATATTCCTCTTTTTTATGTAACTCTTATTTTAACAGGTGCTATATACAAAAGATGAATGCCGTTTCATCTAAACTTTCGATGTCTGAATATACTTAAATGTTATGTGTTCGCACATATTGTTTAAGTGTACTGTACTAGTCATCATACTATTTAATATTAAGGAGCATATATGAGTCAAGGAAAAAGAGTAGGGATAGTAGGTGCTGGTAATGTTGGTGCAACAGTAGCATACTCTCTGGCAATGCTTGGATCGTGTCATGAAATTATTCTTCGTGACAATAAAATAGATGTAGCAAAAGGAAAGGCTCTCGATATGTCTCAGGCAGCTTCTGCTGTAAGAAGTCATACCGTGGTTAAAGTTGCTGAAGAGATGTCGGATCTGGTTGACTGTGATGTTGTTGTTGTAACTGCCGGCAGTCCAAGACTTCCAGGTATGAGTCGTGATGACTTATTGATGATAAATGCAAAAATTACAAAAGAAGTTATAAAAGGTATTGCAAAATACTCTCCAAATGCAGTTGTTATCATGGTTTCAAATCCGCTTGATGCGATGACATATGTAGCACTTAAAGAGAGTGGATTTGACAGAAGCCGTGTTATCGGAATGGCTGGAATCCTGGACAGTTCAAGAATGGCAGCATTTATACAGGAAAAGCTTGGTTACGGCGGAGGGCAGATTCGTGCTTCGGTTATGGGCGGACACGGAGATGATATGGTGCCGCTTCCTCGCTACTCCACTGTAGCGGGTGTACCGCTTTCTGATGTGCTGACGAATGATGAAATTGCCGAAATTGTTGACAGAACCCGCCACGGCGGTGCTGAAATTGTGGGATACCTAAAAACAGGTTCAGCTTATTATGCGCCTGCAAAATCAACAGCGATTATGGTGGATGCAATTTTAAAAGATACAAAACAGATTCACCCTTGTGCGGTATGCCTTGAAGGTGAATACGGTTACAGTGATGTAGTTTCGGGGGTTCCTGTAATGCTTGGTGCAAAGGGTGCTGAAAAAATCATTGAAGTGACACTCGATGAAAAAGAAAAAGCAATGTTTGCAAAATCCTGTAAATCAGTTCAGGATTTGATAGATACATTAAAAGAAAATAATTTTTTTGAAGGGAAATAAAGAATGAAGAGCCGTATAGAAAAAGACACCATGGGTGAAATCGAAGTACCTCAAGATGCTTATTGGGGTGCGCAGACACAAAGAAGTATTCAAAACTTTAAAATCGGTGAAGAAAAAATGCCGTATGAGATTACCCGTGCATTTTCATACCTGAAAAAAGCTGTGGCACTTGTCAATAAAGACCTGGGAAAACTCGATGCAAAAAAAGCAGATGCAATTGCGCAGGCTGCTGATGACATGCTGGCAGGAAAACTTGACGGAAACTATCCGCTTGTTGTATGGCAGACCGGTTCAGGTACGCAGTCAAATATGAACAACAATGAAGTGCTTGCAAATCGTGCTACAGAAATACTCGGCGGAGATTTTAGAAAAGAGAAACTGGTACATCCGAATGATGATGTTAACAAGTCACAGTCTTCAAATGATACATATCCGACTGCTTTACATGTAGCGGCTGTTATCGCTGTTGAAGAGAATCTTCTTCCTGCTATTGCCAAACTTAAAGCTACTTTACAGGCAAAAAGTGAAGCGTTTGCCCATATAGTGAAAATAGGCCGCACACACCTGCAGGATGCTACTCCTTTAACTCTTGGACAGGAAATAAGCGGTTGGGTTGAAATGCTGAGCAAATGTGAAAAGATGGCAAAAGACTCTCTTGAAGCAGTCAGAGAGTTGGCACTTGGCGGTACCGCAGTCGGAACAGGGCTTAACGCTCATCCCGAACTTGGTGAAAGAGTTGCTAAAAAGCTCAGTGAATTGACAGGGCATGAATTTGTGACAGCACCAAACAAATTTCACGCACTCACTTCCCATGATGCACTTGTTTTTGCTCACGGTGCGCTCAAAGCACTTGCTGCTGATATGATGAAAATAGCAAATGATGTGCGATGGTTGGCATCAGGTCCCCGTTGCGGCCTTGGTGAAATTGAAATTCCTGCAAATGAGCCTGGAAGTTCTATTATGCCGGGAAAAGTAAATCCTACACAAAGTGAAGCGGTAACAATGGTTACCTGTCAGGTTATGGGAAATGATGCAACAATAGGCTTTGCAGCAAGTCAGGGAAATTTTGAATTAAATGTTTTTAAACCTGTTATAGCATATAATTTTTTACAGTCTGTGCGTCTTTTAAGTGACTCAATCATATCATTTAATGATAATGCCGCTGTGGGAATCAAACCTGTTGAGGCAAAAATAGATCATTATTTACATGATTCATTGATGCTTGTAACAGCTTTGAACCCATATATCGGATATGAAAATGCAGCTAAAATTGCAAAAACTGCGCATGCAAACAATTCAACATTGAAAGAGACAGCTGTTGAACTCGGGCTTTTGACACCTGAACAGTTTGACGAATATGTAAAACCGGAAGAGATGATTGCACCTAAGGCTTAAAAGCCAATGCAAGCGAGGAACTAAATTCCGAGTCGTATAAGGCTTAAAAGCCAATGCAAGCGAGGAACTAAATTCCGAGTCGTATAAGGCTTAAAAACAAGCGTCTTTCAATTTTAAACAAGGAGAATAAATGAATATACATGAATATCAGGCAAAAGAAATTTTTGCTGAGTATGGTGTTCCGACACCAAAAGGTAAAATTGCAAACTCGGTGGAAGAGGCTGTAGAAAATGCAAAAGAGTTAGGTGGACCTGTCTGGGTTGTAAAAGCACAAATACATGCAGGTGGTCGTGGACTAGGCGGTGGTGTAAAACTGGCTAAAAGTCTTGATGAAGTAAAACAGTATGCCCAGGAAATTCTTGGTATGACTTTGGTGACACACCAAACAGGGCCTGAAGGAAAACTTGTACAAAAAGTATATATAGAAGACGGTGCTGACATTAAAGACGAGCTTTACCTTTCTGTAGTACTTGACCGCGCACAGGAAATGCCGATTATCATGGCTTCTACCGAAGGCGGGATGGACATAGAAACTGTAGCAGAAAAAACTCCGGAAAAAATTATTAAAGTTACTGTTGATCCTTCTATCGGATTTCAAGGGTTTCATGGTCGTGAATTGGTTTTCGGTCTTGGGATTACAGATAAAAACGAGCAGCGTAAAATGATTGATTTTGCTTCTAAACTTTATAAGCTTTATATGGACAAAGATGCAGAGATGATCGAAATCAATCCGCTTGTAAAAACCGGTTCTGGAGACTTTATTGCACTTGACGGCAAAATGGGATTTGATGATTCGGCACTTGGGCGTCATCCTGAACTTGAAGCAATGAGAGATATTTCAGAAGAAGATCCGGATGAGCGTGAAGCTGCCCAGTATGGTCTTTCTTATATTGCGCTTGACGGTGAAATCGGTTGTATGGTAAACGGTGCAGGGCTTGCTATGGGAACAATGGATACTATTAACTATATGGGCGGAACACCTGCGAATTTCCTTGATGTCGGGGGAAGTGCAAATGCAGAAACGGTTGCAAAAGGTTTTGAAATAATTTTGAAAAATCCAAATGTTAAAGCCATTTTTGTAAATATTTTTGGCGGTATAGTCAGATGTGACCGTATCGCAAACGGTATACTTGAAGCTACAAAACTTGTAGATGTTCATGTACCGGTTATTGTTCGTCTTGATGGTACAAATGCTCCAGAAGCAGCAGAGATTCTTAAAAATGCAAATATACCAAATGTAATTCCAGCGACAGACTTGGCAGACGGTGCTGCAAAAGCTGTTGCTGCAGCAAAAGGAGAGTTATAAGATATGTCAATTTTAGTAAACAAAGATACAAAAGTAATCGTTCAGGGTTTTACCGGGAAAGAGGGTACTTTTCATGCAGAACAGTGTATTGATTACGGTACAAATATTGTCGGTGGTGTAACACCAAACAAAGGTGGTGAAACACATTTGGGTAAACCGGTTTTCAATACGGTCAAAGATGCGGTTGATGCAACCGGTGCAACTGTTTCTATGGTTTTTGTTCCGCCTGCATTTGTTGCAGATGCTGTAATGGAAGCTGCCGATGCAGGAATTGAACTTGCTGTAATCATTACAGAAGGGGCTCCGGTCAAAGATATGATGTTTGCCAAGCAATATGCTACTAAACACAATATGAAAACAATAGGGCCAAACTGTCCTGGTATTATCACTGCCGAGGAGTGTAAAATCGGAATTATGCCTGGAATGATTTTCAAAAAAGGCAATGTCGGACTCATTTCCAAATCCGGAACACTTACTTACGAAGGTGCCAACCAGGTTGTCAAAGAAGGATTTGGTATTTCTACTGCTGTTGGTATCGGCGGGGATCCGATTATCGGACTTTCATACAAGCAGATTCTGCCAATGTTTGAAGCTGATCCTGAAACAGAGGCAATTGTAATGATTGGTGAAATCGGCGGAGACCTTGAGATTCAGGCGGCAAAACTGATAAAAGAGCAGATAACAAAGCCTGTTGTCGCTTTTATAGCAGGGCAAACAGCTCCTAAAGGAAAACGTATGGGTCATGCCGGTGCGATTATTTCCGGTAGTGCAGGTACTGCAAAAGAAAAAATGGAAGCTCTTGAAGCTGCCGGTGTTAAAGTTGTTGTTTCTCCAGCAGAAATCGGAAAAGCTGTTGCTGAAGTTTTAGCAAAAAAATAATTTATTTTTATACTCTTTCACAAAAACTTTCTGAAAATATTAATTTTCCAGAAAGTTTTTTTCCTCTTTTTTTATAATTTATATCTCTTTTTAATCTTTTAAAATCTCACTGCTTGTGTGTAGATACTAAACGGTATATGGTTTTTATAATTTATACTTTAATTTTATTTTTTAAAATTTCAATATAAGTGTGTAAATACTAAACGTTATATGCTCTTTTTAGCAATAAACATCAACTTTTATAATCAAGTTGATAATGATTTGCTATACTCTTAATATGCAAACTAATATATGCAAACTAATATACATAGTTAATTTGTACTTAACAACAGGAGAATAAATGGGAACTTTTAAAACTGAAAACCCAGGAAATGAACCAGTATGGGTAAACACGAACAATTGTAAAGCGTGTGACATTTGTGTGTCTGTGTGTCCTTCCGGTGTATTAGGAATGGTATATGACCCAACATCAACACTGGGTGCAATGATATCAATTGATTATCCGGAAGATTGTATCGGGTGTAATGAATGTGAACTTACATGTCCGGATTTTGCTATTTATGTAGCAGACAGAAAAGAATTGAAAGCTGCAGGAAAAAGTTTTGCAAAACTAACTGATGAAGCGAAAAAAAGACAAGCGGAAATTGTTGCAAACAATTATATGTCTGTGAAACAAAAAGGAGCTAAATAATGAGAGAAGTTATCTCGACAGGTAATGAATTAGCTGCAAAAGCTGCAGTAGAAGCAGGAGCAAGATTTTTTGGAGGATACCCTATTACTCCATCATCTGAAGTAATGCATGAATCTTCTGATTTATTGCCAAAGGTCGGTGGTGTCTGTATTCAGATGGAAGATGAAATCGGGGGTATTTCAGCTGCTATCGGTGCATCAATGACAGGTGTTAAATCTTTTACAGCTACATCTGGTCCTGGTATCTCTTTAAAAGCGGAGCAGATTGGTCTCGCTTTTATTGCTGAAATTCCATTGGTTATCATCAATGTAATGCGTGGCGGTCCTTCTACAGGTCTTCCTACTCGTGTTTCTCAGGCAGATATCGGTCAGGCACAGTATCCTACACACGGTGACTATGCGTCTATCACTCTATGTGCAGGTTCATTAACTGAATGTTATACACAAACAGTACGTGCATTTAACCTGGCTGAAAAATATATGACTCCTGTTTTTATGCTTCTTGATGAAACAATCGGGCACATGCACGGAAAAGCTGATTTGCCGGATATTGAAGAAATTGACGCTGCTATTGTAGACCGCGAAAGATTTCATGGCAATCCGGAAGATTACAAGCCATATAAAGCTGAAATGAACAAACCTGCGGTACTTAACCCTATGTTTGAAGGGTATAAATACCACATCACAGGTTTGCATCACGGAGACGAAGGTTTTCCTACCGAAGATGCAGAGCAGTGTGAATTTAACATTGAGCGTTTAGTCGGTAAGATAAATACAGTACACTTGGAAAATGGCGGACTTGATGACCTTCCTGATTATGAAGAAGTTGATTTGGAAGATGCTGATGTTTGTATCATTGCCTATGGTTCAATTGCTCTTGGTGCTTATGAAGCTGTTAAAAAACTTCGCTCAGAAGGTATCAAAGCAGGACTGTTCAGACCAATTATGTTGTGGCCGTCTCCTATTAAAAGATTAGAAGAGATTGGAAAGAAATTTGAAAACAGAATTATGGTGACTGAACTCAATATGGGTCAGTACTCAAAAGAAATTGAACGCGTTATCAAACGTAATGATTTTACTACTTTACTCAAAGCAAACGGTCGTCCGATCGCACCGGCAGAAATGGTAGCAAAAGTTAAGGAGATGATTTAATGGCATTTAATTATGATAAATATTTACGTGTAAACAAGATGCCGACACTATGGTGTTGGGGTTGTGGTGATGGTGTTATTTTAAAAGCGACTATCCGTGCAATTGAAAAAATGGGATGGGATATGAAAGATGTTTGTATCGTATCCGGAATAGGGTGTTCTGGTCGTTTTTCTTCATATATCGACTGTAATACTGTGCATACAACACACGGTAGAACTGTTGCGTATGCTACAGGAATCAAACTTGCCAAGCCGCATGCACATGTCATCGTTGTTGCAGGTGACGGTGACGGACTTGCAATCGGAGGAAACCACACTATTCACGGCTGTAGAAGAAATATTGATTTGAATTTTATTCTAATCAATAACTTTATTTATGGTCTTACAAATTCACAGACTTCCCCGACAACTCCTCGCGGTATGTGGACTGTTTCTCAAAAGAACGGTAACATTGATCCGACTTTTGATGCCTGTAAACTGGCAATCGGAGCAGGGGCGTCTTTTGTAGCGCGTGAGTCTATGACGGACCCTAAGAAACTTGAAAAAATTCTTGTAAAAGGTTTTTCTCATAAAGGTTTCTCATTTATGGATATCTTTTCCAACTGTCACATCAACCTTGGCCGTAAAAACAAAATGGTTTCTGCAATGGATAACCTGAAATGGATTGATGAAATTACACTTCCGCTGAAAAAATGGGAAGCACTCTCTGAAGAAGAACAGCTTAACATTTTTCCAACCGGTGTTTTAAGAGAAGTTGAACAAGAAGAGTATTGCGATATGTATGCTGAAATTCAAAAAGCAGCACAAGGGCAACGTCCTAAAATCACTCAAGATGATTTTGAGAAAAAAATATAAGGGGTTATAGATGAGACATACTTTAAGATTTACTGGTGTTGGCGGACAGGGTGTTCTCCTTGCCGGTGAAATTATGGCTGCCTGTAAAATTAAAAACGGTGGATATGGACTAAAAACAGCTACTTATACTTCTCAGGTTCGTGGTGGTGCAACTGTTGTTGATATTACACTTGATGATGAAGAGATTCGTTATCCGTATGCAAATGAAGGTGAAATTGATTTCATGCTTTCTGTTGCAGATGTTTCTTATCACCAGTTCAAAAATGGTGTAAGACCTGGAAACAAGATAGTTGTTGATCCAAATCTTGTACACCCGACAGAAGAAGACAGAAAACTGTGGGATATTATTGAAATTCCTATCATTACGATTGCAAAAGAAGAGGTCGGGAATGTAATTACCCAATCTGTTGTTGCTTTGGCAATTACAAACACAATGACCGGTGTACTTCCGGAAGAGTCTTTGATTGAAACAATGCTTTCAAAAGTTCCGCCAAAAGTTCATGAGGCAAACAAAAAAGCATATGCGCTTGGAAAAGCCTATGCCTTAGATGCTATGGGAACAAAATAACTTTCAACCTTTAGCATAAAAAAGCAGTTCTTTATCAGGGACTGCTTTTTTTAAAATAAGTATTTGATATTAATTAGTATCTAATATTCTATAATATCATATTTTGATGCTTTCCCAAAAAAAATCTACATGTTTTTCAAATTGTGTCGCAAGTGAATTTGTCGAACAGGCATCAAATCTCAATAATGTAACCTGAAGTCTGATGTAAAAGAGGGTGCTGATAAACTCATAAGCAATAAGCATTGGATCGCAAGAGCGAATTAAAGAGTTTTGCATCATAATGAAAAAGCCTTCTGAGAGCAAGGCAATGTTTTTATCATGGTATTGGCTCATAAACTGTTCCCTGAGGCTTTTATTTTGCATAAGCTCAATCATGAGCAGCCTGAACATGTTTTCGTTTTTTTTGTCAAATGTCAGCATTTTATACTGCATGGTATATTTTTGTAAAAACGGTTTCCCCCTAAATGCCAATTCTTTCACTTCGTCTTCTGAAAACGAAAAGGGCGAAGAGAAGATATTTTTAGCAACTTCAAGAAATATCTCCTCCTTGTTCTTGTAGTGATTGTATAAAGCACTCTCTCTTATTCCAACTTCAGCAGCAATTTTACGCACACTGGCTCCTTTGTATCCGTAGTGTGAAAAGAGGGCGGTTGCGGCTGTAAGTATTTTCTCTTTTGTTGTGTTTTTTTTCTTTATATCCCTGTTTTCAGGCATTTAAAGCTCCTTTTTTTTTAAAAGTGAACAATTGTTCTTGCATATGCAATTATATATGAACAGTTGTTAATATCTTCTTAAATATAAGTGAACGATTGTTCTTGTTACTACATACAAGTATGAACAGATGTTCATGCTCCAACCTTTGTTTAGAATTTTTATGTATAATTCCATCAGGCATAAGAGATAGTAACTTGAACCTGTATTCAAGAGGAAAGTCCGAGCTGCTGTAAGACAGTGTTCCATTTAACTAATGGCCGTAGTAATACGAGGGAAAGTGCAACAGAAAACAAACTTCTGCCTTTTGGTAGTAAAGGTGAAAAGGCGGTGTAAGAGACCACCAGTCTCTATAGCGATATAGAGAGCTTGTAAACCCAACATGGCAGCAAGAAACAAATGGTTAGCGTCTTACAATGCTATTGTTTCGCTAGAGGCACAACGCAAGATGTGCAGTAGATTAATGCTATCACTACAAAACTCGGCTTATCTTATGCCTGAAAACCACTCTCAAGAGAGCAGATGATTTTTCAAGAGAATTTACATTATGTTAACCAATACACATATTGTTTAATATGAACTATTTCAAAGACTCTATAGAAAATAAACACTCGAATAAACTTCAGGAACAGATACACAATGGAAAGAAAAGAACAACTTATCAAAGATATACAAAACCTTCTTAACAGCTATGATGGCATACGCCCTACTTCTATTAATCCTGATTTATTACAATTTATGGATGAAAAAACTCTTATAGATACAATTGATGCTTTGTTGACACAAAAAGAAAAAAACAGTGTTTCTGATACAGAGTGGCTTGAGCAATTTAAGACAAATTCTTGAATTTGTTGATAAATGTTAGCGTTATTAACTATTTGTAGTGTATAATATAACAAATTAAAATATAGGAAAAAACAATGGGTAATTTAGATTTAATTCAATTAACAGAACAGACAAAAAAACTTACAGCTATGGTTGTAGAAGATGAAAAAGTAACGAACGAACTTTTGAGTTCTACGTTTAAAAACTTTTTTGCAAAAGTGGAATCATGTTTCGACGGTGATACGGCATTAAAAGTATATGAGCAGATGAAGCCGGATGTAGTTTTTGTCGACATTATTATGGAAGGAATGGACGGGATAGAACTTTCTCGTAAAATTCGCGAAATTAATCCAAGTCAAATCATTATAGTGATCTCTGCAAGTAACGATATGGAAAAAATTTCTGCATCAATTGAAGTGGGTGTAAACAGTTTTATTCAAAAGCCTATTGACACGAAAAAAATTATAGAGCTTTTAGGTAATGTTGTTTCTATGGTGGCTAAAAAGAAAAAAGTAGAGACAAAAACATTTTCAATCTCTCTTCCTTTGGATTTATACGAAACTGTAAACGAGAATGCAAAAGCAGAAAGTATTTCTAAAAATGCCGTCATTATCAGAGCACTTCGTAGCTTTTATGAATAATTAACGAAATATATAGATTTTATCTTTTTTTAAGGATATTGTCTATATAATTTCGGCTCAACAAAAGTTGAGCATGTTGGCCCCGTCGTCTAGCGGTTAGGATCCATGGTTTTCATCCATGTTACAGGAGTTCGATTCTCCTCGGGGTCACCAACTTTTCTTCCTTTTTCCCAATCATAAAATATCATCTATGCAACTGTCAAATACAATAATACACTCGCCTATTCAAAAATCATTCGGAACCCGTACTTTCAATGCTAAAGAAAGAGTGCGGGCTTTGTGCCTTTAATAACTAAGGCCAGGAGGTTGTGAAAAAATATCAAATCGCCAATTTTTGTTTTACAAGCTCATTTACAATTTTAGGATTTGCTTTACCCCCTGTCTTTTTCAATACCTGTCCTACAAAGAAACCAAACAGCTTGTTATTCCCTGCTTTGTATTTTGCCACATTATCAGGATTGTTTGCAATAACTTCATCGATAACAGGTAAAATTTGAGCCGGATCACTGATCTGCACCAGCCCTTTTGCTTGAACTATCTGCGTCGGGTTTTCTCCACTCTTTGACATATCCTCAAACACCTGTTTGGCAATTTTACTTGAGATAATATCTTCTTCAATCATTTTTGCCAGTTGTGCTATATGCACGGGGCCGAATTTCAGCGTCTCTGCATCTGTGTTTTTAAGCACTCTGGCTACTTCATTGACTACAATATTTGAGAGTGTGACAGGCGCGTTACATGTACAGAGTGCCTCTTCAAAAAAGTCACAGAGAAAGGCATCACGAGCCAGCGTATTTGCAACCTCATTGTTGAGTTTCAGTGTATCTGTATATTTTTCAAATACTTTTTTTTGCTCCTCTGTCATAGGTGTTACTTCACCGTCTATTTGTACCTGTTTGGCTTTTTGTTGTGTTGCCTGCTGTTTTGGTTTTTCTTTTTTCGTCCAGGAGTCTTTCAGTCCGACAATTTTGTTAAATACAGGGTGCGCATCGCTGTAATCAACCGGATCAGCATAAAAATAGCCTTGTCTCTCAAACTGAAACCTCTCATCCGGTTTTTCAAGTATCACAGCAGGTTCAATCAGCGCATTTTTAATGATTTGCAAAGAGTTTGGATTTAAGTCTTCAATCCCCTCCGGTGCTTCAGTTTTAAACAGTCTGTCGTACAGACGGATCTCTATTTTTTTTGCCTCTGCTGCGCTCACCCATTGAATGGCACTTTTTACTTTGATGCCGCTTGTATCTTTCGTACCGCTTTTGGAATCGGGATAATACTCTGCTTTTATTTCTGTAATATTTCCATCGGCATCTTTAATGATCTCTTTACATGTAATGATATAGCCGTGTCTTAGTCTCACAGGCTGTTCAGGAGTAAGACGGAAGTAACCTTTTGGAGGATTCTCTTCAAAGTCTGCCCGTTCGATATAAAGCTCTTTTGAAAAAGGAATCTTTCTTGAACCCTCTTTTGGAACATCATGCGGATAGTACGGTGCCTCAATCTCCTCAGAGCCTTCATAGTTTTCAATTGTGACCTTCAAAGGGTCCATCACGCACATGACACGGGGAACTTTTGTGTTTAAATCATCGCGTATAGAAAATTCAAGCTGTGCAACATCAACCACAGAGTTTGCTTTTGCTATACCGATTTGCTCACAAAAATTTAAAATGGACTCCGGTGTGTATCCTCTCCTTCTGTACCCTGCAATTGTAGGCAGACGAGGATCGTCCCATCCGTTTACATAGCCTCCCTCAACCAGTTCCAAAAGTTTTCTTTTGCTCATCACTGTATAGTTGATGTTGAGTCTTGCAAATTCATACTGATAGGGACGGGGCGGTTTCAGTTCAAGCGTATCGAGTACCCAGTCGTAAATATCACGATTGTTTTCAAATTCCAAGGTACAAATTGAGTGTGTGACCCCCTCTATATAATCAGACAAACAGTGTGCAAAATCATACATCGGGTAGATTGACCATGTATCCCCTGCTCTAAAGTGATGTGCATGTCTTATACGGTATAAAAGCGGGTCTCTCATTTTCATATTGGCTGCACCCATATCTATCTTAGCCCGTAAAACATGCTCACCGTCTTTAAATTCGCCCTTTTTCATTCTTTGGAAAAGATCGAGATTTTCTTCAACACTTCTGCTTGCATATTTACTGCGCTTTCCGGGCTGTGTAACAGTGCCGCGGTATTGGCGTATTTCATCTTCGCTCAGACTGTCGACATAGGCTTTGCCCATTTTGATAAGCTGCACCGCATAATCATATATCTGAGAAAAATAATCAGAGGTAAAATAAAGATTCTCACCCCAGTCAAATCCAAGCCATCTGACGGCATCTTCAAGAGCTTCTACATACTTTGTATCTTCTTTTGTCGGATTGGTGTCATCCATTCGCAGGTTGCAGTGACCGTTATAATCACGGGCAATACCAAAATTTATAGATATGGACTTGGCATGTCCGATATGCGGAAAACCGTTGGGCTCGGGCGGAAACCTTGTTACTATCTCTTTGTATTTTCCTGATTTTAAATCATTTTCAACTATTGTACGTAAAAAATCTTTTTTTTTATTGTTCATTGTTTTTAAACCTTTTATTGTCAGCCATTGAGTCTTTTAAAAATACAAAGCCCGCACGCGAAAGTACGGGTCTTGAGAAACTGCTTCACTTAATGGCATTGAAGGAGTACATTTTAACAAATCATAGCTTATAATTAATCAAAAGTTTGTTAGAATTACAAAAAATTTATCTAGGAATGTTAATGCTAAGATTTGCGTCCAGCCCTATTGGAGACATGCATATAAATGATTTAAGAATTGCACTCTTAAACTACATTGTATCAAAACAAAAAAATGAAGATTTCATTGTAAGAATAGAAGATATAGACAAAGAAAAAGTTATGCACAATAAAGACCAGGAAACCCTGGATATTTTAGGACTTTTTGGAATTGAATATTCTCACGTGGTGTATCAAAGCCAAAACCTTCGTTTTCATTCGGCTATGGCTCTGCAACTTTTGCATGAGAAAAAAGCTTTTTCCTGTTTTTGTTCCGATGAATGGTTGCAAAAAAAGCGCAGTGAAGCAGAAAAAGCGCAAAAAGAGTACCATTATGATGATGCATGCAGAAATCTTCCTGCCGAACTTGTCATTGACAATACAGCCCCTTTTACTGTAAGAATAGTACGTCCTGATACACCAGTCATTGTAAAAGACCGGCTTAAAGGTGCAATCAGTTTTGAACCTGATGCTGTTGACAGTTTTGTGATCATGAATCACGATAAAACGCCTGCCTATGATTTTGCCTGTGCGGTAGATGATATGCTGAGTGATGTTTCAATGATTATTTGCGATGAAAAATATCTCAACAATACACCAAAACAGGTACATGTAAGAAACCAGCTCCAATATAACAAAGAGATTGAATATACCCACCTGCACGGTATACAGAACAGTGTCAGTGTAAAACAGCTTTTGGAGGAAGGATATTTGCCCGAAGCTATTTCAAATTATTTAATATCAATCGGCAGCAATCCTCCAAAAGAGATTTTTACACTCAAAGAAGCGACAGAATGGTTTGACCTGGACAAACTTGCAGATAATCCTGTCCGTTTTGATCAGGATAGGCTGAAACAGATCAACAAAGAGCATTTAAAAAACCTGGATGCAACAGAGTTGTCTCGTTATGTAGGATTTGCCGACCCGGAAATCGGAGAACTTACACGTATTTATCTTGAAGAAGCGGGGACTACAAAAGAGTTGAAAGAAAAAATTGCTTCTATTTTTGCAAAAAGAGTTACTGCCCACGGATTTGCAGAAGAAATGGAGTCAATGGCAAAAGCGATAAAAAATGCGCCCTACTTTGAAGAGTATAATGATTTTAAAAACTATATCATGGATAAAACAGGGCTTAAAGATGAAAACTTTTTAAAACCGTTGCGTATACTTCTTACAAATGCCGAACATGGGCCTACTATAGAAAAAGTATATAAATATCTGAAAAACTATCTGAAGGAGATTATCAAATGAGTGCATTAGTTGAAATTATACAGGGGATCGGCGGAATTTTTATAGGACTTGTAAATGTCTATATCTGGGTGATTATTATTGCAGCGCTGCTGAGTTTTGTGAATCCCGATCCATATAACCCTGTTGTGCAGTTTCTTCACAGAGTAACAAATCCGGCATACGCGTTTGTAAGAAGATTTATGCGAACAGATTTAAATGGTCTGGATTTCGCACCGCTTATCATTATTATAGCACTGCAGGTTCTTATTGTAATTTTACAGTCCATACTTTATTAAAGGTGTCCTTTTCAACGTTTAAAAGTCAGAATTGTACTGTTTTGTCCTAATTGGATTTTTAAATGCAAAGTCTCTTTGTTCTGCTTTGCAAATCCGACAAGGTAGTACTTGTTCCATTTTGCATGAAATGATGTAAGTGCTGTAAATTCATTTTGGACAGGTAATGATTCTACAAGGATTGCAGGTTTTTCGTTGAGATAAAATTCTACTTTGCTCTTTTTGTTTTTTTTATAAAGATAGAGATAGAAATATTCATAATCTTTGTAAATTTTCGGATCTGTTTTGTTTAAATACACAGCAGTTACAATTGCGACTACGTCAGCTTTTGTATTGATAACTTTGCTGCTTTGCAGATTGTCTTCGGCCAACTCTTGAGAATTTTTTAAATGAAATCTTTCAAATGCATTTTTTTGCGCGCACCCCAAAAAAGTTATCAGTAATAAGAGTATTGGTAGTGAAAATTTCATTTTTTGGCCCTATTCTTTTTTGGAATTATATCTTATTAAACTCTTCTTTTGTATAATGGCCTAAAATTTTTAAAGAAAAGTCACAAGGACTTATATATTGAAAAAAAGATTAGCAGTTGCATTTACCGGACCCTCTAACAGCGGTAAAACAACATTGATACTCAAAGTTGCCAGAAAACTCATACATGAACATCATTTGGAAGTAGCTATCATAAAGCATGACCCAAAAGACAAGGCTAGATTTGATGTTGTCGGCAAAGACAGTTACAAATTCAGTGATACCGGGGCAGAAGTCATTGTGACTTCTCCAAACAGAACAACCTACTTTTCACACCGTCATGCCGATTTGGATGAAATGATACGCATGTTTCGTGATTTTGATATTTTACTCGTTGAAGGGCTGAAAAATCTACCTCTGCCAAGAATAAGCATATTTAGAAACAGTATAGATGAAGATTACTTTCCTTATATGAATGCGCTTGCTGTTGATGAAAGTATAGATATTGAAAAATACACTTTGCCAAAAGATGTTGATGTTTTAGATTTAAATGACACAGATGAAGTGATAACATGGATACAAAAAAATGCAAAAAAAGTTTAAAAAGGAAAAAAAATGAGAGATATATTTGATGCAATTCAAAAAAGTGCCAAAAGAATTAAAGAAGCAATTGACACAAAAGACATAGGATACTCACAGCTCGAAAACAGTTCTGGCGAAACACAGCTTGAACTTGACATAAAATGTGACATGATTATTGAAGAAGAATTTTCAAAAGTTTCTTCTATCCATACGGTTGCCAGTGAAGAAAAAGAGCATGAAGAGGTTTTACATGAAAACGGCAAATATTTTATTGCCTACGACCCGCTTGACGGTTCATCATTAATAGATGTAAATTTGAGCGTAGGATCGATTTTTGGCATTTATGAGGGTGCGTTTGGAACACAAAAAATGGTTGCTGCCTGCTATGTTGTTTATGGTCCGCGCGTTGAAATGGTCTTTTCACAAAACAAAACAAAGCTTTATCTGCTGCAGGCCGGTGAATTTGAGTTTGTCAAAGAGATACGACTCAACGAAAAAGGCAAACTGATGGCTCCGGGAGGAACGCAGCAAAACTGGAAAAAATACCACAAAGCCATGATAGACGGTTTTTTTGCAGAGGGGTACCGTCTGCGATACTCCGGCGGTATGGTACCTGACCTGCATCAGATTCTGCTCAAAGGCGGCGGACTTTTCAGCTATCCTGCTACAAGTGATAAACCAGAAGGAAAACTTCGCCGTTTGTTTGAAGTGTTTCCTTTTGCTTTTGTGTTTAAAACTTCAGGAGGAGAGGCCGTTGACGGAAAAGATGAAATTTTAACTCTTGGTCATGCACATATTCATGACACTTCACCGTGTTTTTTTGGTTCAAAATATGAAATAGACCGAGTGAAAGAAGTATATGCAAGAAACGCATAAAAAGCCTAAAGACAAATTTGAACTGCATCTTGATGAAATGATACAAAAAGTTCAGGAGTGTCAAGAGCAAAAAAATCATAAAAGCTGCAGTGTGTGTGAGCACTATTTTGGCTGCGAGCTGCGAAATGAATATATAAAAGCCGTTTATAACAGCATGTCAAAAGGCGAAACAGGCGGTTTTGAATTTTAATACTATTGGCAATAGTAAACATTTTAGATAAAATACATTAAATATTTAACAGGAACATACATTGAGTAAATACATAACAACACCTATATACTATGTCAACGGAGAGGCTCACATCGGGCATGCTTACACGACTTTCATTGCAGATACTCTGGCACGCTATGAGAGACTCAAAGGTGAAGATACTTTCTTTTTGACAGGAACAGATGAACACGGACAAAAGATAGAAGAGTCTGCAAAAAAAGCAGGAAAACCTACACAGGAGTTTGCAGACGAAATCAGTGCGACTTTTAAGAATCTTTGGGATGAGTTCGGTATAAGTTATGACAAGTTTATACGAACAACTGATGAAGAACACAAAAAAGGTGTACAAAAAGCTTTTGAAGTGATGTATGCAAAAGGTGATATTTACAAGGACTTCTATGAAGGTCATTATTGTGTAAGCTGTGAAACATTTTTTCCCGAAACACAGCTTATAGACAGTGAATTTTGCCCTGACTGCGGAAGAACGACAAGTGTGGTAAAGGAAGAGAGCTATTTTTTCAGACTTTCAAACTATGAAGATAAGCTGCTGGAACATTATGCAAGTCATCCTGATTTTATTATGCCCCGCTCGCGTGCAAATGAAGTTGTAAATTTTGTAAAAGGCGGTCTGCGTGACCTTTCTGTAACACGTACATCGTTTAGCTGGGGGGTGAAAATGCCTAAAAGTATCGGGGATGACAAACATGTTATGTATGTTTGGCTTGACGCACTTTTAAACTATATCACAGCTCTTGGTTATGGTTCGGATGAAAAACTTATGAATTATTGGCCGGCTGATGTTCATTTTGTCGGGAAAGATATTCTTCGTTTTCATGCTATTTACTGGCCTGCATTTTTAATGAGTCTGGATCTCCCTCTTCCTAAGCATATCGGTGCGCATGGCTGGTGGACACGAGACGGTGAAAAAATGAGCAAGTCAAAAGGAAATGTTGTTTCTCCAAAAGAAGTTGCGGATGCCTATGGTGTAGAAAATCTCCGTTACTTTATGCTTAGAGAAGTTCCTTTTGGCCAAGACGGTGATTTTTCACAACGTGCTTTTATAGACCGTATAAACTCTGAACTTTCGAATGATCTTGGAAATCTGCTCAATCGTATCATAGGTATGAGTGGAAAATATTCTGATTTTCAAATAGACAGCGTAGATGTAGAAAAATACCATTCTAAAGAGATTGAGCAAATGAATCTGATTTTGGATTCTCTTGATACATTTTTAGAAAATCTGCAACCACACAGATATCTTGAAGAACTGTGGAAACTTTTTGCAATAGGAAACGGTGTTATACAAGAGTATGAACCATGGGTAAAAATGAAAAACGGACAAAAAGACGAAGCACTCGCTACTGTAGCTGTTGTTGCAAATATACTGGCAAAAGCGGCTGTAATGCTTCACCCTGTTATGCCAAATACAACAAATATCATAGCGGATGCACTCTCTTTTGAAATAAATACAGCAAGTTACAAAGAGCTTATACTAGAGAAAAAACTGTTGAAATTATTTAATATTAAAAAGGTGCCGCCTCTTTTTCCTAGAATTGAAGAACCTTTGATGCAAGAAGTGCCAAAGGCAGAACCTGTGACAGCAACAAAAAAAGAACAAAGCTCCAAAAAACAAACAAAAGAGACGAAAAAAGAAAATGACAACCTTATTGAAATTGGTCAATTTTTTGAAACATCTCTGAAAGTCGGAACTGTTGTAGAAGCTGAGGAAGTACCAAAAAGTAAAAAACTTTTAAAATTACAGATTGATTTAGGCGAAGAGAATTTGAGACAGGTTGTTGCCGGTATAAAAGAGTTTTATTCTCCTGATAATTTGATAAATACTCAAGTGTGTGTTGTAGCCAACCTCAAACCTGCCAAATTAATGGGAATGATAAGTGAAGGAATGCTTCTTGCTGCAAAAGATGAAGACGGTCTTTGTCTAATCAGACCGGAAAAACCTAAAAAAGCAGGCACACCTGTTGGATGAGACTGGAAAATACTTTAGCACTTATACACGGAGAACTGGTAAATACTCCCTTTGTAAGTAATTTTAACAATATTGTTTTTGATGCAAAAGCGGTGAAGAGAGGTGATCTTTTTATAGCTTTTGATGAAGGTTCCATAGAAGATGCTGTTTTTAACGGTGCCTACGGTGTAGTGTTTGACAAGCCTACGCAGATAACAGACAGTGAGATAGCCTGGATAAAAGTGAAAGATTTGGAAGACGCAATCAAACGACTTTTGCGTTTTGAACTTATCGCTAAAGAGATATCAGTATATGCCTGTGATGAGATTGTTCTCAAAATTGCTTTACAGGTTGTTACAGAACCGAGTTTCATCGCTTTGCACGGGGATATAAAAAGTATCTTTAAAGAGTTGTCAAATATAGAAAACGGTTCCACTCTTCTCTTTAGCCCTGCTCTTACTTCTTCGGATTTATTTACAAAAATCAAAGAGTTGCCAAAAAGTAAGGCACAAAGTATCAATATCATTGAACAGACACTTTTTGAAACATCTTTCATTTATGACAATGTTTTTTATGAAAGACAACTTATCTCACCATTCTTTATGCCCTATCTTGAGCAACTGCTTTATCTTTTTAAAGTGCTGAAAATTAATTTCAGACTAAGAAAATTTACGCCGATTGATCATTTTGAAGCAGTTTTTACAAATAAAAGTTTTGAGATAAAAGAGTTTGGAACCAGTGACAAAGTATTGATATTTGAAAAAAGCACCTCTTTGATAGAGAATGAAATACTTTTTTTACAAAAACAGGCAAGCTGGGCCAAAATTATTTATATTATTCCCTCTACATGTAAACAAAGGCTCGATGCTGATCTTCTGAAACAGAAAAATTTATTTTTTTATAAAAATAAAAATGAAATCAAAAATATTTTACAGGCAAACAATTTTCATTTTGCCCTGATAGTCGGTGTAGATAAATCAATACTGGAAAAACCTTTAATAAGGCAAACTCAACTGACTTTGGATTTTTAAAAAATAATGGTATATTACAAGAGTTAACTACAAAGGATAAAAAATGAAAAAAATCATATTAGCGTTACTTTTAGCCGGGGCTTCACTTTATGCACTTGAAGTGCAAAACACGACAGTAAAGTTTACCGCATTCAAAACATATGCGAAAAAAGGTGTGAGCGGCGTTTTTGACAAAATCAGAGTCAAAACACAAAAAGCGGATACAGTTACTACTCTTTTAAGAAATGCAACAGCGGAGATAGAAACATCGAGTGTCAACAGCGGCAACAAAGGCAGAGACGCAAAACTGGTTGCACAGTTTTTTAATGTTCAAGATGTCAAGCGCATTAAAGCAAAAATTATTGATGTTACAAAAAATACTCTTATATTGCAATTGAACATGAATAATAAAACCTTAAATATTCCTATGAGCTACAGTATTGCAAACAACACAGTTAATGCAAAAGGGACAATAGATTTGGCAGATTTTATGATGTTGCAGTCTTTGAAATCAATCAACAAGGCATGTTATGCTCTTCATCAGGGTAAAACATGGCAAGATGTAAACATATACTTTACAATGCAATATAAATAGATGAATCGCAGAGATTTTCTAAGTACCGCAACACTCACTTCTGCAGCTATAGCCCTCGGTGGCTGTAATGAAGGGAATCATGTCGCAATAGACTATTCAAAACATCCTAAAAAACACAATGATGCTGTGAAAAATGTTCATTTTAATAAAAACAAAAAAACAGTTATCAAACTTGCAACAAGCTGGCCCGCACATTTCCCTATAATGGGAACCGGTGTTGAAGAGTTTGCACAGCGTCTTCATGCCATCAGCGGTGGCAGTTTGGAGATAAAAATTTATCCTAAAAATGTTCTTGTTCCTGCTTTGGCTGTCTTTGATGCCTGTTCCAGCGGGCAGATAGATGCTTTTCACTCCGGTCCCTATTACTGGAAAGGAAAAAATTCTGCTTTTTCTCTTTACAGTGGTATTCCTTTTGGTTTTACCGCTGAAGAAGTAAACTCATGGATGCTCTATGGTGATGGGATGAATTTATGGAGAGAACATTATGCAAAACATAATCTCTATCCGTTTTTAGGCGGAAACACAAATATTCAAATGGGCGGATGGTTTCGAAAACCTATAAACTCTTTGGCTGATATGCAGGGACTTAAAATGCGAATTCCCGGTCTCGGCGGAGAGGTTTTTTCACGCATGGGAGTCAATCCTGTTTTGTTGCCTGCGGGAGAAATTTATACTTCTTTAGAGCGTGGTGTCATTGATGCAACAGAGTGGGTGGGCCCTGCCCTTGACATTAAAATGGGGTTTTATAAAGTTGCTCCTTATTATTATTCCGGTTGGCATGAACCGGGTTCTGTTCTTGAATTAACATTCAATAAACATACATGGAACAAGCTTGCCAGTGAACATCAGTCTATGATTGAAGTGGCTGCAAGTGAAATGAATGCAAATATGGCAACGAGATTTCATCATGAGAATATCTACGCTTTGCAAAAACTCAAAAGTTTACATGTAACGCTTGCACAGTTTCCGGATGATGTAACCGAAGCCGGGAAAAAAGCACTTCAGGAAGTCATCCATGATCTCAGCAGCAAAAACAATGATTTTGCCGAAGTGTATGCCTCTATAAAAGCATACCTGAACCTTTCTAAAGAGTGGAGTGATGTGAGTCTCGGATATTTTCTAAATGTTCGATAACTCCTCTCTTTGTATAAATATGTAAGTTATATCATCCTCCTGATCAAAAACCTGTTTTTTTCTTTTTGCTTCAAGTTCATTGATGTCTTTAGCTTCTTTAAAATCTTTTCCAAGGTACTTCCCGTAAAATTCCGAAGAATCCCTGACGGAGTTTTCATTGAGTCCGTCACTGAAAACAAGTATCTTGGATATTTTTTTTATATCAAGGATTGCAGTATTTACACTTTTTGTATAGCTTGCCAAAGGAGGATTGTTCGATTTTATTTTTGCAACATCATTGCTGTCATCTTTTATACATAAAATCGCAGGCATGGAAAACATAGCATATTCCAGTCTCTCTTTACTGCTAAAATAGAGAAAAGTTGCACAGATAACCTCTTCTTCAAGTAAATTCGGCGCGATAAACTCCAAAAGCTGTTTTATGAGTTGTGTTAAAGAAAAATTTTTGTTTTTTATCATTTGATTTATTATGTTGTTCGCAGATGCACTGCACAGCATGGCTGTAACAGCTGCCGATATTCCTTTTCCCATACCGTCAACCAAAAACATAAAATATCCATCATCTGAAATCTTTCTTATAATATAACTGTCCCCGCTTAAAATATCTTTTGGTTGATAAAAAACTTCACATGTAAAGTGTAAAAAATTTTTATTTTCCTGCAGGTCATTTTTTATAATTGTTGTCTCTTTTTGATAGGTTAAAGTTTCCTGATAATTAGAGTAACAGAGTTTTTGCTGTTGTGCCTGCATCAGCAGTCTGTCTGCAAGTACTGATTTTGCAACAAACTCCAAAGTAGAAAAAATTGACTTTGATGAAATCGGTTTTTTTATAAAACTTGTAATACGAAGATCAATTGCAGTGCGTAACATTTCCAAACTTTCTAAGGCAGTCAATAAAATAATGGGGATACCGGCATCACATTCTCTTATTTTTTCACTCATTTGCAAACCGTTCATTACGGGCATAGAGTAATCTGTCAATACGATGTCAACTTGTTTCTTTTGAAACACATTCAAGCCCTCAGCACCGTTATATGCTGTATATACATTTTTAAAAAGCATAGAAAAGAGCGTTGTGTAAATATCCATAACATTTGTATCATCTTCAACACAGAGTATATTTAAGCTAGTGTAAATTTTTAGATTATCATTCACTTTCGCATCCTAATATAATCGTAAATTCAGATCCGTCTTGTAAACTGTGTACATATATATCACCATTAAGATTTTCTTTGATTATTTTTTTACTCATATAAAGCCCCAGACCTGTTCCTTTACCCTGCTCTTTTGTTGTAAAATAAGGTTCAAAAATTCTCTCTATTATAGCAGGTTTTATGCCTCCTGCATTATCTATGACTTTTACAGTGCATGTATTATTCTCCCTAAATGCTTTGAATATAATCTTTTTATGTTTATTTTCATGTTCTTCAAAAGCATCTCGGGCATTTGAAATAAAATTAATTAAAACATGCTCTAAATCTTTTCTGTAGGTGAAAAGTGCTAATCCCTCCTCTACATCTGTTAAAAAATCAATATTGTGATTTTTAAGCTGTGCCCCCATTAAATGTAAAATATCACTTATAACCTGTTCTATTTTTATCAATTCTTTTTCATTGACAGGTTTTGTGAAATTCATAAAATCATTAATGGTATTTGACATTTCTTGCGCCATGTTTTCTATAAAAAGAGTTGTTTCACTTATTTTCTCGCTTGTTATAATATTCATATCATTTTGCATACTAAGCTGAATTGCAGATGCACTAATTGCATTCAAAGGCTGTCTCCATTGATGCGCTATCATATTTATCATTTCACCCATCTGTGCAAGTTTTGACTGTTGAGAAATAATATTATCTTTTACTTTTATATCAGTCAAGTCTAAAGATGTTCCTATGATTTTTATCGGTTTATTATTCTCAAATACCATTTTTGCACTTTCAAAAAGTGTAATTATTTTTCCGTCTTCTCTTTTGAGTCGTATTTCCATGCTGTGAACAGAGCCATCATTTAATGCTTTTTGTGCCTGCATTAGCTGAGCTCTGTCTTCTTCTAAAACCATATTTACAAACTCAAGGTAACTAGGTTCTCCAAGAGAAATATCTCTGTTAAAAATTTTAAAACTCTCTTTTGACCATGTGATTTTATTGGTTTTTAGATCTAATTCCCAACTGCCTATATGCGATATCTCTTGTATATGAGCAAGGGTGTTGTTTTTTGCTTCTAACTCTTTTTTTAATATTTGAAGTTTATTGTTTTCTTCTTGCAACTCTTTTGTTGTAACATCCAATATATGCATTAAAGCAGCATAGGTTTTCTTTTTTGATCTGAAATCTTCATCTTTTTTATCAAGAAAATTTATTTGATGATTAGTTTCAGATATAACATTGGACTCAGATAAAGCTATAGCGGTTAATGTTTCATTTAACAGCTCCGGTTTTTTTTCTGTATAAAACTCGCCATAAGTAAAGAATCCGCTTGTCGGTGCCAAATCTGCAAAGGGCATAATTTCATCTTCTGTTAAGCCAGACATAAAACGGCGACGAGCCATACAGGAGTATATAAAAAAAGTCTCAACATTGATATTGGAAACTTTGACTGGGTTCATTACTATTTTTTCAGCATCTCCGACACCAAAATATATTTTCATTCCTTCTAATAAATTTCCGGCAAAGCTTAAGCTGCCGTCTGTATGCTTGGTCGTGATAGCTCTTGCAACATCAACCCCGTTTTTTGTTGTAATCAGAGGAAATTCTATTCCGGTAACAGGCAAATTGTCAGTTACGTCTGAACCTAAATATTTTTTATAAAAATCAACTGCTGTCATATTATCTATCGTGTAAACTCTGTTTTTTTCTGACTTGGTAATAACATGTTGACGCCCTACTTTGTTCCAGCCAAAATGATATAAACTCGTTACATGTAACATGTCAGAATCCAATGCAACCGCTACTGCACCTTTATCATACAGTTTATTTTGCAAGCCAATGTAGCAGTTGTCAAATTTTGCATTATCACCGGAAAGCCCACCGGCAATTTTTACATGCGGTGCAACACAATAGATACCGTTTAAAAACTCTTCTCCATTACACAATAAACCGTCAGCAAAGACAATGAGTAGTTTTGTTCTTGGTGTTACAAGCTCTTTTGCAAGTTTTACACCGTTATCAAAATCAGAATCTATTTGTGTATATGCCAGATGCAAACAGGTTGTTTCAAATATTGACACAGAAACAACTGTTGTGAATTGAAAAATTTTATTTTCAAAAATTTCTCCATCGGTGGAGGAAGCTATAATTTTGGCATTTTTAAATTTTGATGATAAAAATCTCAAAATTTCTTCAAATCTTCGTTTGTTTTGTCCTGAAAAAACCTGTATAAGAATAGCGTTGCCCTGTATAATTTCTTCATAATCTTCACTAAAGATTTCAGACAAATTATCTTCACTTATAAGATAATTATATGTTTTCATGATTTGTGTCCTTTGCAGTATCTTCAGTAGATAAGTGCGGTTTAGGTTCATAAAAATAATAGCCTTGCGAATATTCAATTCCCAGTGTTTCTACAGTATAGGCAACCTCTTGCGAATGAACATACTCTGCTATAACCTTTGCACCGATACTTTTGGCAAAATCAGTCATAGTTTTAACAATAGAGTAACTTTTTGCATTTGTATCAATATTTTTTACAAAACTGCCATCAATTTTTATAAAATCTATATTCATAGCGTGCACCCTTTCAAAATTAGAATTTTGGGCACCAAAATCATCTATGGCAATACTAAAACCGATATTTTTCAATTCCATTAACTGTTCCAAAGAATTTTGAGCTCCTGTAGCACTAATACCTTCGAGCACTTCTAAGATAACACGGGAAGGTTCAATATTGTATTGTAAAAGTTTTTTTAAAAAATACTCTTTTAAATAGTTGTTATGTAAATCTCTTTCCGTAATATTAATTGAAAAATCAAATTTATTATGTTTAAAAATCTGAAATGATTTGTCTATCATAATTTTTGTAATTTCTGGAATAAGTCCTATAATTTCAGCTATATTAATAAATTCAAATGGAGAATAGGTTTTTTCGGCATTTACTATTCTTGCAAGACATTCATATTTGTAAACTTTATGCGTTTTATTGTCAACAATAGGCTGAAAGTAAGGAACAACACAGTCATTTTTAATTGCATCTCTTATAATCGGAGAATATTTTTGTATTTGAGCTTGAAGTTTTTCAATCAGCAGGTCCTGAGAATATATTTTAATGATATTTCTTCCTTGTTTTTTTGCTTCTTTTAGTGCAATGTATGCATGTTTCAGGAGCTTGTCATCTCCTTTGGCAATAGCCATGGTTACAGTAAATTTAATATCAATGTCATACAGTTTTATAACAGATTCGGCTATAATGTTTTGTAATTTTTTTGCATATGCCATAAGTGCATTCTCGTTCAGTTTACATGTAAGAGCAAATTCGTCATTTCCCAAGTAGAATAGACTCGAATGAGGAGGTCTGTTTTTTGTCAATAATTTTGCTAAAAAAACAATACTCTTATCACCGATTTCATAACCATATACTACATTAATGCTGTCAAAGTTATCGATATTTAGCAAAATAAGCACTGTATCGGTTTCTGTGTTTTTTAATGCTTTGTTTAAAGCAAAACGATTTTGCAAACCGGTTAATTTATCGGTTACTGTCTGCTGATGTATAACTTGTGTTTTTGTATTTATTTCCTCTTCAAGCTTTTTTCTGTAACCCTGCATCATTCTGCCGGCTAGAATACTTTCAGCTAATTTTCTAATAAGCAATACCGTTTTATCCATTTTTATAGGCTTTAAAAGAAAACCGTCTACGCCAAGTTCTATGGCTTTAAGCAGATAGTCTGTGATGTTATATGCGGAGATGATTACAACTTTTTGCATAGGATTGTTTTCTTTAATGAGTTTGGTTAACTTCAATCCATCCATTTTTGGCATGCTGATATCTGTAAATACAATATCATACTGAGAGTTTTGATATTTTTGCCAACCGTCTTCACCATCAACTGCAACATCTACACTTTGAAACAGTATATCAAATATCATTATAGTTTGTTCTCTAACAGTTCTTTCATCTTCTACATAAAGTACACGTATCTCTTTTGTCTGTTCTGATAAAACTTTTATTTCCGTTAACATTGCAGGAACCTTTATAAATTTTTTGACTTGCTCTAGATTGTGGCACTCAAACATTTATTAATATATTCTATAATGATGTTGTGTTTAGTACATTGTACTTTAACTAAATTTAATATCACATTAAAATCGCTGTCTGCAAACAAAGCGCAATTGTCCTCTGTTTGCTTAATCTATAGTAAGATTGCAAAAAAAATTACCTAAAGGGATTTTCTTGAAAAAACTGCTATTTTTATTATTTTTGTTTTCATCCCTGCTTTTTGCCTCTTTTGGTGGAACTATTGTAGATATACACACTTTGCGACCTATAGCATCTGCTTTCATCAGTGACTCAAAAAACAGTGTCAGAAGTGACGAAAACGGTTCGTTCTTTATAGCTTCAAAAGAAAACAGATACCATATCAAAGCCTATGGATACAGACCTTATACGTTTACATCTGATACAAACACAACAACATTGAAACTTGAACCCATTCATGTAAAAGCACTCTACTTAACCTTCTGGGGTGCCAGCAACAACTCCGGTACGTTAAAAAAAATACTCCATCTCATAGAGACAACCGAGGCAAATGCTGTGGTGGTAGATGTTAAAAACGAATACGGTTCTACCCAGTTTTGGACTGGATTCAAGCAGGCCAATGAGTATGGTGCCTACAAGCAGCGTACGAACAGAGATATTAAAAAATTTATAAAAACTATGAAAGAGCGGCATATCTATACCATTGCCAGAATTGTAACCTTTAAAGATGAACTGCAGGCTTCTCACAATATTGACTACGCCATCAAAAAAAATAAAAAATATGGAGAAATCATGACAATATGGCCTGGGTGGACCCTTTTGACAAACGTGCGCATAATTATGCCATATCTATTGCCGAAGAAGCTGCAAAGGTCGGCTATGATGAAATCAATTTTGACTATATCCGTTTTCCTGCAAAAAAAGGATTGCAGTTTTGCAGACAATGCACGCAACCAAACCGGATAAAAGCAATAGAGGGTTTTTTGAAAGAGGCACAGAGAAGATTAAAAAAATACGGTGTTTTTATCTCTGTTGACACCTATGGAAATATTTGCTGGGCAAAGGATGACAACGGCATAGGACAGACTGTTACATCACTGGCAAATTACGCAGACTACTTATGTCCGATGCTCTACCCTTCAGGCTTTTCAAGCGGCTCTTTTTATTTTAAATATCCGGCTAAACACCCCTATGAGGTTGTATATCGAAGTATAAAAAAGATTCAAGACAGAATTCCAAGCAATAGAGTCCGCCCATGGCTGCAGTATTTTAAAGATTATACATCTTCAAGAAAAGCGTATAAGAGAGAAGAGATACAGGCACAAATCAAAGCTGCAGAGGATATAGGAACAAACGGATGGATGCTCTGGTCGCCTTCAAGCAAGTATCATCAGGAATATTTACAAAGATAGAGAAATGTTTTTCAGTTTTTTTCTGAGTACTTTTGCGTGAGGCAGGTATTTTCCAACGAGGTCATGAAAATCTTTTGAGTGGTTCATATGAACAAGATGTGCAAGTTCGTGGACTATTACATAATCTATCAGCTCTTTATGTACTTTTATCAGTTGGGTGTTGAATGTAATGATTTTTGCAGAGCTACAGCTTCCCCACCGGCTTTTCATCTTTCTGAATTTTAAAGTTTTGTATTCCTGTTGCATTATCTGGGCAAAATAGTCTACTCTCTGAGGCAGATACTCTTTGGCTGTATATGTATAAAAATTATCATATGCAGACAGAACTTTTGTCTTGTCTGATGTTTGCAAGCGCTGCAGTTTTTTTCGCAGGTAATGCGCTTCATCACTGTCTATACTGTAGATTTCACCAAACAGCAGCACTTCATCCTCCAGGTTTACATGTAAAGGCTTGCGCAGAGAATTTTTATGTAACTGTTTTCGAATCCAGGACTCTTTATCCTGAAAAAACTCTATCGCATACTTTTTTTGCCTGTATGGCGTTTTTATGATAATACTTGAATCATGCTTTATCTGTATGTAACTGTGCTTAAGTTTTGGAGCATATACAAGCTGTGCCGTAAGCTCTTTACATGTAACCGTTTTATGCATAGGGAATCGGGTCGCTCACGCCTGCTTTTTCAAAGCCGTTTAAACGGAGTCTGCAGCTGTCGCACACACCGCAGGCCTTGTCTTCGTTTTTATAGCAACTCCATGTCAGTTCCAAAGGAACATTCAGTTTTAGGGCTTCTTCTACAATTTGTGATTTTTTGAGGTGCACCAGCGGCATTTTTATTTCTATCTTTGTGTCATCTTTTGTGCCTAGATTGATTGCTTTTTGCATAGCCTGTATATATTCTTCCCTGCAATCCGGATACCCGCTGCTGTCCTCTTCAACAACGCCTATACTGATAACCTCTGCACCCTCTTTTTCAGCTATTGCTGCGGCCATAGAGAGAAATATGCCGTTTCTAAACGGTACATACGTTACAGGAACACCCTCTTCTACTCCGCCTGTAGGTACTTCTATGTTTATGTCTGTCAGTGCAGAAGCACCAAGTTGTTTAAAAAAATCCAAATCTAAAATATACTTTTGCTTTACATGTAAACTTTGACATATATTTTCAAAACATGCAAGCTCTTTTGCCTGTGTTCTTTGGTCATAATTAAAATGAACTGCTATAACTTCATAGCCTTGATTCTTCATCATATAGGCGCTTAACGTAGAATCCATGCCTCCGCTCATGATGCAAACAGCTTTTTTATTTGTGTTATTTTCTTTTTTCATGGTACAATTTTACCATAAGTGTTATATACTTTAGTATTTCAAACAAGGAGGAAGTTATGGAAGTATCATCTTCAACACAAACTTCATCAGGGCTGGGACAAACAGATATTATGAAAAAAGCGCAGGATGTACAGGCGCAGCAGATAGAAAAAATCATTCAGGCTGCTCAGGAGCAATCCAAACAAATGACTGCACAAAAAACCGGTGTAGGAAGCAATCTTAATATTACAGGCTGAATTTCTCCTCTTTCTTGGCAGATGTTTTCTCATCTGCTATAATTCCACTTATGATAGATATTGACAACAAAACTTCTTTTGAAGTAAACAACACGCTGCTCCAAAAAATTGCTTTAAGTATGACAGATAAAGACATAGAACTTGTCATTACTGCAAATGATGAGATACGGCAAATAAACAAAGAGTATAGAAACATAGACAAACCAACCGATGTGCTCAGTTTTCCCTATGAAGAGATGCCTATGAGTCCACTTGGAAGCATAGTTGTTTCTTATGATTTTGTACGTGAAAAAGCTACAGAGTTCAAGCATACACAAGAAGATGAATTTACACTCCTTTTTATACACGGACTTTTACATCTCCTTGGATATGATCATGAAACAGATAATGGTCAAATGCGAGAAGAAGAAGAACGGCTCATTAATGAGTTTCATCTTCCGAAAAGTTTAATAGTAAGAACACAGGGATAGGTACTTAACAATGGATTATATTATATTTATTTCGGCAATGGCCGCTTTGATTTACGGGGCTGATTTTATCATTAAAGAGTCAGAACGGATTGCACTGCACTTTAACATTTCACACTTTGTCATCGGTGCGACTTTGGTGGCTTTTGGCACCTCTTTGCCGGAAATGGCAGCTTCTATGGTGGCATCGGCACACGGAAAAAGCGATATGGCCGTTGCCAATGTCGTAGGAAGTGTCATTTTTAATATCACTTTGGTACTGGGTATTGTTTTTATGATTGCGAAATCCATGAATCCGGACAGGGATCTCTTCTCAAAAGACAGTGCCTGGGTTATTGTGCCTCTGGTAATCTTTTTTATTATGACGCTCGACGGAAAGATCAGCCGCATTGACGGTGCTTTGTTTTTACTTATGATGGTTTCATATATCATATTTTTGTTTTCAAGCAACAAAGAAGAGCTTGAAGGCGAGATAGATGAAGATTTGGTCAAAGAAAAATTTAATTGGCTAAAAAGTGCTCTACTGTTGGGTGTTGGTTTTGTTTTAACAATCGGAGGCGCTAACTTTGTTGTAGAGAGCGGTACAAATATAGCAAGAAGTTTACATGTAAGTGAGTGGATTATCGGTCTGTTTTTAATCTCTTTGGGTACTTCTCTGCCTGAACTTGTCGTCTCTCTTGTCGCCGTAAAAAAAGGCAATGCCGAGATGAGTATAGGAAATATCATAGGTTCAAATGTAGCCAATTTTTCTATGGTTTTAGGAGGTGCGGCTCTTTTGAATCCGCTGAGTGTAAATCTGGCAGCTACAAAATTTGACATGCTTATTCTTGCTGCAGCCTCCATAGCGCTTTTGTTTGTTTTGGCAAACAAGCTGTACAACAAAGCCGGAGGCATTTTTTTGCTTATAATTTTAGCACTGTTTATTCAAAATTCTTTTGCATAAAATTATTTTTTCTTGATATACCCAAGTTCTAAAAGCCTGTTGTATATGTCAGAAACAATAGAACCCGCTGCATGTCCGCCGTGTCCGCCGTGTTCTACCATAACAGTTACAACATACTGAGGATGTTTATACGGTCCATAAGTTGTAAACCAGGCATGTGATCTCTTGTAGTAAGAGAGTTCATGTTCCTTCTTTCTTTTTAAAATATCCTGTTTTATACCTATGACCTGTGCCGTTCCTGTTTTGCCTGCTATTTTTACTTTTACATGCAAATAATTCGTGGCCGTTCCGTGAGGAGAATTACATACCTGATACATCGCCTTTTGGATAATAGGAAGTTTTTTCAATTCCACTTTGTTCAACACATTTTTGTAGCTGCTTTTATACTTTTTATCTCCAATCAAAGAAACAAAATGTGGAGTAGGCAGCTTTCCGGTTGCCATAAGCGCTGTTTCTCTGGCAATCTGTATAGGCGTTACAAGAAAATCACCCTGCCCGATTGCCATATTTGCCGTTTCGCCTATATTCCATATTTTATGGTATTTTCGTAGCTTCCATTCACGGGAGGGAACAACACCTATAAATTCATTGGGCAAATCTATACCTGTTTTTTTACCAAAACCATAGCGTTTTAAGCCGGCACTCATTTTTTTATTGCCCAGTACCAGGCTTCCTTTATAGAAAAAATCATCACAACTCTCCCGTATTGCTTTTGTGATGTTGGTGTGTCTGTGCCCTTTTTTCTTCCAGCATCTAAACGTTCTTCCGCCTAACTTCAGGTTTGAGCGGCAGTCAACACTCCAGTATTCATTCAAGTCCGTAGTGATATATAAAAGCCCCAAAAGAGGTTTAATGGTCGAACCTGGCGGATACAAACCGTGTGTCATTTTATTTGTAAAAGGGTGATCAAGACTTGATGAGAGTTCATCATACATTTTATAGGACATTCCGGAAACAAAAATATTTAAGTCATAATTTGGATAACTGCCCGCAGCTAAAATGGAACCGTCAACATTCATAACAATTACAGCACCTACCTTGCCTTCAAAAAGCTTTGAGATGTACTTTTGCAACTCCATATCAAGCGTAAGTTTCAGTTTTCTCTCCTCATCAGGACTTTTATAACTTAACTCCTCCACTTCCCGATTGTTGGCATTGACTTTTATCTCTTTTACTCCAGGTGTACCCTGCAGGTAAGAATTATAGTATTTTTCAAGACCTGTTTTTCCGGTATAGCCTATGAGATCAAGCAGAGGGTCTTTGTCAATATCTTTTTGGTTTGCACGAGAAACATAGCCTATCATATGTGCAGCAATATTTTTATACGGATAGTATCTTTTGGGTGCCGGAAGAATTTTAATGTTTTTTCGCAGGTTCAGCATAGAATATACCGGCATCATTTTTTCATATGGTATGAAATGGACAACATCTATGAAGTTGTGGTTATAGTATGAGTCTTTTTTTCTGTAGTTTTTAATAATTTTTTCTTTGTCTAAATCAGGCAGTGCTTTTTTTAAAAAAGAGACGGTGTCATTAAATTCGTTTTTATGTTTTTTCAAGAGCAAATGAGGTGCAATTTGGATTTTAAATCCAAGTTTGTTAATAGCTACAGGTCGATTGTATCTGTCTACTATCTCACCTCTGACAGGTGCTATCTGCTCATGTTTGATGGTGTTTTGCAATGAAAGCCTGCTGTAGTAACTGTTTGATTCAACGGCCAGATAGAAAACGCGCACTATAAGTGCCAGCCAGATTGATACAAACACAAAAATAATAAATTTTATTTTCATAAGAGACCTATTAAAAAGAATTCAATTACTATATAGTAAATTATATAGTAATTTATATTTGGCTGCGGCAATAAAAAAATATTTGACAACAGTGTCAGAAAAAGAAAATAACCAAGATAGACAAGGATGGCTGTCAGTGCTCGAATACAAACTGAACAGTTGGAATTTTTGGTGATTTGAGGCATAATAAATTTATACAATACATAAAAATAGACAACTGCACTCAAAAGCATATATCCGTAGTTGGCTTCAAAAACAACAAGACACAGCACAACAACAAAAACAGAGAGTGTGTCATCATTGTCAAGTGCACGGGCAAAAAGTACATACAGAAGTGTCAGCATTGGCGGCAAAAACGGATAAATAGTGCCCAAACTGTCATACAGTACAAAAAGCACTATATAAAAGAGTGAGATTACAGGTTTTTGATGAGAGATACTTCGTTGCATATCGGAAAGTGTTTACATTTAATACAATCGGCCCAAATTTTATGTTCGGGAAGGGACTCTTTTGGAATTTCCACAAATCCCAGTCTTTCAAAAAAAGATTGCTTGTAGGTGAGACTCAGTACTTTTTGAAGACCGAGTGCTCTGCCCTCATCAACAGCGCACTCAACCAGGTTTTCTCCTATTTTCTGTCCCCGAAACCCCTCTTTTACAACCAAAGAGCGTATTTCGCCAAGATATCTTGTGTGGATGTGGAGTGCCGCAAAACCGACAAGTTCATCAGCTATAAAAGCCAAAGTATACGAACGGATATTTGTTGCGATTTCATCCTCGCTTCTTTCTAAAATGATACCGCTCTGCACTTCAGGCTGTACCAGATCTCTCATTTTTTCAATATCTGAGAGTTTCGCCTTGGTGTAGTCAATCTTCATCTGTCTTCTCTTGCAGTATTCCATAAATGACTTGAACAATTTTATTGATTCCTCTTTTTTTCGCACTTGAAACCATTAAAGCATTTGGAAACTCTTTTCGAAGTGCACTTTGCTCTTTTTGATTTAATTTGTCAATTTTTGTAAATATTTGCAGTATATATTGGTTTTCTCTTGCCGTGCTAAAAAGAAAATCACTCACTGCCGTATCTATTTCCAAATGGGGATGTCTGCAATCTATAAGGTGTATAAAAATCTTTATCTCTTCCCTGTTGGCTATATAGTCTGTCAGATTTTTTTCCCAATCATGCTTGAGAGATTTTGCTACTTTTGCGTAGCCAAAACCAGGCAGGTCTACAAACTTTGCCACAAGTTTTTCAGAAGATTCTCTGTTTAAAAAAGTAACATCAAAATAATTTATAAGCTTTGTTTTTCCGGGAGTTGAAGAGACTTTAGCCAACCCTTTGTGATTTGTCAAAGCGTTGAGCAGTGAACTTTTTCCAACATTTGAGCGTGCCATAAAAACTACTTCGTTCTGTTCTTCGGATTCCGGAGCTGCATTGACATTCGGAGCCGATGTTATAAACTTTGCCTCAACAATGTCTATCATTTTTTTTCCTTTTCGTCTTTTATATCAAATATCATAATGACAGGCTCTTTTGAAACACCTTTGGCATAGGCTTTCCCGCTTATCGCCTGCAAAATAACTTCATCACCGAAAATCTCTTTTTTATCGTTCAGTTGCTGCAGATGTACATTTCCAAAAAAGTGATACTCTTTTTTTAAAGGCAGGTAGACGACTTTTTGTGCAACACCTCTGTAGTTTGCTCCCTCTACTGTTTTTATTACAAATGAAGCATTTCCGACAGCTACAAATTTTGTGGGCTTGTTGTTTTTGTCCGTATATACTGTAACCTTGGAGGCGTTAAGTTCATCATTGACTTTTTTAATTCTGACATGTCCGGTAAAAACTGAAATACCTTTTTTCTGGTCGCCTCTGAACTCATCTGCTTTGATTTTAAGCTCTTGTGAAAAGAGTAGAGTCTGTAAAAAAAGTGTTAGCACAAGTAGATATTTCATCTATTTTTCCTCTTTTAATTGATATGTAGCAATAACATTTTTAGAATAAATCTTTTTTGTAATGTTATTGTATTTTATATAGTCGCCGATGACTACATTGTCATTCAGGTAGGCAGTGTATTTTGTATTGCTGACTACATCTGCTGTTTTTTTATTGTAAAGTGCTTCTTGGCTTTTAAATGTCAGTCCGTCTTCTCGCACATAGACAACATGACCGCTCAGCTTGACGATTTCATTTTTATATACACCCAGGTCAGAGACCATATTTGCAATATATTTTTTCGAATTGTCGGTATAGTCCATATCTTTTATCTCATATCTCTCAGCGTATCTTGTTCCGGTGTTTCCAAGTAAAATTGTCGCCAATCCGTGAGTATCAAGTTCATACATCGTAAAATCACTCAATTCAAAGAGTGGCACATCTGTAAAATGGTGTATTTTTACATCCATAGGTTTGAACATGAAAAATATCATCAGCAAAAGCGTAATGACAAAGGTTAAAAATATATTGATATTGATTTTTTACTCCTTACACCCAGACAGATAAAAATGCTTCTTTTTGGTCATTTTCTTTCACTAAAATATCTATCATCTCTCTTACCGCACCATTGCCGCCACTTTTTGAGAGTGTTGTATTGACAAGTTCTTTAATTGCATCATGCCCGTCACTCGGAGTAAAACTTCTCCCGGCAAGACGCAGCATATTATAGTCATTCAGATCATCGCCGATTACGCCAACCTCATAAAACTCCAGACCGAGTTCAGCAATGATTTTTCTTAGAATACTCTCTTTGTCCCGTATACCCTGGTACAAATGCTGCACTCCCAGTTCTTTGGCTCTTTTTTCAACGATAGAGGAATTTCTTCCTGTTATAATGGCAACCTGATTTCCCGTTTTTATCCAGGTTGTTATGCCAAGTCCGTCTTTTACATTAAAATTTTTGCTTTCAAATCCCTCTGCCGAGTATATAAGTTTACCATCAGTTAAACAACCGTCAACATCCAATACTATCAGTTTAATCATAAAACATCTTTTGTACTTGGGATGCCGACTCTCTCATTCTTTGCCGTTGCCCGTCTGAGTGCAACAGCGACCGCCTTAAATGCCGCTTCTATAATGTGGTGTTTGTTTTTCCCGCGGCACTCTATAATGTGCATGCTTATTCTTGCGTTTAAGGCAAAGGCACGAAAAAACTCTTCAACAAGCTCTGTATCAAACTGCCCTACTTTTCCACTGACACTGAGTTCATAGACCAAAAAAGGACGATTGCTCAGATCCAAATCGCAGGAGACACAGGCCTCATCCATCACAATGTTTGCACTCCCAAAACGCTCCATATTTTTTACAGGGTAAAGAGTCTGAGCAAGCACAGAGCCTAAAACAATGCCCACATCCTCAACACTGTGATGGTCATCTATGTGCGTATCCCCTTTACATGTAAGGTCCAAATCAATGAGAGAGTGTTTGGAAAAACTCTCAAGCATATGGTCTAAAAAGCCGACACCTGTATTAATATTACTTTTGCCTGTACCGTTGATATCGAGTGATACTGTTATATCTGTCTCTTTGGTTGTTCTTGTTTTTGTAATCATTTTTAATCCTCTCTCACTATAAATGCACCTTTGAATATGCCGTTTGCCTTGTAGTCTCTTGCTTCTTGTTCACTTTTAAAGCCTTTGAGCCAGACTTTGAACATTCTGCCGTTTGGTGTCTGCATATCTTTGATGACTGTTGTATATCCGTCGGTATTGTTATACTTTTCCTGTGTCCTTATTGCGCCGTTTATATTTGAAAAAGAGGCAATCTGCAATGCAAAACTGCTTAATTCCACACTCTTAGGTGATTTTTTCAACTGTTTTTTATTTGGTATCTTGTTTTTGCCTTTTCCTGCAAAACCAAGCACTTCAAGTGTTACAGGAGCAGTTCCCGTGCCTATCATATCGATTTTTGAGGCTGCCGCTTTTGAGAGGTCTATGATTCTTGTCGAGACAAAAGGCCCCCTGTCATTGATGCGAACCACCGTACTTTTTCCGTTTCTTCTGTTGGTCACTCTTACAATGGTATTCATCGGCAGTGTTTTATGTGCAGCTGTCATATCCCACATATTGTATCTTTCACCGTTAGATGTAAACTTTCCGTGAAAATTCGGTCCGTACCAGCTTGCATTGCCTCGGAATCTGTCTCCGACACTTACGACAGTCGGATAGTACCGTTTTCCGTGTACCACATAAGGACGCATCGTCGGATGTGAATATTTTTTCTGACTGTATGCAGGGCTTGAGTATTTATGATGTATGTAGCTGCTCGGTCCTCTTGTGCTGCATCCGCTTGTAAACAAAGTAATACCAAGCACCGATAAAAAAAATATTTTATTCATACAGCTTCAACCTTTCGCCGACCCGAATCAAAGATCCTTTGATGTTGTTTTGTGCCCGTATGTTTTTAATGCTGATTTTATGGGCTCTTGCGATGGAGCCTAAAGAATCACCTTTTTTTACCATATAATAATGCGTACTTTGAAATTTTTTGTGTTTAGTGTTTTTGGCTATAGGAATGACAAGCTTTTGTTTGATTCGTAAACGGTTTGTGCGCAGTTTGTTGAAATCTTTAATCACCTTGTACGAAACACCGTATTTTTTGCCAATACGGGAAAGGTTTTCTCCCCGTCTGACTACATGTATCTTGTAGATATTCTGTATGGGTTCCTGAAAATACTTTTGCTTGTATTCTGCGAGTTTGATATACGGTATATATACATCGTATCCATCTGCATATGGCGGAACAAAATCATATTTTAAATGTCTGTTGAGCTTTTTCAAATCTTTTAAGGGAATATGAATAAGTTTTGAGAGTCGTGCCAAGGACTCTCCGCGGGGCAGTTTCACGGTTGCAATCGAGTAGGCGTTTGCACGATTTAAAAGGTACTCATACTCACTGTGCAGCATATACTGCTCGTCACTGCCTATCAGGGCAAGGGCAACAATTTTGCGGATATAGTAGCGGCTCTCTCTCGGGATATAGTGTTTTTTAGGATTGAGTAAAACAGAAAGTTTGTCTGTTTTTGCCTTTCTGATTGCCTTGCTTAACGCACCGCCGCCACAGTTATAGGCAATGGCAGCCAAATACCATTTTCCAAACCGCTTATGCAGTGCCGAAAGGTATTTTGCCGCCGCTTCGGTTGATTTGATCAAATCGCGTCTCTCATCTACATACTCGTCAATTTTCAGATGAAAAAGTTTGCCTGTTGCGGGCATAAACTGCCACAGTCCGGCTGCTCGTTTATTAGAATAGGCCTTTGTGTGAAAATTTGATTCAGCCATGGCAAGATAGAGAAACTCCTGAGGAACATTGTATTTTGAGAGTGTACTCTTAATGGCAGGAATAAACAGATAGGCATCTTCCATCGCCTTGAAAAAATGTTTGTCTCTTGACAATGTTTTTGCTTTCATTCTGTTCATTACAGGATCATACAAAAATGACGGTTCTATATCAAATGAGTCCAACAATGCCAGTTCTTTGTTGTAGTTTGATTCATACGTCAAATTCGCCAAAAGAAGAAACGGGAAACACAGGGTTAATATATATTTAATCATAGACAACTTTTTAATTTTAATTTATGCTATTTTAGCCAAAATTCTATTAAAAAAAGTTGTAACCACTATGATATTAAGAAATATGAAAGAGTTTCAGGGCATTTTCTGTGGTCAAATTTTCTATTTCCTCTTTTGGAATCTCTAAGATTTCTGACATTTTCTGTGCCACAAGAGTTGTATAAAGCGGTTCGTTTCTCTCTCCTCTGTGTGGTGTAGGCGTCAAATACGGACCGTCTGTTTCTATAAGAAGTTTCTCTTTTGGTATACGTGGTAAAATATTGACAAGCTTTTTAGCATTTTTAAAAGTCAAAACACCGCCTATGCCAAAGTAGAAGTTTTCATTTGCCAAACTTAAAAGCTCATCGTCGGCATTAAAACAGTGCAGCACACCACCCACTTCACCTGCATTATGCTCCAGCAGCAGCATTTTTGCATCATGCGAAGCGTTGCGGATATGGACTATCAAAGGCTTTTTGTGTTTTTTGGCAAACTCTATCTGTGCTGCAAAAACCTTTGCCTGCGCCTCTTTTTCCTGTGCTTTTTCTGCATCACTGCCTTCAAGACGAAAGTAATCCAGCCCGCATTCACCGATTGCCACACATTTGTTATGTTCCACGTACTTTTCAAAATAGGATATATCAAAACCCTCGATATCATACGGATGCACACCTATGGCAAAATAGACATCTTCATAGCGTTCCGCAATGCTGATAGCTTTTTCCAAAGTACTTACATCCGCTCCGGGAATGATAAAACGCTTCACCCCACCCTCTCTGGCACGTTCCAACACCGCATCCAAATCTTCATCATACCGGTCATCATCCAAATGTATATGTGTGTCAATTATCATTTTTCTTTTCTCTTCTCTTCTTTACATGTAATATGTTTCGTATCATTAAAAATATAAAAAACACAGAAACCAAAACAGAACCGCCTGCGAGGAGTGTATTGCCTGCATTGTAAAAACTGTATGCCAAAAACAGTCCTACAATTGAGATCACGAAACACATCTGTTTGCCTCCAACAGCTCTTTTGCAAACTTTTTGGCTTCACTCGAAACAGTTTCTCCACTGATGATTCTGGCTATTTCATCGACTCGTTCGTTCATGTTCAGCTCTTTTGTTTTTGATATTTTACCATCTTTATAGACCAAAAAGTGCTGATTTCCCATAGAAGTCAGTTGCGGCTGATGAGAAATCACAAATATCTGAAAATGTTCAGAGAGCTGTTTGAGAACTTTTGCCACGCTCATAGACTCCTCACCGCTTAGATTCGCATCTATTTCATCCAGCATCAACACCCCGCCGTTGTTGCTCATAAACTCTGACTTTAAAGCCAAAACTGCCAGACGGAGCCTGTTAAACTCACCCGTACTTATTTTGGAAAGTTCCGTGTCATTGAGTTCAATCTCCAGCTTGTCCTGTCCGTAAAGGTTGTATGATATTGTGCGCATGTGGATCTTTGCATCTCTTAAATACAAATTATGCAAGTAGCGATTTAAGTCTTTGACAAAACCCGGCAAAGCTTTTTCACGGCAGGAACTCAATGCATCGGCAAGCTCTTTAACTTCTGCAGAGAGCTTTTCATACCTTGTATGCAAATCGTTTTTTGCACTTTCAATATTTTCATATTTAACAAGTTCAAGCTCTTTTTGCTTTTTATACTCCAGTGCTTCTTCTATGCTTCCGTACCTGCGTTTGAGTCCGCTTAAGGCCTCTATACGGTTAAGCACCTCCTCCACGTCAACATCATCCAATGCGCTAAAACGCTCCTGCGAACTCTCCAAGATACTTCGCAACTCATTCATGGCATCATCAAAAAAACTGCTCGATTCATCCAAAGCATCCAGGGCAGATGAAACCAAATGCTCGTAATTGAAAATCTCATTTGCCGACTCTATACTGCCTAAAACTTTCTCTTTTTTTGAAAGCGCTTTTTTAATTTGCAACAGTTCTTCATCTTCGCCTATAACAGGGTTTATGTCTTCTATTTTTTTTATCTCATACGCTGCAAACTCTTTTAACTCAACAATTTTTCTCTCTTCTTCTTCTATTACATGTAATGCTTTTTTTACTTCTTGATATTCTAAAAAGCTTTTTTTATAGGACTCTTTTATCTTCGCAATTTTTTGGGATTTGCTCTCTGCCCTTTTATCTAAAATGTCAAGCAGGTTTTCATTTTCAAAATCACTGAAGTCTTTTAAACTCAAATGACGGAGATACTGAGATGCAACCCGACTGATAGCTTTGCGAGAAAGGCTTTGGTTGTTAATAAAGTAACGTGATTTTTCTTTTTTGATGTGTTTAAACACGTTGATATCATCATTTTCAATGCCGCACTCCTCTTCGTCAATCGTCCAGGTAACACTTGCTTCACAAACAGAAGCATCACAAGACGCACCTCCGAGCGATGAAAGTATAGACTCCATAAGTATAGACTTCCCGCTCCCGCTGGGACCGGTAAACACAACCAGACCCGATTGCAAATTAAGCTCCGCTTCTTTAAAACTCAAATAATCTTTCAAGTAAAATCTTTCTATCATTCTTTTGCCTTTTTAAAAGTCCAAAGGACTTATGAGTTTTGCTTTGTTCATCTCAGAAACTACATGTCTGGCACTAAATGCCGATACCACCGTCGCTAAAGCGAAAGTGTGGTGTAACCACTTAAGTGTCTCAACTGATTTATGCCCAAGTAATTCTTGAATACTTCTTAAATCTATGCCTGCTTGCAGTAAATGAGTCGCATAACTATGTCGAAATATATGTGAAGTCACACGTTTATTTATGTTTGCTTTTTGTGCTGCTGCTTTTATATTTCTGCCTAATGTTTTTGGATGAATATGGTGCCTTCTAATCGTATCACTCCGAGGGTCTTTTGAGACTTTAGTCATAGGGAAAATATATTGCCACTTTGTTTCAAACTTTGCTTTTGGAGATTTTCTTTCATAAGCATGAGGCATGTATACAGAGCCGTATCCATCCTTTATATCTTTACCATGTATGCCTTTAACATAGTCAATTTGTGCAAAAAGTCTTTGCTTTATTACTTGAGGAAGAGGAACTGTTCTATCTTTTAAACTTTTAGAATTCCATATATAAAGTTTATCAAATCCAAAATCTATATCCTTAATCCTTATATTTAATGCTTCGCTCATTCGTAAGCCACAGCCATACATAAGATATACTATAAGTTGATATATCCCTGTCAGATTTTCTAAAATTTTCTGTACTTCATCTTTGGTTAAAACAACTGGTATATGCTTTCTTTCTTGTGCTCGTAAAGCCTGAATATTTTCATTTGACAAGTCTATATCTAAAACTTGAGTATATAAAAATAAAAGTGCAGAAAAAGCTTGATTCTGTGTAGTAGGACTTACTTTTCTCTTAACTGCCAAATAAGTTAAAAATTCTTCTATCTCATTCTTGCCCATTTCAACGGGATGCTTTTTTTTATGAAAAAATATATACTGTTTTATCCAGCCAGTATAAGACTGCTCTGTTTTAATACTGTAATGCTTAAATCTAATTTTTTCACGAACCAAATCAAGTAGTTTTTTCTTCATTTGCATAATAACTCCTTTAGAACTAGACAGACATTATGTCCTTTCTCTACAGTTTATCTTTATTAGAAAGACATTTTGTCCAACTATTAGACTATTTTTCAGTAAAAGGTACATTTAGAATTTTTACAATAGTAGCTCTTTTTTTGTTTTAAACTAATTTTTATTGCAAACTGTCATATTTTTAAAAATAGAAAGACAATTATCATGTCTCACTATTTTTGTTTTTTAAGGTTTATGTGTATATAATGTCTCTTATTAAATAGTTGCCTCGGACGCTTCGCTTACCGAGGCAACGGGGGCGCGGGTTGAACACCCGCTAGTTACCCGGCGCTGTGCGCCAGGCAACAAGCGAGAGGAGCAGACAACCACATCAGAAAATTAAAATTTTCCAATGTGCTCGCTACTCACCCGCGCCCCCGTTATGTGTCTATAGTAAGCACCTTGCTTAGAGTATGTTTGTTTCAAAGAAAAATGAACTTCAAAGAGAGAGTTTACAAGCTAAACGCAGAGAAGAAAAAGAAAAGCCTTTTCAGTAAACGCCAACAAACTGACTAAACGCAGTAAGTGAAAAAACCTTACAAGCGCAACGGACTCCCGTTGAAACTTTAAGGACATAAAGAACACGACGACATAACAAGACATAGTAAAAAAATATGTTACCTCTGCCGAAAAAAAGTATCAAAACTTGAAAAATTTAGATACCATTGTAGAACTTAAAAGACTACACAAACGGGTAACATATTTTTATATTCAGCCGTTATACACAAAAAAACTTATGAAAGGAAATGATGGATGTTGCCATTTGAATTTACAATAGAGGGTCCGCCTCTCTCACATCAAACACGGAATAGACAAAACCTTCAAAATTGGAAAGGGCAAGTTTCTACAGCAGCACAAGATGCCTTAGCCGATGATGTAGAACCTATATTAGATAATGTATCTGTAACTATCACATATTACTATGAAGACACCTCTCCAGATGTTGACAATATTATCAAACCAATCCAAGATGCATTAATTGGAATTGTTTTTGTAGATGATGACCAAGTTGTTGACACAAAATCAAGAAAAAGATTATTAAATGGCTCTTTCAGAATAAGGGGTGCATCAGCTAAATTATTACTTGCATTTTCTGAAGGAAAAAACTTCTTGCATATTAAAGTTGAAGAAGAACCAAATATGGAGGTATTAGACTAATGAAACAATATAATTATGAAAAAAGAGAATCTGAAAAAACCAAAGAAATAGTAGAAGAGTACTCTAAAAAAGGTTTTAAAGTCATTCTAAATCCTTCTATTGAAGAATTACCAGAAGAACTTAAAAACCTTAATTTTAGACCTGATATTATTGCAATGTCAAATGACATTAATTTGATAATTGAGATTAAAACAGCCAACTCCATCAAAAATGATGAAAGACTCTTAGCTATGGTAGATAAGATTAGAAATATAGAAAATTGGGAATTTGAATTTATTTATACCAATCCCAAAAAGAACATAAGTAGTATTAATGCAAAGAATAGTTTTACATATGAAGAAGCACAGAACAGTATTGAAAGAGTTAAAAAATTTATAACTATTGAAAATAACTCGGAATTTACAGATGTTGGTTTAATGCTTGCTTGGAATGCAATAGTAACAATACTAAGAATTAATCTCCAAGAAGATGAAAAAAATAATATACAGACAACCGATAGAGCTTTAATTAGGGATTCTGTTATGTTGGGAATTTTAAACAGAGAAGAACAAAAATATTTGGAAGAATTGCTTTCAAAACGTAATATTATTGCACATGCAGGTACTCATGTGACTATTTCAACTAAAGATTTAAAGTCTCTTATTGTATTCGCTGAGAAATTACTCAAACAAAATGTATAACAAAACCTTGGAGAGAAATACGAACCCTAGCGGGGATTCGTATTTCTCAAGTCAGCCGTTGCCTCGGACGCTTCGCTTACCGAGGCAACGGGGGCGCGGGTTGAACACCCGCTAGTTACCCGGCGCTGTGCGCCAGGCAACAAGCGAGAGGAGCAGACAACCACATCAGAAAATTAAAATTTTCCAATGTGCTCGCTACTCACCCGCGCCCCCGTTATATGCGTTATATGAAAAATAATATTGTACGAATATTAAAAGGTATGTATTCATGAAAAATACAAAATTTATAGATAGATATTTTGAAAGTGAAAAACTTTTATTAAATATAGAATACACAGAACAAAAAACTTTAAATACATTATTAACATATCTTGAAAACTTGCATTCTGTAGGAGACAAATTAAAAGATAAATATCAATGTAATATTAAAAATATTCCAGAGTTTGTCATATTAAGAATTATAAGAAACTACTTTCATCATGTAGATGACATAGAAGATTATAGCATGTTTGTCGAAATAGAAGGATGGGGAATTTTTGAGTATAATAGACATCTCATAATACCATTAAAAGATTTTATTAAAAGTTTAAATAACTTTATAAATCATACTAATCAAAAATATAGAGAACAACAAATAAAGTTAATTACAGAATATATAGATAATGACATTATTGATAATATTGAAGAATATTTAAAAATAAATAATATTCTTATTGACGGGGAAGAATATACTTTAGGAATTGATATTTTTAAATATGTGTATAATATTTCAAATATAATTGCTGATAAATGTAGAAATATAAACGATTTAAAAGATAAAGAAGTAATAATTAACCTCGAAAAAACTTATAGTGAATGCTATAATATTCCAAAAAGAGATTTTTTAGGAATGCCAGGCAATATGCCAATTACCACAACAAAAGGTTTTGTTTTTCCTAAAAACCATTCAACAATTCAGTTAATTAAAGAGTCCATATAACAAAACGTAGCAACAAAAATATGTTACCCTAGCCGAAAAAAACTTTGAGAACTACAAAAGTTTAGCTACCATTGTAAAACTTAAAAGAGTACAAAGACGGGTAACATATTTTTGTACTCAACCGTTATATCCGCAGAAAAGATTGGAGAAAAAATGAAAACTAATAAAACAAAATATCACGAAGTTGCATTACAAATGGCTCAGGAATATGAAAAATTAAGAAAGTTAGAAGAAGAAAATAATGGAAAAATTCCATCTAAAAAACTTTCAGAACTCTACAGCATTGATAGTGCGGCTGCACGAGAAATATATATTGGTTTATGGGCAATGAAAGAAGTTTTAAACAAAAACTAGACTATAAGATATAACAAATCGTAGCAAGAAAAATATGTTACCAGAGCCGATTTCTGACTTTGCAAAGTCTTAAAATTTAGATATCATTGTAGAACTTAAAAGAGTACAAAAACAGGTAACATATTTTTATACTCGACCGTTAGCTACCAAGGAAAATATTGTATAAAATAATTAGTATTATTGCTTTTTTAGCTTGTATTATTTGGTTATACTTAGAACCAAGTCCAGAACCAGTCGTTGTTCTCTTGCTGAGTACTGCTGCATTCTTCAGAGATGAAGTTCATGGAATAATTGGATTTAATTTCATGTCATTAACTCCTAAATCCACTTTAATTAGAAACTTTAATGACTATAAGTATTCCTTTACTAATGAAGAATATATTAATCCAAAAATTCTTGAAGACCTTATAGGTTGGGTAAGTGATACAGGTGATCAAGTTGTATCAATAAATATTTCAGAATCAAATAAAAGTAATAAATATTTTTCTGATATATCATCAAAAACAATAAGTAAAAAGTATCCTATTGTTACAGCAAAAGAGGGAGATGAGACACTTTCGTATCAATATGTAGGTTGTTCATTTAGTGGAGTTCATATTATTCAAACATGGAGTGCTTCAGCTGGAGTAGCTATATTTTGTAATATACTTTTAGTAACTGTCAGCAATGATTCAACAATCGATTTTGAAAATGGGAAATATATTAAAATCAATCGTTTAGTTATCAAAAAAGTCGGTTCTTTACCTTTGGCTGATAGATATGATGGAGAGATAGGATATCAGTTTGGTTTTCTAAGTATTCCATCCTCTAATGGTCGTAAATCATTAAGAACTAAAAACAGCCATATATTAGTGCTATAGCTAACAAAACAGAGTATCCAATAAATTACCTAGCGGAAATTTATTGGCTATCTTCGACCGTTGCCTCGGACGCTTCGCTTACCGAGGCAACGGGGGCGCGGGTTGAACACCCGCTAGTTACCCGCGCCCCCGTTAGTGCTTAAATCAAGGAAAAACAAATATGCGAAAAAAAACGATTTTAATATCTATACTTTCTTTATTTTTTATTTTTTCAGGAATAACAAGTCTTGCATTTGAAATATACTCATTTCTAAAACTTGATATATTAAACTCAGAAATTATATATTGGATAGTCTATAGAAGCATATTTGACAGCATGTTATTTATTATAGGTATTGGCATTTGGTTTGGAAAAACATGGAGTTGGTGGTTAGCTATATTTTTCTTCTTACATGTAATAATGAGAGAGACTCTAAAACTGAGTTTTCCACTTGAGCCAAAACAAGCCGTAGGCTTTATTTTCCCAATTATAATGATACTAATACTGTTAAATAAAAATGTTATACAATATCTTAAAATAGATTTTAGTAATCGACTAAAAAAATTATTTATTTTTAGCATCTTGAGTGCTATTGTGTTTAGCATTTTCCCTGGAATATATGAGCTTGGTCTACTACACTAACAAAACCTCGGAAGAAAAATAAGTTACCCAGCAGCGCTTAAGAAGTTTAAACTGAAATAAGATAAGATACCCTCAAGGACAAAATGACTTAACAGATAGGTAACTTATTTTTCAAGTCAACCGTTATATGATAAAGGAATTGAATTATGTATGAAGCTAAAGTTAGAGGTCTAAGTACTCTATATGCTAACGGTGATGAAAGAATTGAATTTCATCTTAGTAAAGAAAAAAATAAAACTTTTCCTCACGAATATAATAAACGTTTAAATGTATTATTGATGTTTGAAGATGACATATACAAAGCTGGAATAAGGTCAACAAAGGCGTGTGAGTATATTTGGATTTGTTCTGACTTAAAAGATAAAGATGAGAAAAGTATCAAGCTGTCAGATATTATCAAAAAATATGGATTAAATAAAAATCAAAGTTTATTCTTAGATTTTGTATCAAAAGATGTACTTAAAATCAAAGTAATATACTAAACATATAACAAGTACTTGGAGAGAAATAAGTAGCCTAACGGCGACTTATTTCTCAAGACGGTCGTTAGACATACAAAAGCAATCCTATAAAGAATAACTTAAACGGAGTAAAAAAATAAAAAAAACAATAGCCCAGTAACAATAAAACCTCAAAGAACATTTTCAAGAGTATAAAACTCTTGGGATTGTTTGATTTTTGAAGCACTTTATTAAAGTCATTATCTAGAATTTGACTCAAGTGTTTCAATGATCAAACACCTAAAAACTGTTTGGTTGACAATGATAAGGTACTAGGTGCCCCTTGAGGGTATAGGACAATTTATATAATTTCCTATATAGTGTTTATCAAGTTCTATAACAACTTATTGTTAAATAGTTGAATTAAACTTTAGGATAGTGATGCTTGAAATACCCTTTGTGGGTTATAGGCAACATTGTTTTTATATATAGCTAAAATGATATGTGCAAGCTTCCTTGCAACAATCACAACAGCTTCCTTTTTGGCTCTACCTTGAGAGACCTTGTCAAGAAAAAGCTTGTTGAGTTGCTCATTATGCCTAATGGCAGCAATAGCGGCTTGATAGAGAGCTTTTTTAGCAAGCTTTGCACCTCTTTTTGCGATTGCACCGTAGGTGAGTTTATTACCTGATTGCTCTAGTGTAGGATAAAGACCTAAATAACCAATGAAGTGAGAATTATTTTTGAATCGCGCTAAGTCTCCACACTCACTAATAAGAGCAAAGATGGTTTTATCACTCACACCTGGTATGGTTCTAAGATTATCAATAATATTCATAATCTCTTGCTCTTCATTACTCTCAAGTTGCGGTGTTTGATTAAAAAGCTTTAACATCTCATTCTCAAGCTCTTTAAGCTCCTCTTGTAGAAGCTTAATCACTCGGATATGAGATTTAATAACATAAGCTCTCTCATCTACACCATTGCCTTGATAAACAGAGTGTTTGGCTAACTCTAAAAGCTTTGTAGCTTTTTCTTCATTGAAGTTATTGCCTTTGATACCCCGAAAGGTTTTTAGTATTCTCTCTACACTCGCATGATGATAATGCTTTGCAGTTGGATACTTCTCTAAAAGTGCCAAGCCTGTCACATTAAAGGGATCTCTTATCACTTGTTCCATCTCTGGGAATACCACAGCTAAGAGTGTAGAGATTTGTCTTTTATGCTTTTTCATCTCTTCAAGTAGATTATTCTTATGTCTATAGAGTGATTTGATACTCTGATAAGTATCTTCACTTACATAGGCTTTAGAGTATCTGCCTGATTTAATAAGAGCTGCTATCATTAAAGCATCAATGTTGTCATTTTTTACTTTCTTCATGCTGTCCATCTCTCTAAATCTATTTGTTTGATAAGGATTGAGTAATAGTACATTAAATCCTTTTTCACTCAGATAAAGATAGAGATTTTCAAAGAAAATTCCAGTGGTTTCCATACCAATGGTAAAGGTTGATACTTCATCAATGGAGTTTAAAAGTAAAAGTAGCTCATTAAAGCCATTCTCATCATTGCTGAACTTAAGTGACTTCTTTATCACTTTATCATCTTGATTAACCACACAGGCAACATGAAAACCTTTTGCTATATCTATACCTACATAATAGTGCATCTGTACATCCTTTCGTATGTTTAACTTTTTTCTTACAGCCTCGTAACGATAGAGGATTGAGATAGAACTCATCCTGGCATCCTATGGGTAAGTTACTCAGGTTAAACGCAGTATGCTTTCTTAGATAGTTGGCATTACACCTCATAAGGAAAAATGACTGTCATTCAACTCTTTAACTGTAAGTTGTTTTAGTATTTGACAAACATAACAACTTTATCAAAAACTAAAAAATAAATATCAAATCACTACTCCTTTGGATGTAATGATTTGATAAATTTATTATACGAGGATTAAAATTGAAAAATAAATTTACTTTATTTATAAAAATATCTCTATACATATTTTTTATGTTTTCAAACGGATATGCAGGAAATAATCCAAACTTGGAGAACAATGAACCTGAAATTTTTAAAGCGATAGATTCAAAAGACTATAAAAAACTTAATCAACTTTTGAAAAATGGTGTTAGCCCATGCATAAAAAAAATAACATATAAAAAGAAAGCCGTTCTACAAGAGTATGCTTTTGGTCATGCTATCTCTTCAGGTGATACTGATGCGGTAAAACTTTTTTTACCATATGTTAAGAATATCACAAAACCATCTTGTCAATATTCTGAAATCTCATTATTTTATGCAATAGTAAACGATGATACTAGAATGATTCAACTTTTAATAGACAATGGTGCAGATGTGAATATTCCAATAACTTTTAGTAGACATGAAACACCTATTCAATACTCTCTAGTATTGCAAAAAATGAACTCTGCAAAAAAGCTCATTGAAAACGGTGCAATTATAAAAAAAGATATAGGCTTTCAATCACTACAATTTGCTATAAAAAATTTAAATATTGAAGTAGTGAAATTTTTGATTAACAATCAATATAATTTAAATTTTCAAAATAAAAATGGTAATACAATACTTCACTTGATGGCAAAAGGCATTGTAGAAAAGAACTTAACAAGTATCCAAATATATATAAAAAGAAAAGAGTATGTAAAACGATTCCCGGATACTTATGTGAAGGCACAGGAACAAGTCAAAAGAATCAAAGAACATTTTTATAATTATCCAAAAATAGCTGAACTTCTTATACAAAGTGGAGTAGATATTAATATAAAAAATAATTATGGTAAAACAGCACTAATGATTGCCAATGAGAACAACATAAAAATAATGATTGAAGTTTTAAAGAATGTAAAATAATAAATACATAAAATGTCTAACAAAACAGAGTAACCAATAAATTACCTAGCGGAAATTTATCGGCTATCTTTGACCGTTATCCGCTCACTGCGTGACCGGATAACGGGGGCGCGGGTTGAACACCCGCTAGTCATCTGTCGCACAGCGCCAGATAACAAGCGGGAGGAATGAGCAACAACATCAGAAAATAAATTTTCAGATGTCGCCGTCATTCACCCGCGCCCCCGTTATGTGTCAACAGAAGCACCTTGCTTAGAGTTAAACACCAAGAAAAAAAGATTAGACAAAGCTAATCAACAAATATAAAGGTAGAACAATGAAGAATAATATTTCAATTGAGAATATAAAAAATTTATTAATAGAATACAATAGTGTATCCACTGCAGAAGCAGATAAAGAAGTTACAGAAAAATTGATAGAAAAGCTTATGAGTGATAGTATTTTTCTCGATTTACTTGAAGAGAATTGGAAAAATGAAATTGAAAAAAATCAGCAACTAAGTGTTTATATATATGATAAATTTATATTTAAGTTATCTTGACCATAAAGAACAAAGCCACATAACAAATCGTAGCAACAAAAATATGTTACCACAGCCGATTTTTAACTTTAAAAACTATAGAGATTTAGATATCATTGTAGAACTTTAAAGAGTTCAAAAAGAGGTAACATATTTTTGTACTCAACCGTTAGATAAAATTAGGAACATTTATGAACATAGCATTTCTTTTTAATTCAGATCATCCAATGTTTAATGGTTTTTACGGATTGCCTATATTAAAAACTATTATCAAAACTAATGTTTTTCAAAATACAAATAGAAATATAAAAATATCTGAAGGGGATATATTAACATTTTCTGCTATTGCACAAAGCCAAAACAATACTTATGAAGCTTTTTATAAATTGAATGAAAAAGTATATACTCCACACAAGTTTAATAAGTTGATTCAACCAAAATTACAAATTGTTTCCAAGAATGCAACTATACATTGTATATATATAAAAAACATCCTAAAAAATACAGCATTAGCATTACATGAAAAGTTAATTTGTTATGAACCATATTTAGGTGCGATGGATATTGATTTTAATAATAAATTGCATGCAAGATTTTTTGAATATTCATTAGTAACAAAATATAGAATATTTAATAAGCAATGTTCCATATTTTATTCTATGGGAGAGTTTGAAGAAATTGGAGGAGAAGAAGCATTTCAATCGGAAAAAGAAATTTTCAGTAAAAATGGGTTTAATGTTATTTTTGAAGATACTGGTGCGATTAATACTATTTTTGATAAATTTTATGCTAATTATTCTCATCTTTTAAGGATTCAAGACTTTAAAAATATATTTTTAAAACTACCAAACATAGATGATGATATTTTGGATAATATTATAATTTCTTTAGAAGAACTTCATCCAAAACTTTTTAATTCATTTGCCTCTATGGCTAAAACATTTGATAGAATAGAAACTGAAGAAGACATAGCACAATGTTCTATTTCTGGAAGAAGATTTTTAGAACAACTTTCTTATTATCTTTTCCCACCAAGACAAGGACTTCATCATAATAGAAAAGTTGGAAAATCAGAATATAAAAATAGGTTGTGGGCTTATATAAGTGATACAGTAACTAGTAATAACCTAGATAATAATTTAATTAATGAAATAGGAAAACAACTAGATAAAATAATTGATCAATTTAATAAAGGTCTCCATGGTAAACTTGATATAGAAAAAATAACTCTGTTAATAGAAAATTTATTAAACTTTGTAATTAATTTAGTAACACTTTCTCCAAATGATATAAGGAAACCATATTTAGCATATCAAGAAGAGATTGAAACATTTATGGACAAAATTAAATCAAGATATATCTAACAAAACTTTGGAGAGAAATAAGTTACCCAGCGACTTTTTTAGAAATAAAAAACTAAAATTAGATAAAATACATTAAAGACTAAAAAAATTTGACTGAGGGGTAACTTATTTCTCAAGTCAGTCGTTATCAGCCCATATTATTGAAGGAAAAAAATGACCATTAAAGAAGCAATTTTAAAAAGTTTAGAAGATTTGCAACAACCATCCAACAATAAAGATGTTTATAAAAATATTTTATCTAAAAAATATTATGACTTTAAAACTGCAAAAACACCAGAGGCTACAATATCAGCTTTACTGGGTAATTTCATTAGAAAAAATGATTCAAGAGTGAGACGAACCAAAGCAAGAAATGGTACATATTTTTATTATTTATCAAAAAATGAACAAAACTTGGTTGATAATCCAACAGAAGATACTTTTAAAGAAGAGCATAAGGCTAAAAAAGTTTATCAAGAACGAGATTTGCATAAATTACTGAGTAGTTATTTAAAAAATAAAAATATATATTCTAAGACAATTCTTCACGAAGAATCTAAAAATAGTAAAGATGATCATCAGAAATGGATACATCCCGATATGATAGGTATTGAATTTTTAAATTTAACTTCTAAAGTCAATAAAGCTTTTATGAAGATATTAAATAAAGCAGACACATTCAAAATTACTTCATATGAAATTAAAAGGGAAATCAACACAGATTATGAACTGAAAAAATGTTATTTTCAAGCAGTTTCAAATTCAAGTTGGGCGAACTATGGATATTTAGTTGCATTTGAAATAAGCGACAGGCTAAAAGATGAAATAGAACGATTGAATCAATCTTTTGGTATAGGTATTATTGAGTTAAAATCTAATCCCTATGAAAGTAAAATATTATTTCAATCAAAGTTTAAAGAGTTGGACTTTAAAACTATAGATAAGCTCTGTCGAGTTAATAAAAAATATGAAAATTTTATAGAACTGACAGAAAAAGCACTTGCAGTTGAAGAAAGATATTACAAATCAATAGAAAAAGAATTAAATGATTTTTGTGATGATTATTTTGAAAATGATACTGAAATTGAAGATTATTGTATAAAAAAGAACATACCGACCGAAGAAACTGATAACAAAACAGAGTAGCCAATAAGTAGCCTAGCGGCGACTTATTGGCTATCTTTAACCGTTATATGCACAGCAAAGAGGGAAAATGAAAAAAGAATATAAGATAATTTTTGATATGCCAAAAGCATATAAGTCGCGTGAAGTTTTGAACAAACTACCATCACCAATTAGTAGTCAAATGACAGAAATATATAACTATTCTGTAGAAAATTATGGATTTTATTTATTGGACAATCAAGTTGACCAAAAGACTGTTGGAAAAGCAATGAAAATCTTTATTGATGAAGCTTTAAAGTATTCAAAAAACATAGAAGTAGTAGAACTGACATAAACATATAACAAGTACTAGGAGAGAAATACGAACCCTAGCGGGGATTCGTATTTCTCAAGAGAGTCGTTATACTAAAAAAGAAGATATGTTATAATACAAACAAAAAAGGAGAGTACATGGTAGCCGTAAAACAAGAAGCACAAGAGATGATTCAAAATCTTCCTGACAACTGTACTTATGAAGATATTCAGTATCACCTTTATGTTGTAGAAAAAATTAAAAATGGCATTAGTCGTGCTGAGAATGGTGAAGTTTCATCGCATCAAGATGCAAAACAAAGAATGGATAAATGGCTTTCACACTAGAGTGGTCAGAAGAAGCTCTTGAGGATATTGAGTCAATTGCAACTTACATAGAAAAAGATTCCCCAACCTATGCTAAATCTGTAGTTTCAAAGTTTTTTGAAAAAGCAGAGATATTACAAGGATTTTCAGAACTAGGGCGAAAAGTTCCTGAATTTAATGACACAAAAATTCGAGAAATTTTTGTTTATAGTTATAGACTTATCTATAAATTGAATGGAGATAGTATTTTGTTTGTGGCAGTAGTTCATGGAAAAAGACTTCTTGAAAATCATCAACAAAGTATAACAAAACAGAGTAGCCAATAAATACCTAGCGGAAATTTATCGGCTATCTTCGACCGTTAGCATCCTCAAAAATTTCATCTTACATAATTTAAGTTCTATAAATGGGAACTATGTTATAATTCGTCTATGAGAATAATTTCAAAGAAAAAACTAAAAGATTTTTACGAGCAGCCAAAATACACAGATTCTAAAAATCCTTTAGAAGCTTGGCATAAAGAAGTTCTAAAACTTGATTGGAATAATCCAAATGAAGTAAAAGAGATGTATCGAAGTGCTAGTATTATTGGAAATGAAAAAGTTGTTTTCAATATTGCTGGAAATAAGTATAGATTGATAGTTTCAATAAACTATTATGCAAAAATTGTTTTTGTAAAATTTATTGGAACACATAAACAATACGATAAAGTTAATATGGAGGATTTATAAAATGAATATTAAACCAATCAAAAATGAGCAAAACTATAATGAAGCACTGCAAAGAATTGAAAATTTAATGAGTGCCAAACCAAATACACCAGAGATGGATGAACTAGAAGTCTTAACAACTTTAGTAGAGGCTTATGAAGAAAAACACTATAAAATCGAAGCACCTGACCCAATAGAAGCTATTAAGTTTAGAATGGAGCAAGAAGGCTTAAAACAAAAAGACTTAGTTTCTATTGTTGGAAGTAAATCTAGAGTATCTGAAATTTTAAATAAAAAAAGAAAACTCACTATTGAGATGATAAGAAATTTACATAAGCAGTTGCACATACCAGTAGAAAGTCTTTTTTTAGACTACAAGACTAACTGTGCTTAAATGCTAACAAAACAAAGCTGAGTCCTAAACGTGCCACTCAGCTTCGCCGTTAACTCTCCACAAAAACTTTCAAGACTTGACAAACATGGTATAATTAAAGTATACTTTTTATACTTAAAATACAAAAAAAGGATTTATGTGAAATTTGAGTATGATGATACGAAAAGTCAAATCAATAAAGAGAAACATGGCATAGATTTTGTAGAAGCTCAAAAGCTTTGGCAAGATGAGGATGCACTTGTTGTTCCTGCTAACATTGTTGATAATGAAATTCGCTATGCACTCATCTCAAAAATACTCACAAAATGTTTTGTTGTAATATTTACTATAAGAGAAGACACAAATAGAATTATTAGTGTTCGAAGATGTAGGAAAAATGAGGAGAAGAATTATGAAAACAATAACTGCTAAAGAGTTTGATGAGAAGTTTGATAATGGTGAAGACATAAGTGAATATCTTGATTTTTCACAAGCTACCAGACCTAATGCTCTTAAAACAGATACAAAAAAAGTTAATGTAGATTTCCCACAATGGGTTATAGACTCTTTAGACAAAGAAGCAAAAAAGATAGGTGTAACTAGACAGTCTATCATTAAAGTTTGGATTGCTGAAAGGCTTAAAGAAGAAACTAGGCACTTACAAGTAAGTTAACAAAACAGAGTAGCCAATAAATTACCTAACGGAAACTCATTGGCTATCTTCAACCGTTAGCACGGTAATTCAAGTTTAATAACCAGTTAAATAAACTAGAACAAAATTTGCTTACTCCTATAAAAATTAGGAGGAGCAGATGCAAGTATTATTGGAAGAGTTTAGACAACTACCAGATTATAGAAAAAATAAAGTGCGATACACACATCCAGGAGAGATATTATTTTTATCACTTTTGGCTCTCCTTTCAGGTGCCGGGAGCTATGAAGATATTGCAACATGGATGAAAGAGAGAAAAAGAGAACTCTCTAAATTTTTGGGTCGTGCTTTTAAAGCTCCGGCATATACAACAATAAGAAATACATTTTTGGGAATTGATACACAAGCAGTAGAGAAGATGCAACAAAAATGGATTCATCAACTTTCAAATACTCCAAAAGATTCACAAACATTGACAATAGTTGCAACAGATGGGAAAACCATGAGAGGTTCTGCAAATAAAGAGATGAGTGAGAAAGCCAGACATATAGTTTCGCTCTTTCTAACAGAATCTAAACTTACATTGGCACAAGCCCAGGTACAAGAGAAAACAAACGAGATTCCCGCACTTGTTGAACTATTAGATGCTTTAAACCTCACAAATTGTGTGATTACCATGGATGCTATGCATACTCAAAAAAAACATTGAATAAAATAGTAAAGTGTGGACATGATTATATTGCATAGGTAAAATCGAATCAGAAAGAGCTTTTAAAATGGGTAATATTCAATACCTCTCTTGAAGATGCTAAGCCAATAGATACTTATGCCCATTATGAGCATAACACTCATGGGAGATATGAAGAGAGGGTTTGTGAAGTCTATGATGACCTCTATCAAATCAAAAAGAGTTGGTTATCTGTAAAAAGGGTTGTAAAGATTACAGCAACAACACTATCGTATGGAAAACATACGACAGAGTATCATTACTATATTTCAAGTCTTGATGTAGATGCAAAAACTTTTGCACATATTATCAGGAGCCATTGGAAAATTGAGAACTCTTTACACTATGTAAAAGATGTCAGTTTCGATGAGGATAGCTCAAGAGTTCGCACAGGTCAAGCACCTTTAATCTCTACAATGTTAAGAAGTCTTGCCATAAATATCATGAATATTAACAAAATCTCCAATATTAAAAAAGCCAGAAAGGTTTTTGGATGGAGTCCTCATAAGCTTTTCAGTCTTAGTAGTAGACTTGGGTGAGTATTAAACTTGAATTACCGTGAACCGTTAGTATAGCACTTGCATATTAAGTCTTAATTTGGTACAATAAAAAGACTGAAGGAGATTTTATGCAAATTGTTGAAGATATAAAACCTATTACATATTTAAAAAGTAGAGCGGCTGACGTTCTCAAACATATTAACGAAACACACCGACCAATGATTATTACTCAAAATGGCGAAGCGAAAGCTGTAATTTGCGATCCAAAAAGTTATGAAGATATGCGAAATGCCATCTCAATACTTAAACTTCTTTCATTTGCTGAGGAAGATATAAAAGAGGGAAATCTTCACTCAGAAGAAGATGTGTTTAAATCTGTTGAGGAACTTCTTAATAGATGAATAAAACATATAAAGTTCAATGGACTTCAAATGCGAAAGAAGACCTCTTAAATATTGTTGAATATATGAAGGAAATTTATCAAAAAATAAAAACTAAAGCTAACTCTAGTAACTTTTTTCCATTAAGAGGCAGAGTTGTACCTGAACTTCAAAAAGAAGGCATTACAATGTATCGCGAACTTATTGCTTCCCCTTGGCGGATTATGTATAAAGTTGATAGTGATACTATTTATATAATGGCTATTTTTGATTCACGGCAAAATGTAGAAGAGTTACTACTACAAAAACTGATAAGAAGTTCAATACTAACAAAAAAGAATAGCCAATAAATTACCTGGCAGAAATTTATCGGCTATCTTCGACCGTTACAAAAACCAACATTATACCTGTTTATAGAGAGCTGATTGTGCAGCATTGGAGGATTATGTATAAAATTGAAAATGACACTGTTTATATTATGGCTATTGTTGATTCAAGACAAAATGTTGAAGAGTTGTTGTTACAAAAATGATTAGCTGTCAACAATACGACTATATTGAAATAGCATGTATGTACCACTACTCTGTTAAATTAACCATGAAATCAGGTTCTGTTTTTGAAGGAAAAGCACTTGATACAGCCCGTAACGAAAATCATCAGGAATGTATCAAAATAAAAACCGAAAATCATGAAGTATTGGTTGTACTTGATGAAATCAGCACACTTGAAACTGCCATAAAAAATCCATATTTTAAGATTATTTCCTTCGTTTAAAACTTAAGTGTTTCTTATTTAAGTTTTAATATAATCAAAACAAAAAGATATGATAAAAGAAGGCAAATTGTGGAAATTATTAAAATAGTATGTTCAGAGTGCAACACTCTTAACAGTAGCAAAGGTGAATCCAAAGAAGAAACCGTTATCTGTAAACAATGCCACTCAGAACTCGACAATCCTTTTGTTGTTGAAGTAGATGATGAAAACTGCATGCTGCACATCAAAGAAAACAGTATTGCGGTATTGGTTGATTTTTATTCTACTGCCTGTGGTCCGTGTATGGCAATGTATGAAGACTATGAAGATGCGGCACTTGGTTTTGGATCGACAGTAAGGTTTTTAAAAATAAATGCCGACAAACATCAAAAAGCAGCAAAAGAGTATGGAGTCGGTGCGCTTCCAACCATTATTGCCTTCAAAGAAGGAGAAGAAGTCGGCCGTATCAGCCAACAGCTCTCTCAGGTTGAGCTTAGTCTTTGGGCACAAGACCTACAAACATTATACCTGTGAGCTTTATGCTTATGTATTAATTTCTCAAGATAAAGAAGTGCCGGATGTCATTTTAGAGTGTGTCAGTAAACTTGTAAAGGAGCTTAAAAGTCTCGATACTGCCACTTTTGAAAGAATAGTAAACAATCCTTTCTCTCAAGAAGCAAGAGACTTGGCCCGATGGTGGGAAATGTATCAGACTTATATTCCCGTTAGCTAAAAAATTATAAGTCTTTTTAATTTTAAGTGCAATCAAAAAGTACAAAGGTACACTGTCAATTTTAAAAAGGATACAAATTGACAGCAAATAAAAAATATGAAGTCATTACATATGAAGAAAATATAGTTTTTAATTTTACGCTTCCAGAAGATGGAAAAGAAAACCAGTTAAGCAAAGAAGTTATTTTAGTCTGGGATGATGTTTTAGAAAAGTTTTTAGAGACATTTACACAGGAAAAATCTTATACCATTCATTCATTTAAGAATGCAAGAGAAAAAAACAGGTTTATCGAAAATATTGAAAAGGTAACCGAAGAAATTATAGATCAGATAGATGAAGATATAAGCCAAAAGATGAAATTTGGATTTGACTACACTTCTCCAACCTACGAAGATTAAAAACAGCCGGTTGATGCCGCTGTTTTAAAGTATTAAGAATTAGCTGATTGAAAATGCTCCGCCATCAGCGTATCCATTGTTTTAACATGATCAAGCATCCATGCTTTTAAATTCCCCTTTATGTAAGCCATAATCGCATTCGTATCTTTTTTTTCTTCAAAATACTTAATGATATGCGCAAGCTCGCTTAAATGTCTGTCATGTTCTGCTTTATGTGAGTTATATGATGGAAATTTTGTTTCCTGCATCATACTTTCTTCTTCTGAAAAATGTATGGAAGTATGTGCAAGAAGCTCCTTGAGCGTTGCAAGCGTTGATTCTATATCGTTGCTGCCTGCAGCTGTCTCAAGTTTGTTTATAAGAAGACTTTCCTCCAGGTGTGTGTCATTCATGCTCGGTACTGCTACCATCGAAAGTTCTTCTTGTACAATCAATTTTTTTCCTTTTGTATGCTAAACTGCATATACTCTGATATTGTCGGTTTCGAGTTGACCGTTTAAAATTCTCTGAATGGAAGTCAGTGTTCCTCCTGAACTTGCACAAGATCCGCAGGCCCCGACATATGAGATATAAATATCAGTCAGACCGTTTGTCTCTTTAAGATCTATAAAATCCAGATCCCCGCCATCTGCATGTAAGAATTCTCTGATTTTTTCATCTATAATTTTATCTACAGCATTAATCTTTTGGATGACACTCATGTTGTCAAAGTCCACTTTTTCCGTTGTTGTTTCGCTCATTATTGTCTCCTTTTTGTGATTATAATACCATTGGATACTTAATAAAAAATAAAAAAAATCAGTTGGTTTTTTTCCCGTTTATCATATGGGTTACGGAAACTTTATCGTTCACAGACTTGATTATAACTTCTGCAAAGTCACCCATTTCATACTTTCTCAGTGTAATTGTTCGCGTCATTTCACCTGCAGTGTCCTTGACAACTTTAAATCCCTCTTCTTTAAAGTGAAGAATACACTCATCAGCATTTGAATAGGCGGAAGATTCTTTTTTTTCTTCATTGTATGGCTTCACCCTGATTTTACCACCACTTTCATCATATGAGATTTTCAATCCTACAGAGGGTATGTTACTTTTCTCTACCCATTGGGTAGTGTCAAACTCTTTTGTCTCACCGTCAGACAACATAAGCAATCCCTTGCCGTCATTACTGTTAAACTGAAATATCATTCCTGTCATGCTCATTTTTCATCCTTGTGTATTTACTGAATTTTAACCTCTTTAGGCTTAAGACAAGAAAGGGTAAGATTCAACTTATAAAACATACCAAAGGAGAGTACTATGCTCATGGCAAATCTGCAGGATGATATCAGTGATGTCGAACTGAAACAAAGATGGCGGCTCTACTGGATAACTACAATCTTTGAATTTTCAAATCTCAAACTCCAGGAAATGGCATGGGTCTACCCCCAAACAGCCAAATGGCCCGATGATGAAGTATGGTCTTCTTCCTTTGATGAATGCATAAGTGCCTATTTTGACATATTAGCACTCGACGATGCTTACGAAAAAGCTGTCCTGCATGCAAATGTTTCCAAACAAGAGGCTGATCATGCAAAAAAGTTTCATCGACTTGCAGCCTTTTATATGGAACCGGATGAAAATCCTCAGGAGATACTGCAGGATGAAGAATGGCTCCGGGTTGTCAGTGCAGCAAAAGAATTCTGGGAGTATTTGAAAAAGAATGTCACATCACAAAGAGAGACAGACTTGATGAATAACTTAGAAAAAAAGTTTCCGTTTTCTTTTGACTAAGCATTTAAGAGACATATAGCTACAATTCACGAAATCAAAAACCATATTATTATGAAGGTAACAGCAAAAATGATAACACAAGAAGAATTAGAATCGATACAAAGCAGTGACGAGAGTGTTCGCAGAGCACTGGCAAACAACCCGGAGACATCCACAGAAGCACTGGATAAATTAAGTGAAGATGAAAACCAGTTTGTACGCGCAAGAGTTGCTGCACATATCAATACTTCACCTGAAACATTAGACAAACTAAGCAAAGACGAAAGTCCGTTTGTTCGTGAATTTGTTGCAGAACACCCAAATACAAAAGTCGAAACGCTCATAGCCCTAAGCAAAGACAGAGAAGTTGTGTCCTGGGTAGCCGGCAATGCAAACACCCCTGTTGATATTTTGGATACGCTCAGTAATGATGAGGATGTATTTGTCAAAATTTCTATCGCAGTGAACCCAAGCACAACAGCTGAAATCTTAAATAAACTAAGCAAAGACGAAGATGAAAATGTTCGGGCAGCGGTTGCGAAAAATCCGATTGCGCCGCTTGATATACTTGAAAGGTTAAGCAGTGACGAGCATGAGGATGTACGCAAAATTGTTTCTGAACACCCCTCAAGAGCAGATCAAACCGGTATATAAACAAAGAAATTTTAAAAACATATTAAAAAAATAACATAAACAGATATTAACAAGAACATTTTCCTGAAATTTACTATACTACGGCCTGAATTTTACGACAAAAAGGGGAAATAAATGGCGCAAAATAATCCAAAGACAGTAGACCTGGCAATAATAGGTGCAGGTCCTGGAGGAATGGCAGCTGCTATAGAAGCAAAACTGGCCGGTATCGAAAATGTTATGGTTATAGACAAGGCACCGCATCATAATGATATGATTCATAAGTTTTACAAAAAAGGCAAAAGAGTAGATAAAGACTGGATGGGAATCAAGTTTGAATTTACTGGCAATGTTACTTTTGAAGAGTGTTCAAAAGAAGATTATATTCAACAAATGAATGATAAATTAAGTGAAGCCGGCGTATTGGACAAATTTGAATACAACCATGAAATAATTAGAATTGAAAAAGAGGAAGATGGACTTTTTTCAATTGTTTATGCTACAGACGGCATAGCCGAAGCTCTTGAAAATATGAAAGCAAAAAATGTTATTCTTTCTGTTGGTCGCATGGGTAAACCTAACAAACCAAAATACAAATTTCCCAAAGAACTCAAAAGTGTACTTAACTTCAACCTTTCCAAAGTTCAAAACGGTGAACATGTAATGATAGTCGGTGGTGGAGATACCGCCGGTGAGTATGCCTATGGTTTAATTGAAATGGAAGGTATGGAAGACTGTGTTGTAACACTCAATTACAGACAGGCTGAAATAAAAAGAATGAATCCGACCAATACAGAAATGTGTATGAAGTACCTTAACAATGGCAAACTTATCAATAAACTCGGTGTAGATGTTGCAAGTGTTGAACCAGGTATAGAAAGAGCAATCAAAGTAAACTTTACAGATGGAACTACCGGTGAATATGACAGAGCAGTCTATGCACTTGGCGGTACTACTCCAAAAGACATCCTTGTAAATTCAGGTGTTAAAACAGGGGAATGGGATGTTCCGGTGTATGATGAAAAAACTTTTGAGACAAATGTAAAAGGTCTTTATACTATTGGTGATGTTGTTACGGATCAGGGAAGTATTGCACTTGCATTCAATCATGCAAGTGATGCTGTCAAAGACATTGCTTCAAAGTTAAAATAGAGTTTATCTATTTTAACTTCGTTGTTTAAGATTTAGATTTATAAGTTGTGTTTACATTATCAATAAATGATTTTGTAAACATTCCTACGCGAGGCTCATCCTCATAATGATAGGCAGCAAATCCGAAAAAATCTTCTGGCGTAATGTCATACTCTATCATTTTGTTTATTGCACCTGTCATATCATTGCTAAAAAACAGTTCTGCAATCTCTTCACCCTGATTTGCACTGTTTTGAGTGTCAGTCGGCCTGTAGCATTTTTGTTTGAGCATTTGTTCTTCAAGTTCGTCAAGTCTGTCGCCCTCTTCTACAGTGGCTGTACCTGTTTTAAGAATTTGCATAACCAGTTGCTGCATTTCTTCTAATATTTTTGCTTGTTCACTCATCTACTCTTCCTCTTCTTCATCTATATCCAAATTGTCAATAAACTGTTCAGCTAAAATATCTGCTTTTTTGTAAAACCTTTGAGCAATTTCAGGAGTAAACATAGTATCAACAACATTTTTAAAAAGCATCAGCCAGCGTTCAAATGTTTCTCTGTACATCTGCCCCAAAAATGCATGCGGAGGGAAGGGATCACCCTTGTAACCAATTTCTGCATTCATCATCAGTAGCCAAAACCCAATTAATGTATTTAAATGTTCATGCCATTTTCCACTCTTCAAATCACTTCCCAGCGCTTTTGTAAAATAAGGGCTTAAAATATCATCTTTGAGTACATCAGCATAAAACCGATGTACCATCTCTTCTACCTTAGCTCTGTCTACGGTATCATAAAGCATATACTCTCCTAATTTTTAATCATAAAAGTATAGCTAAATTTTATCCCAAATGATAATGATAATCTTTTTGCAGTCTTAAATAAAATAATTAATCTAATTCTTATATTTTCAGTTTGTTTTATTTTACTACCATGCTATCTGTTATAATATAAAAATCGGCTACAGAGCTGATACAAATTACGAGGAGTGTTATTATGGTAGAAGAACAGGTAGAAAAATTAAAAAAAGTGGTGGAACTTGTTGATAAGGTTCAGGTTAATCCTGATGTGACTGTCGACTATTTTATTCCTGGTGTTTTGGTTACAGAAAACGTCAAAGGACATGATGAAGCAAAGGGCCCGTATATTCAATTTACGTATGCTGTAAACGGTACTGATTCACATATACAGATTGTACCTTTAACGCTCAATGACCTTGAAAAAACTCCTGAGGATCTTGCAAACTATATTACGTTTTCTCTAGAAACGTTTATGGCTGAAATGGACTCCCGCCAATTTGGTGCACAGTAAAAACCTCTCTACGACCCAGTGATTTAAAGCTATTTGAGCCTCTTTTGGCCCATAGCTTTAATTTGCCTTTCTCTTTTACCCACTGCCTTTTATCTTATGTTTAGGCTCAACAACAATTCAGTAATATACACAAATTAAAAAATATTATATCAAAAAAAGATGAGAATATGCCAAATTTAAAAGAGTTAGCCCAAGCAGCTATGGACAAAGAAGAAAAGAACAAACCGAGTTTAGCAGAACTGGCACAGGCAGCAGTAGAAAAACATGAAAAAATCATTGAAGACAACTATGCAAAAAAATTGGCGCAGGCAGACAAAGAACCAGTTGCTCAAGCAGTCAACAATATAGAGCTTGCAAGAACTTTAAAGGAAAAACTTTCAAAAGAACTTTTTGGACAGGAACAGGCTATAAATACTGTTGTCAACAGTATGAAAAATGATATCAGTGAAAATAAAAAAGCCCCGAAAGCTACATACCTCTTTTTGGGTTCTCCTGCAACCGGAAAAACTTTTTTGGCTGAGCTTATGAGTGAACATCTGCCAAAATATAAAATCATGAAGTTTGATATGACACAGTACCATCAACAAAATGGTGGTGAACTCTATGGCTATCCTGCCGGATGGAAAGGCTACGGTGTCGGTCAACTGACAGGCTTTGTACACAGAAATCCCAAAGCGATTATAGTGCTTGATGCTTTTGAAAAATGTGACAACATAATTCAGAGTAATCTTCTGGGTATATTTGAAGGCGGCCAGTTACGTGACGGCTGTGGATGGGACAAGGTTACAGATGCTCCCTGCAGTGAAGATCCAGACATTATATACAATGAAGAAAACGCCAACTATATGGTTGATTTTACACAGGCAATTTTTATCATCACTACCAGTCTCGGAAAAGAGCTTTATCTTGACAACCGTTTTAAAGACCTTGTAAAACAGGATTATATTCAGGCTGAATCTATGATTCTTGAAGCCATTAGACGTGAAAGAAAAAGGGACAGCAGAAGCGGTGGCTGGCAGGAAGCAATTTTGCCGGAACTGGTTTCCAGGTTTTCGCAGGCGAATATCTGTCTTTTTAACAAACTGAACTACGATGCCTATGCGAATATTGCAAAAAAAGTATTTTTACAATATAAAGACGGATTCAAAGAAAAATACAACATTGAATTTTCAGTTGAAGAGAACTTCGATGATTTTTTAAAAATACAAATACTGAACTTTGCTCCGGAACTGGATGCAAGACGTATAAAAGACAAAGTCAGCACCACTTTTTTTGACAGAATTACCGCATACATAATGGACTCAGGCATACAAACCGGTGAGTTTGTTAAAATTAAAGTCTCCCTCTCAAAAAGTTCCCTCAATTATCTCAACGAAACAGTCAATCCTCTTATAAAAGATGAAACACTGGTAAAAGAACTTTTCAGAAAAAACATTACACTTGATGTAGAAGACAGTATTACCAGCAAGCGGGGCGTTATAAGCTATAAGATTTTTAATATTAGATTTAAACAGGTGACAAAGATCAAAGACTTCAGTGAAGACGGATTGGTTTTTGACATACCGAATGTCTCTTTTGATGATATAGCAGGACATTATAAAGCAAAACAGAGACTGCAGGAGGTCATTAACTTTTTTAAAGAGCCCAGGCTTTTAGAGAGTTTTGATGTTGCACCGCCAAAAGGTATGCTTCTTTACGGACCGCCGGGAACAGGGAAGACAATGCTGGCAAAAGCTTTTGCCAAAGAAGCCGAGTTGCCTTTTATTGCTATAACCGGGCTTGAACTTCTTGACCCTGTAAAAACAAAACAGGTTTTCAGCAAAGCAAAAGAGTATGCACCTGCTATTGTCTTTATAGATGAAATAGATACCATTGGCAAACGCGGCGGAGAAAATGGAAAAGAGGTTCCAATAAACAAGCTTCTCTCCGAAATAGATGGTTTTTCTGATACAAAAGGTGAAAATATTTTTGTTATAGCGGCAACCAACTATAAAGAAAACATTGACAGTGCAATCATCAGACCCGGTCGTATTGAAATTCACATTGAAGTAAACAATCTTGACAAAGATGCCAGAGAGTATTTTTTAAATAAAATCATACAAAACAAACCTTCAAGCGGTTCTTTTGATATGAGCAGACTGCTTATGCACACTGCAGGATTCACCGGTTCACAACTTGAATTGTTAAGCAAAGAAGCCTCATTTTACTGCTTAAGACATGGCTTGCCTGCTATAACACAGGAAATTTTGGTTGAACAAATCAATGCTATTAAGTATGGCGAAAAACAGACCTATCTCTCTGCGGAACAGATATTTGAAGAGACAGCTATTTATGAAGCAGGACGCGCTGTTGCATCCAGGATACTGATGCCTCATATCCATATAGAACATATAAGCTTGACGCCTCGGGACAACAATGAGCATTTTATTTCTCATGATTATAATGAAATTCAGGACAATATGACCGTAAAAGATTTTAAAAACAGAATATTGGTCTCCCTGGCAGGCAGGACTTCACAGATTAAGCGTTTTGGCAGCAGTGACGGAATGAATTCCGGTGCGTTAAATGATTTGCAACAGGCTACACATGATGCCTATAAAGCAATAGCACATTATGGAATGGACAAAGAGGTCGGCTACATTAATATCAACGGAATTATGGATGCACAAAAAGGAAGCGGTGTCAGTAAAGATACAGAGCACTACCATACAAAAATCGACAAAGCACTTGAAAGATGGATGAATGAGGGTGAGGAAAATATTAAAAACTTTATTGATGAACACTGGAATGTTATCGAAAAGCTCGCATCTCTTCTTCTTGAAAAAGAGATTATTTATGAGGATGAGCTCGATACAATTATAGGTCTATCTCTGAAAAAATAAGACTACATTGCATGTCCCAAATGCAAGGCCATCTCCGAATCCCATTTGGATACATGTAAAACCAGCCACTTTTTGAAATCAGTTTCTAAAAAATCCTGCAGTTCAAGGGGACTTTTCAAAACAAGCCATCTTTCAAAAAACTTTGCAATCTTTTCTCTCATTGTATCATGGTCATTCTTGTGAACTTGGTAATTGGTATAATTATTTTGTTTCATCATCTCTTCTTCTGTCTGAAAATGGTCTTCAACATCAAACAAAACAACTTTAAAAAGCTCATCAATTTTTTCTATATCTTTTGCCACGACTGCATCATAAAAACTGTTAATAATCTCAATTTCCTCGTCATGAAGCATATTAATCACTTCATTGCTTACCTGTTGTACCTCATGCGGTTTAATCAGCATATTTTTTATCTCCTTTTACTTGCCATAATACGTTCAAGCATCGAATCAAGCTTTCCGGTTGAGCGTATTTCGATGACTGATGTCACTACTCCGTGCAGGGCAACATAAATTAAATATTGTGCAAGCTCTTTTGCCCCGCTTTCTTGCGCTTTTTCCTCAAGTATCTCTTTTTGCAGTTTATTTACACTGAATCCAAGTTCAACTGCAGGCTCTTCTGTAGACAAGCCTGCATCCGAGATACTGAAAGTCTGTGCTCTGAGCGCTACAACTTTTAAATATGCACGAACATCATCAAAACCATTCTCCTGTGCTCTTAAATCTATTGTCTCTTTTTGCGCAGGTGTTACTTTAAAGTATATAGCAGTTTTTTCATCTGTCAAAATTTATTTCCTTCTTCTTTTAAGGAAATATTATATAATTCTTTTCCTTAGCTGGCACAAAAAATAAGAAAGTAAATCCTGAGTACTGCCCTCTTTTTAGCCCTCTGCATGTAATATTATTCTATGAAACTTAATGATATGATTTTACAAACATCCTACCTTTTACTCGATAGTGATTTTTACAGCTTTATGATATAGCAATGCTCAAAGCCAACCCAAAATATGTTTTAAAAAACTATATGCTGCAAGAGGCGATACTCCTTGCCCAAAAAGGTGATTTTTCAATGGTACAGACACTTTTGCACATTGCAAGAAAACCTTATGATGAATTACCTGAATTTGAGCATTTTACACAGGAAACACCCGAAGAGTACAAGAACATCGGACTTTCATGTTCATCATAGATTCTAAATCTTGAGTTTATTATTTATAAACTGTTGCGAAAACAGAGTTCCTTTTTTCTTAAAAACTTCGGCAATCTCAGACACATAGACTTCATCAACACTTAAAGAGAAAAGTTCCAACCATCTGTCAAAACTTTCTCTGCTGATTTGGGGAAGTTTAATATGTGCACCTATGAAGTTTCCTTTATAGGTTTTTTGACCAAGCATCTTGGCCAACCAAAAATCAGCCAAAAGATCAATATGCTCAACCCACTCTTCACTTTGCATATCATCTCCGAGTTCATGGATAAAATAAGGTCCCAGTATTGTATCTTCTATGGCTTTTTCATAAAACAAAGTCATCATAACTGTAAGGTTTTTTCTGGTAATTTCGCTCTGAGGTTCTATTACTCATCCTTTTTCTGGAATTTTTAAGCGAAAGTATAGCAAAATTCATAATATAACTGAATTTTATACCTCTTTTAAAAGAGGCAGTGTCTCTAAAAGTTTTTCACAATATTCCCATTGATCAAGAGTTTCCCTCCATTGAGAATTAATTGCATCTACGCCAAAGTATGCACCAAGTACCATGCCTATGGCAATTGCCCGTGAAGCGTTGTCTCCGCCAACCATAGCATTCGCAGCCAGAGCCTCGTTAAGTCCGTTCTTGTTTTCAGCATATTTAAGTATAAAATAGACCGAACCCGGTAAAGTTCCCTGTGTGGGAGATGCTTTTCCTACTTTAATAGGCTCACTTCTTCCCACATCCCAGAGTTTTGCCATAGATGTCAGTGCCAGATCATCACAGAACTTCTCTTTTAAGAGTTTGCTGTTTTCATCTGTTGCTTCTTTGTGTTTTGCTATTGCCTGTGCCACCTTGCTTTCTATAAAGCCTCCCATCTGTACTGCCACTGTTTCAATGGCATCACGTGGAGTTGAACCGTGAATGACACGATGTGTAACTCTGGCAAAAAATTCACCTCCCTCAAGTGCTTCGGGATGACGATGCGTAAACATAGCCTGGCGTGCAACACGGGCAAGTGTTTCTTCATTGTCATAATAGGCATGGGCTGCTACATGACGGATGGCTGTGGCGTTGGAGCCTCCACCCAAACGCTCAACAGGCACACCTTGTTTCACCTGCGCATAGGTCTCTTTTGTCATCGTACAAATCCATGAACCCCATCCGTTTTCCAAACGATTCATCCAGTGTGGCAGCAATGAAGCGACATCAAATTCTCTTGGCGGATTAGCCGTAGCTGCCAGATGTTCTAAAATGACTATATTGTAATCGCCATAGTCAGTAGTTCCGCCTGCTTTTTTTCCGGGGTGATAATTGCGTTCTCCCCACCCTATTCCATGTGTCTGTCCGCCCATCATTTCACCCGGACTCATAAATTTTTCTATCGATTTGTTTCCGTATGCTTTGTAGATTTTCTGTGCGTCATACTCATAATGCGAACCCAGACACAAAGCATCGCCCGCCAGTGCACCGAAAAAGGCACCTTTTATCGAAGATTTCTTGTTTTTTAACATATTTTTTCCTTTTACAACTATTATACCACTGCGACTTTGACCCAAAGAAGTTGAAATGCATACTCAAAAATAGTTCAAATATTCTTAAGAAAAAAATATTTGACTTTTTATAATAATTTTGCTAAGATATCCCTTAGTTGAGTCTTCCTGTATAAAGAAGATTAACTCAAGGAGACTAATATGAATTATTATGAAACAATACCGGAAAAAGAAAAAATTAAATGTATATTATGCCAACACTATTGCCAAATGAAAGAGGGGCAGGTGGGTGTGTGCGGCGTCAATAAAAATGAAAACGGAGCACTTAAAACACTTGTTTACGGGCATCCGAGTGCACTGAATGTTGATCCTGTCGAGAAAAAACCGCTCTACCATCTCTTGCCGGGGACTACAGCCCTCTCTTTTGGGACAGTCGGCTGTAATTTCAAATGCCCGTTCTGCCAGAACTGGCAGATTTCACAAGAGCATACAGTCGATGAAAGCGTCTATATTTCTCCCGAAAAGATGGTTGATCTGGCTTTGGAGAACGGTGCTTCTTCCATTGCCTACACCTACAATGAACCGACTATATTTTACCCGTATGCCAAAGATATCGGCGTCATTGCAAGGCAAAAAGGACTGAAAAATATTTTTGTCACAAACGGATTTGAAACCCCGGAAGTTGTCAAAGATATGGCCTCGTGGCTTGATGCTGCCAATGTAGACCTTAAAAGCTGGGACGATGCCTATTACAAAAAAGTATTAAAAGGCGGACTTGAAGCGGTCAAAGAGACACTCAAAGGTATGGTCAAAGAAGGTATCTGGGTGGAAGTGACGACACTTTTAATAGAAGGCGATAATGACAGTGATGAAGATTTAGAAGCAATGGCATCATTTATAGCCAATGATCTGGGCGTACATGTGCCCTGGCATTTGAGTGCTTTTCACCCTGATTACAAAATGCAGGATCACGAATATACAAAACTGCAAACCCTGCAGCGTGCCAGTGATATAGCAAAAAAAGCAGGTTTATTGTATGTTTATATGGGAAATGTTCCCGTCCACGGCGATACCTACTGTCCGGATTGCGGGACTTTGCTTATAGACAGAACAGGCTATGCAGTCACAAAAAATTCTCTCATTGAGGGACATTGTCCAAAATGCGGACGAGTTATAGAAGGAGTATGGAAATGAGTATAAGAAAAGATGCAGTTGCCGGGCAGTTCTATCCCGCAAGCAAAAAAGAGATACAAAAAATGTTCACTCATTACAATAAAATAATAGATGAGTCCATAAAAGACGAGTCAGTCCTTGAATTAAAGCCAAGAGCTGTTATTGTGCCGCATGCAGGCTATGTTTATTCTGCATTTACGGCAAATATCGCCTTTAGATTACTAAAAAATTCTCATGCAAAACGTGTGGTGGTGATTGGACCGAGTCACCGTGTCTATTTAAACGGTACAAGTGTTGCGGAATATGACAGTTATGAAACACCGCTTGGAAACCTGCCTATAGATAAAAAACTTGCAAATGAATTGATAGAGAAATTCGGCTTACATTTTCAGCCGGACGCCCATGCAGAACACTCAACAGAAGTACAGATGCCCTTTGTAAAAAACTATCTGCCGGAAGCTTCTGTTGTGGAACTTGTCTATGGAAATGAAAATCCGTCCAATTTGGCAAAAGTTATTGAATATTTGTTAGAGGATGAAGATACTGTTGTTGTTATTAGTACGGATCTGAGCCATTATTATGACATTGAAAAAGCAAAAACTCTTGATACCGTTTGCCTTGATGCCGTAGCCAATCTCAATCCTGCTGAGTTACATCAGGGCTGTGAAGCCTGCGGGATTATAGGCGTAGAAGCGATGCTGATAGCAGCAATACAAAACGGTCTGAAACCGACACTGCTTGATTACAGAACCAGTGCAGATGCAAGCGGAGACAAGTCACAGGTAGTCGGTTATATGAGTGCCGCATTTACAAAGTAGTTTTACTTCAAAACAACCCACAAATGACTGTACCAGTACCAGGCATCTCCTTTTGCATGGGCGGTACACGTATAATGGTTTCGCGGATAGAGCAAGGGTTCTTTTGATTGTACTTTCACAGTTTTTTCATCAAGCCACTGCATGTGTAGTTTTTCCCCCTCAGCGGTAAAACACTGTAAGTCTTTTAAAGGCTTTTGCAGTGTTAAGGTTAATACAGGGGGATTGTTCGCCTGTGTCACCAGCGTTTCCTCACTTGAAACAGCTTCTAAAGGCAAAGGAAGCGTATTTATTTTCACTGCAAACTGCTTCATCTCTCCAAAACCTCCCGACATTGGAAACCGTGTCAAAGCCATAAAGTTGCTTTTGTCTGAAATCGGACCAGAATTTTGTGCCACACCAATGTAGCCTAGATTTTTGACCAACTGTATCAGTTGCATATCATATTCGCCAAAAGGATATGCCAGTATTTTCGGGTCAGTGCAGACTTTATCGCCAAGCTCTTTTTCTATTTTCACTTCACACATTTTTATCTCTTTGGTAACATGTTTTTTATAGTTTTTTGGATCTTTTATGCCATCGCGCACTAAAAACTGATGGGAATAGGTGTGGTTTGCATACTCTGCACCGTATTTTCCCATCTCACGCATTTCATCCCAGGTCAAATAATGAACAGACTCATGCACAACAGGAACAGAATTGACAAATATCGTAAAAGGGAGATGATATTTTTTCAAAAGAGGATACGCCTTTGTATAAACACTCCGATATCCGTCATCGATTGTGATTGAAACAGTTTTATCCGGCAGTTCTTTTTTCTGTAGCAAGTACTTGACGACTTTGGAAAACGGCCAGACAGTATAGTTGTTGTCTGCCAGGTATTGCATCTGTTGTGTAAATAGTTCCATAGATATACTCGTAGAGGGGTATCTGTTTTCATCAAACCGATGGTACTGCAAAACAACAGCATGGTTTTGGTGTGCCAAAAGAGAGCTTTGCAAAAGAAATACAGCAAGTAAATAGTGTGTCAATGTTTTCATGCTCTTATTATATCTTTATTTGATTTAGATAAAATTAGCGTATTATTTTTAAAGGCAGATTCTTATATGAACAATTATACAAAAAAACTTCTCTATCTTCTTCTGACATTTATAACGCTGATTGCCGGCTATGCCTATCTGCGTTATGCATATAAAGTGACAGACAGCACTCCTTTTACTCAGGAGATTGTCCTCATCATTCTTGGTACTATTGCAACAGTTTTCATAACCGCACTGCTGCTGAACAAACAGACAGAAGTTGAAATAGAAAAAGAACAGAATATCAAATTTCTTGATTTAAAAGCGGCAACCTACGAAAGACTTTTGGACTTGATGGAGAGCATGTCAGAACAGTCTCTTCTGACGGACAAAGAGATAACAAAACTGCGATTTGTGACACACAGACTTGCTATTTTTGCCTCACCTGCCGTTTTGAACGAATACAATAACTTTCTCAAAGTCATTTCAATACTTTCCAAAGACGGGACACTCAGCAACGATGACCAACAGTTGGGAGAAGCACTCGGCAAACTTACCATACAAATAAGATTTGATCTGCTCAATGAAAATCCTCATCAAAAGAGCTATACAGCAGAACAGATAAAAAGAATGATTAAAAAGAATTCTGACAGTTCATCGAGTATCAATATAGACTAGTCACCCCAATGCAGCTTTTCTTTTAACACATCAAAATAGTTGAATTCGTCTCTGTGAATGAGCTTGACTCTTTTTTTGGCCAGTTTTATATGTATGCTCTGCCCTATTTCGAGTTCATGCTTGTCCTGTCCGTCTATGATAAGCAATGCTTTGTCTTTTGGTGTTTTCATCTCTATGGAGAATTTCCCCGGTAAGACCACAGGTCTTTGTGTCAAAGAATGCGGACATATTGGAGTCAGGGCAAAAACATTTGTCAGAGGAAACAAAACGGGACCTCCTGCTGAAAGATTGTATGCGGTTGAGCCTGTCGGAGTAGCCACTATCACACCGTCACCATAATAGGTATTGAATGCTTTTGAATCAACCAGGGTCTCTACATGTATCATATTTGAAACGGAAGCCCGTGTGATAACAATGTCATTAAAAGCATAAAGGACAACTTCTTTGTTGTTTTGTATAAACTGGGCTTCCAAAATAGATCTTTCATCCACTCTGTAGTTGCCTGCAACCAGATTGGCAACAAACTCTTCTAATTCGTTGAGGTTGATATCCGCCAAAAATCCGAGAGAACCGGCATAAATGCCAAATATCGGCACATCATACCGAAAAGAGCGTCTGACAGTCGATATAAGTGTTCCGTCTCCTCCAAGCGTTACAAGAATATCGGAGTTTTCACACAGATATTCAAATTCCATCCCCATTACACCTATCATGCCCCCGCTGATACTGTCTATAATTACTTCTATGTTATGTTTGTTAAAAATTTTTTCAAGCTTAAAATAGCTCTCTTTGAGTTCAGGAGTGGACGGTCGTAAAACAACACCGATTTTTTTAATTGTATTTGTTTTCAAAATTGCTCATTTGTGTAATAATTTTGTTAATTATACTATATTTAGGTATAATCGCGAAAATTATTTATATAGGACTCTATATTTTGAGAACTCATTACTGTACAGATTTAAATGAAACAAATGTTGGAGAAGATGTCGTTCTTACCGGCTGGGCGAATAATTATCGTGACCATGGTGGAATTATTTTCATAGATTTGCGTGATAAAACAGGACTTATTCAGCTTACATGTGACCCTGAAGACTCTAAAGAAGCGCATAAAGTTGCAAACAATGTCCGTGATGAATATGTTTTAATAGTCAAAGGAACCGTTCGTCTTCGCGGAGAAGGTTTGACAAATCCCCGTTTGAAAACCGGTGCTATTGAAATTATTGTAAAAGAACTGATTATAGAAAACAAATCTGCTCCTACTCCTTTTGTCATTGGCGATAAAAATGTCGGTGAAGAGACAAGATTGAAATATCGTTACCTGGAACTTCGTGATCCTGATATGTATGAAGTTTTTCGCCTGCGTTCAAAAGCAGCGATTGCGGCAAGAAACATTTTGGATAAAAACGGATTTTTGGAAGTTGAAACACCGATTTTGACAAAATCGACTCCCGAAGGCGCCAGAGATTATTTGGTACCGTCTCGTGTGCACAATGGTGAGTTTTATGCCCTGCCACAGTCACCACAGCTTTTCAAACAGCTCTTGATGGTTGGCGGATTTGACAGATACTTTCAAATCGCAAAATGTTTCCGTGATGAAGACTTGCGGGCAGACCGTCAGCCTGAATTTACGCAGATAGATGTTGAGATGAGTTTTTGTAATCAAGAAGATGTTATGAAAATAGCCGAAGATCTGCTTGTGGCAATGTTTGATGCCTGTGGTGTTGAAATCAAGCCTCCTTTTAACCGTATTACATATAAAGACGCTATGGAATTATACGGCTCTGACAAACCGGATTTACGTTATGACCTTAAAATGGTAGATGTCATTGACATTTTTGAACGATGTGATAATGAAATATTTACAAATATTGCAAAAAAACCGCATGTTAACCGTATTAAAGCGCTCAAAGTTCCAGGTGCTGATCTGATATTTTCAAAACGCGAAATGAAATCTTTTGAAGAATACGTTCGCAAATTTGGTGCACATGGTCTTGGATATTTCCAGATGAAAGAAGACGGGCTTAAAGGTCCTCTGACCAAATTCTTCTCCGAAGAAGATATTGCGCTTATAATCGAGAGAACCGAACTTGAAGTCGGTGATGTTGTTTTCTTTGGTGCAGGTGACAAAAAAACGGTATGGGATTACATGGGAAGATTCAGAAATTTCATTGCCGAGCATGAAAAAATGAATCTGATAGACGAAAATGCTTTTGAATTTGTATGGGTTGTTGATTTTCCGATGTTTGAAGTTGAAGACGGTCGTGTAAAAGCGCTGCACCATCCGTTTACCATGCCAAAAGACACAGACAAAGATGATGTAGAAGAGATAGAGTCTATCGCTTATGACATCGTTTTAAACGGTACAGAACTTGGTGGCGGATCTATTCGTATACACAAAGAAGAGATACAGGAAGAGGTCTTTAAACTGCTTGGAATCGAAGAAGAAGAGGCGCAGGAAAAATTCGGTTTCCTGCTTGATGCTCTTAAATTCGGTGCACCTCCACACGGTGGTTTTGCTTTAGGATTTGACAGACTCATTATGCTTTTAACGAAAAAAACAAGTATTCGTGATGTTATTGCATTCCCTAAAACACAAAAAGCGTCCTGTTTGTTAACTAAAGCACCAAGTCCTGTTGACAATGCACAACTGCGTGACTTACACATACGCCTGCGTGAACAAACAAAGGCATAATATTATGTCGCACACAAAAAAACTCTTTCTTATTATCGGAGCTCCAGGCTCCGGTAAAACTACAGATGCTGAGCTCATAGCACAACACAACCCTGATATCACACACTACTCTACCGGTGATATGCTGCGAGCCGAAGTTGCCAGTGAGAGTGAACGGGGCAAAGAGATACACAGATATATCTCAAAAGGCGAAATTGTTCCTATAAATATCGTTATAGAGACGATCATCAATGCTATAAAATCTTCTCCGACTGACATTATTATTATCGACGGCTATCCAAGAAGTGTAGAGCAGATGCTTGCACTTGATACCTACCTGCAAAAGCATAAAGATATTGAACTTTCCAGTGTTATTGAGGTAGAGGTAAGCGAGGAGACAGCCAGGCAAAGAGTGCTTGGACGCGCCAGAGGTGAAGATGATAACAACGAAGTCTTTAACAACCGTATGAAAATCTATATGGAACCTTTAGGGCAGATTAAAGATTTTTATACGCAAAAAGGCATTTTAAAAGTCATTTCCGGTGAGCGAAGTATTGAAGAGATAGTTCACGAAATGGAAAGCTTTATTCAATCAAAAATCTAAAGGCCTCAACGGTGCAAAAATTCATTTTAAAACTTTTCCCCGAAATTATGATCAAAGGACCCTCTGCAAAACGCCAGATGGTCGGTCAACTCTACAACAACCTGCTCACAATTTTACAGCGTATAGACACAAAAATCGAAGTCAAAAAATTCTCTGACAAAATGGAAGTTTTAACCCCCGAAGATGTTTTGCCCGAGGTAAGACAAAAACTTTTGGATACTCCCGGCATTGAGCAGATTCTTGAAGTGCTGCAGTTTGACGACATGGATACTATTGAGAAAATCAAAACAAAAGTATGCGAACTTGTTGCCGATTCGTTGAATGACAAGACATTTGTTGTCAGAGTAAAACGAACCGGAAAACATACTTTCAGTTCCATAGATATAGAAAGAACAGTAGGCGGGCATCTTTTGGCAAACTCAAATGCAAAAAGTGTTTCTTTAAAACATCCCGATGTGATTATACAAATGGAACTCATCCAAAATCAGCTCAATCTCATTACCACAAAGTACAAAGGACTCAGCGGATTTCCTATTGGCACACAGGGCGATATTCTCTCTTTGATGTCCGGTGGTTTTGACTCTACTGTGGCTTCGTATCTGACAATGAAACGGGGCATAAAAACACATTTTATTTTCTTCAATCTTGGCGGTATGGCGCATGAAATAGGTGTGAAACAGGTTGCACTCTATCTTTGGAACAAATTCGGATCTTCTCACAAGGTCAAATTTGTCTCCGTTGCCTTTGATGATGTGCTTACAGAAATTTTCAGAGCAACACCGCCGACATACATGGGTGTTATGCTCAAACGTTTAATGCTTAGAGCATCCGAACAGGTAGCCGATGCTATGGAGATTGATGCCCTTGTGACCGGTGAGAGTGTTGCGCAGGTATCAAGTCAGACACTTCGTAACCTTGCGCTCATAGACCAGGTAACGAACAAGCTTATTTTGCGTCCTCTCGCAACAATGAACAAGCCCGAAATTATGAACATAGCCAATGAAATCGGCACACGCCATTTTGCTGAAAGTATGCCCGAATACTGTGGTGTTATTTCTCAAAATCCAATTACGCACGGTTCTTTCAAGCGTATGGAAAAAGTGGCAGAAAAATTTAACTATGATATACTTGATGCAGCAGTGCAAAATGCACAATATTTAAGTATTGATGAAATAATAGATGACATTACAAATCTGGCACCTGTTGAAGTTGTTCATACTTTGAAAAACGGTGATTTTACGGTGATAGATATTCGTCCGGAAGAAGAGTGTATTGCGCTTACATGTAACACGCTCAAGATACCTTTTCACAAACTAAAAACAGAGTTTGACAAGCTTCCACAGGACAAAGAGTATCTTCTGTACTGTGACAAAGGCATCATGAGCCAATTGCATGCACAGTACTTGCGGGATGCCAAAGGCTGTGAAAATATCCGGGTCTACCGACCCGAATCATAGCAGACGGTTATTCACCGAGTTGTGAAACAATCGCTTTTTCAACATCTGCAATATCAGCAGTGCCGTCAACTCTGATATATTTGATATTCGGATTTTTTTCAGCCTGTGCTTTGTAGTAGTCTATGAGCGGTTCTGTCTGCTCATGGTAGACTTTCAGTCTGTCCTGTACCACTTCTTCTTTGTCATCATCACGCTGTACCAAATCTTCACCCGTTTCATCATCCTTGCCTTCTACTTTTGGCGGATTGTAAACAACATGATAGGTTCTCCCACTTGCCAGATGCGCGCGTCTTCCTGACATACGTTTGACTATCTCTTCATCCGGTACATCTATCTCTATTACGGCATCAATCGCAATTCCTGCATTAGTTACTGCATCAGCCTGAGGCAGTGTACGAGGAAACCCGTCTAAAAGATAGCCGTTTTTACAGTCATCCTGCGCAATTCTGTCTTTGACAAGTCCTATAATAATCTCATCTGTCACGAGCTGTCCCGCATCCATAGCCGCTTTTGCCATTTTTCCCATCTCAGTTCCCGCTTTGATTGCGGCACGAAGCATATCGCCTGTAGAAATCTGCGGGATATTGTACTTCTTGGTTAAAAACTGCGCCTGTGTCCCTTTTCCTGCACCCGGAGCGCCTAAAAGAATTATTCTCATTTATTTTCCTCCTCTTCTTTAAATCCAAAATCTTCTTCATCTTCACACTCTTGAGCAGCCAATATGTCCGCTACAAGCTCTTTTGCCTCTTCTTCTTCCATATCACCGTTTTTAATGTCTTCTATAACATCTTCGAGGTCAGATTTGAATTCACGGAGTTCTTCTATTTCCTCTTTGGCATCCTGTGTTGCCTCTTTGTTTCCGGCTATCTCTTCAAAAATCTCATCGAGTCTTTCTGTAATATCGGGAATAACACTTTTCGTCAGCAGTTCTTCTAATTTTTCTATATGTGACATTTTCTGTCCTTATGAATTGTTTATGAAATAATACTATAATTATGTAAAAAAGTAATGCTATGAACTTTTATGCAGTTATTATTGGAACAGAAATTCTTAACGGAAGACGCGTTGACAAACATTTTGAATTTTTAAAGAATGAACTTGCAAAATACGGGCATGAACTTTGTGCCTCTTTTGTCATCAAAGACGATGTCGGACTGATGAAACGCACCTATAAAATGATACGCGACGACAAAGAAGCAGTGATGTTCTCTTTTGGCGGCATCGGTTCGACTCCCGATGATTTGACACGGGAGGTGGCCGCGGAAGTTTTCAGAAATTCCAAGCCCGTAACACATGAAAAATTCAAACAAGACATTATCAAAAAATTTGGTGACGAGGCATATCCTCATCGTATCCACATGGCTGAGATACCGCCAAATACAGAACTTCTGCCAAATCCGGTAAACAACATGTCCGGTTTTGCTTTAGACAGGAGGTTCTTTTTTATGCCGGGTTTCCCCTCGATGTCCCATCCAATGAGCAGTGAAATAATAAAAAAATATTTTTCACAGGCAAGAAAAAAATACAGATATACACTGCTGGCAGAAACAAGTGAAAATACACTCATTGATATTATGCAAAAACTCCCAAAAAACATTGAGCTTTCTTCTCTGCCAATTTTTATACAGAACAAACCGAATGTGGAACTCTCTTTAAGCGGAGAAAACAATGAAGAAGTAAAAAAATATTTTGATATGTTTCAAGAGGAACTTTCACGCAAACATATACCATTTAAAAAATTATAAACCAAAGAATTTTATCATGTTAGTTTGATTATTGGTACTTTTATTGCTTTTATCTCTTATATATGTTGTTTATCTTAACACCTCATAAAAATGAGTTTAAAGAAAAAGAGGAACAGCATTGCATTTTTAACATATAAGAGAAAATAAAACTATGGCATTAATAATGAACAACCATGTCTTCAAAGGGCATAAGACTTTACTGGGCAATAAATTTGTAACATATAAAGAACTGAACCTCCCGTGTCGTACCGATATATACCAATACGCCAAGAACGGTTTTGACTGGGGAAACACCTCAAAAGGTGCCTTGCAGCTTGCTTTTGCAATACTCTACCAACTCAGCAATAAAGAAACAGCACAGATGTATGCAAAAGAGTTTTGTGAAGATGTTGTCAAACAGCTTAATTCCCGCGACTGGGTTTTAGAAGCTTCAAATGTTCTTGCCTGGATGGATACGAATTGTACTACAGTTACTGAGATACAGCAAAAAAAACCAAAACAAAAAAGATTAAAACCTGCAAACAGAAAAATCAAAAAAGACAAATCAAATGTTGTCAAAGATATTTGCAAAGAGCTTCAAATCACACAAAAACAACTCGCCGAAGTCCTTGAAGTACCCGAAGGCACCGTCAGCAGCTGGGCTGTTAAAAATGAAATTCCCAGACTCGGCAAAAAAGCCATAGAATTTTATATACAAAATACAAAAAACCAAAAAATCGTTGACAGCTACAGAAGTTTTATAGAACTTCTGCAAGCATCATAACAAGGATACCATTGAAACCAAAAGACGAAGTGACAAGAAGTTTGTTGATTGACAAAAACACATGGGATGAAGCGATGAAATACTCACGCAGTCGCTACAAAATGAGCCTGAGCAAAGTTGTTGAATCTTTGCTTCAGGAATGGCTTGCCAAAGAGAAAAGGAAACCTCTCGACAACACAAAACAAAAGAAGTTTTTTGAATAAACTACCTTGCATATCCGGTATTTTTAGGCGCAGTTTCATCATAGTCAAAAAGTTCGAGTATGCTCTTTTTATTCATTTTTCTGGCAAAATCTACGGCACTGAAACCTTTTAAGTCCCGTACATTTTTGTCAGCACCATGTTTTAAAAGAAGTTTGGCAATTTCAACTCTTCCGTAACATGCTGCACCCATCAATGCGGTAAAACCGCTTTTCCTTGTCGTTTCATTTACTTTTTTACCCTGCTCTATCAGATGTTTGACTATTTCAATTTTATCATAGGTAATTGCCATATCAAAAATACTGACACCTTCATCATCGCAGTCAAAAATGTCTGCCCCGTTGTTTATGAGCAGCATTATTGTCTCATCTGAGCACTGTGCACGTAATGCACAGGCAAGTACAGACTCTCCCGCCTCATTCTTTTGGGAAAGTTTCCCGCCATTTTTTATATGTTTTTTTATACCAAGATAATCATCGTTTTTTAGTAGTTCAAGCCAAGTGTTCAAAATATTCTCTTTTTATTTTATTATTTAAATTATATACTAAACTTCGTTAGTAGTTTTTAAGTATAATTGCAAATCAAATTAATTAAGTGAGAATTCAATGGACGTTATTCAAACAGCAGATGCATTTAAAGCATTGGTAAACAATATTAAAACAAACACAACCGGATACAAAGATCCTTTGGCTTTTGGTATAGCACGAGTAGACTTGGGACAGTTAAATGTCGACAAGTCTCTTCAGGCGACCTACCCGGTAATCAACTGGGATGAAAATTTTGGCAGTGCCGCGATTTTCATCCAGGCGCTTGCAAATCAGGGAATTACAGTAGATTTTACACAAAATGAAGTCGTATGTGACATAAATTTACAGTTTTTAAAAGATTGTCTCAATGCTTTTACCCCTTATTCTGACGAAGCACACGGTGATGCACACAAAAACATTCAAGTAGTTTCAGCACTCTATTCTCAAATAGTAAACAACGGAAGTCTTGAAGGCGAATTCAAAGTATGCTTTATATTTGAAGATGCGCCTTGCGAAAGTGTAGAAGCAACCTATCTAAAACTGTATGCAATTTCTCTTGCAAAAGTAGGACTTCGCGAAATCAATCTTAACGGTGCCTTCGGTGCATTGCCGAATGTTGCATGGTCTAACGGACAACCGATAGAACTTGATTATTTACGAGAGTTTGAAATTGAACTCAAACTTGCAAATGAGTATCCGCATATTGATTTTGTAGACAAATTTCCAAGATTTTTACAGCACATTATTCCTGCAGACAATACACGTATACTTGACACTTCCAAAGTACGTTTCGGTGCACAGCTTGCAGCCGGGACAACTGTAATGCCGGGGGCTTCATACATCAACTTTAATGCAGGAACAACCGGTGTAAGCATGGTGGAAGGTCGTATTTCTTCTTCTGCGATTGTTGGTGACGGTTCTGATGTCGGAGGCGGTGCTTCAATTCTTGGTGTACTAAGCGGTACTGACGGAAACCCAATCAGTATCGGCAAAAACTGTCTTTTGGGAGCCAACTCTGTTTGTGGTATTCCTTTGGGGGATGGCTGTATTATAGATGCCGGTTTGGCAATTCTTGAAGGAACAAAAGTAGGTATTTACCCAACTGAACTTGAAAAAATCAGAGAAGTAAACAAAGGCATAGCTATTGAAGGGGAAATTTTCAAAGCAAAACAACTCTCTTTTTTCAATGGACTTCACTTCCGACAAAACTCTCTAACCGGAGAAATCACTGCATCACGATCTACTCGAGAAATTAAACTCAACGCTGACCTGCACTAGGTTTAGACTAAATATTGAAGAACTGTTCTTCAATATTTATTATATTTGGGCACTTAGCTGCTAACACTCTGCTAACAGAATTTTTTTACAATACTAATAATATCAACAAAAGGAAAAATCATGAAAAAAACTATTATCAGCCTGTCACTTATCACTACTGTCCTGCTTTTTGGAAATGACAATATCAATACGACACAGTTTTTAAACAGCGCGATTGAAGATGCGTATGACATACATGACACATTTAAGAACAAAACAGATACTCTGCTAAAAAGTGATGAAGCTTTACAGGCTTATGCCAAAGAAGTTGTAAATTTTGAATCAAAACTTGAAACATTTCCAAACAACAGCACAAAAGAATTTCAATCAACAAAAGATGCACTCAATGCCTTGGATGATGTAGAACAGTTAAGTACACAAATAACAGTATTGGCAAAAACAACAGCTTATCTTGCAGCACATCAGGCTGACAATACAAACGAGAGCTACAATAATACTATACAGACAATGTCAAAAACAATACTCAGACTTTCCGATGATATTGGCACTATGGCAGATAGAATTGGTGAAATGGCCGACAAAATTGGTGTAATGGCAGACAGAATTGTACAAACACAAGAAATTCAATCCAAAAACTACACTGCAACCCTGCAGTTATCTCAATATGCTATGAATCTGGCTTCCAACCAAGGCGAAGCTTCCCGTAATATGTCAACAAACAACTTAACAACTTCTATGTCAAATAGTATGCAGACTCAAAATATGAATCAAAACAATCCCCAGGGAAGTATTCCTATGCGCTAAAACTTTATGCTATAATTAGAACATATGAGGAGGCGTTTATGAGTATTTCAAATAATATTGCATCCATTCAGGCAAATACAAATGTCCTGAATGTCACTGCAAATAATATTGCAAATGTCAATACAGAAGGATTTGTCCCAAAAGATGCAAAAATATCCACTCAGTCTAATTCTTTACATGTAAACATAAGAGAAGTAGACAACAACGGTTCAAAAAAGAGTCAAACGGATTTGGCAAAAGAGATTCCTGATGAAATTATTGCCCAAGAGAGTGTAGCAGTGAATGTCAATGTCATTAAAACCCAAAATGAGATGATGGGAACACTTTTGGATATAAAAACATAATTAACGGGTCACAATATTCATACTTTTGAGATTTTTTAAAAAAGAGGCACTCTCATCAAAATCAGACAAGTTGCTTCCCATTTGAAGAGTGCTAAAAACTGTTTTACCAATGATATATCTTCCCTCAACGCCATGCCTTAGTGTTTTTATGCCCCAGAGATTTTGAAAAACGACTATCTTGTTGTTTTTCGTTCCAACATACAAGGCTATATGCCCTTTTCTGTACAACAGAGTTTCAAAAGGGACTCCGTATCGTTGAATCATTTTTATTTTTTTCTCATCAGAGATATTTTCTAAAGATATGACTTTGCCTACTCTGCTTTGCTGATAAGAATTTCTTGGCAACCAGATACCAAACGGTGCAAAAAAATCTCTTAGTGTAGAAGAACAATCTCTCTGATTGTATATGCCACCCCATCCGTAGTTTACATGTAAAAGTTCGCCCATTACAAGATTGATGTTTTTTGCATTAAATTTCAGTATTCCCTTATGTCCGATTTTCCTATTGACTGAAGTGTTTACACAATAGGGTTCTTTCAACATGTATGCTGCTATAGTTAAAATGTGAAACTCTTTTTGATTTTGGCTGATGATTGGAAACATTGTTCCCAGAGTGGATTTAAATAAAAAATCTTTTTTGGGTGTATACAAAGGAACATTGTCCTGTAAAACAAATACCTGTTGTGCCTTTTGCCACATTTCTGCACATTTCCTGTCCATATAGACAATGTCTCGTGCGTGTACCCATCCGTAAGCAAAGCTGGACTTGACAAATACCCACTCTCTGTCTTTTGAATAGTGTGAAACAAAAAGCGGCTTATTCGCGGCAACGGTAGAGTTTTGCATGTAGTCAAAAGGAAATCCCTCGCCTGCTTTATTCGGGTCTCTCAAAACCGGCCTGGTGGTAGGAAAAGCTCTGATACTCACCTTTCTCAGGGTAATTGCCTGTTTGTTTACACTGGAATAGGCTTCAAAATTAGAATTATTTTTTATTTGTTTAAAAAAACTATCATCAAGTGGCTGTAAATTTTCCCCATAACTGTTTGTTGCATCAAATAATTTATATGCCCACATCGCATTTTCTAACGGAATATCCATGCTGTCAATATTCCACGGCTGAAAATACATTGTGGCAAATTTTTCTAATGACGAAATATAGCCCTTGTTTATGGCATGTGCATACTCTGAAACATCTTGGGAAATTCCGCTCAAACCTTTGATATATTCTGCTTTTGGCAACTTCTTATGAGAAGCAGTCTGTGAGGTTGTCTGCGAACATCCACTTATCAGGACAAGCGCTAAAGATAAATACAGATACTTCAAAAAAATCCTTTAATCTACATCACCAAATCGGCTGACAACCCTGCCAACAACTTCAACCTGATTTGCATCAAGTGTTTGTGTACTATAGACAGAATTGTCAGAGATTATATCAAGTTTTCCGTCAATTCTCTTTTGTACACGTTTTATAAAAAGTCCTGCTTCGGTTCTTATGGTAAAAATACCGCCGCGATTGATATCTGTCTTGCTTCTGTTAATAAATACAATATCATTATAACTAAAAGTAGGCTCCATTGAGTCACCCGAAACATTAATAGCTTCTATATTTTGCAGCTCTTTTTCTCCACCGAGCATAAATACAAACTGCTCAGGAATTTCAAGCTCTTCTATCTCTTCAGACTCTATGTCACTTCCTCCTCCTGCACTGGCATTGATGTCGGAAAAGTATTTGACCATATAGAATTTATTTGTTGCTTCAACCAAACTTTCAGGAGACTGTCCATACAAAAGCCAGTTTATAGAGATACTTCTTTTGGCACAAAAATCCAGTAATTCGTTAAATGGAATTTTGTTACGTCTTTTCATTGTTGCAAAATTCATCTGCGAAATACCCAATACCGCAGCAACATCTTTGTCAAAAACTTTTTTCGGAGCAACTTCATCAGAGATAATGCTTTTAATCTCTTCTACTATATCCAAGAAACTATTCATTTTGAACCCTTTTTATATTGATTTGCAATAGTATAGTCTAAAAATCAAAGAATGTCAAAAAATATTTGACAATTTGAAATATTTTTTATATTTTTTTGAATTGTTGTACTATTAGTACATATTTATATAAAGGGTGAAAAATGTCATTACTTATAAAAAATGCAGAGAGTTTGTTTGAAAAGTTTGAAAATCATTTAGAAAAATGGGCAGAAAAATTATTTTAGGATTTGAGATCTTTGTCTTTTTCACGTTCTTGCGATTTTGTTTTGTGATAGCCGGCAAATATAAAAACCATAAATAAGACAAACAAGAGTGTCATAACCGTATCAACCAAACTGTTCATTGCTTACTCCTCGGTAAAGGTAGAATAATTTTGACGGATTGCATCATAAAGAATTATTCCCGTGCTGATAGCAAGATTAAGACTGCGCCCGTCTTTTGTCATAGGAATAGTTATATTTTGTGCTTTATATTTGTTTAACAGATCTTCCGGTATTCCTTTTGTCTCACTGCCAAAAAAGATATAATCACCTTCTTTGAATTTGGCATCAAAATAGGGTTTGTCCGTTTTTGTTGTAGCAAAATAGGCATTATCAGTTATATCGTTACATGTAAAGAATTCATCAATACTTTCCCACACTTTCAAATCAAGCTTATTCCAATAATCAAGACCTGCCCGACGAACAGCTTTTTCATCTATATCAAAACCTATAGGTTTAATTAAGTGCAGCGAAGCCCCTGCATTGACACAGAGTCTGCCTATCGCTCCGGTATTGTTTGGTATTTGCGGATGTACCAATACTATGTTGAATGCCATTAAAAAATTACCGTTCTGTTAGCATAGGTAAAAATTCTGTCTTCGAGAGCCAGTTTCAATGCTTTGGAAAGAACTACTTTTTCAACATCTCTGCCGGCACGCTGCATATCTTTCCAGCTGTAGGCATGTGTTACATGGATTGTCTCCTGTGCGACAATAGGCCCTTCGTCAAGATTGTTGTTTACAAAGTGTGCTGTTGCTCCAATGATTTTCACCCCTCTGTCGTAGGCTTGTTTATAAGGATTTGCACCTATGAATGCCGGTAAAAACGAATGGTGTATATTTATGATTTTATTTTCAAATGTTTCAACAAATCTTGGTGTCAGGATTCGCATATATTTTGCCAGAACTATAAAATCAACTTCTTTGTAACTTTGAATAGCCTCAATAATTTTACTTTCATGTTCCTGACGCTCCAATCCCTGATGAGAAATCGTGATATAAGGAATATCAAACTTTTTTACAAATGATTCCAAATTATCATAATTGGAAATAACCGCTACAATATTTGCCTCAAGTTCACCCGCTTCATGACGGATCAGAATATCGCCAAGTGCATGAATCTCTTTTGTTGCCATTATTATGATGTTTTTTTTCTCAGGTTTTACGATTTTTATGCCGGAGTGTTCAGGTAATACTTCGTGTAAAGCTTTAAACAGTTCTGTATTATCAACATTCCCGTCAACAACACTACGCATAAAAAACTTGTTGCTCTCTCTGTCAACAAACTCACTGTTGGAGAGAATATTCAGATCATAACTGTAAAATATACTTGAAACTTTATGTACAAGTCCTTTTTCATCATTTGCATCTATTAAAACTCTATATTGACTCATCTACAGATTTCCTTTTTCCAGCTTTTCAACACGGGCGTCTATTGTTGCCAAAGTATATTCTAAAAAGTTAAGTGTCATGTCTACTTTGGCTTCAATATTTGCATTATTTGGCGCTTGAAAACCTTCAAAAAGGACCAAAAGCCTCTCTCTTATGGAGTTCAAATAAATTAATTCACTTTCCATGGATGTATGCGCATCATCTTTTTGCTGCAGGCGTTCTTCGGTTTCCTCAGCAAAAGTTTCCTGTTGCACTTCTTTTACACTCTCTTGCGGCAGTTCATCTTCCATTTCAGCCAGTGTTGACAATATGACATCTTTTAGTTCCATGCTTTTAATAACCACCTTTCAAACTCTTTGAACTCAACTTCGGAATCCATCTTTAAAAAATACTCTTTCATTTGAACATTTACATGTAAAAACTTTTTTCTCATACCGGAGAGTCTTCGTATAGCAATTTTGGCATCACTGTTATTTGGGTCTTTTTTTAAGACTTCCTTATAAATTTCCAATGCCTCTTCTTTTAAACCTTGCAGTTCATAAATATTTGCCAAAGTCAGAGTCTGCATATGAAATCAGCCTACTTTTCTATGTAGTTTGCAATAATTGAGCCCATTTCACTTGTTGAGCAGACTTCTTTTGCATCAAACTGAGCCAAGTCACCTGTTCTGTAGCCTTCGCTTAATGTTTTTTTGATGGCATTGTCAATTTTGTTGGCAGCCTCTTCTTCATTAAGTGCATATCGAAGCATCATTGATGCAGAAGAAATAGTTGCTATAGGATTTGCAATCCCCTGTCCTGCAATATCAGGAGCTGAACCGTGAATAGGTTCATATACACCGATTTTAGCACCGATGGAAGCGGATGGCAGCAGTCCTATGGAACCCGAGAGCATACTTGCCTCATCACTTAATATGTCGCCAAATATATTTCCTGTAAGCATTACATCAAACTGTTTTGGATCACGGATAAGCTGCATAGCGGCATTGTCTACATACATGTGAGAAAGTTCTACTTCCGGATACTCTTTTGCCACTTCTTCAACAGTTTCTCTCCATAACTGCGAAACATCCAAAACATTTGCTTTGTCAATCGAGCATACACGTTTGCTGCGAGTCATTGCAATTTTAAATGCCTGATGGGCAATACGAACGATTTCATCGCGTGTATACACCATAGTGTTCCAGCCTTTGGTTGCATCGCGTCCTTTTGGCTCACCAAAATAAATACCGCCGATAAGTTCGCGAACCACCATTAAGTCAACACCGCGGACGACTTCCGGCTTTAATGAAGAAGCATTAACGAGTTCATCATATACAACTGCCGGACGCAAATTGGCATACACACCAAGTTCTTTTCTAAAACGCAAAAGACCGCTTTCAGGACGCTTTTCACGTGGAAGAGTGTCCCATTTTTCACCGCCGATAGCACCAAAAAGAACAGCATCGGAATTCAATGCTCCGGAAATTGTCTCTTGAGGAAGCGGATCACCTGTAATATCATACGCACATCCGCCCATTAATAAATCTTCATATTTCAGAATAAACCCGCTGTATGATGCAACTGCATCCAAAACTTTTACAGCCTCGTCAATAATTTCAGGACCAATTCCATCACCTTTTATCAGTGCTATTTTGTATGATTTCATCTATTTTTTTCCTTCTACTTCATTTTTTGCAAAGTTCATTAAACCACCTGCATCTATCAGCTCCTGCATAAAAGCAGGGATCGGAGTAAATTTATATGTTTTATCTGTACTTTGGTTTGTGATTGTGCCTGCATTCATATCAATACTGATTGCATCACCCTCCTGAATCTCATCTGCTTCTTTGAGTTCAAATATAGGCAGCCCCATATTAAATGCATTTCTGTAAAAAATTCTGGCAAATGTAGGTGCAATGATGGCAGCAACACCGGCAGCTTTTAATGCAATCGGTGCATGTTCACGAGAACTTCCGCATCCAAAATTTTCGCCTGCGACGATAACATCCCCGGGAGACATTTTATTTACAAATTCAGGATCAGCATCTTCCATTACATGTTTTGCCAGTTCTTCTGGTACTGAAGTATTTAAATATCTTGCAGCAATAATCAAATCGGTATCTATATCTTTTCCAAATTTCCAAACTTTTCCATTTATGTTTGCTTTTTGCATCTAAAATCCTATTGTTTTTACTAAATAATTTTGCGATTATATCTAAAATGTTATATGAAGTTAATTAAAAAATAATTTTACAAAAGAACTGCATTAATATTAACAAATATCAATACAGTTGCACAGCTATGTTATCGCTTGAGATTGTTTGTAGTTTGAAGCATTTCGTCACTGGTGGTAATGATTTTTGAATTTGCATCATAGGCACGTTGACCGGTAATCAAATCTGTCAGTTCAACTACCAGTTCAACATTACTGAGTTCCACAAACCCCTGTCTCAGTGTCCCGAGCCCATCAATACCGGGAATCCCTTCAACCGGTTGTCCCGAACTGTCTGTTTCAAGATAGAGATTGTCACCCATGGCATGCAAACCGGCCGGATTTATAAAATTTGTTGTTTGAATCTGTCCTATCTGTGTTGCCTGCGTCTGTCCGGGCTGAATCACTGTCACTGTTCCGTCGGTACCGATATTGATATTTGTCGCATCAGGAGGAATTACAATCTGTGGTACCAGTGTGTATCCGTCACTGTTGACAATCGTTCCGTTTTGATCTATTTTGAAAGAACCGTTTTTAGAGTAAACCTGTGTCCCGTCAGGCAGTTCCATTTTAAAAAAACCTCTGCCCGTAATAGCCAGATCCAGATTGTTATCTGTCTGCTTTAAAGATCCTTCGGAGAATATTTTATTTATTGCCGTCGGACGGACACCTAAACCAACCTCAATTCCGGTAGGACTTTTGGTTGTATCACTGGTTGATGTTCCTGCATATTCCATCACATGATACATCAAGTCAGCAAATTCTGCACGGGATTTCTTAAACCCAATAGTGTTCACATTGGCAATATTATTGGCCGTCGTATCAATTTGTGTCTGCATCCCCAACATTCCTGTTGAAGCTGTATAGAGTGATTGCATCATTTTGTTCTATCCTTAATTTTATTTCATAAAATGAAGGGAACCGTTTGTCCCTTTCAGTACGCCAAAAGAAGTAATTCTTTTAGCTGCGTTAACACTGGGTTTCCTTCGGCAGGAAGCCCACGCAACTGGTTGCTCTTAAAAAAGTCATGTTATGCTTTTTTCGCAAGTTTTTCTATTGCGTCTCTGTTCATGTCATTCATTTGAGCGTCCATTACCTTTTGGTACATTCCTACGAGTCTGTTTGTTTCTATGAGCTGTGTCATCATTTTTACTGCATTTACATTGCTTTTTTCCACAAAACCCTGTCTGACCGCACCGCTTTGTTCAATACTTGTTAAAGAGTCTGTATTTGGAAGTTTATAAAGATTGTCACCCTCTTTGATAAGATCTTTGATGTTTTCAGGCTGGGCAATGAATAATTTTTTATTTTCCACCAGAGAGAGACTGTTTGGAACATTGGTAAAAATCTGCCCATTTTTATCTACTTCTATAACACTGTCCATTGTCGCAAAACTGATTCCCTCTTTTGACTTCTGATAATCACTTGGAAGTACCTCATACCCCTGTTTGGTAATGAGCTTTCCTTCATCATTCAGGGTAAAAACACCGTCACGGGTAAGGCGTATGCCCTCGGGGGTTTTTACTGCAAAAAACAATCCCTCTCGAGAAAGTGCAAAATCCAAAGAATTTGAACTTTTTTGCATATTTCCAACAGAATAGTCAGTATAAGAGTCTACTATCTGCGGTGCCCGTGTCATTGTTCTGTTGAGAAATGCCGCACCCTCTTTGGAATTGTCACTATTTGGAAGCTCATCTCTGGCCTCTTTATACAGCCGCATAAAATCACCGACAATAAGCTGATCTTCTTTAAAACCGTTTGTATTCACATTTGCCAAATTATTTGCAATGGTATCAAGTCTGTTAAACTGCGTTACCATCCCGGCAGCAGAACTGTAATAGCCTGTTTGCATTTATTGCCCCTGTATTGATTTACATGTAATAAGCAATGTCCGTTCCAACAAAATTTTATTCAGAAAAAAGCATCTGTTAAGAATATTTCGGTATAATCCACCTTTTAAAAACCTTAACTCAATTGGAGCACCCTCCCATATGACAGCAAAAGAACTCAACAAAGCTTTAGAGACCTTTTTTGAAGAGCACAAGTCCAAAGATTGTGTCACTTATGAATCTTTAATCGAATTTTTTGACAAACAGCCTACAGCTGCTCAGGCAAAAAATATTTATAAACTTCTCCAAAAACACAAAAAATGTATTTATACATCCAGCGAACATGCTAAAAAACTAAATGACCAGGAAGCAGAAGCACGCAGAAGCGCCCAGCGAAAAATGCTCGAAGACAATGAGACAGACAAATTTGATATTTTAAAAGAGCATGAACTTCTTGAATGGTCCCGCTCAGATTCTCCTGTTCGTATGTATCTTCGGGAAATGGGACAAATTCCACTTCTGACAAAAGAAGAAGAGATTGAAATCTCCAAGAAAATAGAAGCCGGAGAAAGCATTATTATAGATGCCATATGTTCTGTTCCCTATTTGATAGATTTCATTCTAGACTACAAAGAACCTCTTATCAACCGGGAAAGACGCGTCAAAGAACTCTTTAAAAGTTTTGAAGACGAAAAAGATGACGGAGATGATGATACAGATGATGACTCTGCAGAAAAAACATTGTCTGTAAAAGACAAAAGCAGAGTTGAAAAAGTATCTACAAGTTTCAAAGCTTTGGAAAAAGCGAAAAAAGACTGGGTAAAAGCCACAGAAAAAGCACCTGAAAATCTTGACGGAGAACTTACAGAAGAAATTGTGCATTACTACTTGACTGTAACATATAAAAAATCTGTACTCAAAGAAAAACTTCTTGACCTCGGACCTACTTCAAAGCTGATAAATGAATTGGTAAAAGCAATGGAAACAACACTCAAAAGTGATGAAGGGTACGATAAAGAGTTGAAACGTTTAGAGTACAAACTGCCTCTTTTTAATGCTACATTAAAAGCAAATCATAAAATTTTAGTGGAAAAGATTCAGGATCTGACAAAAGAAGATATTGCCAATATGGTTCCTGAAGCAACAATGGTTTCAACCTATATGGAAATTAAAAAACTGGTACAGACAAAAGAGGCTTCAAAAAACAGCTTTGATATGGAACCGGAAAAACTTGCTGATATTTTAGAGCAGATCAAACGCGGTAAAAATATCTCGGAAATTTCCAAAACAAAAATGGCAAAATCAAACCTGCGTCTTGTAGTTTCCATTGCCAAGCGCTATACCAATCGCGGTTTGCCTTTCCTCGACCTTATCCAGGAAGGAAATATCGGTCTTATGAAAGCAGTTGACAAATTTGAATATCAAAAAGGATACAAATTTTCAACCTACGCAACTTGGTGGATTCGTCAGGCTATTTCCCGTGCTATTGCCGATCAGGCCAGAACAATCCGTATCCCTATTCATATGATTGAAACGATTAACCGTATCAATAAAATTATGCGTAAACACCTGCAGGAAAACGGAAAAGAGCCGGATGTTGATACAATTGCACAGGAAGTCGGCTTATCAGTTGAAAAAGTCAAAAATGTCATCAAAATCACCAAAGAGCCTATCTCTCTTGAAGCTCCTATCGGCAGCGAGGATGATGGCCGTTTTGGGGACTTTATAGAAGATAAAACATCTCTTTCTCCTTCTGATGCAATTTTAAAAGATGACTTGAGAATTCAGATTGAACAGGTTCTTGAGCAGTTAAACGAAAGAGAAAAAGCCGTTATCAAACTCCGTTTCGGAATTATGGATGATGAGAGTGACAGAACACTCGAAGAGATTGGGAAAGAACTCAGTGTAACCCGTGAGCGTGTTCGTCAAATTGAATCAAGTGCCATCAAAAAACTCAAACATCCTAAAGTTGGACGAAAACTCAAAAACTATATCGAAGAATAATGATGAATATGACATTGGAACAAAAATGGATAGAAAACGATTATAATCCATTTATTTTATTCCGTTCTAATGGAAAAATAATTTCTCTCAATACAGAAGCTCAGTTTCTACTGGGATCTGTCCAGCCCAGTGAACTTTTTAATCTTGCCCAAACCTATGCCAACATAACCTTTGGCTTCAAAACAACCTTTTTGGAACTGGAATACGGCAGATATAAATTTTTTGCCATTACGGTCGGCTATGAAGACGAAGAGTGTATAGGTATCAAACTCTACCAGGCACCAACCTACAAAATAAATACAAAAAAACCTGACGGTGAACTCACAAATATATTTACGATTACAGATTTGTGCATTGCTTCAAATTCCATCAGTTCGGAAATAAATTTTATTAAAAACTATGACCCGACTATTCCTGATGTTGTTGTCAATGCCAACAATTTAATCAAATTGTTAAATTTTATATACAAAGCATCTCAAAAAAGCAGAGTTATTGAAACAAAAATTTCCTATATTGTTGGAGAATATATCAAGTTTCATGATAAAAAATATGGTCTTTTTTCTATCTCTGTTATAGCGGACAACATTGACAGTGAAATGTTGCCAGACATCAAAATGCTCGCTGATAAATATGATTTTTATGTAGAAATTACTAAAAAATCAATATCCATACATCTTCCAATCATAACACACTGATCTTTGCCCTTAAGCTAAAACTTCTTTAGAGACCAAAGCACCGGTTACAATTCCGATCAAAAGAGACGGAAGGTAATATGCCAGCTCCAGTACTTCATTGTTCTTCAAAGCTATAAATCCTAATATAAGCAGTATATAGGGTATGATTCGTATAATGGAAACACTTCCTCTGAAGCCATGTTTTGCATTTTTCAGACTTAAAGTCTTTATTTTTGCTTTTTCTTCTTTGACAATCTGCTTTAAATCAAGCTCTTCTGCCGGAGTATTATTTATACTGTCGTCTTCGTAAAGTCCATGCGGATCATCTATTGTGTCAAGCAGATCTTTTTCGTCTTCATATTCTTTAGTATCAACCTTGTTCTGCACCATTTTTCTATAAGAAAAAGAGGAACCGAGTATAATCAAAAAAGCACTTAAGAATGCAATTTCGATATTGAGAAATATTTTTTGAGAATAAAAATATGTGATAAAAATCAGAATCTGTACCACAAAAAAAATACTAATAGTTTTTTTCACCGTAATCCTCATCCTCATCATCTTCAAGCTGTTTTTTTATCGCATATCTGTCTTCTTTTGCCAGTTTTTCAAATTCTTTGTATTGTTTTGAATATGCTTTATAGATATTTAATATTGCTGCTGCAACGCCAATGAAAACACCTACCCAAAAAAGCCACTCGATACCTGTCCATCTTTTTAACAGCCAGCCAATACCGACACCCAACAGTACCGCCACAACCATGGAGATACCCAAAGAGAGACTGTCTGCTGCCTCTACAATAGGCTTTATTCTTGGTTTGCGTTGCCCCAGAGCATTCTCTCTGGCTTCGCTATTCACCTTATCCTGCGTGTCATCAGACATTTGTAATCTCCTTAAAGACCGCATCACTTGACTCTACAGTCTTTTCTATCATTTCATCGGTAATTGCCGTGGAAATAAATCCTGTTTCATACAAAGAACAGGCAAAGTAGTGTCCGCGCTCAAGCATGCCGGTATGAAACTTTGCAAAAAGTTCTGCATCACTCTTTGCTGCATCACTAAAGTTTTTTACAGGTTTGTCATTAAAGAAAAAACCGAACATTGAACCTCTTGTATCTACCTGCATAGGTATATTGTACTTTGCAGCGGCCCTTTGCATCCCTTCAACCAGTCTTTTGGCTCTTTCGTTTAAAACATCAATCACTCTTGCATTGTTTTTGAGTTTCATCAGAGCAGTATATCCTGCTGCCATTGCCACAGGATTGCCGCTTAAAGTTCCGGCCTGATATACAGGACCTTCAGGTGAGAGCATTGCCATTATCTCTGCGCGCGCACCAAAGGCACCGACCGGCATACCGCCGCCTATCACCTTTCCGAGTGTTACTATGTCAGGTTTTACCCCTGTTATGGACTCGGCACCGTGAACACTTGCGCGAAATCCGCTCATCACTTCATCAAACAAAAGCAGAGTACCGTGTTCGTCACAAAGCTTTCTGAGTGCATGCAAAAACTCTTTGTCAGCCGGGACAAGTCCCATATTGCCTGCAATTGGTTCTATAATCACACAGGCAATATTGTCGGAGTCCGCAAAACATTTTTTGACACTCTCTATATTGTTATATTCAGCCAAAAGCGTGTGTTTTGTAAAGTCAGCCGGAACACCGGGACTTGAAGGATTTCCAAAAGTCGCCGCACCGCTTCCCGCTTCGACCAAAAGAGCATCACTGTGTCCGTGATAGCATCCTGTAAACTTCACAATATCATCACGCCCTGTAAAACCGCGTGCCAAACGAATAGCACTCATAACAGCTTCTGTTCCACTGCTTACAAAACGTACTTTGTCAATTGAGTCAAAAAAGCTGACAACAAGCTTTGCAAGTTCTGTCTCTGCCAATGTCGGTGCGCCAAAGCTCAAACCATGCTTTACGGCATCAATAACAGCAGCTTCTATAGCTTCATCACGATGTCCAAAAAGTAAAGGTCCCCAACTTTGGACATAATCAATATACTCATTCCCGTCTACATCTTTCAAGTAGGCGCCTTTGCCCTCAGTGATAAACAGAGGTGTTGTACCCACACTCTTAAATGCTCTTACCGGTGAATCAACCCCACCCGGGATTAAACGCTGTGCCTCTTCAAATGCTTTTTGTGATGCCTCTGTATTCATTTGCAACCTTGTATCTCTATTTTTTTATAATTATATCTAAGTATTGCTAAACGACAGCAACACTATTAATATTGATTTGATATAATCTCACAAATTAAATAATGGATTATTTTTGAACAGATCTTCTTTTGCCTTTTTCGTTGCTTTACTGATACATCTGCTTCTGTTTTTGCTTTTGTGGATAGTGTGGACTTTTACACCGGATACAGAAAAAAAAGCAGTTCCCAAAGAAAAAAGAATTAAAATATCTCTCAAAGAGATGCCAAAGAAGCATAAAAAATCAGGAATAACAAAACAAAAGCCCAAACCTTCACCCATTGTTCCGCCAATGCCAAAAGGTTCCCAGCTTAAAAAAATAGTAAAGCAAAAAACTGTAAAATATGAACCAAAGAAAACACCAAGAAAACCAAAATTAAACAAGCCGAAAAAAACAAAAAAAATCATCAAAAAAACAGTGAAACAGCCAAAGGTCAAACCTCTTCCGACAAAAAAATCCTATATTCCTTTAGAAAAAAAAGCCCAACCAAAAAAAATAAAAAAGCCAGAGGAAAAGCCAAAAAAACTCTCCTGGCTTTATGAAGACAAATCTGCCCAGGAAACAAAAAGTGTCAGGAAAAAAGCCACACACAACAACAGTAATATTTCTCAAAATATCAAAAAACTCTACGGCGATAAATTTGGCAAACTTACACCAGGACAACAGCAGTATATTTTAGATAATCAGGAGATTATGCGTAGAATTACCCAACAGGTCCTTAATCGTGTTGCAAGAGTCAATATCCCACGGGGTTTACATGTAAACAGAAGTAATGTAATAGAATTCTACCTGCATCCAAACGGAGATATGACAGGTTTTCGCTTTATTTCCAAGAGTGGCTACTATATTCTTGATGATACAACCAAAGAGACTATAGAGTATGCCTACAGCAGATACCCAAGACCAAAAGAGACAACACTGATACGATACAATGTATTTTATAATCTAGCAGGATATTAAGCCAGGCACTTAAGCTGTTTGTGCGGCCAACAGTTTCAAGGCACCTTTATATATCGGCTCATCAATAAACCCATACTCTTCATCTACAAAACCGGTAATACCCTCATCACGATGCATCTCAAAGAGTTTCACAATGATTTTTGCCCTTTTTAGCTCTTCTTCTGTATCTACAAATATTTTATGTACAAGTTTCACCTGTCCCGGTGAGATACAGGCTTTTGCATCATATCCCATCTCTTTTTCAAGTAGTAACCATTGTTCAAAAGTTTTTAAATCTTCAAATTCCTGAAACACAAAGGAAACAGGTTTTACTTTCATAGCTCTGGCTGTAACTAAAAAATGTGCAAGCATATATTTCACAGTCGGATTTTGCAGATTAATCAAACTCTGTGAAAGCCCCATATCGGCAAACAAATCTAAAATCCCAAGATAAAACACCCCTACCCTTTTGTTTATTTTCAAAGAAGAAAGATTATGCCAGGCCTGGGCTGTTTCTATAGAAAGATGCAAGTCTATGTCATCATGCAAAAGAGCCAGTACATTTTTTACTTCTTCTTTGTTTTTAATTTTTGGTACACGGACAGCATCAGGCATAAACTGATTAAGATAGGCAATTTCATCATAGCCACCCTTATCCAAAGCATTCACCCGAACAACCAGTTTCTTGTCACTCTTTTTAAGTTGAGAGAGAAAAACAGCTGCCAAAGCGAGAGCAAAAGGTTTGTCTTCTTTGCTTACACCATCTTCCAGATTTAACATAATGCACTCTGCTTCAAGACTTTCTATTTTAGAAAGATGTTTAATATTATGACAAGAAAGCATCAATACTGATTTAAAACTGTTTTTTTTGTTGATGTGGCGAAATGTTGGCACAGCCAAAGCATCAAGTGCAGCCAAGTCCCTGTTTTCATACGCTTGTGTAATTTCACTTAACATCTTTTTTCTTTTTATCGTTTTTGTGCAGATACAGATACAATGCCTGAATTTCTTCTGTCGTTAAAAAATATCTCGGCATACCTCTTTTCCTTTGGTTTAAAACTCTATAAAAACTATCGAACTCAATGTTGTTGATTCTTGGGCCGACAAAACTTTTTTTCTTTTTTTTATGCACATAGTCAGCTATGACTTTCCCTTCCCCGTTCTCTCCGTGACAATTTTGACAGCCTATGCCTCTTGGGTTTTTATAAAGTTGTGAAGCATATTCCATCGGTGTTATAAAAGTACTTGAAGCGTATACAAACAGGGGAATCATTAAAAAAAAGATATGTTTCATCATTAGCCTAATATTATTTTAAAAGGGTATAATATCAAAAAATTTATTTAAGAGGTTTAAATGCAGATTCTTGATGGGAAAGCACTTGCAAAAAAAATTGAAAACAATGTGGCAGATGAAGTTGCCAAATTAAAAGCACAAACAGACAGAACTCCAGGACTTGCCGTAATACTTGTAGGGCAGGATCCTGCAAGCCAGGCATATGTCAGCATGAAGAAAAAAGCCTGTGATAGAGTCGGTTTTTACTCAGTCAGCCATGAAATGCCAGAAGACATTTCTCAAGATGCGATAGAAAATACCATCAAAATGATGAATCAAAACCCAAATATTGACGGAATACTTGTGCAGCTTCCTCTGCCTCCGCAAATAGATACAACAAAAATTCTTGAACTTGTTGATCCTGCAAAAGATGTTGACGGTTTTCATCCCTACAATGTAGGACGCCTTGTCACAAATCTGGACGGTTTTGTACCCTGCACACCACTTGGTGTAATGGAACTTTTACAAGAGTATGACATTGATGTAAAAGGAAAGAACTGTTGTGTTGTCGGTGCTTCGAATATTGTCGGAAAACCTATGGCTGCTCTTTTGCTCAACGCAGATGCTACTGTTGAAGTATGTCATATATTTACAGATGACTTAAAAAAACATACATTAAATGCAGATATTATTCTTGTCGGTGTCGGCGTTATTAATCTTATCAAAGAAGATATGGTAAAAGACGGTGCCATCATCATAGATATAGGAATCAACAGAGCAGACAACGGCAAACTTGTCGGTGATGTGGATTTTGAAAATGTAAGTAAAAAATGCTCATACATCACACCTGTTCCCGGCGGTGTCGGACCGATGACTATTGCAATGCTTTTGAGCAATACTCTCAAAGCCGCAAAACTCAATGCACAAGACAAAGATTAATTCAATGAAAAAAATCTTACATAAAGCATATAAATGGTCAAACTCCTGGACAGGGACTGTTGTCATTGTTCTTTTTACTATCTTTTTTGTTGCCCAGGCTTTTCGTATTCCAAGCGGCAGCATGAAAGACTCCCTTCTGATCGGAGACCACCTTTTTGCCAAAAAATTTGCGTACGGTATTCCTATGCCCTATATTCCGTTTTTGGAAATTCCCATTATTCCATGGAGCAAAGAGTTGAAAATTGTTGATGGAGACACCCCAAAGCACGGTGATATCGTCATTTTCAGATACCCAGGAAATATTAAACAGCATTTTGTAAAACGCTGTGTTGCTCTTCCCGGAGACGAATTGTTTGTTGCTGATAAAAACCTGTTTCTACACTTTAAAGAAGGTGACGAATGGATTAAAAAGAATTATAAAGATTATGAAATAGCAATTTTTGACGGCAAACTGTGGGTAAAAAATCCTTATATGAAAAAACATCCCGGTATTCATCATGACCCGAAAATCGTAAATAACGGGCGTTTTCCGATACAGATTTTTTATGTAAACCCGCTCAAAGTCGAAAAAAATCATTATTTTATGATGGGTGACAATCGTGACCACTCCAATGACAGCCGTTTCTGGGGAAGTGTTCCTTATGAAAATATTGAAGGAACCCCCTGGTTTATCTATTTCTCAATTGACAAAGATTATAAAATTCGATGGGACAGAATAGGAAAAACACCTGCCGACCTGGAAAAACCGGAGCACTTAAAAAAAGCAATACAAGAAAGAGAAAAAGAAGACAAAGAATATTATGGACTCACTTGATTTATTAAAAATAGCAGCTGCCGTTTTAGCACTTGCTGTTGCAATTATCGGACACGAAATTATGCATGGCTGGGTTGCTTACATGTACGGTGACATGACAGCCAAAAATGCAGGGCGTTTAACAGTAAACCCAATTTCGCACATAGATCTTGTCGGAACTATCATAGTGCCTGCTACTATGTACTTTTTACCGATGCTGTTAGGCTCGGACGGCGGTATTTTGTTCGGTTGGGCAAAGCCTGTTCCGATCAATACCTTTACTGTCATAAACAGAGGTGGATATAATGCCGCTATGCAGGTGGACTTGGCAGGTATTGTCTATAATTTCACTATGGGTGCAGTCGCAGCAATTACTCTGACTGCTATGAGTACACCGACAACTGCCGACTCTCTGTTTTATATATTTTTCTATATATTTATATACCAACTGCTTATTATCAATATAGTTTTAGGCGTATTTAACCTGCTGCCTATTCCCCAGTTTGACGGTGGGCATTTTTTAATGCATCTTGCGTTAAAATATAAAATAAATTCTATTGCAGAGTTTTATTACAAATATGACAGATACGGGATTGTTATTGTACTTATTATTTTAATGACCCCGTTAAATCAATATGTACTTTTTATGCCGGTGCAGGCAATTATACATTTGTTACTATCTTAGAGGAGAGAAAATGAAATTTTATATAGGTACCGACCATGCAGGTTTAGAACTGAAGAACTGGACAGTAGAGCTTTTACAATCCAAAGGACATGAAGTAATTGATTTTGGACCATATAGTGCAGACAGAGTGGACTACCCTGATTATGCGCACAAGGTTGCAACGGCAGTTTTGGAAGATGAAAACTCCCAAGGTATTTTAATCTGCGGGAGCGGAATCGGTATGAGTATGGCAGCCAACAGGCACCACGGTATTCGTGCTGCACTGTGCCATGATGCTTATACTGCAACCGTAGCACGCGGACACAATGATGCAAATATCTTATGTTTTGGTGAGAGAATTGTCGGAAAAGGTGTTGCTGAATCTATCATTGATGCATGGATAGCAGGAAGCTTTGAAGGTGGCCGTCACATTGCCAGAGTAGCAAAAATAGAAACACTCTAACAAATAACATTCAAGGAAAAGCTATGTTTGGAGAATGGTCACTTTTAACAATACTCTCTATTGTCTCTATCTATTTATTTGTAAAAATGTTTTATTTCAAAAGCATTACAAATAAAGAACAAAGAAGCAATGACTTAATGAAATTAACGCTTCAGGAGGCAGAAATTTTAATTCGAAAGTACCAGATTCAACTCCAGCGTGCTCTTGGAAATGTCGATATATTAAGCGAAGAACTGACAAAACTCAGAAATGAGTTAAAGGTTTTAAAACAAAGAAATGCAAAACACAGACAGGAAGTAGACAGACTCAATGCAAAGATTAAAGCACTGGAAAGTCGTATTGACGCACTTTTATAAGGATGAAAATGATAACACTAAGCAAAACTGAAAAAAAAATCCTGGAAAACTCAATCAGAGATATACAAGATTTTCCAAAACCGGGGATTGTGTTCAAAGATATCACTACTTTACTCAACAACAAAGAGGCATATGCTGTTTTGATGAATCATCTTTACCAAAGATATAAAGAGTATAATCTTGAATATATTGCCGGTATTGATGCCAGAGGTTTTATATTCGGTGCGGCATTAGCGCAAATGCTCGGAATTGGATTTGTGCCTATTCGCAAAAAAGGAAAACTTCCCTACACAACCATTAGCGAAAAGTATGCGCTCGAATACGGAGTGGATGAAATCGAAGTTCATATAGATGCTTTTGGAAACGAAAAAGGTGCAAGAGTCCTCGTAATAGATGATTTAATAGCTACAGGCGGTACAGCAAATGCGGCTGCCACACTTGTCAACCAGACAGGTGCCACATGTATCGAATGTTGTTTTATTATAGGACTTACCTTCCTTGACGGTATAAAAAAACTACAAGAAAAAACTGATGTATATTCAGTGATAGAGGTTAACTAATGATGTATATTCCCAGCCCTTCAAAATATGATCCTGACGAAAACGGACATTTTGGAATTTTCGGTGGTCGCTATGTTCCTGAAACACTTATGCCGGCACTGCTTCAACTCAAAGTTGAATATGAAGCTATTCGTTTTGATGAAGAGTTCTGGAAAGAGGTCGACTACTATCTAAAAGATTATGTAGGGCGCCCGAGTCCTCTTTTTTATGCCGAAAATATTTCTAAAGAAATCGGTGCAAAGGTTTATCTCAAACGTGAAGACTTAAATCATACAGGTGCTCATAAGGTCAACAATGTTATTGCACAGGGTTTGATGGCAAAACGCTTAGGTTATAAAAAAGTCATTGCTGAGACCGGTGCGGGACAGCATGGTGTGGCAACAGCAACCATTGCAGCACTGCTTGATTTGGAGTGTGAAATATTTATGGGTGCAAAGGATGTAGAGCGCCAAGAACTGAATGTTTTTCGTATGAAACTTCTTGGTGCAAAGGTCAATGCTGTTGAGAGTGGCAGCAGGACACTTAAAGATGCAATGAATGATGCCATCCGTCACTGGGTCACCAATGCAAGAGATACCTTTTACATTATAGGAACAGTCGCCGGTCCACACCCCTACCCTATGATGGTACGCGACTTTCAGGCAATTATCGGCTGGGAGGCAAGAGCACAGATTTTACAAAAAGAGAACAGACTGCCCGATTATGTGCTTGCCTGCATAGGAGGAGGCAGCAATGCTATCGGTATGTTTCAACACTTTTTAGATGATAAAGAGGTGCAATGTATCGGTATTGAAGCCGGTGGACTTGGCTTAGATACAAACAAACACGGCTGTTCTTTGGAAAAAGGGCGTCCAGGTATTTTGCATGGTCAGATGAGCTATCTGCTCCAAGATGAAGACGGACAGGTTCTTGAAGCGCATTCAATCAGTGCGGGACTTGACTACCCGGGCATTGGACCCGAACATGCTTTTCACAAAGACAACAAATCAGTTTCATATGACAATGTCACAGACCAGGAAGCCCTGGATGCATTTGTTTGGCTTTCACAAAAAGAGGGAATCATTCCGGCATTTGAAAGTTCCCATGCAGTCGCCTATTTGAAAAAGATGCCTGATATAAAAGACAAACTCATCATCGTCAACCTCTCAGGCCGCGGAGACAAAGATATGATTCAGGCAAAAGATATTTTACATTTTGACTAAAAAATCTTTTGTCAGAATCAAGCACTGACAAAAAATAAATTTATTATACGAGGAAATACTATGAATATCAAATTGACGACGGGTGAAACATCCAATGTAAAGAGCAATGTCTGTTTAGAATTCATTACTAATGAAAACTTAGGCGTACACAAATATTATAAACTCCTGCACAAGTCAGGTTTTAAGGCCAAGCAGGACACCTTGTGTACTTTATACGAAAAAAATATAATTGTGTGCGGTATTGAGGATACCGGCAATGATAATATTCGCAGTGCGGCAGCTACAGCGATAAAGTCTTTAAAAACATCTAATTATAAATCTGCGAGCATTGCAGTAGAAAAAAGCAATATAAAAGCTGTTGTAGAAGGTTTGGTCCTTGGCGGATATGAGTTTAACAAATACAAAACAAAAAATGAGAAACAAAAACTTAAAAATATTTACCTTACATGTAAAGATATAGCAGAGCTAAAAGATGCTTTTGAAGAAGCTGTAATAATTGCTGATGCAACCTGTTATACGCGTGATATAGTAAATATTGCTCCTGATGATTTGAATCCGCCTACTTTTGCAAAACTGGCAAAGAAACTGGCACGTGAAAATTCTCTTGAATGCACTGTTTTAGGACATAAAGAACTCAAAAAAGAAAGATGTGAGGCAATGCTTGCAGTCGGTCGCGCTTCGTGTCATGATACAAAACTGATTCACCTGGCATACAAACCAAAAAATCCGAAGAAAATTATATCTCTTGTCGGAAAGGGTCTGACCTATGACAGTGGCGGACTCAGTCTGAAACCTGCAACCTCAATGGTAACAATGAAAATGGACAAAGCCGGAGCCTGTGCAGTGCTGGGTATCATTAAGGCAGTCAGTGAATTAAAACTCAATATTGAAGTACACGCTTTTGTCGGTGCCGTTGAAAATATGATAGGCGGAAATGCCTACAAACCTGATGATGTTTTAACTTCTCGCAAAGGCGATACGATAGAAGTGAGAAACACAGATGCAGAGGGTCGCCTGGTGCTTGCGGATGTGCTTGATTACGCACAGGAAAAAGTTCAAGCAGATTATCTGTTTGATTTTGCAACGCTTACGGGTGCCTGTATGGTAGCTCTTGGACAGTATACAACAGGTGTTATGGGGCATTCCAACAGACTCAGACATGACATTTCCAAAGCTTCAGGCAGAGCCGGAGAGTTGACAGCTTCCCTGCCGTTTAACAAGTATTTGAAAAAACAGCTCAAAAGTGAAATAGCCGATATCTGTAATATTTCAAACAAGCCTTATGGCGGAGCTATTACAGCCGGACTTTTTTTAGACAACTTCATCAAAGAAGAAAACAAAGACAAATGGCTGCACTTTGACATAGCCGGAAGCGCCTATACTGAGAGTCCCTGGTATGTCAATGTATATGGCGGAACCGGTGCAGGTGTCCGTTTTATGAGTGAGTTTTTAAAAAGTATAAAATAAATATGCTATAATTCCGGTATATTTTAAAAAAGGAGAGAGAATGTCACTAAAAGAACTGTTTCTTGCAACTGCATTAGCATTGTTTCACAGCTCAAAACCGTGTCATTGCCATCTCTTCTTTACCATTAAATCAAAATTGATGGTTTTACTCAACCACTATATTCCAAGATGCCCGTTTTATACGGTATGTTTCGCATTTCGCCGCAGCGGTATTCACCCTCCCCTTTCAATATCCTAATCATTTAATCAAAAAACTTTATAAAAACAAATACAAATATTGTCAGAAATGACTTAAATCAAAGGATATTGTTATGTCAAAAAATACGTATGTAGTAGGATTTCCAAGAATCGGAGAACAAAGAGAACTGAAATTTGCCCTTGAGAGCTATTGGGCAAAAAAAAGCAGCTTTAGTGAAGTTGAAAAAGTAGCAAAAACATTGAAGCAAAGACACTGGAACTATCAAAAAAATGCAGGTATAGAATATATCAGCACAAATGATTTTTCCTTTTATGACAACATGCTTGATATGGCAGTCACATTAAATGCTGTGCCAAAGCGCTTTACACATCTGCAGGGGGAAGAACGCTATTTTGCAATGGCAAGAGGCAACAAAGATGCCCTAGCGATGGAGATGACAAAATGGTTTAATACAAACTACCACTACATCGTTCCTGAATTATCACTTGAAGATGAGTACGAATTAAATGCCGATAAAATCATATCAGAATATAAAGAAGCAAAAAAACAGGGGTTTACATGTAAAATTAACATCATAGGACCATTGACATTTTTAGGGCTTTCAAAAAGAGCAGACGGTGGTGATACTTATGAATTGTATTCTAAAATTTTGGCTGTATATGAAGATCTTCTTCAAGAAATAGCCAAACTTGATGAGAGTGTTACTTTGCAAATTGATGAACCTATATTTGTAAAAGATCTTGAGACAACAGTGCTGAGCCTTATAAAACCGACCTATGACAAACTTGCCAATGTTTCTAAAAATATAAAAATTGCAGTTGTAACATATTTTGAACACTCATGCGAAGCAACAAAAATTCTTTTGCATACTCCTGTTTGGGCTCTTGGACTTGATTTTTTATATGGCAAAGAAAACTTTGATTCACTTGAACTCATTGCCAAATCTGACAAAATGCTTATTGCAGGCGTAGTTGACGGAAGAAACATTTGGAAAAACGATATTGAGAAGAGTGTCAATCTGCTTAATAGCATCGCTTTACATGTAAACAAAAATAATATCCTGGTTTCTTCTTCATGCTCTTTGCTGCATGTACCCTTTAGCCTGAAATATGAAGAGAAAATGAATCCTGAAATAAAAAATTGGCTAAGTTACGGTATTGAAAAACTTGATGAAATTGCGCTTATCAGTAAAATATTTTTTCACTCTCAAGAAGCATTAGATGCAAATGAGCTTCAGTTTTTAAAAGAAAACCAAGAAGCAAACATTTCCAGAAGAACTTCAAAACTGATTCATGATGAAAAAGTACAAGAGAGAATCAACAATATTGACAAATATGAACGTGATGGAAAATACGAACAGAGAATAAAACTTCAAAAAGAAAAACTGCAATATTTGCCACTTGCTACAACAACTATCGGTTCATTTCCGCAAACACCTGAAATAAGACATGCCAGACGGGAATATAAAAATGGCAACTTGGATGAAAAAAGCTATAAAAATGAGATGAAAAAATATATAGATGACTGTGTAGCTTTTCAAGAAGAGTGCGGGCTTGAAATTTTAGTCCATGGGGAACCAGAACGCAATGATATGGTTGAATACTTTGGAGAACAGCTTCAGGGTTATGGCTTTTCCCAAAACGGCTGGGTGCAGAGCTATGGAAGCCGCTGTGTGAAACCGCCTTTTATTTACGGTGATATATCCCGTCCAAAGCCAATGACAGTAGAGTGGATCACCTATGCACAGAGCAAAACAAAAAAAATAATGAAAGGTATGCTCACAGGCCCTGTCACGATTTTAAACTGGTCATTTGTGCGGGATGATATGGAGCGTAGTGAAGTCAGCAAACAAATTGCACTTGGAATCAGTGACGAAGTAGATGATTTGCAAAAAGCCGGTATACAAATAATTCAGGTTGACGAAGCTGCATTTAAAGAGGGATATCCTTTGAGAAAAGCAAAAGTGCAAGAGTATGAAGATTGGGCTGTAAGAGACTTCAAGCTTTCGGTAAGCTGTGCAAAACAAGAGACACAGATTCATACACATATGTGCTACAGTGAATTTAATGACATTATTGCAACCATAGAAGCTATGGATGCGGACGTTATCTCAATAGAAACGGCGAGAAGCGGAAATGAACTGCTGAAAATTTTTGCAAAAGTCGGCTATAAACAGGAAGTAGGTCCAGGTGTTTATGATATTCATTCGCCAAGAATTCCATCTGTAGAAGAGATTGTCACACAGATTCATTCTCTCTTAGAGGTACTTCCAAAAGAGCAGTTATGGATAAATCCTGACTGTGGACTTAAAACACGTAAATGGGAAGAAGTGAAGCCCTCTTTGAAAAATATGGTAGAAGCTGTAAAAATTGTCAGAAAAACATTAGGCTAAAGCTGGAAGTCCATTATTTTTGGACTTCTCTCTTTAGTTGTGTTTCTATGGACTTAATCTTTGAAGTCAGTCTGTTTTTCGTGTTTTTACGTATATCAAATTTTAGTGAAGAATAGACTCTGTCACAACCGCTTACCTGCTCATACGCAAGTTCAATGATGTCTAAAGCCTCACGCATTGTCTTTGTTTCTACAACTGTTCCCATCGGGGTGAGTTGGTATGCTACGCCGCTTTTATCTATAGCGTCTACTATCTTAGCCACCTGTTTTGATACGGAACTGCCATCTCGACAGTTATCAGATGTCGGAAACATTGAAAATTCTAAAAGTACACTCATTTATTCATCCTTTAACTTTTAACCTATTGTACCACTCTTAATTTTAAATTTACTTAGATATAATTTCAAAAAATATTTCTAAAGGGTTATCATGGGATTAGCAATAGGCTTAGTCGGACTTCCAAACGTCGGTAAATCAACAACTTTTAATGCACTAACAAAGGCACAAAACGCGGAGGCAGCCAACTACCCATTTTGTACAATAGAGCCAAACAAGGCTGTTGTGCCTGTTCCTGACAAAAGACTGCATGAACTTGCAAAAATAGTCAATCCTGAAAGAATTCAATATTCTACTATTGATTTTGTTGACATCGCAGGGCTTGTAAAAGGTGCCAGCAAAGGCGAAGGTCTTGGAAACAAATTTCTTTCAAACATACGCGAGACAGAAGTGATTTTACAGATTGTAAGATGTTTTGAAGATGAAAATATTGTACATAATGAAGGAAGCATTGATCCTCTGCGTGATGTTGAAATCATCGAAGGTGAATTGATTTTGGCTGATATTGAAGTGCTTGCAAATCGAATCGAGAGACTTAAAAAACAGGCAAAAGCTGATAAAAGTGCAAAAACTGTTTTAGAAATGGCGGAAGAGCTTTTAGAGTTTCTGGGTGAAGGGAATTTAGCACGCAACTTTGAAAAAGCCGACTCTGATGAGTATCGCCAGCTTAACCGTGAAGTGCGTTTTTTAACCGACAAAGAGATTATGTACGGTGCAAATACAGACGAAGACGGATTGCTAGAAGACAACGAATACGTAAAAGCGCTTCGTGAACATGCGCAAAAGAGCAATTGTGAACTCATTAAACTGTGTGCAAAAGTTGAAGAAGAGCTTATAGGTCTTGAAGATGAGGAAGCACAGGAATTTTTAACAGATTTGGGTGTAGAAGAATCTGGACTTGAACAAATCATACATAAAGGCTTTGACAAACTCGGTCTTATGAGCTACTTTACAGCAGGAGTCAAAGAGGTACGTTCCTGGACAATCAGAAAAAATTCAACTGCTCCAAAAGCAGCTGCAGCCATCCATAACGACTTTGAAAAAGGTTTCATCCGTGCCGAAGTGATTGCCTATGAAGATTTTATAGCCTGCGGCGGTGAAGCAAAAGCCAAAGAAGCCGGAAAAATGAGATTGGAAGGAAAAGAGTATATTGTTCAAGACGGTGATATTATGCACTTCAGATTTAATGTGTGATGTAAGGAATATATAAACTTTTAAACAAATCAGCCTAGACTAAAGTCTAGGTTCCGAAAAACCTAATCAGTTTTTTCGGAACCCGTACTTTAGTGCGGGCTTTGTGCCTATAAAGACTAGACTGAAACCTGGTTTCTAAAAAACTTAACGCTTAGAGTTAATATGAAATTTACTTTTTATTTTGTAGCAAATTTATAGTCTAAACCAACCCAGATTTTTTGAATGTCGTTTGTGTATCCTGCAACTGTACCTTTTGAATAGTCAGCATACTTTAAAAGACCTGTTAAGTTATTTACTCCAGGAATTTTATTTGTATATACTGCATCAAACTCAGAACCTAAGTCATCGAGCCCACCCATCGTTTTATCCGCTGTAAATGTGTGATAGACTGCAAGCAACTTGCCAAGACCTTTTGCAGTATAGCCTAAACGGACATTAAAGTCTTTTAAACCACCGAGTGGTCCGCTGTTTCCTACATAAAAGACATCCGCCCAACCGTTAAATTTATGATTTGTTCCCAGCATAGGGTTAAAGTTTGTTTTTCCGTCTGTTCCGGTAGTACCACTTAAAAACTCATAATTAACACCGGCTAGAATACCGTTTACATTTGCACCCAAATCCAAATTATAGTAAGAAGCATCTGCTTTTCCGTTACTGTTATGGATTTCCATAGTAGAATCTTTTTGTAAAGCATATTCAGCACGGTAGCTGAGTTTTGCCATACCTGTCTTTACTTTTCCTGTCAATGCAATACCGTAAGTATCATGTGCACCGGCTATCATATAGTCATATGCAGTTACTTTCAGTTCCGGCATTACTTTATATGCAGCATGTACGAGCACACTGTTCGTATCAGCAGTCGGTCCGGCGATTACACCCTGAAAACCATAAACCCACGCAACTAATACTGAAAGATTCTTAATAGAATTATTTGCAACAAAAACTGTATCATAAGAACGTTCGAACTGTCTCCAGCCGACTGTGCCGATAAATCTTTGGTTGTCAAGATTTATTTGACTGCGCCCTACATGTACTGTTGTTTTATCAACACTGTAATTAATTTCAGCATTTGAAATCATTGCCTGTTGAGGGTCCATCACCACTGAATATGGTTTTGTTCCGTCTGTATAAGATGTTCCATTCCAGTTATACTCATGCGAGCCTAAATTATTTACAGAAATCATACCAATACTTGCAGAAAGACCATCTACACCAAGCAGATTCGCTGTTGCTGTTAATTTTGTACGTACAGTATATGCACTCGCATTTGTCGTTGTTGCTTTTCCGTCATCAACACTCTCATAACGAGGACGAATTTGGCCTTTTAGTTTAATATTGTCTAAAATATTAATCCCGTCTGCACTTGCACTTACACTCAATCCACCGATTACTAATGGCAATGCTGCCATTGAAAGTAGTAATTTTTTCATTTCTCTTCCTTTTTTAAATTCACATAAATTATAACTTATATAACTTATGTAATTCTTGATATAAATCAAGTTTTTAGATTTACTCCTTGTTTTCCTGCGCAACAGGTGTAATCGGTTCCCCTCTCTCTTCTTCTATCTTTGCACGGTGTTCTGCCATAAGAACTCTGATTTCATCCATAACAAAAGGAGGCACATTGTCATCTTTTTGCCATTTCACTTCATCAATGTATCCACCATAGTCATCACCGAGTTTTTCAATGTTTTTTTCAAACTCATCCATATCAAAGCAAATTTCACTTCTACCGTCTGCTTCATCTTTAAGTTCTATAAACCATTTTCCGGCATCATCCAGTTTGATAGTAGCTGTAAAAATAACTGCCATTACTCAACTCCGTCAGGATTACTCAGGCTTTTTGCAAACTCTTGCAACTGAGAATCTTTTTTCTTTAAATCCCCATGGTACACGACTCTGTCAATCTCAACATTTTCATCTTTGAGTAGATTTGGCACGGCATCTGATTCATTAATCACTTTTATATTTGCATCGAGTTCATCTTCTGAATATGCCATCTGCATATCAGCCGCAATTACATGAGGAATGGCTTCTATCACTTTCAGTTTTCCAAGCTCTTCACTGACATCTTTACCTTCTATAGTGATGATAATACGGCCTTTTTCATCATGTAAATGATAATCACAAACCTCACACTCTTTTAAACTCTGCACCACTTCATCTAAAAACTTCGGTACTGTCTGTACCACTATACTTGAAACATTCATATTATCTTTTCCTTAATTTTATTTTCTAAAATGAAGGAAACCTCCTTCATCCTTTTATTACGATGCCAGAAGTAATTCTGTCATCTACGCTAACGCTATGTTTCCTTCAACAGGAAGCTCATTGCACTAGTGCAACTACAATTTAACTGTAAATTATTTTTCTTATTCTTTCGTTCTTTTCACTTCTCATTTTATCATATAATCTTTGATATTTTAACTTTGTTGCATAAGAAACGGGACTTCTGAGTGATTTGTATTCAACCAGCTCGCCTTTTTTATAGACACCCGAAACAAGAGCCTCAACCCAATAAAAACCTCTATCTTTTCTGAGATTTTTTACTACGCCTTTCCACTGTTTTCCGGCTTTTATAGTATTCCACAAATCTTCAAATGTTGCATCCGGCATATCAGGATGCCTCACGATACTGTGGGGTTTACCGATGATTTCATTTTGAGAATATCCGCTTATTTCACAAAATGTTTCATTTGCATAGGTAATTCTCCCTGATAAATCTGTTCTTGAAATGATTAATTCATCTTGGGGAACTTCAGTTTCAACTAAAAATTCACTTTGTGTAAACTCCATCATCCACTACTCCTTATTTGATTTTATAATACCCTACTCTAGGCGAACTGCTGTTTATAAAAAACTCTTTTTCGTTGATAAAATAGATACTGTTGACAATCATTTTATCAGCTTTGTACTTTCCCAAAACCTCTCTTGTTGTTGTATCAAAAAGTTCTACATCGTTGTTTATATCACTGCTGTATGCAGCTGTTTTCCCGCTTGGGCTGAGTCCTACTCCATATACAAAAAGTGTGACATCTTATAGTAGGCATCGCCGTTTTTCAGATTATACACTCCTACACGTCTGTCCTGTCCTCCTGTTAAAACCACTTCACCTTTAAAATCAATGCTGAAAATATTGTCGACATTGTCTCCATGAAGTGTTTTTACATGCTTGCCCTCCTTGGTGGAAATAAGATGCACATCTCCACTTTCATCCGCAATAGCCACTAATGTTTTGTCATTATTAAGTGCAAAATTGGAAAACTTGGACATAGAAGCCTGTGTTGTCCAGTTTTTCTTTTTTGATTTAATATTATAAGAGATAATGTCATTACTGATTAATGCAATCAATATATTCTCTTTGTCTATAAATTTTGCTTTGATAATGTTGAGTCTGTCATCTCCTGAAATGATTACATGTAAAGCTGAAGAATTGTAAATATGAACTCTGCTGTATCCTCCGTTATCTTGAGAAAGTATCAACAAAGAGCCATTAATCAGATCAATAGAAAATATTTTAGAATCTATTGCATCTCCCATAAAATCTTTAATTTTGTCTAACTTGATTGCCTGTATATTTTTTTTGCTTTTTGTATTAAAAATTTCTATTTTTCCGTCATCAGTAGCACAATAGAGTTTTTGTTTCTTATATAAAACATCTGTTACAAGTCCTGATGAAACCTTATAAATATACTCCGGCTGTATTAAACCTTTTGCATGTATGCCTGAAATGACCATTAGTAGAAAAACAAGATATTTCATTCACTTACCTTCTCAATATCAATAGCATCCGCCGGGCATCTGCTGATACAAAAACCGCAACTTGTGCATTTGCCATTGATTTCAGGCATAAACATTGCCTTAAAATCTATGGCATCTTCCAGACAGGGGTCTTTACATGAAAAACACATAACACCCTGCCAACTCAAACATTTATCCTGATTTATCACAATATCAGCAAAAATTTTCCTTTTGTTTTCAACCAGAAGAACATCACTGGGACAGGCTGTTGCACACTCATCACAATATGTACAGCCTCTTTTGCTAAAATCCAAGTAAGGTGTTCTGTCTTCTCCGATAATAATAATCTGCTCTTGACACAAAGTAGCGCACTGCGCTTCACAGTTTTGACACTCTGTAACAAAAGCATCAGCATCATTAAAATACGGTGGACGTATAATGACTGTTTCATTTTTATTTTTCTCTGCTGCCTCTTTTACAGAGGAAGAGAGAAAGCTAAAAAGCTCTCTTCTTTCCATTTGTTTATTTACTTTGCAGTATCAATATTTTTCATCCACTTGGATTGATCCCAAGATGATTTGGAAGCACCGTTTGGATCTGTATAAACAGGTCTAAAACTGTTTTGGTCAACCAGCATGTTTGTTGCTTGAGGTGCATGACACTGTGTACAGTTAAATCTTCCTGCATACAGATGTTTTTCATCTTTATCCACTTTTATAGAGACATTTTCCTGTGTTTCAGAAGAAGTATTTTTAACCACTTTTCCGTTTTTCAAAATTTTATCACCTTTGACAGAGGTATGCGGTCTAAAATTTGTAAAGTGTGAAACAGGAATTGGTGTAGCACCCATAGATGGCGCCATATCCGGCATATGACACATCAAACACTGATTGTTGTCTTTTGTAATCGGCAACATTCCAGTTGTATCATGTGGAATCATCGGCGGAGCATCCTGATAAGCTCGCTTAAACTTCTTTGAAGTTCCCGGTGCAGCCGAATGATATTCTACTTTAGGCGGAACAACATCTTCTTTTAAAAGATCAGTTGTCCCTCTGTATCCTAACTGACTTTCATCTATTATAGGTTTTACCTGTGTTTTTTCCTGAGGTTTTACCTGTGCATTGTTATTACATCCAACGAGTAATAAAGCTGCAGTTGCAAAACCGATCGTAATCTTTGTTAAAATTTTCATTTTACTCTCCCATTTTTTTATTTTGAATAAAATCTCTTATTGAGAACCTTAAAGCATCATCATCACATACTTCTATACATCTGGCACAATTTGTACACTCTCCTGAGAGTACAGGAAGTGATTCTTTGCCTATCATATGAAGTACTTGTTTTTCAGGACAAACTACTTTACATTTCATACAAAGTGTACAGTTTTCTTCCAGATGATGCACTCTAATAAAACTAAACTTTCCTAAAAGTGAATAAAATCCACCGAGTGGACATATATGACCACACCAACCATTTTTAAGGACAAACAAATCAAAAAGAAATATCATACCGATAGCTGCCCAGCCAAAGCCCATACCAAAGACAAGACCTCTGTGCATCATTGATATTGGCGATACAAATTCAAAAGCTGCTATACCCATAAAGGCCGAAACTATTAAACTAATACCCAAAATCCAATATCTTACATTTCTTGTAATTGGTTGTTTTGTTATTTGCGCTCTATCAATATCAAATACTCTTCTTAAATAATTAGCACTGTCTGTCACCATATTAATAGGACAAACCCAAGAACAGAACGCTCTTCCGCCTATTAAAAAATAAAACAGTGCAACAACTGCCACTCCTATAAGTAAATCACTTGCGACAACGGCACCTGCTGCCACCATCTGCAACACTGCATAAGGATCACTCATCGGAACAATTCCAAATAGTTCGGATGAACTGAGGTTTCCTTCAAGTATCTTCCATCCCCAGGCATTTGCACCGAAAAATAGAATTAATATTCCAATTTGTGTAAATCTTCTTAAAATAAGATATCTATAGTTATTCCATAGTTTACTCATCCAACAAACCTTCCAAACCACTGTTAAGCTTGTCAACCGCTTTTCTTTTACTTACATTTGTTGTAGTATGAATCGCATGAGCATCTTTTAGTCTTGACTCATCTTTTTTATCCCAGCCTTTGATGTAGTGACTGCCGGCTTTCCCCATTGCCACTTCACGAGGCAGTATAAAGATAGCCGGTTTTTCTGTCACACAGGCATGTTCACACATTCCGCAGCCTGTACAGGCATCTGCATGCACCACAGGTTTTAAAAATGCGTGTTTGCCGGTTCTTTCATTTTTAGAATACTCTACAGTTATCGCTTGACCCAAAATAGGACAGGCTCTGTAGCAAGCATCACACTGAATACCCCAAAAAGCAATACAACTGTTTTCATCAATAACCGCTAATCCCATATCTGCTGTATTAATATCAAGATGACCGTTTACAGTTACACTCGACTCATCCAGCGCACCGCTCGGACAAACAGGAACACAAGGAATATCTTCACACATATAGCAGGGAATATCCCTTGGAATAAAGTATGGTGTCCCTATAGGTCTGTGATCACCGGGTTTAGCCAGCATCAATGTATCATACGGGCATGCTTCAACACATAATCCGCATTTGATACAGGTTTTGAGAAAATCTTCTTCCTTTATAGCCGCAGGCGGACGCAGTATCAGCGGCGAAGCTTTCGCATCATCAAGATACGCGCTCCATAAAAATCCGCCAATCGCAGCATAGCCAACACCTCTGGCCATATTTAAGATAAATTTTCTTCTGTCGCTGAGTGCTTCTTTTTTCATTGTAAATTCTTTATTGTCTATGCTTTATAAATTTTTACAGCACATTTTTTAAAGTCTGTCTGTTTTGACATAGGACAGGTTTGATCCAATGTTACTTTATTGATAAACACACGCTCATCAAACCACGGAACAAATACCAAAGGTTTTGGCGGTCTGTTACGTCCACGCGTCTCAACACGAGCTCTTACTCTACCACGACGAGATTCAACCCAGCATAAATCATTGTCTTTGAGTCCTCTTTCCTCAGCGGCTTTAGGATTCATATAGACAAGCGCTTCAGGAACAGCACGGTACAACTCAGGCACACGCATCGTCATTGTTCCAGAGTGCCAGTGCTCAAGCACACGTCCTGTACACAACCATAAATCATAATTTTCATCCGGCATTTCCGGCGGATCCATATACGGACGGGCAAAGATTTTTGCTTTGTCTGTTAACGGTTTTTTCTTTTTGTCTTGTACACCTGTTAAATTACCGTGTGGTAATGCTTTGGCAAGTGGACCGTAGAATGCAAATTCACTGCCTCTTCCGTTTTCTTTTGCATGTTTTGCCGCATATGGATCAAATTTTACATTAAATCTCCATGCAGTCTCTTTGCCATTAACAACTGGCCATTTAAGACCACGAACTTTATGGTAGGTAACAAAGTCTGCCAAGTCATGCCCATGACCTCTACCAAATGATGCATATTCTTCCCAAAGGTACTGGTGAATCATAAAGCCGTAGCCTTTGAAAACTTTACCGTCACTTCCGACAATATTTCTTGCATCACCGAGACATTCTGAATTGTCATACCCTTTTTGTGGAAACTGATCCAATGCCAACGGATAGTTTTTCTTCGCTCTTTCATTTGCATATAGAATTTCATACATAGTCGTATCTGGTTTATACCCCATTGCATAGGCTTTTTCTCTTACATCAGGAAGTTTTTTACCGTTTCTCAGTGTATAAGGCCCCCACAGATCATCTACCGTAAATCTTTTTGAAAGCTCTACCCACTGCCAGGTATCACTCATCGCATCACCTACAGGAAGAACCTGTTGTCTCCAGTGCTGTGAACGGCGTTCTGCATTTCCGTATGCACCCCATTTTTCATAAATCATAGCAGACGGCAAAATCAAATCAGATACCATTGCAGATATACCCGGATACCCGTCTGATGTTACGATGAAGTTATCCATCTCACGAGCCGCTTTAATCCAGTGTTTTGCATTGGCACTGTCTTGATATGCATTACACACATTCACCCATGCGAATTTTACAACACCGTCTTCAATATCTCTGTGAATTTTCATAATATGCTGATTTCCGACAGGATTCAGTGTTCCTGCAGGAATATGCCAGCCTTTCTCTGTAATAGCTCTGTGCTTTGGATTTTTTACCATCATATCTGCAGGCAGTCTGTGTGCAAACGTACCGACTTCACGAGCAGTACCACAAGCCGAAGGCTGTCCAGTTAATGAGAATGCTCCAGAGCCAGGACGTGCCTGTTTGTTTAACATAAAGTGAACATTGTATGAAAGTGTATTGTCCCATGTTCCACGTGTATGTTGATTCATACCCATTGTCCAGAAACTGACAACTTTTCTGTCTTTTTCAATGTAAAGCGCTGCCAAATCCTGCAACTTTTTCTTAAAGCTGTCAAGTG